>PXUB01000023.1 GCA_003009755.1 Thermoplasmatales archaeon SW_10_69_26
GATCGCCTACGAAGCAGGCCGGCTCCACGTCGTCTGGAAGGAATCGATCCTCGACAACCCTGATCCCGACCCTGGCTACGCCGTCAAACCCCTCGACGATCCCGACAGCGGCTGGGTGATCGATGCTGTCCCGCAGGAACCGGTCTCCTGTGATGAGGAGCCGGGCGTCGGGGCTGCGCCGGACGGCTCGGCCTGGGTCAGTTGCCGCGGCAACGACGGCATCACGGCCTGGCACCGCACTCCTGACGGTGCCTGGAGCCACGAGCAGGTGAGCGATGGATCCAACCTCGTTCCTCCTCGGACTCAGCAGGGGTTGGACCGTTACAGCGCGATCGCAGTCGATGACGACGGCGTGCCGCACGTCGTGTTCAACACACTGGCACCGGTGTTCTTCGAGAACGACGTGACCCGGCCCGGCCAGCCTCAGTACGCAGCCCGCGTGGATGGAGACTGGACGGTGGAAACGATCGACCGGGATGGACAGGACAACGGCCGGAATCCCGGCATCGCCTTGGACGAGGCCGGGCGCCCGCACGTCAGCTACGTGCTGGCGAACCGGATCGATCCCAACCCGGGCCACCCGTGTCCTGGATGCGGTGAGTTGAACGAACGTCATCAGCTTCGCCACGCCCAACCGCTGGCCACCACACTGCTCGGCGATCTGCCCACGGTGCCACGCTAGCCGCTTGCATCTCCGGCAGGGTACAGCCGTTGCTTCTGCTCGGCCTCGCGCACCTCGATCAGCGCCTCGTCCAGCAGCTTGTCCACGTCGTAGGCCACCAGCTGCCTCGTCGTCTCCAAGCGGCGGGCGATCTCGGGACCGTGGATACCCGGTTGCTGGTTGATCTGTTGCAGCACCTTCTCCCGCGTCGAGCGCGGCTCGCGGTCGGCGAGGTCCGATCCCTGAACGTAGAACCGGCGATCCAAGCCCTCGCGGCGACTGTGGACGAAGGCGGCGTCCTCGAGCCGCTGCACGTGGTACACGACGGCACCGTAGCCGCCCCCGGGCCTCGCGGACGAGCGCCCCTAGACTGCCGGCTGTGCTTGGGTTAAGCTCTCGCTCGGCCTCAGGCGGTGAAAGCGCGGAGCCGAGACGAAGGAGTAGCCAGAGGCTACTTCGATGTCGACGGCGACAACGCTTGCAACAGGCGCACTTGTGGAACTCGCGTCGTCGCCGCCTGAGCGCGGCCCCGCCGTGAGGGGGGTCACGGAGACCGCTCCCCCTCGATTTGGTGAACATTTCCTGGCCAACCGCTCGTAGGGGGAGACCGTGGGACCGGAAATGTTCTGGTCTCCCGAGACCGGCGCGAGAGCCTAAGCAAAACAAGACCGGCAGTCTATCCCACGTAGTCCCGCTCGACGGCCAGCTCGGCGTTCATCACCGAGCAGCCGGCGGCGCCGCGCACGGTGTTGGAGCCCAGGCACACGAGCTTGACGGTGCCCGTTGGGTCCTCGCGCACGCGGCCGACGGTGACGCCCATGCCGTCGTCGACGTAGGTGTCGCGTCGGGGCTGGGGCCGGTCGGGGTCGTCGGTCACGCGGATGACCTGCTCGGGGCTGGCCGCCAGGTCGGCAACCTGCTCGGGCGGGCGGTAGGTGGCCAGCGTGTGCGCGACGTCCTCGGGCGTGGCGTCGTCGGCCAGGTCGAGGTGGAGCACGATCGTGTGCCCCTCGGGGACGGGGACGCGGGTGGCGGTGGCGGAGACGGACAGGTCGCGGTGGGTGATCGAGTCGGCCTCGCGGCGGCCGAGGATCTTGCAGGGCTCGGTCTCGATCTTGTCCTCCTCGCCGCCGATGCGGGGAAGGACGTTGGCGGTGGCGTCCAGCGAGGGCACGCCGGGGTAGCCGGCGCCCGACAAGGCTTGCAGCGTGACGACGTCGACCCGGCGGAGGCCGTGTTCGTCGAGGAGCGGTTTCAGCGGGGTCACGGCGACGATCGCCGAGCAGTTGGGGTTGGCGACGAGGAACCCGTCTCGGTCGGCAACGAGGTCGAGGTGGTCGGGGTTGACGTCGGGCACGACGAGCGGGACGTCGGGGTCCATGCGGTGGGCGCTGGCGTTCGTGAACACCGCGTGGCCCTGCTTGGCCAGCCGGGGTTCCAGCTGCCTGGCGGCCGAGCTGGGGATCGCCGAGAAGACGGCCTCGGCCTGGAGGTCGGCGTCCGTCGAGAGCACGGTCTCGTCCCGCACGGCCTCGGGCACGTCGCCGGGCGCGATCCAGTCGACGGCTTGGCCGTAGCGTTGGCCAGCGCTGGAGGAGCCGACGAGCTCGGCGAGCGCGAACGTGGGGTGGTCGTGGACGAGGCGCACGAACTGCTGGCCGACGGCGCCGGTGGCGCCGAGCACGGCGACGGGGGTCTTGGTCACGATGGTACCTCCGGGGCGTCCTCGATCAGGAACTCGTTGTGCAGGGCGGACAAGGTCGTTTCGAGGTCCTCGTCGTCGACGACGAAGCTGAGGGCGACGTTGCTGGAGCCGACGCTGATCATGTTGACGTTGACGCCGGCCTCGCCGACGACGGTGAACACGCGGCCGGCCACGCCGTGGTGGCTGCCGATGTCCTGGCCGACGAAGCAGACGAGGGAGAACCCGCGGTTGACGGTGACGTTCTCGACGGTGGGGATCTCGGCCTCGCGGATGAGCTGGGCGGCCTGCTCGGCGTCGTCCCCGTCGACGAGGAGCGCGAAGCTGGCCTGGCTGGCGGCCATGTTGACGACGTTGATGTCGGCGTCGCCGAGCGTGGCGAACACGTCGCGGCCGACGCCGGGCGTGTAGGCCATGCCCGAGCCCTGCATGCGGACGATGGCGAAGCCCTCGCGAGCGCCGATCGCGCGCAGGTGCTCGGGTTCGTCCATCGGCGGCCCGATGCGGGTGCCGGGGGCTTCGGGGTTGAGCGTGTTCTTGACGAGGATCGGGATCGTGCTCTCGTCGAGCGGTTCGACGGTGCGGGGGTGGAGCACGCGGACGCCGAGGTAGGCGAGCTCGGCGGCCTCGTCGTAGGTCATCTCCTCGATCGGACGGGCCTGGCTGATGCGCTCGGGGTCGGCGGTGAGGAACCCGTCGACGTCCTTCCAGACCTCGAGCGCGTCGGCGTTGAGGGCGTGGGCGATGACGGCGCCGCTGTAGTCGGAGCCGCCGCGACCGAACGTGGTGACGTGACCCTCCTCGTCGCGGCCGAAGTACCCGGTGACGACGGGGATCTGGCCCGCCTGCAGGCGGGGCACGAGCTCGTCGCGCACGTTGTGGCGGGTCGGGCCCATCCAGGCGGTGGCGAGGCCGTAGGTTCCGTCGGTGACGATGCCCAGCTCGTCGGCGTCGATCGCGTGCGCGTCCTCGCCGCGTTGCTGGAGCGCGAACGACAAAAGCCGGGCGGCGAGGCGTTCGCCGAAGCTGACGGCGAAGTCGCGCGTCCTGGGCGTAAGCTCCTCGGTGTAGGCGATGCCGTACAGCAGGCGCTGGAACTCCTCGAGCACGGGGTCGAGCGCGGCGGTGCCCTCCTCGACGAGGTCGGGCGCGGCTTCGGCGAGCGCGACCTCGTGGCGTTCGCGGGCGTGCTCGATGAAGCCCTCGACGTGGTCTTGGCCCTCCTGGACGTCCTCGAGGGCGTCGAGGATCTCGTCGGTGAAGCCGTTCAGGGCGGAGACGACGATGACGAGCGGTTCCTCGCGATCCTCGACGAGGCCGGCGACGTGGGCGAAGTCGGATCCCTGGCGCAGGGAGGAGCCGCCGAACTTGAGCACGCGCGCGGTTTCGGGGGTGCCGGGGCTCACGGGTGGCCGACCCCCTCGTGCGGTCCGAAGAAGCGATCGTAGGTCCGCATGGCGTCGTGGAAGGCCTCCTGGGCCCAGCGGTTCTCGTCGATCGCGTCGACGGCGCTGTGCAGGGCCTCGTAGACGTTCTCGCTCTCGTCGTTGAGGGCCTGGATCTGGCGGTACAGCTCGGCGTTCTCGCCGGCGACCTCGGCGGCGACGTCGCTTTGCTTGAGGAAGGTGGGGCCGCCGAGCTCGGCCAGATCCGCGTAGTCGAACGCGGATCCGGCGAGGACGTCGGCGTAGGCGAGGTTGAGGGCGTGTGGGAGGCCCAGCGTGAGCGCCATGGCTTCGTCGTGGCGGTCCAGCGGGAAGCGGACGACGTGGGCGGCCGATCGCTCGAACAGCTCGACGGCTCGCTCGGTCGCTTCCTCGTGCCCGCAGTCGCACACGAGCACGTTCTTGTCGGAGAGGACGCGCGTCCCGGGACCCCACAGGGGGTGGACGCTGGTGACGGGCTGGTCCTCGGCCAGGCGCTCGAGTTCGTCCTCGATCGGGGATTTCAGCGAGGCGACGTCCATGACGAGGACGTCGACGCCCTCCAGATCGCGGAGGACCTCGGCGGTCTCGGCGGGCGGGGTGGCGAGGATGACGATCTCGCAGCTCTCGGCCGTGGACTTGGGATCGGTGGTGAAGGGGAAGCCCTCGAGCGGGCCAGCGACGTCGTTGATGATGACCTCGTAGCCGAGGCCGTTGACGAAGTGGGCCAGCCAGGCGCCCATCTGACCGGCGCCGCCGACGATGAGGACGCGACCTTGGCCGCCTTTGACGGGTTGCAGACCGTCGGACTCCTGGGCGCGGAGGGCTTCGCTGATGAGGATGCGGGCCAGGCGTTCGCCGATCTCGGGCGCCAGGCCGCGGTCGGTGAAGCCCTCGCGGATGCGGTCGACGACCTGGCGTTCGACGTCGTAGTCGCGGATGCCGACCTGCTCTTCGCGTTTGAGCTCGCCGGCGCGGCGGGCGGCCTCGACGCGGTCCTGCACGAGGCTGACGAGCCGCTCGTCGAGCTTCTCGATCTCCTGGCGGACCTGGTCAAGCTCCGCCATGGCCTCGCCCCCTGCGCATCGCGAACAGATCCATGATGGCGCACGCCATCGTGGCCTCGACGACCGGGACGGCGCGCGGCAGGATGCAGGGATCGTGGCGGCCCTCGACGGTGAGCGAGGTGTCCTCGCCGGTCTCGAGGTCGATCGTGTCCTGGGGTTGGCCGATGCTGGTCGGCGGCTTGAAGATGACCTCGGTCCGGATCGGCATGCCGCTCGTGATGCCGCCGAAGACGCCGCCACCGTCGTTCTGGGCGGTCTCGATGCGGCCAGCCTCGTCGTAGGTCCAGTTGTCGTTGTGCTCGCTGCCGCGCATCTCGGTCGCGTCGTAGCCTTGGCCGAACTGGACGCCCTTCGTGGCGGGCAGGCTCATCATCGCGTGCCCGACGACGCCCTCGACCTTCTGGAACAGGGGCTCGCCGAGGCCGGGTGGCAGGCCCTCGGCGATGCATTGGACGATGCCGCCGAGGCTGTCCTCGTCGTCGCGGGCCTCGCGGATCGCTTCGGTCATGCGCTCGGCGGCGTCCGGGTCGGCGCAGCGGACGAGGTTGTCCTCGACGTTCTCGCGGATCTGCTCGACCGTGTCCAGCTTGGGCGCCTCGACATCGGCGACCTTGCGGACGTGGGCGGCGACCTCGATGCCGCGCTGGGCGAGGTACTTGCGGGCGAGGCTGCCGGCCATGACGAGGCCGGCGGTGAGCCGGCCGCTGAACATGCCGCCGCCGCGGTAGTCGTTGCGGTCGGCGAACAGGATGCGGGCGGTGAGGTCGGCGTGGCCGGGTCGGGGCTTGGTGAGGAACTCGTGGTACTTGCTGGAGTCCACGTCCTCGTTGTGGATGAGCATGAGGACCGGGGCGCCGGTCGTGACGCCGTCCTTGGTGCCGGAGTCGATGGTGCAGACGTCGCCCTCGTCGCGGGGCGTGGTGACGTCGGATTGGCCGGGGCGGCGGCGCAGGAGGGCGGGTTGGACGTCGGTATGGTCGAAGGGGATGCCGCTGGGGACGCCGTCGACGAGAACGCCGACGACGTCGCCGTGGCTTTCGCCGAGGATCGAGACCTGGAAGTCGTTGCCGAGCGTGTTCATGGGCTCACCTTCGGTCGGGGACCGCGAGAGCGGCTCGGGGGCACGCGCTCGAGGGGGAGCTCGAGGACGGGTCGATGGAATGGCATCCACCGATGAAGGCAGAGGGGATCGACCGAGCGCCCTTCGGGCTGGCCCGCGAGACGGCCGACGAGGCAGCCGTGCAGCCGTCGTCGCCTTCCATCGAGGTAGCCTCGGGCTACCTCTGCTTCAGGCTCCTTGGCTTCGGCCGTTCGCGGACCAGCGTGACCCCGATCCGTCATCGGGCCCCCTCCCTCGGTTCGTCGGGGTTCGTGTCGATCTTGGCGCCGAGGCGGTCCATCACGGATGGGAACTCGGGGTAGGAGACGGCGTGGGCGTCGGTGGGGCCGGTGACGGTGACGGGTTGCTGGGCGGCCAGGCCGGCGACGGCGAAGGCCATCTGGATGCGGTGGTCGCCGCGGCCGTCGACGGTGCCCCCGGAGAGCAGGCCGCCTTGGATGCGGGCGCCGCCGTCGAGGGCTTCGGTCTCGACGCCGAGCTCGTCGAGGCCCTCGACCACGGCCTCGATGCGGTCGGATTCCTTGTCGCGCAGGTGCGGGGCGCCGGTGAGCTCGCTGGTGCCTTCGACGGTGGCGGCGAGCACGGCCAGCGCCGGGAACAGGTCGGGGTTGTCGGAGAGGTCGACGTCGGCGGGTTGGGTGGCCTTCCCGGTGACGGTGAGTGCCTCGGCCTCGCGTTCGACGGGGGCGCCGAAGCGGCCGATCAACTCGGCGATGCGTTCGTCACCTTGGCCGGTGTCCTCGGGGAGGTTGGTGACGGTGACGTGGCCGCCGGTGATCGCGGCGGCGACGAGGGGGAAGGCGGCGGCGCTGTAGTCGCCGGGCACGGCGACGTGGGCGGCCTCGAGGTCCTGGGGTTCGATCGCGAACGTGTCGGGGCCACGCTCGATCGTGACGCCGGCGTCCCCGAGCACGCGACAGGTGAGGTCGACGTAGGGCTTGGAGGCGATCTCGCCTTTGACCTCGAGCTCGAGGCCCTCGGGCATGAGGGGGGCGGCCAAGAGCAAAGCGGTGACGTACTGGCTGGAGGCGGTGGCGTCGACGGACGTGGAGCCGCCGTGGACGGGGCCCGCGATGCGGACGGGCGGGGTGCCGTCGGGGTCGAGGTCGACGTCGGCGCCCAGCGAGGCGAGCGCGTCGGCGAGCGGGCCCATCGGTCGTTCGTTGAGCGAGCCGTCGCCGGCGATCACGGACTCGCCCTCGCAGAGGGCGGCGATCGCGGTGGCGATGCGGAGCGTGGTGCCGCTGTTGGCGACGTCGATCTCGGCGGGGGCGAGGTGGGCGCCGCGGACGACGAGCTCGGTGCGGGTGGCGACGGTCTTGGCACCGAAGCCGAGGATGGCGTCGTGGCTGGCGCGCGTGTCCTCGCTCCAGAGGGGCTGGCTGACGGTGCCGCCGCCGGCCGCGAGCGCGAAGAACATGCCGCGGTGGGTGACGGACTTCGAGCTGGGGGCCCGCGTGGTGCCTTCGACGGGGCCGGGGCGGACGGTGAGGCTCATCGGGCCACCTCCCCGTCGCGGGTGCCCGTGGTGATGATGGGGCTGTTGTAGGGCTGCCAGGCTCCGCGCACGGCGGCGGTGGCTTGCTCGGAGCAGACGGCCCCGGTCGCCGGGCCGGTCCCGGAGAGACCGGCGGCCTGGGCGCCGGCGGTCAGCGCGCGGTAGGCCGGGTCCATCGGGGAGCCGAGCGCGGCGGCGACGCCGAGCCCGTTGAGGGTGAGGGCCGTGGGCCAGTCGTCCTCGGCCAGCCGGTCCAGGGCGTGCTCGCTCGCGGGGCGGGCCTGGTCGAGGTCGTCGACGTCGGCGGTGAAGCGGCGGCTCGTGGGCACCAAAAGGAGCACGGGTCGCGATGCGCCAAGAGGTTTTCGTCGCAGGATCTCGTCCTCGCGGTTGTCGGTGACGACGAGACCGCCGAGCAGGCTGGCGGCGGCGTCGTCGAGGGCGCCGGTCACGGTGACGCCGGCTTGTCGGGCGGCGGCGAGGCCGAGCTCGAGCACCAGCTCGGGGTCCCGGCGTTCGTCGAGGGCGTCGAGGATGGCGAGAACGATCGCGTTGGCGGCCGAGCTGGAGGATTTCAGGCCGCGGGCGATCGGGATGTCGCTGTCGGTCGCGACCGTGCCGGACAGCTCCTCGTCGTAGCGCTCACCGACGACGTCGACACAGGCTTGGGCTAGCGAGGGGTCGGCCTCGGGCTCGTCCCCGACGGTGACGTCGACGGGGCCGGGCTCGGAGGTGAGCTCGACGTGGGCCGTGGTCTCGAGATCGAGCCCGATGGCGGCGCCTTGCCCGGTGGGGATGGCGTTGACGACGGTGAGCGCGCCGCCGGATCGACCTTCGCCGACGAGCATCAGGTCGCCTCCTGGCAGGCTCGTTCGAGGGCGCGGGTGCGGGCGGCGGTGCTCATGCGGGCGCGGGTGGCCTCGTCGACGTCCTCGCCAATCCAGAAGGCCAGCGAGCGGACGCCTTGGGCGACGAGCAGGTCGAGCCCGTCGAGGGTGCAGGCGCCGGCCTGACGGGCGCGCTGGGCGAAGGCGGCGCGGTGGCCGTAGTTGGCGTCGAAGGCCACGGCGTGCGAGAGCGCGTCGTCGGGGACGGGCGGGTCGACGGGCGTGGCGTTCACGACGACGCCGTCGACCGGTAGCGCCTGGGCGAGCGCCTCGGGCTCGAGGTCCACGACGCGGACGTCGGCGTCGGGGGCGTCGGCGAGGCGTTCGGCGCGCTTGCGGGTGCGGTTGGCCAGGCGGATCTCGGCGCCGGCCTGGGCGAGGGCGTGCGTCAGGGCGCGGGCGGTGCCGCCGGCGCCGAGCACGAGCGCGGGTCGGCCGGCGAGGTCGTGGCCGCGGGCTTCGAGGGCGTCGCGGGCGCCGAGGCCGTCGGTCATGTGGACGGCCAGGTCCCCGTCGTCGAAGCGGAAGGTGTTGGCGGCGCCGACCTCGTGGGCTTCATCGGTGGCGCGGTCGGCGGCCTCGTAGAGGTCGACCTTGTGGGGGGCGGTCGTGTTGCCGCCGGCGGTGTCGACGGCCAGGCCCTCGAGCACGGTCTCGAGGTCTTCGGGGGCGACGTCGAGCAGCCGGTAGCGGGCCTCGATGCCGAGGTGGGCGAAGCCGGCCTCCTGCATCGGTGGGGACAAGGAGTGGCCGACGGGGTGGCCCAGCAGCACGTAGTCGTGCCGAGGCTCGGGCGAGGGGGGGGGTCGGGGGAACCGCGCCTGCAGGTCGACTGGCAGCTGGCCGGGCACGGGCGAGCCGTCGGGGTCGGCGTAGACGAGGGCTTGGCCCAGCGGGCTGGCGAGGCCGCGGACGAGGCTATCCTCGGTGCCCATGAGGGCGAAGGGGGTGCCGATCTCGGGAGCTTGGAGCGCGGCCTCGGCGAGGGCTTGGGCGTCCCCGGGGCCGTCGCTGGCGGTGGCGAGCTTGGCGACGTCGGCGTCCTCGGCCAGGTCGGCGAGCTCGGCGACGATCTCGTCCGGGGCGGGCGTCGTCTCGCGGTGATCGCTGACGACCACCTGGGCGTTGACCCCGTGGGCTCGACGGGTGAGGTCCTCGCGGAAGGCGGCGTCGTGTTCGACGTCGACGAGGTCGGCGCCGGCCTCGAGCGCCTCCCTCAGGCGTCGGCGTCGCTCGTCCTCGTCGAGGCGGTCTAGGCCGCCGTCCTCGGCTCGTCGGCAGGTGGCCAGCACGGGCCGGTCGACGGTGGCGATCGCGGCGGTGATGGCGTCGGGATCGAGGGCGTCGAGGCGGACCTCGACGACGTCGGCTCGGCTGGGGGGCGGGTCGTCGTCGGGGAGCCAGGTGGCGACGACGAGCGCCAGGTTTAGACCTCCTGGACCGTCTCCTCGATGGCTTGGCCGAAGTGGCGGCCGCCCTCGTGGGCTTCGTGGACGAGCACCTCGTCGCCGTCGTCGAGCTCGGCGACGCTCGTCGGTCCTTGGGGGGTGACCAGGCGGATCGTCTCGGCGTTCTGGAGGACGAGGCTGCCCTCGGCGTCGTCGGTGGCGAGCTCGACGAGCAGCATCGGGCGGCGTTCGATCTTGGCGCGGCCGGTCGTCACGGTGCGCGTGTTGCCCTCGCGGTCGACGGCGGTGAGCTCGGTGCCGGCGCGGACCTCGCTGAGGTAGCGGGTCTCGTCGTCGGGCGCGAGCGCGTAGCCGTGGACGGCGCCGGCGTTGACGCGGAACGGGCGCGAGCTGACGTAGCCGGCTTCGGTGGCCTCGCTGGCGACGAGGGCCAGGAAGGCGCTGCGGGAACCGACGAGCAGCCCCTCGTCGGGTTCGAGCAGGCTGGTCGTGTCGACGCAGACGCGGTCACCCATGCCGGCGGGCTCGATGGCGGTGACCTCGGCCCTCGCGAGCTCCAACAAGCCGCCCTCGCGGTCGATACGGCTGGCGACCTCGTGGACGCGGGCGGGATCGTCGGTGGCCAGCAGGATGCCGTCGGCGCCGGTCTCGAGCGTGGTAAGCGCGATCTCGGCTTCGTCGGCGGTCTCGACGCGGGCGAAGAGGTCGGTGCCGTCGCCCGTCCAGGCGAGCAGGTTCTCGAGCGGGATGATCGACCAGTCGCTGGCGGCGACGACGAGCGTGTCGACCTCGCCGGCGAGCTTGCGGGCCTGCTCCTGGTCGTCGGGGTCCTCGATCGCGACGATCCGAGCTCGGCGGTCGCCGAGCTCGATCGTGTCGCCCTCGCGGTGGGCCAGGGGGACGCGGCCGACGCTGGCGACCTCCTCGGCTTCCTCGGGCGTGGTGACGACGCGGTCGGCGCCGGCTTCGAGCGCGGCGCCGGCGACCTCGTCCAGCCGCCCGGTGGGCTGGACCCACAGCTCGGCGGCCATCAGGCCAACTCCTTCGTCTTACCCTCGGAGAGGACCTCGTCGACGGTGTCGCCGTCGAGCACGATGCGCCGGAGGGCGCGCGTGGTGAGCATCGGGTCCTCGGCCTGGAAGACGTTGCGGCCGATCGAGACGCCGGCGGCGCCCGAGCGGATGGCGCCTTCGACCTGCGCGAGCGTGCCGCGGACGCCCTCGGTCTTCGGGCCGCCGCTGATGAGGGTCGGCACGGGGCAGCCCTCCACGACGCTCTCGAAGCCCTCGGGGGTCCCGGTGTAGGGGACCTTGACGAGGTCGGCGCCGAGCTCGGCGCCCAGGCGGGCGACGTGGGCGACGTTGTCGACGCTGTGCGGGTCGTCGATGGCGGGTCCGCGGGGGTACAGCATGGCCATGAGCGGGACGCCCAGCTTCTGGCAGGAGCGGGCCACGCGGCCCAGGTCCTCGACCATCTCGGATTCCTGGTCCGCACCGACGTTGACGTGGACGCTGATGCCGTCGGCGCCGAGAGCCAGCGCCTCCCGGGCGTCGGCGACGATGCGTTTGTCGTTGGGGTCGGGGTTGAGGCCGGTGGAGGCCGACAGGTGCACGATCAGGGAGGTGTCGCCGAGCGCGGTGGCGACGGCGGGGACCAGGCCTTTGTGGACGACGACGGCCGTGGCGCCGCCGCGGCTGGCTCGGTCGACCGCTTGGACGGGGCTCTCGAGGCCGTCGATCGGGCCCGAGGAGGTGCCGTGATCCATCGGGACCACGACCGCGCGCCCCGAGGGGGCGATCCGTTCGAGTCGGAGACCGATGCCGGGATGCGTCATCGCGGCAAGCAACCCTCGACCCCCGCTTAAGCGTTTGTGTACATCAGTGGACAAGAGAGTCCATCTAAGAGAGCAGTAACACTGATGGTGGCGACCCGCCACGAGTAACGCTTTTTGCCCACCGGTGCTTGTTTCTGTCCATCGATGAAGGATCTCTTGGCCGAGCACTTCTCGCGGTACCCGGCTCGTTCGCGTGTGGCCCGCCTGATGCTCGATCGCGGCTTCGCGGTCCGTGACGGGGACGTCTGGGCCGGGAACGTGGGCCTCTCGGACACCGCGCTGGCCCGCGCTGCCGACGTCGACCGCCGGGTCGTGCGCTCGACCGTGGAGACGGTCGAAGCCAACCCCGAGCTGTCGCGGATCTTCGCCAAGCTCGAGCCGACCTGCCACCTGCGCCAGGTCGCGCCCGCCCTCGGCTGGGGCGTGCTGGAGATCGTGCCCACCGACGCCAGCCAGCCCGGCATCCTGTCGGGCGTGGCGTCCGTCATCGCCGAGAACGGGATCAGCATCCGTCAGGCGATCGTCGACGACCCGCAGATGGCCGAAGAGCCGCGGCTGTTCATCGTGACCGAGGGCTCGATCCCCTCCCGCATCCTGCCGGAGATCCAGGAGGTCCCCGGCGTGCGGGAGGTCGTGATCGGGTCGAAGGCCGACTAGAGCCAAGAGCGGCGAACCCGACCACAGACGCACGTAGGCACGGAAGACCCACAGAGACCGGACAACCCTGCCGAGCGGGATCGATGGGGAACGGAGAACGGAGGAGAGGCAGGCCCAGCGCGGCTACGTGCCGAGGAGCGCGATCGAGGCCGCCTGGGCGACCGCTTCGGCGCGGAAGAGCAGGCCGACGAGCGCGGCCGTGTGGAGGCCGGTTTCGAGCCAGACCGGCGCGGCGAGCAGCGAGGGCCACAACGGTTTCCCCGCCGATCGCGCGATCAGCGCGGCGACGACGAGGCCGATCGAGATCGGGACACCGTAGGTGACCGCCAGCCCTCCGTAGAGGAACAGGTCGCTGAACATGCCACCGGGCATGTTGGGAAGCTCGGCAGCGATGAACAGGCCGGCCACGAGGCCGAACCCGAGGAAGGCCGAGACGGCCACGACCGGGAACCACCCTCGTTGAGCGAGGTGGACCGTCGCGACGAGGACGAGCAGCGAGCCGACCAGGCCGCCGGCTGCCAGCAGCTCGGCGTTCGCCGGTGTCGACGAGGCCTCGGTGAGCTGCCAGAAGCCGAAGACGAAGGCAGCCACCTGAGCCCCGACCGCGATCAAACCAAGCAGCCCCCACAGCGTCGGTTCGACGATCTCCCGTCGAAGCAGCGATCCCGAGCTCGTGGTCCCCCATCGGTTCCTTATCGTGCCACAGCCCCCGCGGACGGACCTGAAGAAGCCCACCTTCCGCGCCTCTCGTCCACCTGGTGCTACCTCTCGCTGTCCGCCTCCGTCTTCTTCCCCTCTGTGTGTTCTCTTTGCCCTCTGTGTCGCTGTGGTTGGCTGCCCTCCGCGCCCTCCGCGGCGCTTTCTCCCATCTTACACCGAGAACGCCTTCGCTGTCCACTCGTGGAACGGGTCCTCGGTGAGCTCCATCCAGTGCAGCATCTCGTCCTGCAGGTGCTCGAGCCGGCCGCGGTAGGCGGGGTGGTCGATGAGGTTGTGCAGCTCGTGGGGGTCCTCGGCGAGATCGTAGAGCTCGTCGACCTCGTAGGCGTTGTAGATGAACTTGTAGCGCTGCGTGGCCACCATGCGTTGGGAGAAGAAGCCGAACTCGTCGCCGTGGTACTCGGCGAAGAGGCTCTGGGGCCAATCGTCGGGCGTCCGGCCCTCGAGGAGGGGCACGAGGCTGCGGCTGCTGGGCGTGTCATGGGGCTCGAGGCCGGCGGCCTCGCGGATCGTGGGAGCCAGATCCTGGAGGCGAGCCATCTGCCGGTTGACGCTGCCGGCCTCCACGTGCCCGGGCCAGCGCACGTGCATCGGGATGTGGTAGGTATCCTCGTACATCAGCGGACCCTTGTTGAACTGGCGGTGGGCGCCGGCGAAGTCGCCGTGGTCGGTGGTGTGGACGACGAGCGTGTCCTCGGCGAGCCCCAGCTCGTCGAGGGCCTCGAGCACGCGGGCGATCTGGTCGGAGACGAGGGAGACGGAGCCGAAGTAGAGGCTGACGGCGTGGGCCCACCGTTCCCAGGTGAAATCTCGGACCCCTCGGCGGCGGAGGTGCTCGGCGTGGAGCCCGGGTTTGCCGGCGAACGTGTCGGCGAACGAGCGCCAGGGCTCGATGTCGTCGGGCTCGTACATCGAGGCGTAGGGATCGGGGACGAGGTAGGGGAAGTGGGGGTCGACGAAGTCCAGGCGGTGCAGGAAGGGCTCGTCGGCGCGGGCGTGGTCCTCGAGGGCGTCGATCGTGAGATCGGTGAAGAAGGCCGACTGCAGGGCCTGGGCGGGGGCCTCGACGGTGCCGGCGATGAGCGTGGGGTCGCGGTCGTGGTCGGTCCACACGGTGTCCTGGGGTTCGATCTGGTCGTCCCTGACGCCCAACCGGCGGCGGTGCTCGGCCAGGGCCTCGTCGTCGGGATCGTCGGGGCCCTGGTAGCTGTCGAACCCGAACGCGCCGGGGCCCTCGTCTCTGTTGACGTGCCATTTGCCGACGTAGCTGGTGCGGTAGCCGGCGTCCTTGAGTGCGCGGCTGACCGTGGACAACCCGGTCGAGAGGTTCCGCTGGAGGGCTTCGGGCCCGTGGGAGTTGTTCAACATGCCGTGCGCGTGCGGGTACTGGCCCGTGAGTAGCGAGGCGCGGGCGCTCGAGCAGATGCTCGTCGGCGTGTAGGCCTGCTCGAAGCGCATCCCCTCGGCCTGCAGACGGTCGTGGCCGGGGAGGGCAAGGCCGGGCGCCTGGGGCATCGCTGGCCCCTCGGGCGCGCTCACATCGTAGCGCTCCTGATCGGTCACGATCAGCAGGACGTTGGGCCGGTCGGGCACGCCGGCCGAAGCTCGTTGCCGGGCAAAAGCCGCCCGCGGCGACGGCCTGAGCGGGCCGGCCAGGGCTTGGCGGACCAGACGAGGGCTTGCCGCTACTCGGCCTCGGCGGGCGGGACGGTGGCCTGCTCGTCGGCGGCGGCCTCCTCGGCCTCGACCTGGGGCAGCTCCTCGAGCCGCTTTCGGGCCGTGCGCGCCCCGGTCCAGGCCTCGCTGAGCAGCTCGGTCTGGTCCTCGACGAGGGCGGGATCGTCGGTCCACATCGCGACGTCCTCACCCTTGAACAGGTGGGTGTCGTCGGGGATGTAGTGCGTCATGAGGACCTGGGAGGCGTCGACCACGAGGACGCTGGATCCGGCCGCGCCGCTGTCGCGGTGGCGGACGTCGGCGTACTGACGGGCCTCCTCGATGTCCATCCGGTTGCGGGCGAGGATCGGGCACTGGACGCGCGCCAGGACGCCCTCCTCGGTCGTCTTGTCGTGCATCAACGGGGAGTAGTAGTTGAGGCGGAGGGGAGCGTTGGCGGCGCCGAGCAGCCAGACGCTCTTCTCGGCCTCCTCGATCATCTCCATCATCTTGTTGAGCACGTTCTTGCGGCCTTTGTGGATGCGGAAATCGCCGGCACCTTGGATCGTCGGCGAGCCGTCGGATTCGACGAGACCGTCGAAGCGGGCCCGGTCTTCCTCGATCTGCGCGAGGCGCTGCTCGTAGCGCTCCTCGAAGCGCTCGAGGTGCTGGTCGAAGGGACGAGGCAGGAAGCGCTTGGGCCGCTCGGGGATGACCTCGACGAGCGACTTCTCGTGCAGGTCGTCGATGACGCCGTAGATCTTGGTCCGGGGGACGCGGGAGACGTCGGCGACCTCGCGGGCGGTGGCCTCCTCGAGCTCGACGAGGGCGAGGTAGGCTTTGGCTTCGTACTCGGTGAGGTCGTATTCCTGCAGCTTCTCGATCTCGCTCTCCTTCATCGCGACGCCTCCACGACCCCCCACCGCCGTGGTCACGGCTAACAGGCTCCCTGTCACCAGCGTCGGTGACGGCGGGCCACCTACTCGCGTGGGGAACGAGCGTCGTCGGCGAGCCGGCCCAGGCGCTGGCGGATGTGGTCGAGCGCGTCGGCTCGCGCCTGCTCGCTGTCGAAGCCGTCGAGCACGGTCGCGGCCTCGTCGCGGGTCAGATCGTCGGCGGCCTCCTCGATGGCCGGCAGCGCGCGGGTGACCTCGTCGACGACGGCGATCGAGGCTCGTCGCACCGTGCGGGACAGCGGGTTGAGGTCCACGGCGACGACCGTCTTGCCCATGGCCACGAGGGCCTCGGTCCGATCGCCGTCCTCGAGCGGCACGAGCACGCAGTCGGCCTCGTGGATGCCGTCTTCGGCGACGAGCGCGCGCTTGCTGTCGAGACCGGGGATGCGGGCCTGCGGGTCGGCGCCGAGCACGTCGGTGCAGCCGGCCGCGGCGAGGCGATCGGTGATCTTGCTCACGCGCTCGTCGCTGCGGTGGAAGAGGTTCACCTCGACCCCGCACCCCAGCGCCCGCTGGAGGCTGGCCACCTGGGCCGGGCACAGGGCGGCGACGTTGCCGTTGACGCTAACGACCGCGTTCTCGGCGTCGACGAGGGCGGCCGCGGCGGCGCGCGCCTGGCGCTGGGCCGGCGGGCTCGTGGCCTCGCCGATCAGGTAGTCGAAGGCCTCGCCGCGCCCGTGAGCGATCAGGCCTTGGGGGGCCACGTAGCCGTCCTCGACCCCGTCGGCGAGGGCCTCGCGTGCCTGGAGGCTCTCGTGCCGGGGGTGGGACTCGGGGACCGTCATCGGCGAGCCAAGCTGCGGGCTGGCCTTAACGGCTCGGGCCCGACGAGCCCACGGGTCAGGCCCCTTGTCGGGCCAGCCCGATCGGGGCCCGATGCACCTGCTGGTGGTCGCCCACGACCTCCCCGGTGTTCGGTGAAGCCGCGGGTGTCTCGACCGTCGGCCCTCTCTTCGACCCTCGCGCGCCGCAACGTCCTGCCTGTTCCCTTGCCTCCCTGCCTGTGTGCCTCCGTGGCTTCGTGTGTTCATCGTCACCGCGATCGTGTAGCTGGTCTCCTCCATCCTTGTGAGGCTCTATTCGCGTCCGGGGAGCCGTTGCAACGCGCGTGACAGTGGGTCCGCTGTTCGCGAATACGCGGTTGCGATGCTGTTCTTAAGGGGATGGACCGCCGGTGAGGGTGATGCGAGGTCCCCGGTCGGTCTGGTCGATCGCCACGCTCGCCGTGGCGCTGCTCGCCGTCGCGGTGGGTGGCCACGCCCTCCAGGGAGCCCAGGCCCCCCTATCCGGCGAGGGTTCGCACTACGTTCAGGTCGTCCAGACCGACGGATCGGGTGTCGTGGCGGGTCTGGTGACCGAGACGACCGAAGGCCCGTTGGGCCTGTCCAGCGACCGATCGGTCGCCGACGAGGGCTGGGTGATCGTTCACCCCGAGGACGTCGAAGCCCGGTCCGAGGTCGAGCTGCGGGAGGAGATCCCGTTCGAGGACCCGAACGGTGGATCCTGGATGGAGCGCGAGGTCGCGATCGGGACCGCGACCGCGTGGACGGTCCCGGTCGGCCAGCCCCGCGAGGACGCCTCGCTCGATGGCCCCTACAACTTCGCCGTCGTCGTCGACTGGGACCAGGTCCCCGAGGACAGCGACCTGACGACGACCTACGTCGACGAGATCTCGTTCGTCGAGTGACCGCGCCGCGTGGAAGCCTGAACCTTTGGTATTAACTACCAAGGTTTGGTGGGGGCCCTGACGCAGGCGGCGACCTCGACGACGTTCGAGTTCACCAACGAACCAGGGACCTTGGCGACCATCGGGGCTGCTCTGGCCGCCGAGGACGTCCACGGGTTCACGCTGTGCGCGAAGGAGTCCACCACGACCCTGCGCGGAACGTGCTCGAAGCCGACGAGCCCGCGGGCCAGGCCGGCGGTTGACGGAGGACGCTGCTCTCGGGTCGTGGAGGAGGACCAGCGGCCCGACCGATGGCCAGGGACCCAACAACGCTTATGCCGCGCCGGGTCGTCGTTGGCCCGATGGTCTCCCGCGCCACGCTTTTGGCGGTCGGCACGCTGGCCGCCCTCGGCCTGCTGGCCGGCTGCCTCGGCTCGACGACCGACGACCTCGAGGCCGGCTCGACCGTGAAGCCCGCCGTGGACGTGGGCCCCGACAACCCGATGTCGTTCGTCGAGTCCCGCGTCACGCCGGCCGTGCACTTCGGCCACGGGCTCTACGAGCCGACGATCGACGTCTCGGGCAGCGGCGTGATCTACGTCAGCGCGCACACGACGGGCGTGGGAACGACCGGCGCGCCGGCCTTCTACAGCACCGACGACGGCCAGTCGTGGCAACAGCTGCCCTTCGCCGGACCGGCCACGATGCCGGAACCGGGCCACGGCGGCACGCCGCCGCCCAGCGACGAGATCTTCATCGTCGCGGGCGACGACGGGCAGGCGTGGGGCGTGGACATCCTGCTGGCCACCTTCCCTGTGAACGGCTGGTGTGGCGACGGCGCCGAGCACTGCTACCACAATCCCGACGCCTACGACGAGGCTCGCGCGCAGACCTCCCGCGCCGACGCGATCACCGGGGCCGACGAGGCCTGCAGCCCGCTGAACCTCAACGACCGCCCGTGGGCAGCTTACGCCAACGACACGCTGTTGATGGTGAACAACCCCGGTGGCGGACCGGTCCAGGTCGCCGCGATGGACGTGCCGCCCGCCAACTACGTCGAGACGTGGAACCCGGTGCAGGGCCCGACGTGGAACCTGTGCGCCGGCGAGGGGGGCGGCTCGATCCCCGGCATCCCCGATCTGCACGACGACGGGTTCTTCGCGGTGCCGCAGACCCAGGACGGCGACCTCGTCGTCGTCACGGGGAACGCCGACGACGTGATGGACGTCGAGCAGCGCTCGGTGTTCGAGAACAGTCACGAGCCGGTGTCCGCGATCGGCAACTACGGCCAGGTCGTCTTCGACGAGCAGGACACGATGTTCGCCTCGGCGATGAACAACAGCGCGGCGGAGCCGCAGGCCAGCGCCGGCGGCATCCACCTGGCCACGAGCACCGACCGGGCCCAGACCTTCACCGAGAACACGATCCGGTTCGATCGCCCGGTCAGCTCGGTGTACATCGACGGCAACGAGAACGGCCCCGGCGCCGTGATCAACTGGGGCCTCGTCGAGGAGGAGTCGGGCCCGACCGACTGGTACCTTGGCCATCTGCGCATGGCCGAGGACGGCACGCCGGTGATCGAGAACGCGACGCTGGCCGTCGAGGACGGCCCGCCGGCCTCCCGTCACGTGCAGGGCGCCGCCGTCGGCCCCGACGGCCGCGCCTACATGGTCATGTCCGACGTCGAGGGCAACGACGACGTCGAGATGGCGCAGAACGCCGGTTCGACACCGTTGACGGTCGTCGTTCAAGAGGAGGGCTCGGCGCTGCCGGTGACCGACGCCGCGGACGGGTGAGCCTTGGGTTAAGCGGAACCGAAGCTCGCCTTCATCCGTCGAACGATGGCCGTTCCGAAAAGAGAGCCAACGACGGCTGGCAGGAACACCACCGGGATCTCCCGATGCTCTCGCGCGGCGGAAGAACCCTGGTGCACTGCCCGTCGTTCCGTGCCCGACACGAAAACCTGTTCGCCGTGGACAGCCGGGGCTTGGCCGCGTGCGGCCTCTCCGAGCGCCAACGACCAGAGCTTCTCCCCGTCCGAAGCATCCAACACGTGCAACGCCCCGTCGGCGACGAGACAACGTCGACGGGCGTGAGTGCGGCTAGATTGGGGCGCCGGTGAGCGCCAACCTCGGGTACGCGAATGTCCGGTTGACGCCGGGGGCGGAGACCAGGGCGCTATCCTCCGACAGGGCCACGTCCTCCCCGAACGCACTCACCAGCGGATCGCCCGACGTCCAAGCCTGTCTTAGCTCCCACGTCCCGCCGGCCTGCCGCTGCAACAGACTGGCAGCGTTCAGCGTACTTCCGCGGAGCACGGTCCCGTTCTCCATCACCAGATCCGCCGTGTGATCTGTCTCGTGTCGGTCCTCGAGGACCCATTCCCCATCGGAGGTCCGCCGGTAGAAAGCCAGATCCTGTTCGGCCGGCGAGATCTGGCAGACGAAGCTCGTGACGATGCCCTCCTCCCCCACGGCCAGGTCCAGCAGGTACACCAGACAGCCATCCGGAGCCGGCACGGGAGCCGTCTGGACCCATTCGCCCTCCGCACTCTCCGTATAGGCCACGAGGGGTTCGAGTAGGCCTTCGAGTACCACCATACCGTCATCCATCCCGAAATCGTCCCGCGTCCCGTAGGGACCCTGGAGCTTTGCTTCCTTCATCCACTCCGAGCCCGAGCGATCGAAGACGTACACGCTCCCGGTCTTGTTCGGCGCCTTTGTATCGCCGGTGTCAAGGGCAGCAATGTGCCCGTCCTCGGCAACCACCTGCATCCCGAGGCTGCCTGCACGACTTGCAGGAGAGTCGGAGAGCAACGTGTCCGTGTGCGTCCAATCGCCTGCGCCGGTCCGCGTGTACACGAAGACGGCGCCCTGGGAATCGTCGAACAGCGGGTCTGCCACGGCGACCACGCCGGGATCGACGGAGACCGCCCAGCCGAAGGCGGAGGTGACGTTCGACGGTCGAGGGAGCACCCCGTCGTGGCTCCAGCCGACGCCGTCGGAGCGCTCGTAGACGACGACGGCGTCACCGTGCGTGGCCGCCAGCGTCGAACCGTCGGCGTCCATCCCCCGCTCCGGATACCCATACCGGTCCCAGATCTCTGTTTCCACCGCGTCCGAGGGAGCCGGAGACACGACCGACGACGTGAGGCCGACGCTGGGCTGAACACACAGCGCGACGAAGAGGAGGACGGCGCCAAGCCTCGCCAAGCAGCGGTGACTCACGAGAGGAAACCCGAAGATCACCGGTTAAGCGTTCTCCAACTACCTCCCGTGAGCGAGATCTCCTGTCCTCCCTTCATATCGATCTCGGGAGGATTCCTTTCCCCTGACCCCCAGAACAAGCAGGGATTCATCCTCCTTCGCGAAGCTCGGATCGTTCATGACCCCCACGTCCCTCTCCAAACAGAGGATCTCGCAGCTATGGCGGAAATCCGTGACATAGGTTGTCGAATCCCCCACTACGACCCCTCGCTAGGAGCGAACGTTGCGTAAACGATTGCTGACCGTCACCTCGGCGACCATCGCCCTCGTCCCTGATGGAGAACTGGGGGGACTCCGCGTTCCAACGGGGATTGGAGGACTGACTTTCGGCCCCTCCTTTCGCTCTCGGCAGGGCGGAGGACGCACCGAGACTGGGCCGAGGATCAATGGCGCCAAGCTGCGACGCCACGGATGTTGCCGAACGGGCACGGAACGAGCCCGATGGATCTTGGAGTGCCGCCTCCACGTGCGGCGCCCAACCGTTCGCCCCCGCTGAACAACGCCTTTGCGTCACCGCGTTGGCCCACGATGCGGTGGTACGATGACCACGTTCGAGACGATCGAGAAGCACGAAACGGAGTTCGGGAACAACAACTTCGTCCAGGTGGCCCGCAAGATCGCCAAGGGCGAGGACGACGACTCCAGCACGGAGTTCATCTCGTTGACGCGCGGCTACCTGGATGCTCAGGGTTCCCGCCGCTACAAGACGAACCTCTCGCTGCCGCCCGAGCCCGACCTCGTCGGGTTCGTGAAGGACGCGCTCGAGGACGTCTAGGCGCCGGGCCCGGGGCGGCTCACGTCGCCCCGCTCTCCTTCTCTTTCAACAGCATCTCGAGGTAGCTGCGCCGCTCGCGTTCCTCCAAGCCCAGGTCCTCGGCCAGGGCGAGCACGGCCTCGCGCGCCTGCTCGTGGTCGCCTTCGACGACGGTCTCGATCTCGACGAAGGAGCCCAGGCCCTCGACCTCGTCGAGCACGACCGTCAGGTCCGTCAGCTCGAACACCTCACGGTCCTTGACGACGCGGCCGGCGAGCTCGAACCCGAGCGCGGTCAGCACCTGTCGGGCGCGTTCCTCGTCTTCGACGGCGAGATCGATCTCCTCGCGCGTCTTCGTCGCCTCGTCGAGCTTGGGGCCCTTGTAGGTGATCTTCACCCGGGGGCCGGCCTGGCGGACGCGCAGGGCTTCGTCCGTGTCGGCGAACGATCGTTGGGGGTGGTCGAAGTAGGCGTCGGTCTCCCGTCGGTGGTCGATCGCTCGGGCGTCCTCGGCTTCGAGGCGCTGGCGCACGCGGTCGAGATCGTCGACGGGTGCCTTGATCTCGACCTCGACCGGTCCCTGGGTGCCCATGCGGGGAATCTACATACCCCCTCCCTGCTTGAAGTTCGTGGCTCGACGACGGTTGATCGCTGTCGTGCTCTTGGCGGTGCTGACCGGCGGGTGCGTGAGCTTGTCGCCGGCCCAGATCCCCGCCAGCTCGCTGGATGCCGGGACGGGCAACGGCTGGCAGGCCGACCCGGCCAACAGCACCGCGGTCGAGGGCGGATGGTTCTCCAAGCGATCCGTGGACGCCTACATCGACCGAGCCGACGACGACCGCGGCCATCCCGGGCGGATGACGGTCGTCTCGCTGCGAGGCCTGCTGTCGCCCGACCGGGAGGAGCTGCGGGAACGCGTCGAGGAGCAGATCCGCCAGAACGCCGAGCAGAACGGGCTCGAGCTGGAGACGCAGACGAACGAGGGCCAGCGCGATCTCGGGAACGGCGCGCGCTCGTACTTCGTCACGTTCAACGCCACGGCCGCCGCGGAGGGCTCGGTGTTCGCCAGCGACGCCGAGGTGCGGTTACTGGGCGAGGTGTTCCGCTGCACCGGCGGGGCCACGGTCGTCATC
This sequence comes from Thermoplasmatales archaeon SW_10_69_26, assembly GCA_003009755.1. GTDB lineage: Archaea > Thermoplasmatota > SW-10-69-26 > SW-10-69-26 > SW-10-69-26 > SW-10-69-26. Next base: position 22,411 of record PXUB01000023.1, read on the forward strand.
ACCGGGTCGGCCCAGATCTCCTCCTCGGAGTCGGTCGGCGGTGTGGCGACGAGCGAAGACCGCGATCCGCGGACCTGGGCGGAGATCGTGCGCGACCCGGTGGGCACGGTCGACGGGTTCCGGGGGCAGGGCTTGGTCTACAGCATCGATTGCGGTGGGTGAGAACCGCTCACAGGACAACGATCGACGGTACGACGGATGCCGGTCTCCCCGGACGGCAGGCCCTGAGCCGACCGATCGACGCGGCAGGAGCCGATCCCTGTTAGGAGCTGGTGACGAGGGGGCCCGAGCTCGGGCTCCCCACCGCCTCCGGCGTCCCTTCGCCGGCCAGCCGGAGCCTACCGCGCTCCGACGGCGTCCTTGATGACCTTGTTCTCGGCGGCGGACAGCGTCTTGTGGACGGCGGCCTTCGAGACGTCGAGGATCTCGCCCAGCTCCTCGAGCGTCGTCTCGCGCGGCGTCGAGTAGTAGCCGAGCGCGACGGCCATCTGGAGAACGTCCTGCTGGCGGGAGGTCAGTTCGAGATCTTCGGGCCGTCCCGGTGCGGGGTCCCAGGGGCCGACGTTGAGCAGGTCGAAGCCCTCCGGGTCGAGGAAGCGGTTGACCTGCTTGGTGAGCTCCACGAAGGCGCGGGTATCTTCGGAGCTGGCTGAGACCAGCGTGCAGTGGATGTAGCCCTCCTGGACGACGAGCGGCAGGAAGAAGGCGTCCGCGCCCAGGGCCGAGAGCGCCATATGGAGCGGGTCGCCGTGGTCGCCGACGGTGGGCAGGCGGAAGGGCACCTCGACGGTGAGCGCATCCTCGCGCTCGGCCACGACGTCGTACTCGCCGTACTCGCCCTCGAAGTGACCTTCGACGAGCTCGCGGGCGTGATCGAGGTCGGCGTGAACCGTGTAGAGGGCGCGTTCGATCCGCGCCTCGGGATCGGACCGGAGCGGGTTGATGACGATCATCGCGTCCGCGTGGACCTGCGTGAACGTGCACAGCACGTTGTCGCGGCCGGCCACGCGGAACGAGAGCTCGGTCAGCACACGCCGAAGCAGGCTTCGCGGGCCGATGGTTGTTTCGGTTGCCGGTTCCGCTCGGGGAGGGCTTGGCCAGCTCGGCACGCATCCCCGACCCTCGCCCGTTCGCGACCTCTACTGATTCATCCCGAGAGGGACGCCCGAAAGTTTAAGCCCCTCGTTATACATTCACATGGCCCTGCGGCGGGCTGGCATCCGTTCCCGGTCGCGACCAGTGGCGCCCAGGGAGAGGGGTGAGTAGCATAGCTAGCGACGACGATCCGCTCCACCAGGACAAGCAGCTGAAGGTGAAGATCCCGCTACGCCAACACCTCCGGCTGCACTCCCTCAAGGTGCTCACCGGTCAGACCATCTCGGATACGGTTGCCGAGGCGGTGACCCAGCATCTGGAGGGGTTCGACGACCTGCCCGAACCGGGCACGGACGTCGATTGAACACCCCGCGGACCGTCCGCGGGGTGTCTTTCGTTTCTCTTTCGACCGGCGGCCGGACGGTCTCCCCGAAGGGACTAAGGTGGGCGGAGCTCTCCTGCAAGCGACCGGTTCGGTGACCTCCGTGCTTCGGCGGACCTTCCAGATCTTGAGCGGTGTCGGTGAGAAGACCGAGCAGAAGCTGTGGCAGCGCGGCATCACGACGTGGTCGGACCTGCGGGAGGCCGGCGACGACCGGTTGCCCGGCCGCGTGCAGCGGCGCCGCGAGGCCCACGAGGACCAGTTGGCGATGGCCGAGCATCACCTGGCCGACGACCACACGGCTCCGTTCGACCGGTGGCTGCCCGACCGCGAGATCTGGCGGATCCTCCAGGAGGCCGGCGACCGCGTGATGTACCTCGACATCGAGACGACGGGGCTGTCCTACCCCGAGGGGCGGGCCACCGTCGTGGGCGCCCACACGGACGCCGAGGGGACCCAGCTGCTCGTCCGCGGGCAGGACCTGTCGAGCCGGGCGGTCCAGGACCTGATCGACGACGCCGCCTGCCTGGTCACGTTCAACGGTCGCCGCTTCGACGTGCCGTGGCTGGAGCGCGAGTTCGACGTCTCGGTCGACGTCCCGAACGTCGACCTGATGTACGCGTTCCGGCGCCTGGACATCACCGGCGGCCTCAAGTCGATCGAGAAGCAGCTGGGTCTCGATCGCGGCGAGGAGATCGACGACGTGGGCGGCTACGAGGCGGTCAAGCTGTGGCGACGCTGGGAGCGTGGCAACCACGACGCGCTCGAGCGCTTGCTCACGTACAACGAGGCCGACGTCGTGAACATGCAGCCGCTGGCCGACATCGCCTACGAGCGGCTGAAGGCCGAGGTCTACGACCCCCACGAGCCGGACGACCCCCAGGCCCAGCAGGCCGAGATCCCCGTCGAGGACGCGGGGTAGCTTCACCGGCCCCTCCCCAGCCTACAACTCTCCCCTGTGCGGTGGTCCTCCCGTGAGCGACTGGCCGACCGAAGAGGAGGATCTTCGCCCGCCGGTGCGGGCCTACCTCGAGGACGAGGGCTACGAGGTCCGCGACGAGGTGTGGATCAACGGCCGCATCGCCGACCTGTACGCCTACTGCGGGGACGAGGAACCCCTCGCGGTCGAGCTCAAGCTCACAAACTGGAAGAAAGCCGTCCGCCAGGCGCAAGCCTACCAGCTGGGCGCCGTCTTCACCTACGTCGCGTTGCCGATCCTGCACGTGCCCAGGGTGATGCGGCGCGCCCAGGACCTGCGCTCGCGCAACGTCGGGCTGCTGGGCGTGGCTCCGGGGACGGGCAGCGGGTTCCAGCCGGCCAGCGAGGAGCTCGAGCACGAACCCGGCGACCCGGACGTGCGCGAGCTCATCGAGCCCGGCGACAGCGACCGGTTCTTGCCGTTCCTCGCGACGAAGATCGTCGACGACGCCGAGCGACCCAAGCGCCGCGAGACGAAGATGCCGCGCTGGCGGCCGTGAGGCCCGGCCCTCGGCCCGCTGGCGGGCCTCGGCCGCGAGCTCCTTGCCGTCAATCGTCGGACGGCCGACGAGGGACGGCCCCGGCGATCACGACGCGGTGGTCTCGATCGCGTAGAGGCCGGTCTGCACGTCGGCGGCGTACGTCACGTCGCCGTCGCCGACGGCGTCCATCGTCACCGGGATGCCGCCCAGGTTGAACCCGAAGCAGCACTCGGTGCCGGGCCGGTAGCCGGTGTCCTCGTTCGGCAGGTAGGCGCTGACCACGCTCGGGTCGGCCCGCTGCTCGGCCGAGGAGATGTCGATCACCCAGCTGCCGGCGTGGTAGTGGGACAGGTGCAGGCGGCCCTGGTCGATGCGGAAGAAGTGCGCGCTGAACAACAGCTCCTGCGAGCCGGTCCCGGCGGGGTTCGTCCACGTCGACTCCAGGGTCGGATCGCTCAGGTCGCTGCCGTCGAGGATCCAGACCGGCGAGGGCGTCTCGTTGTGCCGGTCCTCGAACACCTCGCTGCCGACGACGATCGTGCGCTCGCCGTCGATCCACTCGGCGTCGACGGTGTGCGTGTACCAGGGGCTGGCCTCGCCGCCCGGCGTCCAGCGGGAGACCAGCTCGGGCGCGGAGGGCTCGGAGACGTCGAGAACGTGCATGCCCTGGTAGGCGTAGGCCACGTACAGCAGGGGTCCGGCCTCGGGGTCGTCGATCGGCTTCATGTCGTGGGCGTAGGCGCTACGCAGTCCCCAGGAGGGGTAGTTGCCCGGGTTGTCGTAGTCGGGGACGTCGCTCATCTCCTCCCCGGCGTAGCCGTAGTGGCCGACCTTGACGAGGTCGGTGCCGGTGGGGGTGTCGACGATCTCGAGGATCTGGACGCCGTAGTTGAGCGCGAACACGTACGTGGCGCCGTCGAAGCTCTTGATGTCGACGGTGTGGGCGCCGCCGTCGAGCGGCAGGAAGGCGACCTGCTGGGGGTCGGTCCGATCGGAGGTGTCGAACAGGCGGACGCCGGCCTCGTCGTTCTCGGTGTTGCCCTCGGTGCCCAGGACGACCCACTCGCCGTCGTCGCTGGCGGCGATCGACCGGTCGCCGCCCAGCGCTCGCTCGTCGTGCCATTCGCCGACGACCTGCATGTCGTCCGGCGAGCTGACGTCGACGGCGTAGAAGCCGTGGTCGCCCTGCAGGGTGGACGAGGCGAACAGCGTGTCGCCGGCCAGGGCAAGGGCGTGCGTGCCGGAGGCGCCCTCGTCCACGAAGGAGAGGTGGTCGAGCAGCTCGGCGTTGTAGGCGACGTCGTGCTGCACGGGGTTGGCGTGGTCGTGGGCGTCGCCGGTGGCCGTCATCGCCTCGAGGGCCGCCTCGTCGGCGGTCCCGTCGGCGGCAGCCTCGCTGTCGGCGGGACCCGCGTCCTCGTTGCCGATGCAGCCGGCGGTCACGAGCAGGCCGAGGGCGAGCACGGCGAACAGGCAGCGCTTAATCGTCTCTCGAGGAGGGGACATCGTGATCACGTTCCGTTGGCGGTATCGTCGGTGACGGGCAGGTCGACGACCTGGGTTCGGTAGGCGATGATCTCGGTCGCGGCGGCGCCGAAGCCGCCGGCGACGTGTTCGAAGGTCCACTCGCCGCCGGCCTCGGTCGAGGAGCCGTAGGCAGCCGTCAGGCCGCCGCCGACCTGGGTCACCTCGATTTCGGTCGTCTCGCCGGCGGGGTCGGTCGTCGTCTCCTGGTAGTGGCCCGGCTGGCCGGGGGCGACGTCGATGTTGCCCACGATCTGGGCGAAGCTGGCTTCGTCCTTGGCGTCGGGGACGGAGGCCGAGCCGGTGGGCGGGGCCGGTTGCAGCTGGAGGTCGATGGCGCCGACGACGCGACCGTCGATGAACTGCTCGCGGTCGTGGGGGACCTTGACGGGGCCCGCGTAGCCGGTGCCGTGATCGGTGACCTGCATCGAGGCGCCCAGCGGACCCTCGAGCTCGGTGATGGCGCGCTGGTCGGCGTCGTAGGTCAGGTTGACCGAGGTTCCCTCGCCGGTCATCCCGATCTCGGCGGTCTGGTCCGTCGTCGAGAGGACCTCGGCCTCGAGGTCGGTCTCGTACAGCGTGGTCGACCACGTCTGGCCTTCCTCGAGCGGGAAGGACAGCGCTTGGAAGGGCTCGCCGTGGACGCTGAAGCCCAGCGTCTGGGCGTCGATGGTGCCGAAGCCGGGGAAGTGGGCGAGGACGGCCGGGTGGGAGAACCCGTCGGCGGGCATGCCGACGCGGTACCCGTTGCCGGTCTCACTGGCGACAATGCGCGTGATTTGGTGGGTTTCGCCGGTGTTCGCGTCCTCGATCTGGACCTCCCAGAACATGCCGGGCGTCCACGTCGGCGGCTCGGACAGATCAGCCTCCTCGAGAGCCGCGCTATCGTTGGCGGTGTCTGTCTCGTTGCCTTCGTCGGCGGCGGAGGCCGCCTCCGCGTCGTCGCTTGCGTCGTCGCCTCCCAAGCATCCGGCGGCGCCGGCAGCGACGAGCAGCAACCCCAGCACCAGCGCTCGCTTCATCGGGCCCGCCAGCGCCGAGGGGGGTGAAGAGCGTTGGGGCACGGGCGTTGACCGGTCCCTCGGGCGAGGGACCCCGCGGGTTGGACCACCGGGAAACGCTTAAACCGGGGCCGCTCTTTCAGCCGCCACCCGGCCGGGGAGACCCGGTGCAGCGGGGCCATAGGGTAACTTGGCATCCTTGCGCCTTCGGGTGGCGTTGATGCCGGTTCAAATCCGGCTGGCCCCATCGTCCCCGGTTGCGTCCAAGCTCGACGAGCCGGATTTGAACGCAGTTCAAGCGAGAGAGCTCCGCTCTCGAGCGAGCACGTCCGAGCCCAGCGAGGACGTGCGGACTCCGGCTGGCCCCACTTCTGGACGGCCGAAACCACAGCGAAGCGGCCCTCGAGACGCGCCAGCGAGGATGCGTTCGAGCCGCGAGATCGGCCCCGAGCCCTCGACTCGAGCGCCGGCGGTCTTGGGGTGCGTGGACGCGTTCTCCGCGGCCGGGCGCCCTCGCTTGCCGTTTCGGATGCTCAAAGCGGCAGCACGAACACGAGCCCCCAGCAGGCGCCGAAGGCGAGCACGAGCGAGCCGATCCAGGCGAGCACGGTGCGGATGATCTTGCGGGCGCTGACGGCTTCGGAGCCGGCGGCCAAGCCGCTGCCGACGACGGCGCTAATCACGACCTCGTTGAAGCTGATCGGGATCCCGAAGAGGACGGCGGTTTGCGCGATCAGGTAGGAGGGGAGCAGCGCGGCGATCGATCGGCGGGGGCCCAGCGACCCGTAGTCCTGGGCGACGGCTTTGATCATGCGCGGTGCGCCGGTCCAGGAGCCCAGCAGCATGGCGCCGCCGGCGACGCCGATGACGTGCATCGGCTCGATGACGGTGCCCTCGACGACGGGCAGCATCGGGCCGGCGGCGAGCCCGACCTGGCTGCCTCCGGCGGAGAAGGCCACCAGGGCTCCCAAGGCGACCACGAACCGGCGAGCCCCCTGCCGGGGGTCCGAGCGGACGGTCGCGTAGACGAGGGCACCGACGGTCAGCGCAGCGGCCGCCGTAGCCAAGGGCATCCCCAACGAGGGGTCGAGATCGAGCTTCCAGGCGGTCCAGCGGGCCAGCGACCCGCGCTCGCCCGGGGAACCGAGCAGGTCGAAGCGCAGATGCGCCAGCGTGAGGCCGAGCACGCCGCCCAACGACGGGATCAGCCAGCGCTCGGGCACGCCGTCGGCGCGGAGCAACCGGGCGATACCGTAGGCCGCGCCGCCACCGAGGAACGGGGTCCCGACCCACAGGGCGCCGATCTGGGCGTACTTGGGCCAGTTCGGGTCGCCGCCGAGCGCCAGCCCGGCACCGACGACGGCCCCGGTCACGGTGAACGCGGTCGCGATCGGGTAGCCGGCGAACACACCGATCGCGACGAGGATCGCCGCGGCCGACAGCGCCAGCGCTGCCGCCAGCGGGGGGATCGCTTGACCGATGACGAGCTCGCGGCCGACGGCTTCGGTGACGCTGCCTCCTTGCAACAGGGCGCCGGCGAGGCCGAGCACGCCGACGAGCAGCGCGGCTCGCAGGACGCCGATCGCGTTCGCGCCGACGGCCGGGGCAAACGGTGTCGACCCTGTGGAGCCGGCTCCGATCGCCCACGCCATGAACAGGCCGGCGAGGGCGGCGACGACGAGGATCGGGACCGCAGCGAGAGCCAGCCCGGTCCCTCCCGTCCCAACCCGCTCAGCGGTCGACCGTTGGGGTCGAGCCGCGGCGGCGGGCGTCTTCGAGATCCTGCTCGACGCGCTGGGCGACCTTCTGCTTCAGCTCGTCCGCGTTGATGTTGATCTCGAACGCGTATCGGTCCTCTTCGTTCGCGATCTCGGCGAGGTTCGCGCTCACGATCCGGTTGTCGAAGTAGCAGGGGGCCGTCCGCGTCATCAGGTGCTCGTAGATCGTCTCCTCGAAGCTGCGGAGCAGGCCCCGCAGGCGGGTGTCGACGGCGCGTCCGGTCAGGCGCGAGGCCTCGGCCACGCGGCGGATCACGGATTCCTCGACGTAGGCGACGCTCTCGGGCGCGACGAGCGCCTCGCCCGCCCGCTCGAGATCCTCGCCGCTGGACTGACCTTTCTGTTCGCCCTCCCCTCGATGGAGGCTGGCTTGCGCGGCCGTGCGCGGGCGGAGATCCTCCTGGATCGTCTCGCCCGTGCGGGGCCGCCAGTGATCGAACTCGTGGAGCGCCTCGCGGAACCGCCGGGCCTCCATGCGGGGGTGGGCCTGAGAACCGAGGTCCTGGAGAGCCTTCGAGATCCGGTCCCCGTGGGCGACGACGTGGTCCCAGTCGCCCTCCACACGGAAACCCGAGATGCGCTCTTCCATCGCTTGGACAACCCTGGCAGGCATCACCCTTCAGGGTTTCGGATGAACCCTCACCGTCGACGGCCGAACGACAGCGACCGAGCCGGTCGGTTGCATCCACAAGGACCCCTGCACCCCAACCCGTTTCAAGGGAAGGGGGGTTGCGTCGGCGTGGCCGACCGAACGTGGACCACGTTCCTCCTCCGCTACGGGGAGATCGCGATCAAAAGCGACGGCGTCCGGCGTCACTTCGAGGACAAGCTGGAGGCCAACCTCAAGCACGGCTTCGCCGTTCGGGGCCTCACGGCGGTCATCGACCGCACGTGGGGCCGGTTCTTCCTCGAGTCCCCCGACGAGGACGTCGCCCGAGAGGTGATCTCGCGGACCTTCGGCCTCGTCCACGCCTCCCCGGTCGAGGTCGTGGACGCCGACCTGGATGCGATCGCCGACGAGGTCCGCCGGCAGGCGGCCGGGCACATCAGCCCCGACGAGACGTTCGCCATCCGCGCCCGCCGGACCGGCGACCATCCCTTCGGCTCGCCGGACGTCGGCCGGGTCGGCGGGGACGCGGTGCTACAGGCGGTGCCGGAGGCCGAGGTCGATCTCGACGACCCGGACCGCGAGATCCACGTCGAGGTGCGCCACGCCGAGGCGTTCGTCTTCACGGAGTTCATCGAAGCCCCCGGCGGGCTCCCGGTGGGCGCCCAGGGCAAGATCGTGGTCCCGCTGGGCGGGCCTCGCGGGCCGGCGGCGGCGTGGTTGTCGATGCGTCGAGGCTCGGAGGTCCATCTCGTCGTCCCGGCGGAGGCCGTCGCCCTGGGCGAGGTCTTGGCCCCCTGGGCGCCCGGGATCCAGTGCACGCTGCTGCCGGGTTCGTGGTCGCGGGAGGGGTTGCTGGCGGCGGCCGAACAGGTCGCCGCGGACGTGGAGGCCAACGCGATCGCGCTCGGCGAGCACGAGGCCCAGGCCGAGGGATCGCAAGCCATCGACCATCCGGTCCTGCGTCCGCTGGCGGGGCTCCCCGGCCGCCGGTGGCCACGGGGAACCTACCGGGTCTCCAAGGAAGCCGCCAAGGCGCATCCGGGCACCTGTTGGGACAGCGAGGGACAGGGCCCGGGGGACGTCGCACAGGCCCTCGGGCGATCCGAGACGCGAGAGCTATCCCTTTGACTAGCGCTCCAGGCGCTCGATCATCGAGTCGTACAGCTGCTCGCGCTCGGCGTCGGCCGTGTTGCGCAGCCGCTGGAGGATGAGCTCGGGCGTCGAGCGGGCGACGACATCCACCTTCGGTGTGCGGTCGACGATCAGCTCGTTGTCCTCGTCGAGGCCCTGGGCTTCGATGCCGTCGGTGCGGGCCTCGACGTGCTCGAGGATGTAGGGTGCAAGGTGCGTGACGAGCACGGCCGGGGCGTCGCGCTCGTCGAGGCGGTCGACGACCTCGGCCAGGATCGCGGCGGCGGCCTCGAGCTCGGTCATCGCCTCGAGCTCGTCGGCGAGCACGAGCACGTCCTCGCCGTCCAGCAACAGGTCCTCGATCGTGCGCAGGAACCCTTCGAAGGCGCCGGCGCCGAGCTGGCGCGGACGCTCGTAGTAGGCCATCCCGTCGAGCAGGGGCACCTCGGCGTCGTCGGCGGGTACCGGCAGGCCCAGGTGCGCCAGCCAAGCGATCTGGGCCAGCGTCTCGATGAGCGTCGTCTTCCCGCCGCTGTTGGCGCCCGTGAGCAGGGCCACGCCCTCGGGCAGCGGATAGTCGACGCGGGTGCCCTCGGGGCGGATGTCGAGGTGGAGGGCGCCCTCGACGGAGAAGGTCTCCGCCGGCTCGGGCACGTCGAGCTCGAGATCGCGGGCGGCGCGGGCGACGGCTTGCCAGCGATCGAGATCGATCGCTTGGGAGACCATCGCCTCGACGCCCTCGCGGTGCTGGCGGACGGCGGCGGCCACGTCGCGAGCGGCCCCGTAGCGCTCGATGGCGCGGTCCTGGCGGACCTCGCTGCGCAGGCGCTCGAGCCCCTCGGGGTCGACCTCGAGGGGGTACTCGTCGCTGAAGGGAGCGCCGACGAGCCCGGTCTCGTCCTTGAAGCGCTCGCGGGCCTCGGCTTGGGCCTCGGAGATGACGGTCTGGACGGCCTGGCTGTGGCCGCCCTGCATGACTTCGAGCACGTCCTGGCCGCTGATCGAGACGTCCTCGATCTCCTGCTCGACGGTCTCGTTCGCCAGCTCGACGCACTCGCGAGCGATCTCCTCGAGGTCGGGCGGCTCGGCGACGGCCTCGGCCTCGAGCGCGTCGAGGATCGGCGTGGCGTGGTCGTCGACGTCGAGCAGGTCGGCCAGGCTGGCCAGGGCCTCGAGCAGCTCGCGGTTCGTCTCGGCCCAGGCGCGGTCGGCCCAGGGCACCGCCTGCCATCCTTGGCCGGCGGTGATGTGGACGCTGCCGGGCGGGGTCGGGCCGGTGGTGGCGGCGAGCACGACGCCGTGATGGTCCACGGTGTCGGTCTCGGTGGCCACCTCGACCCAGCGGTCGAGGTCCTGGGCGCGGACCTCCTCGAGCGCGGGCCCGTCCTCGATGAGGACGGCGACGTCGCGTTCGGGCTGGGGTCGGGGCTGGCTGGGGTGGTCGACGCCCTCGAGCGCCTCCACGACCGTGTCGAGGTCGGCGTCGGCCAGGTCGTCGAGGCGCTGGCGAGCCTCGGCGAGCCGGTCCTCGAAGGTGGTCTCGTCCGTGGCGGGGACGAGCGTCTCGAGCTGGGCGCGGCCGAGGTTGGTGACGGCGCGGTCGAGGAACGGTTCCAGCGCCTCGCGGGTCAGCGTCTCGGCGTCGTCGGTGACGAGCCAGTCAACCTCGTCGCCGCGGTGGGCCTGCACCATGCGCACAGCGCGTCGACGGCTGATGCCCTGGACGCCGCTGAGCTGGGCGACGTCGCCGCGGTCGAGGGCGGCGATCAGCTCGTCTCGGCCGCCCAGCGAGCGTTCCAGACGCTGGAGGAGCTTGTCGCCGATGCCGGGGAGATCGATGCCCTCCTGCGTCACGGGAGGCGAACAACCGACCCCCGACTTAAGGGGCTCGCTCCGGGATGCGAGGGGTGCGATGCGTTCGCCTCCTCACAGGCGGTCGCGGATCTGGACGAGGACGTCGTGCTGGTTCTCCAGGTGGCGGTTGACGTCCTCGCGCATCCCGCCGAGATCCTCGTGGATCCGGTCGAGCTTGGCCCCGTTGCGGTCGAGCTTGGCGCCGTGGCTGTCGCGGATCTCATCGAGCTTGGCGCCATGGCTCTCGCGGATCTCATCGAGCTTGGCGCCATGGCTGTCACGGATCTCGTCGAGCTTGGCGCCGTGGCTGTCGCGGATCTGGTCGAGCTTGGCACCGTTGCTGGTGACGCCGTTGGCGACCGCGCGGACCTGGTCCTTGGTGGCGTTGATGAGCAGGGCCAGGACGCCGGTCGCGACGCTGGCGACGGTGCCGAACGTGATCAACAGCTCGCCGACGTCGTTCCACCAGCCGGCGCGTTCGCCGGCGACGCCGAGCAGCGCGAGCCCGAGACCGACCGCTGCGAGCAGCCACAGCAACCGCTCGAGACGGTTCAGGTCCACGATGAATTGTGGGATCCGAACACGCATGAAGGTTGCGGGGAGGGGTGAACGTATCCGTCTTGTCCGGCGCTGGCGCCGAGAACCGACGCCCTCGCGGGGGGCGGTTCGGGGTTGGAAACGTTTAGGGCCTCGGCGCGCCTGGCTGGGCCGATGGCCGAGGCTCGCGGGGGTGCATCGGGATCCGCGTCGTCGTGATGGGGGCCGGCGCGATCGGGTCCATGCTGGGGGCTCGGTTGGCCGACGAGCACGACGTGACCTTGATCGGGCGCGAGGCTCACGTCCGCGCGATCCGGGAGCGTGGGCTCGAGGTGACCGGCCACACCCAGCGCACCGTCGACGTGGACGCCCGCACGGACGCCCACGAGTTGGATCCAGCCGACGTGGTCTTCCTCACAGTGAAAGCCTACCAGACCGAGCAAGCGCTGGCGGACGTCGAGCCGGCGATCGGCCCCAACACGTTCCTCGCAACCCTGCAGAACGGCTTGGGCAACCTCGAGCAGCTGGCGCGCCGCGTCGGCGAATCGCACGCGATCGGCGGCACGACGAGCCACGGCTGTCTCTTCCACGGCCCCGGCCGCGTCGAGCACACGGGCGTGGGCGACACCGTGATCGGTCCGATCGCGCCCCCCGACCGCCCGGCCCACCACCAGCTGGCCGAGGCGTTGACCGAGGCGGGCATCGAGGCCGAGGTCGCCGCCGACATCCGTCCCCAGCTGTGGGCCAAGGCGGCCGTGAACGCGGCGATCAACCCGGCGACGGCGATCGCCGGGCTGCCCAACGGCGCTCTGCTGGACGTCGACGAGCTCGAGCGGTTGCTCGAGGCCGCCGCCCGCGAGGTCGAGGACGTGGCCCGCTCGGAGGGCATCGAGGTCGAGGAGGGCGCCTGGGTCGACCGGGCTCGGACGGTGGCCAAGCAGACCGCTCGCAACCGATCGAGCATGCTTCAGGACGTCGAGCGCGGCCGCCGCACCGAGATCGACGCCATCTGCGGGCGCGTCGTCGAGGTCGCACGCCGCAACGGCGTGCCGGTGCCGCGCAACCAGACGCTGCACGGGCTCGTGAAAGGGATCGAGGCGACGCGCACCTATGACGGGTGAGGTCCGCTCGGGGGCGGCCACCCGCACCGCCGTCGTCACGGTCGCCATCGCACTCGTCCTGTTCCTGGGCAAGCTGGCAGCCGCGTGGACCTCCGGTTCGGTGGGCCTGTTGTCGACGGCCGTCGACAGCGGCCTGGATCTGGGGATGAGCCTCGTCGTGCTGGCTGGCATCCGGTTGGCGCAGATCCCCGCCGACCCCGAGCACCCCTACGGTCACGGCAAGTTCGAGAGCGTCGCCGGGCTCGTGGAGGCCGGCGTCCTGGCCGCGGTCGGCATCCTGGTCGGCACCGTCGGCGTGCTGCGCGTGCTCGATCCGGACCCGGTCACGCTCGACGCGTGGATGGTCGGCGTGCTGCTCGTGTCGGCGCTGGTCGGGGCCGAGCGCGGCTACACCCTGCACAAGGAGGGCCAACGCCACGGCTCGGCTGCGCTGTCGGTCGACGCCTGGCATTACGCGACCGACGTCGTGACCTCGCTCGTCGGCCTGTTGGGAGCCTGGCTGGCCACGCAGGGCTGGGCGTGGGCCGACGGCGGAGCCGCGATCTTCATCGGCGGGTTCCTGGCGGCCGGGAGCCTCCACGTGGGATGGCGTGCGGCCGGGGATCTGGTCGACAGGGTTCCGCCGACGTTGACCGAGCGGGCGGCGGCCGCGATCCGGTCGGTCGCCCGGGTCGAGAACGTCGACCAGGTGCGCGTGCGAGGCGCGGGCCCGGACACGTTCGTCGACGCCACGGTCGACATCCCGCGCTCGCTGGGCCTCGAGCAGGCCCACGAGGTGATGGACCAAGTCGAGGCTCGCGTCGAGGAGGAGCTGGGCGGAGCCGACGTCACCGTGCACGCGGAGCCGGTCGCGGCGAGGGAGACGGCGATCGCCGAGCTCAAGGTCCTCGCGGCCCGGGACCCCGACGTTGTGGGGATCCACGAGATCCTCGTCGACGAGATCGGCGACGAGCTGTACGTCGACTGCCACGTCGAGGTCGCCGAGGACGTGACCCTGCGGGAGGGGCACGAGATCGCTCACCGGTTCGAGGCGCGAGCCAAGCGCGAGGTCGAGGCCGTCGCCGGGATGCGGACGCACATCGAGCCGGCTCCCCACGACCCGCGGGAAGGCCAGGATGTCACCGACGAGCACGACGACCTGGTCGCCGCGATCGGCAAGGCGATCGAGCAGGGCCCGTTCACGGGCCGAGGCTCGATCGCGCTCAAACGCGTGCCGCCGAACCTCGAGGCGGTCGTGGCCGCCCGGTTGCCGGGCGAGACGGAGCTCGAGCAGGCCCACCGTGCGGCGCACGAGCTCGAGCACGAGCTGCTGGGCGAGATCGGCGGGCTCGACCGGGTCGTCGTCCACATCGAGCCCGAGGAGAGCCCATAGGTTCCCCGAGGGAGTACGTCTCCGAGCCCCGCGAAGAGACGTACGAACTCCGTGACCAGCCCAGTCGATCGGCCTGGGACCGTCGAGGGCGGCTCTTGGAGCTCCCGGCGGGGCCTACGCCACCACGGCCTTGGCTTCCTGCGTGACGCCGACCTTCTGGCAGCGGCCCTCGCGCTCGCGCGTGACGACGCCGGCGTCCTCGAGCTTCTGCAAGTGCCAGCTGACCAGCGCCGCCGAGTAGCCGAGCGCCTTGGCCGCCTCGGCTTGGCTGGCGCCGGGATTGTCGGCGTAGAACTCGGCGATGCTGCGCGCCTTGTCGTTCTCGAGGGCGGGCAGGATCGCCTGCTCGGAGTCGGAGACCTCGCCGGGCAGGAAGAAGCACCGCTTCCCGTTGGTCTTCTCGGAGGTGACCAGATCGGCCTTCTCGAGCTTGCGCAGGTGGTGCAACAGCGTGCCCCAGCTGGCGTCGAGCTCGCGGGCGAGCTCGCTGAGGTGGATGCCCGGATCGTCCTCGATCGCCTCGTAGATCGTCTGGCGGGCCGGATGATCGAGGAGCTCGTCGCGCTTGATCCGGGTGTAAAGCGGAGCCAGGCCCGGCGCCCAGCGGAGGTAGCGCCAGGCGCGCGTGTACCAAGCGGCGCTGCCGGCGGCCGCGGAGCCGCCCGCGGCGGCGGAGGCGGCGATGGCTTGACCCTTGCGGGTCTCGGGCCAGGCGGCTGCGAGGCCCTGGCCGAGGTCGACGGTCACGGACGCGATGCCGGCGCCCAGCCAGACGACGCCTTCGCCGAGGCGGGTGCCGGCCCAGGTGATCGCGGAGCCGGTGGTGGCGAGCCCGCCGACGACGAGGCCGGTCGTCTCGACGGCGAGCCAGGCGGTGGCCTCGCCGACGGCGACGGCGGCCGTGGCGATCTGCGTGCCGGTCCAGCCGGCGGCCGTGCCGACGGCCGAGCCGGTCCAGGTGGCGGCGGAGGCGATCGCCGAGCCGGCGACGGCCAGGGCGTGGCCGGTGGCCTCGGCAGCTGTGGCGATCGCGTCGCCGACGGCGGCGAGCGAGCCCGAGATCTCGTCCAGCGCGGAGGCTTCCTCGCCGGCGTCGTCCGTCTCGGCCTCGGCGGCCGTCACCACGTCTTCGGCTCCCGCGTCCACGTCGACATCGCTGGTGCTGTCCTCGACCTCCTCGGCGCTGGGCGAGCCGGCCATCCCGAGGCCGGCGACCGTCACCACGAGCGCGAGCGCAGCGAGCCACGTCGACGCATGGCGGAAGCCGGTCATCACGGACCAGCCCGCTGACGAGTTCATCAATCTTGGGGTACGGTCGTTTGACGGTGGAGGAGAACCGATACCTTGCCGACCAGAACGACGGACAGATGACGGATGGTATACCTATTCCCCGTAACGGAGACGGTCCCGCCGGCTGCTCGGCCGCATCGGGCCCGCAGGGGGAGGCACCGTTGCGGTGAAGTAGGATGGGCTGCTTGCCGGCGGTGATGCGACTGGTCACCCGGGACAGCGACGGCAAGCCGGACACGCCGTTGTCCTTCTGGATCGGGCTGGTCTTCGTCGGGACAGCGGTCGGTTTCGAGGCGGCCAACATCGGGCCCGGCGGGTTCCAGATCACGCCGACCTTCGGGGACATGGGCATCAACATGTTCCTGTTCATCACCGGGCTGACCGCGCTCGTGCCCGGCCTCTTCCTCACGCTGGTGCGGGACCACGAGGAAGCCTAAGTCCTACCCCCGACGCGACGGGCCCGGCGGTCGGCGGTCGTCGGTGCCTGGCCATCGCAGATGGAAACCCTCTTGAGGCCGGTTACCGCATCCCTCCCTGGGATGCACGAGATGGACGCCCGCCGAAAGAACCAGCTCCTCTTCTACCTGGACATCGTGGCCCTGGGTCTGGGCGCCGTCGCGCTCGTCACGCTGGTCCACGATGCCTTCCAGGCCGGGTACGCCAGCCAGGTCGCCTCCGCCGCCCTCGGCGACTACCTGTGGCGGATGGTCGCCGAGATCGGCGTCGTCGCCGTCGCGCTGGTGTACTTCCTCACCCGGTTCTTCCGGATCCGGATCCGCGAGCTCTCCAACCCCTGGGGCTAGGGGCTCGCTCACAGAGGACACCGAGCCCCCAAGCCACAGAGGCAGGCATGGCCGGAGAGGAGGCTGAGACCCCTGGCGAGCCGGGCCACTGTGCTTGAGGGGACCCTCCCCGTTCCTCGCCCGGAAGCTCCGAATCCGTCACCGGGCGGCCCTGATGTCCTCTGGCCATCTTTGCCCGCCCGCCGTCTTCCGCTCGCGCTCTACTTCCTCCCCTCTGTGGGATCCTCTGCGCCTGTGGGCCTCCGTGGTCGGGTTCGTCCCTGCGTGCCCTCCACGAGGCTCGTCCTCCCCGAGGCTACCCTTCGTAGTCGTAGGCCGGCCGGAACACCGAGCCGCCCCTCTGCCGGTACTCCTTCTCGCGGACGCGGTCGCTGAGCTCGTCGAGCACCTCGTCGATCGATTCGCTGACGACCTCGTTGAGCTCCTCGCTTTGCAGCGTGTGGATGACGGAGTCCAGCGTGGCGTCGGTGACCTCGCGGACGAGGCGCTTGCCGGGGCGCGTCCGGACGAGCACGCCCACCCGTGGGTTGTCCTCGAGGGCGTTCCGGACGGACCGGTGGATGTTCTCGCGATGGTCCTCCATCGAGTTGCCGACCGTCTCCGTCCAGCGGGCGCGCATCATCGGGTCCCGCAGCGTGCTGATCGAGGTCAACACGATCGGGTCCGTGATCTCCTCGAGCAGCACGCCCTTGTAGTGGTTGATCAGCCCGCGCACCAGGGCGTAGGACCAGTCGCGCTCGGGGACGTTCTCCATCGGGTAGGTTTCGACGACGTAGATGCGGAGCAAGCGGACGAGGCGGACGGCGCGGAAGCCCCAGTGGGCGATCGGCACCATGCCGACGAGCTCGTACCAGTGGTTGCGGGTGTAGGCGAGCTTGCTGGTCGCCTGTCGGACCTCGCCGAGGAACTCGAGCGCGAAGATCCCGAGGATGACGAGATCGATGGCGACGATCGTCGTCTCGGCGTAGCCGGGCAGGAAGTCGGCGTACACGTCGCGGGCGACCAACAGCAGGATGTCGAGGACGGCCAGGCCGACCATCAGCCAATCGCCGGCGTTCACGGGTTCGAAGCCGCGGGACAACAGGTCGCCGAGGTCGCCGCCGTGGTTGCCGCGTTTCTGCACTGGCGACCACCGACGGCCCTCCGCCTCGGGCTCGACGGGTCCAGACATGCGCAGGGCTAGGCCACGGGGCAGCAAGAAGCCGGCGGTCCAGGCTGGCGTCAGTCCCGGTCGGCGTCCACGCTGTGGACGTCCACGGTGGGGCCCTCCTCGCCGCCGCGCAGCGCCTCGCCCAGCCGGCGGGCGTCCTCCCAGGCGGCCACCAGCACGACGTCGAGCCCGCGCTGGGCGGCCGAGCGGGCGACCTCCTCGGCGGCGAACGCGATCGGGCCCTGGGGGGCCTCGAGGCCGGCGCGTTCGGTGAGCACCTCGGCCTCCACGCCGCTGGTGACGAGCACGTCGGGATCGGCCTCGATCG
Organism: Thermoplasmatales archaeon SW_10_69_26; assembly: GCA_003009755.1. Classification (GTDB taxonomy): domain Archaea; phylum Thermoplasmatota; class SW-10-69-26; order SW-10-69-26; family SW-10-69-26; genus SW-10-69-26. Next base: position 39,847 of record PXUB01000023.1, read on the forward strand.
CCTGGAAGGCCTCCTGGACGGCCCTCGGGCCGGGCAGGGAGGCCGGCGGCGGCAGGCGGAGCAGGTCCACGTGCCCGGGATCGAGGTCGACGACGCCGGTCAGCCCGCCGACGGTGACCAGCTCGCCGGGCTGGCCTCCCTTGCGCACCGTGCCCGTGCTCGGGCTGTCGGCTTGCCGGGCCACCAGGCGGCCCTCCTCCATGAACAGGCCGACGTCGTCGCCGGGGGCCAGCCGCTCGTCGGCGACGGCGACGCACTCCTCGATGTGCATCATCTCGCCCAGCGCCCGGTCGACGAAGGCCTTCAGGCCGACGAAGTGCTCGTGCAGGGACTGGACGCCCTCGCTCGTGATCCGCACCGCGCGCGAATCGTCGTCGTCGAAGGCGACCAGGCCCTCGTCGGCCAGCTGCTCGAGGTTGTAGGAGACACCCTGGATCGTGAGATCGGTGGGCTCGGTGAGGTCGGAGGCCCGCAAGGGGCCGCGCTTCACGAGCTCGAGCAGGATGACGAACCGGACGGGGATCGGCGGGTCCTCGGCCACGGCGGGGGCTGACACGACGGAGGAGGGGATGAATGTGGGGGTCCCGCGACGGCGCGCTGTAAGGACAAGAAACGGGGGGACCACCAAGTACGCGAGGGGACGCCAGGGCACAAAGGGGAGCAGCTGCCGTGACAACGCCGCCCGGCGGCGAGTCACAGGCCCTTCGTGGCCTTGGCGATCCTTCGTGTCCTTCGCCGCGCCCGGCGGTGGGTCTACCAGCTGTTGCAGGGCACCCACCGCGGGTTCGGGCTCTCGCGCACGGTCAACGTCGCGATCATCGCGTTGATCCTGGCCAACGTCCTGGCGTTCACGCTGGAGAGCGTCGACAGGCTCGGGATCCGCTACTACGACGGGTTCCGCCTGTTCGAGACCATCTCCGTCGTCCTGTTCACGATCGAGTACCTCGGTCGGTTGTGGGTCGCCCCCGAGCACGAGGCCTACGATGGCTCGATCCGCGGACGGCTGCGCTGGGCGATCACGCCCTTGGCGCTGGTGGACCTGCTTGCGATCTTGCCGTTCTACCTGCGCGGCGTGGTGCCGGTCGACCTGCGCGTGTTGCGGATCCTGCGGTTGCTGCGCTCGGTGCGGGTGCTGAAGCTGGCTCGCTACAGCACCGCGATCCGCGCCCTGGTCGAGGTCGTCCGACGGAAAAGCGCCCAGCTCGTCATCACGTTCGTCGGCGCGGGCCTGTTGATCCTGCTGGCGGCCTCCTTGATGTGGATCGTGGAGGGAAACGTGCAGCCGGAGGCGTTCCCGAACGTACCGGCCACGCTGTGGTGGGCGGTCGTCACGTTGACGACGGTGGGGTACGGGGACGTCGTGCCGGTCACGACGGCCGGCAGGATCCTGGCCGGCGTCATGGCGATCCTCGGTATCGCGTTCATCGCCGTCCCCGCCAGCATCCTGGCCTCCGGGTTCGGCGAGATGTTCCAGACCGAGCCCGAGGGCGAGCTCACCTCCGAACAGGGGGCCGATCAGACCCCCGAGCCGCCGTTCGCGTGCCCGCACTGCGGCGAGACGATCGACGAGGGGCCCGAAGGGGCGCGGGAGTGAGGCCGACCCGGGCCGACCACGTCCCGAGCCCAGCTTGACCCCCGAGCACGCCGAGGATCGGGTCTGCGGGCGTGGCCGCCTGCCGTGGGCCGTGGTCACGGTCACGACGGTGGGCTAGGGCGACGTGGCGCCGGTGAGCCCGGGTTCGCCGCGATGCTGGGCCCGGCGAGGAGACGACGAGCATCGTCGAGCTCCCGGCGGCTCGCCGACGGGTTAGCGCCGGTCCGCGAGCTCGGCCAGCACGTCGGCCAGGTCGACGCCGTGCTTGTTCGCGAGCACGAGCGAGTGGTACCACAGGTCGGCGATCTCGTGCGCCAACGGGTCCCCGTCGTCCTCGCCGCGGGCGCGGGCGACGACCTCGGCGGCCTCCTCCTCGACCTTGGCCTCGGCCAGGTCCTCCTCCCTCAGAAGACGGCTCGTCCACGAGCCCTCCGGTTGGGCCTGTCGACGGTGATCGACGACCTCCTGGAGCCGGGGCAAGATCGGGATCGCCTCGTCGGCGACCTCGTCGAAGAAGCAGCTGGTCTCGCCGGTGTGGCAGGCGGGCCCGGCGGGGTCGACGATGGCCAGCAGGGTGTCCCTGTCGCAGTCGGCGGCGAGGCCGACGAGCCGCTGCGTGTTGCCGGAGGTCTCCCCCTTGTGCCACAGCTCTTGGCGGCTGCGGGACCAGTAGTGCATCTCGCCGGTCGCCAGCGTCTGCTCGAGCGCCTGCTCGTCCATGTAGCCGAGCATGAGCACCCGCCCCGTGCGGGCGTCCTGCGTGACGCAAGGGACCAGGCCATCCTGCTTGGCGAAGTCGACGTCCTCGACCGTGGCCATCGGCTCGACAGGCCAAGGGGGGTTCTTGGTTGCCACGGTGAGGCGAAGGTTGACCCGGTAGGCGTCGTTGACGGAGCTGATGTACGAACGTTCCGGCCGGCTGGCGGACCAGCGGGGCTTCGCGCCGTTCACGGACGAGGTCGTGTCCGAGGCCACACCCAAACGGGTGCGAGCCGTGAAGGACGGCGAACCGGTGCTGGACTCGATCCAGGCTCGGCTGGCCTGGGTCGAGGGGCCGACGCCGCAGTACGCGGTGCCGGCGGCCGACGTCGACGGCCAGCGGGTCCGGTTCGGCGATCCCTTCGACGACGATCGGCTGGGCACCGTGGAACCCGTCGGTCTGGACGGGGGTCGGCCCGAGCGGGCCCACGGCCTGCGGGTCGTCGATCCCCCACCGTCCGCGCCGGGCCTCGAGGATCACGTGCTGCTCGCCTGGGACGCCGTGGACGAGTGGTACGTCGAAGACGAGCGCCAGCGCGGCCACCCGCGGGACCCCTACCATCGCATCGATCTTCACACCAGCTCGCGGGAGGTGGTCGTCGATCTGGACGAGGCGCGGCTGGCCACGTCGACGCGGCCGCTGATGCTCGTCGAGACGGGGCTCCCGGTCCGGTTCTACCTGCCGCCGGAGGACGTGCGCTCGGATCTGCTGGAGGAGAGCTCGACCCGCACCCGGTGCGCGTACAAGGGCCAGGCTCGGTACTGGCACGCCCACGGTCGCGGCAGCGACGTCGAGGACGCCGCCTGGAGCTACGAGGAGCCTGTCGCGGCCTTCGAGCGCCTGGCTGGGTGGGTGTGTTTCGACCAGGCCAAGGTCGACGTCATCGTCGACGGCGAACCCCTCGGCGAGGGCTAACCCTTGAGATTCGCGTGGGCGGGCGCGGCGGGCCTCCGCGAGGGGCTCTGTGAACGTCATCGAGTCGAGGTTGAGGGGTCTCCGAGCGCGTGTATCGTGCATGCATCGACGCTCGGGTATCCTCGCCGACGAGCAGGAGTTCGGCCCGTTCGCCGCGGACAAGGTCGCCGCCGAACCCACCCCCAAGCGCGTCCGAGCCCTCGAGCCGACGAGTGGGTTCTGGACACCGATTGGGCGTCGATCGCCTTGGGGCGAGGGACCCACGCCCGACTACGCGATCCCGTTCGCCGACGTCGACGTCGAACTTGCCACGGGCCAACCGAGGGAGCACGAGCGGCTGGGCACCGTCGAGGACGTGGCGATCACGCAGGACGGGGCTCGGCGCGGGGGCACTGGGGTGCGGGTCCAGCGGCCACCCGAGCACGCCCAGCGGTTGCGCGACCACGTCGTGTTCGATTGGGACGCCCTCGACGCCTGGTTCGTGGAGGACCAGCGCCAGCGCGGCCACCCGCGGGACCCCTACCACCGGATCGACGTGCACGCCAGCTCGCGACGGATCGAGGTCGCCCTCGGCGACGAGACGGTGGCCGACACCGACCGGGCGCTGGGCGTCGTCGAGACGCGGCTCCCGTTCCGGTTCTACGTGCCCGAGGTCGACGTCCGCGGACCTGTTGGACCCCAGCCAGACGCGGACCCGATGCGCCGACGAGGGCAAGGCCCGGTGCTTCCACGTCGACGTCGGGGGCAAACGGGTCGAGGACGCGGCCTGGACCTACCCCGCGCCCGAGCCCGGGTTCGGCCGGCTGCAGGACCGGATCTGCTTTCCCCAGGAGACGGTCGACATGCAGGTCGCCGACACCGAGCTCTCGTGACGACGCGGCGATACCCTGAAAAGGCGTGACATGGATGTGTCATGGGCATGGCTGGGACCGTAGAGGTCGAAGCGGGGGGCGCGGCCGATCGCCCAGCCGTGTTCGCGCTGGATGACGACCGGCGGTTCACGTACCTGAACGACGAGGCTCAGTCGATCTTCGGGCGTCCCCGCGAGGAACTGGAGGGCGACCAGCTGTGGGGCTGGCTGAGCGACGAGGTGCGGGAGACCTACCAGGAGACGATCGAGACCGCGGCCGAGACCGGCGACCCGGCCCAGGCAGAGGTGCGCTGCCTGGGCGAGAGCCGCTGGTACCACATCCGAACCTACCCGATGGAGGGTGGCGTCTCGGTGCACCTGCAGGATCTCGAAGCCGAGGCTGAGCGCGAGCGGGAGCTCGAGCGCCGCGAGCAAGCCTTGCGGCAAGCGCACGAGATCACCGCCGACCGCGAAGCCAGCCCGCGCGAACAGATCGAACGGCTGCTGGGCGTGATCCGCCGGACCCTGGGGACCGACGTGGGCCTCGTATCTCGCTACGACGAGACGGAGGAGGCCTTCGAAGTGCTCTCGGCCGATACCGTCTCGAACCTCGAGCTCCACGAGGGCCAGCTCCTCCCGCCCGAAAAGACGCTGGCCTGCTCGGAGGTGATGGGCGCCGACCAGACCCTCGCCATCCGCGACCTCGGAACCCAGGCCTCGGACCTGTTCGAGTCCAGCGCCGGCGTCCGCAGTTACCTCGGTGCTCCCGTTCACGTCGACGGCGAGGTGTACGGCACGTTCTGCTTCTTCGCCTCCGAGCGGCGCTGCGAGGACTTCGACGACTGGGAGACCAGCTACGTCGACCTGTTCAGCGACGCGGTGGGGGCCGCCATCGAGCGCACGGGCGGTCTCGCGGCACCCGGCTGAGATGTTCGGCTGCCCGTCGGTCCTTGAAGGTATCGAGGCCTGACGGCCACGTGAACGAGGGGCCCGATCCGGTCGAGGTCGTCTACGACCGCATCACGGACGCCGTGTTCGCGCTCGACCGGGACTGGCGGTTCACCTTCCTCAACGACGAGGCCGAACGACTCCTCCGCCGATCGCGGGAGGACCTCTTGCACAAGAAGGTCTGGGCGGAGTTCCCCGAGGCCGTGGGATCGACGTTCCAGGACGAGTACGAGCGGGCGATCGAGGCCCAGACGCCGGTGGCCTTCGAGGAGTACTACCCGCCCTTGGAGACCTGGTTCGAGGTGCGGGCCTACCCCTCACCCTCGGGGTTGTCGGTATACTTCCACGATATCACGGACCGCGTCGAGCACCGCCAGCGGCTGGCGGGGCGCGAGGAGGCCCTACGGGACGCCTACGCGATCGTCGGCGACCGCGAACGGTCGGCCAGCGACAAGATCCAGGCCCTGCTGGGGGTGGTGCGCCGAACGCTCGAGACCGACGTCGGCATGTTGTCGCGCACGAACCTCGCCACCGGTCGCTACGTGATCGAGGCCGCGGCCGGGAACCAGCCGCGGCCCGAGCCCGGCGACGAGCTGGACATCGCGGCGGCACCCTGCTGTCGCCACGTGGCTCAGACGGGCGAACCGATGGCCCTGCATCACGTCCGCGAGCAGGCGCCCGCCCTCTCCGGTGGGGCCCTCGACCTGGAAGCCTACCTCGGCGTGCCGGTGCGCGTCGACGAGGAGACGTACGGGACGTTCAACTTCTACAGCCGCGAACCACGCAAGGCGCCGTTCACCGAGTGGCAGGACACCTTCGCGAGCCTGCTAGCGGACTGGACCGGCAACGAGCTCGAGCAGGAGAAGCGAGCCCAACAGATGCGGCGGTCGAACCGACGGTTGGCGACCACGACGCGCCGCTTGGAGCGGTTCGCGCGGGCAGCCTCGCACGACCTGAAGGAACCGGCGCGCACGGTCGCCAGCCAACTGCAGCTCATCGAGGATCGCTTCGGGGAGGCGTTGGGCGAGGAGGGCCGCGAGCTGTTGGGCTTCGCCCAGCAGGACGCCCGGCACATGCGGGACATGGTGCGCGGCTTGCTGGCCTACGCTCGGATCGAGGCTCGAGAGACCCAGCGGGTCCCGGTGGACCTCGAGTCGGTGGTCGACGACGCCTGGGCCGGGGTCGAGGTCCCCGTGAGGGAGGATCTCGAGGTGATCGTGGGCCAGCTGCCGGTCGTCGGCGGCGATCCCGTGCAGCTTCGCACCCTGTTCGCCAACCTGTTCGAGAACGCGGTCCGCTACAGCGACCAGGCGCCACGCATCGAGATCGAGGCCGAGGCCGAGGGGGGACGATGGCGGATCAGCGTCGAGGACGAGGGCATCGGGATCCCCCAGGCCCACCACGAGCGGGTCCTGGATCCCTTCGAGCGCCTGGAGCCGGCCTCCGAGGCGGGTGGGGCGGGCTTGGGGTTGGCGATCGGCCAGCGCATCGTGGACCGCCACGATGGCGAGCTCGAGGTGGCCTCGACGCCGGGCGAGGGCTCGACGTTCTCGTTCAGTTTGCCGCCGGCCCCGACGGAGCCCTCCTCGGAGGCGGAGCTGGGCCCCGAGCGGGGATCGCTGGTGCTGTGACGGGGCGTCCTACGTGTCTTGGCGCACGTCCACGCCCTGGTCGGCGAGGAAGCGCTTGGTCTCCTCGACGGAGTAGGTGCCGTCGTGGAAGATGCTGGCGGCCAGCGCGGCGCTGGCGTCGGCCTCGACGAGCGCCTCCTCGAGGTGGTCGAGGGTGCCGGCGCCGCCGGAGGCGATCACGGGGATGTCGACGGCGTCGACGACGCGGCGGGTGAGCTTGAGGTCGTAGCCGTCGAGCGTGCCGTCGGCGTCCATGCTGGTGAGCAGGATCTCGCCGGCGCCGCGGTCGGCCAGCTCCTGGCACCACTCGATCGCGTCGAGGTCGGTCGCCTGGGAGCCGCCGTGGGTGTAACAGCGCCACTCGCCGTCGCCCACGCGCTTGGCGTCGACGCTGACGACGATGCACTGCCGGCCGAAGCGGTCGGCGCCCTCGGTCACGAGCTCGGGTCGTTGGACGGCGGCCGTGTTCATCGAGACCTTGTCGGCGCCGGCGCGCAGCGTGTCGTGGATGTCCTCGACGGTGCGGATGCCGCCGCCGACGGTGAGGGGGACGAACAGCTGTTCGGCGGTCGTCTGGACGACGTCGAGCGTGGTCGAGCGGTCCTCCTTGCTGGCGGAGACGTCGAGGAACACGACCTCGTCGGCGCCCTCCCTCATGTAGCGCGTGGCGAGGTCGGCGGGGTCGCCGACGTCGCGCAGGTCCTGGAAGTTGACGCCTTTGACGACGCGGCCGTCGTCGACGTCGAGGCAGGGGATGATGCGCTTGGCCAGGCTCATCCGTCCTCCTCCGGCGTCCCCCATTCGACGTGGCCCTTGGTGGATTCGACGTCGGCGCTGGGGCGCATCGCTTCGCGCAGGCACAGGCCCAGGGCCTTGGTGGCGGCCTCGGCGACGTGGTGGCGCATCCCGTCGCGGAGGACGCGCAGGTGCAGGGTCGCGTTGGCGTTCAAGGCCAGGCTGCGGGCGACGTGGTCGGCCAGCGGGGCGACCTCGTCCAGGTCGGTCTCGTGGTGGGCGCGGCCGCCCAGGTCCAGCGCGGCCTGAACCAACGCTTCGTCCATGGGGACGGTGCGGTCGGCGAAGCGCGCGATCTCGGCCTCGGCGAGCGGGGCCAGCGCGGCGCCGAGCGTGATGCCGAGATCCTCGACGACGTGGTGGGCCAGGTCGCCGGTGGCTTCGACGGTGCCGGACAGCCGCGCGTAGCGCAACAGGGTCTCGACCAGGTGGGTGGCGCCGGCGGGGTCGACCGGCTCGTCGAGGCCGCCGTGGTCGTTCCAGTCGACCCTCACGTCCGCGGCCTCGCGCTCCTCGCCGGCGGGGACGGGTTCCACGTCGACGTGGACCCTCGTCTCGCCGGTGGATCGCTCGGCGGTGAAGCGCTCGGGCCTGCTCACGCCAGCGCCTCCTGGGCGTCCTCGAAGTCGAGGTCGCCGGTGTAGAGGGCGGTCCCGACGACGGCGGCGTCGACGCCGGCCGCCTCGAGGTCCTGCAGGTGCTCGATCGTGCTGATGCCGCCCGAGGCGATGATCGGCACGTCCAGCTCCTCGACGGCCGTTTCGGCCGTGTCGATGTTGGGGCCCATCATCTTGCCCTCGCGGTCGATGTCGGTGAGCAGGACGCCGCCCAGGTCCTGGCCGTCGAGCCGGTGCAGGCCCTCCTCGAGCGTGAGCTTGGTGCGCTCGGTCCATCCCTCGACGGCGATCGTGCCGTGCTTGAGCTCGAGCCCGACGAGGATGCGGCCGGGGAACTCCTCGCAGATGTGGTCCAGCCAGGGGCGGTCCTTCCAGGCGCGCGTGGCGACGATCGCCTTCGCGGTCGGGTGCGGGTCCAGCAGGTCGCGGATCGGGCGCGCGCCGCGGAGGCCGCCGCCGATCTCGACCGGGACCGGGCTCTCGTCGACGATGTCGTGCACGAGGTCGTCGTTGTCCCGGCCGCTGGACAGCGCGCGGTCGAGGTCGACGATGTGCAGCGCGTCCGCGCCGAGCTCCCACCACCGGCGGGCTTCCTCGACGGGCTCGTCGCTGTCCCAGATGCGCTGGTCGGGGTTGCCTCCGCGCAGTTGCACGGCGTGGCCGTCGTAGAGGTCGATGGCAGGGATGACGTTCATCGGTAGGCCTCCAGGAGGTTGGCGTAGGCGTCGAGCACGACGCGGCCCGCCTGGCTTGACTTCTCGGGGTGGAACTGGGCGCCGATCACGTTGTCGAACGCGACGATCGCAGGGAACGTCTGGCCGTACGTGGTCTCGGCGACGGTGTGGGGGTTGTCCGGCAGCGCGTAGGAGTGCACGTAGTAGACGTGCCGGTCGTCGAGGGCCTCGACGGGGTCGCGGGCGTGCTCGATCGTGTTCCAGCCGATGTGGGGCAGCCGGTCGGCGTCGAGGGGTCCGACCTTGCCGTCGACGAGGCCCAACCCGCGGCCCTCGCCTTCGACGGAGCCCTCCGCGAACAGCTGCATGCCCAGGCACACGCCCAAAAGCGGCAGGCCGTCGGCGACGGCGTCGCGGATCTCGTCTCGGACGGGAGCCAGCGCTTGGGCGGCGGGTCCGAAGGCGCCGACGCCGGGCAACACGAGTCCGTCGGCCTCGCCCGCGCCGTCGGTGGCCGGAGCGAGCTCGACGTCGAGCCCGGCGCGCTGCAGCGCTTTCGTGAGCGAGTGGATGTTGCCGACGCCGTAGTCGAGCAGACGGACGGTCGGGCGCTCCGACATCACGGGCCTCCGTCGTCGAGCATGGATTCAACCGCGTCGAGGAGGGCGTCGTTGACCTCGGGGGGCCCGATCGTGGCGCGGAAGCAGGCCTCCAAGGTCTCGGAGCCGAAGTCGCGGACGAGGACGCCCCGATCGGCGAGAGCCCCCTGCACCCGCGAGCTGGGCCAGGGGGTCTCGACGAGCACGAAGTTCGTCTCCGTCGGGAACGGCGACAGGCCCATCTCCTTCAGCCGGCGGCTGACGCGGGCTCGCTCCTCCTTGACGATCTTGGCCACGCGGTCGACGTGGCCGGGGTCCTCGAGCGCGCGGCGGGCGATCTCTTCGGTGATGCGCGGGACGCGGAAGGGTCCGCGGACCTTGCGGACCTCCTGGGCGAGCTCGGGCGGCATCAGGGCGTATCCGAAGCGTGTCCCGGCGAGGCCGGCGTCCTTGCTGAGGCTGCGCAGGATGGCGACGTCGTCGCGGTCGCGCAGGTGCATCGCGTCGGGCTCGTCGGTGAAGTTGACGTAGGCCTCGTCGACGACGAGCAGGCCCTCGAAGCGGTCGGCGACGTCCTCGACGACGTCGATCGGGAACGCGTTCCCGGTCGGGTTGTTCGGTCGGCAGACGACGCCGAGGTCGGCGTCGGCGGCGACGAAGGCATCGCCGTCGAGCCCGAACTCGTCGGTGAGGGGCACGGGCTCGGGGTCGCAGGCGTTGCACGTCGTCCACAGCGGGATCATCGAGAAGCTGGGCGGATGGTAGGCGACCTTGCCCTTGGGGTCGGTGAACGTGCGGACGAGCAGGTCGATGAGGTCGCTGGAGCCGTTGGCGGTCACGACGCCCTCGGCCGGGTGGTCGTGGACGTCGGCGATCGTGGCCCGCAGCTCGTCGCTGTACCCGCTGGGGTAGCGGCGCACCTCGTCGGGGTCGACCTCGGCCAGCGCCTCCTGGATGACGGGGTTGGTGTCGAAGAGGTTGGCGTTGTCGGAGAGGTTGATCCCCTGCCGGTCGACGGGCTCGTAGGCGGCCAGCTGGCGGATGGCGGCGCGGGGTTCGGGGCTCACGGGGATCCCTCCTCGATGCTGCGGGCGTGGGCGTCGAAGCCCTCGATGCGGGCCAGCTCGCTGGCGGCCTCGACGAGGGCCTCGTCCACGTCGTCCATGTGGGCCACGTGGACGTGCTTCGTGAAGGTGGCGACGCCGATGCCGGAGTGGGCGCGGGCGTGGCCACCGGTCGGGAGCACGTGGCTGGGGCCGGCGGCGTAGTCGGTGAGCGGGACGCGGGCTTGCTCGCCGGTCACGATGCAGGCCGGCCCAGTGAGCCGATCGGCGATTGCCTCGTCGTCCTCGTGCAGGATGGCCAGGTGCTCGGGCGCCAGATCGTCGACGAAGGCACGCGCCCGATCGGGGTCCTCGCTCCAGAGGACGCCGCCGCGGGCGGCCAGGGCTTGCTCGACGACGTCGCGGCGGGACAGGCCCTCGAGCGCCTCGGTCAGCGCCCGGCGGACGCGCTTGGCGAGGGACTCGTCCTCGCAGATCGCCAGCGCGACGGCGCGGGGGTCGTGCTCGGCTTGGGCGGCCAGCTCGCGCGCGACAGCGCCGGGGTCGGCGCGGGCGTCGGCGAGGACGGCGACCTCGCTGGGGCCGGCGGGGGCGTCGATGCGGACCGAGCCGGCGACGTGCTGCTTGGCGGCTTGGACGTAGACGTTGCCGGGGCCGACGACCGCATCGTTGGCGGGCACGGTCCCGGTGCCGGCGGCGAGGCCGAGCACGGCTTGGGCGCCGCCGAGGCTGACGACGCGGTCGACGTCGAGCAGCTGGCAGGCGGCCAGCACCAGCTCGTGCGGGCGGCCGTCGGGGCCGGGCGGCGAGGCGAGGGTGACCTCGTCGACGCCGGCAACCTGGGCCGGGATCACGGTCATGGCGACCGTGCTGGGGTAGGCGGCGGTGCCGCCGGGGACGTAGATGCCTACTCGCTCGAGCGGGACCGCGCGCTCGCGAGCGCGGACGCCGCCGCCAGCGAAGGCGGTCGCTTCGTCGTCGGCTCGGGCCGCGTGGTAGGCGCGGATCTGCTCGCTGGCGGTCTCGAAGGCGTCGACGAAGGCCCCCGGCGCCTCCTCCAGGGCCGCCTGGCGCTCGGCCTCGGGGACCGCGAGCTCGTCGAGGGTGACGTCGTCGAAGCGCTCCGTGAACGCACGCAGCGCGTCGTCGCCGCGCTGGCGGATGCGCTCGGCCATGCGGCGGACCTGCTGGCGCACGTCCTCGGGCACGGCCTCCGAGCGCTGGAGGATGCGTCGGCGGACCTCGTCGTCCAGCTCGGCCAACGGGCCCTCGTGGGCGAGCGCCACCGTCATGGCACGAGCCTCTCGATCGGGGTGACGAGGATGCCTTCCGCGTCGACCTCCTTGAGCCCGCGGACGAGGCCGAAGACGTCGTCCTCGGGCACGACGGCGTGCACGGCCACCATCTCGTCGCGGTCGAGCAGGTCGAGCACCGTCGGGGAGGAGAGGCCGGGCAGCATCTCGCGCACGGTGTCGATCTTCTCGCGGGGGACGTTGGCCATCAGATAGCGGCTGTCCTCGGCCTCGAGCACGCTCTCCATGACCCAGACGAACTCCTGCAGCCGCTCGCCGGTGTCCTCGTCGGCCAGCGAGTCCCTGTTGGCGACGAAGACGGCCTGGGAGTCGAGGATCGTCTCGACCGGTTCGAGGCTGTTGGCGGCCATCGTGGAGCCGGTGGAGACGAGGTCGACGACGAGGTCGGCCACGCCCAGGTGAGGCGTGATCTCGGTCGCCCCGCTGACGGGCACCAGGTCGATCTCGATGCCGCGCTCGTCGAACCACTGGCGGGTGATCGTCGGGAAGCTGGTCGCCACGCGGACGCCGTCCTCGACGTCCTTGATGCCGCTCCAGTCCGTCGTCTCGGGGACGGCGAGCATCAGCCGGCAGCTGCCGAAGCCCAGGCCCAGCATCTGCTCGACGTCGGCCTGGGCTTCCTTGACCTGGTCGAGCCCGGTCACGCCGGCGTCGGCCACGCCCTCCTCGACGAACTCGGCGATGTCGCTCGTGCGGACGAAGAGGACCTTGATCTCGCCGTTCTCGGTATGGGCCTGCAGCTTGCGCTCGTGCGTGACGTCCAGATGGAACCCGGCCTGCTCGAGCAGGTCGATCGCGGGATCGGACAGCCGTCCTTTGTTGGGGAGCGCAAGCTTCAGCGAGTCGGTCATCGGGAAGCGGCTCGGCTACGGGCCGACTCGCTTAAAGGCTTGGTGTGGAGGGGCAAGGGGCGGGGAGGGGTCAGGCGCCACGTCTCGATCGAGCTTTGGCCCGATCCCATCACCCGGTGGGGTGACCCTGCCGGCGGTCTGGCCAGGCTGGCACGGGCCCGCCCGGCGGCCGATGGTGGCCGCTCACGCGGGTCGCCCTTCCGGCTTGTCGCCCCAGTCGAGGCCAGGCGCAGGCAGGGCGCGGAGGGGGCGGGGGTAGGGAGCCCGCTAAGCAAGCGGGGCCAGCCACATCGCTGTCCACTCGGGTTCGTCGGAATCGTTGGCGATCGTCAACAGGCTCTTGCCCGATTGAGAATTCGCGTTTAGCACCCACTGCAGACTTGGTTGACGTAGTTGCGGTTGCTGACCTCAGCGGGATCGACCAAGCAGTCGTCGCAAAGCGGGCCCTCGTGGTCCTCGAGGAGGGAGAGGATGCGCTGCTTGGCGGTTCCCTCGGTCATCGGGGTTGCGGGATTGGGGAGCCGGCATGAGGCTGTTTTGGATCAAAGTCGTTGTCTCACCGGGCTCATCTCCCGGGCGACGCGCTGCGTATCGCCGTCTCCTTCGCCACGTCGACGAGCTTCTTGGCGTCGTGTCACGACGTACGAGGTCCCTGGCGCGAGGCTAGGTCTTCCCTTCGCTCAGCCATCGCCGTCATCCTCGTCGTCTTCACGCTCGGCTCGGTCGATGATCTCTCCTGCCCGGTTCAGCAGGCCATCGCGGAAGCTTGTGTCCGCGGTGTCGTCGGGGATCCGCGAGCCTTGAGTGTGCAGCCATTCGTTGAGCAGCTTGCGTGCGACCCGGGCGTCGGCGAGGCGACCATGGGCGACTTCGAGAGCAACAAGCGTGTAGAAGAGCAGGCACGCCCGACGGAACAGTCGTTCATGGGTGGATCGCTGCAACTCCACTGATCGAGACAGCAGACCCTCATCCTCCCAGCCTTTGTCCAGCCGCCACGCCCTTATTCGTCCAGGTTCGGCGTGAGGTCCTCGGCCTCCTCGCGGGCCCGAGTCATGTCCTGGCTGAGGATCTCCTGGACGACCGAGTGATCGGTGTCGATCTGGAAGAGACGAGAGTTGCCCAGAGTGCGGGTTTGCTTGATCATGCCCAGCCGCTGGAGCTCGGGGAGTTCGTCGTAGACGGTGGGGCGGGAGACGTCGGACTTCTCGGCCATCTCGGTGATGCTGTAGTCGCTGAGCGGGTGGTCCCCGAGGAAGTCCAGCAAGCGGGCCCGAGGCGTGTCCCCGAAGTAGTCTGTAAAACCCATCTTACACCTCTGTCAGTCAGTGTGTGCGTTATCCTATATATGGGTTCGCCTATCCTCGCTCGTGCGAGAGCTCACACGAGCTGAGGCTAAGGTCTGCTTCAAGCTCTATAGGGAAGGATGCTTCGGGAGCCACTGGCTTCTCAAGGACACGGCCGCAAGCGGCTTCCCCTCCCACGAGCTCGACGCAGCCAAAGCTGCGATCGATGAACTTGTCCGAGATGGGATCCTGCGCGAGAAGCCGACCCAGCACGGCGAGGGCGTCTTCATCAACCCCAAGATCAAGAACGAGCTCTACGAGCGGATCCGCGAGCACGACGGCTTCGAGTGGCTACCGAAATAGCGCTGGTCCCCTCCTCGGTCAGAGGTCTTCGCGGACCCCATCCCACGAGCGGGATCGGCCTTCCTCGTACCCCTCGACACTGGCGAGGACGCCGTCCTTGATGGCCTCGTTCTCCAGAAGCTCCAGGGTCGCCTGGAGGCGTTCGAACTCCTCGACAGGCATCTCGACGACATCGCCCTTACGGAGATGATCGATCGCGGTAGTCATACCGTACCCTCCAGGGACACCCCCATGTGGTCATGGGCGGTCATAGCCTTTGTGTTCGGAGCCGATCGCCGGTGGACGCGCCCTGGATCGGTCACGTCCTCCGGGAACTCTCCCAGGGCCTTGGTGGCTCAGTCATCGCCGTCGCCCTTGGCATCCTGTCGAGCTTGCTCCCACGCATTACGGGCCTGGACGGTGCGCCGATGGCCGGGCCCGTTGTCTTCCTTGGAGAGATGGTAGGCTCGTTTGAACACCTGGGCAGCCTGCTCGGCCTCGCCGACATCCCTCAGGCACGAACCGTGGGTCATCAACAGATCGATCAGCTTGTAGGTCGGCCCGCCGGCGTCCTCGAGGATCTCGACGGCGCGTTCCTTGTAGGGGAGCGCGAAGGCAGGGAACCCGACGCTGTGGAGGTTGCCGGCGACGTTGGCGATCGTCATGGCGACCTTCTTCGGGTCGTCCGGGTGATCGGAGATCAGGCCGTCCACGGCTTCGTCGATCAGGTGTCGGGCCCGTTCCTCGTTGCCACGTTCGAGGGCGACACGGGCCAGTGGATAGCGACCGTAGGCGGTTCGTTGGGCCGGCGTCCAGCGAGAGAACCACTCCAGGTCGGTTGCTTGCTCGAAGAGCTGCTCAGCCTGATCGAGCTCGTCGAGATGCGTGTAGGCGTGGCCGAGACCGATGAGCAACTGGCGGCGTCTTGGATCCTCCCAGTCTTCCTCCCGGGCGTGGTCCAGCACCCGCTCGTACATCGGGATCGCCTCCTGCGGGTGGCCGGCCCGTTGGGTGACGCCGGCGAAGCGTTTCAGCAGGTCGATCGTGTCGGGGTGGTCTTCGCCGCGGGTCTGCTCGTAGTAGCCGAGCACCTCCTCGAAGTAGGGGTGGGCCTGTTCCCACCGACCCCATCGATACAGCTGCTTGGCAAGGTCCTCGGAGGCTTGAGCTGCCAGCGGGTCCTCGTCGCCGAAGACCTCGTGCAGGATCGCTCGGCGGTCGGTCAGCTTGTTCACGGCCTCGTCCCGGTTGTTCAGCGCATCGTGGACCGAGGCTAGCGTCTCCAGCGCGTCGGCGTAGGCGACGTGTCGCTCACCGAGCACGTCTTTGGCCACCTCGGCCGCGCGCCGAGCTTGTTGGAGAGCCTGCTTGGCTTTTTCTTGGTCGAGCAGGTGCTCACAGCGAGCCAGCAGTCGGGAGACGTCCTCGTCGGGGTCGGGATCGGCGACGTAGCGCTGGAAGTCGGACTTGGCCAGGTGGTCCTCGAGGGACTGGGTGCCCGCCTCGATGGCGCCTTGCAACCAGGCAGCGGCCTGCCCGGTGTCGCCCTCGCCGATCCGACGAGCTCCCTCGTAGTAGAGAGCGGCGGCTCGCCGGGCGACCGAGTCAGCCTCGCTGAGAACGCGAGGTGCTGGGTACTTGCCGATCATGAGGCCGACCAGGTTCTGGTCCCACTCCGAGTCCCCGGCGGCCTTGGCGAAACGGCCAGCGAAGCGTTCGGCCTCGTCGAAGCGTTCCAGCCGCTGCAGCGAGAGGACGACGAGGGCGCCGACGTGGAACGAGGGATGCTCGTCCCACAGCTCCCGGCTTTCGTCTCGGCAGGTTCCGTAGTCGGCGTCGACGAAGGCGCGGACGCAGTCGCGGAAGATGTTGTGGTGATCGTCGGACACTCTCAGCCCTCCCGTGCCACCGGGACGCGTTCCTCCAGCGTGGTCACGACACGGTCCAGCTTCCCGACCAACCGCTCGAAGCCCTCGCCGACCTCCTTACGCGCCTTGGCGCGTTGGAAGGCGTCGACGAGACTTCGGTAGTACCACAACTGGTCGCTGGCGCTCTCGGTGGTGAAGATCGACCACAGCTCCTCGCCCTGGTCGCGATGGTCGGCAAGGATCGAGCGCGCGTTGTGCAGCTTGTCGGCCGCCGAGACGAGCAGCGCGTCCGGGTCGGCCTCGACGAGATGGTCGAGGTAGGCCTCCTTGCGCTCTCGCCAGGGCGGCTTGGGTGTCTCGAAGGTGTCGCTGCATGCCGCCACGATCTCGGCCACGCGCTCGCCGAAGCGGTGCTCGATGTCGGCCAGGCGCTCTTCGCCGCCCTGGTCCTCGGCCGCATCGTGCAGCAACGCCGCGATCGCCGTCTGCTCGTCGCCTCCGTGTTCGAGGACGAGGGAGCTCACGGCGAGCAGGTGGGCGGTGTACGGTGCGCCCGTGCCCTTGCGAAGCTGGCCTCGGTGAACCTCGACAGCGTAGGCCAGCGCCTCCTCGAAGTCCTCACCGAGCTGCGGGTCGCCGGTTGCCGGCACGCCACAGGGAAGGCAAGCCCAGCCTGAAACGATGACGCAAGACGGTTCGACCCACCTTGGATCTATGGATCACGCACCGGCCTCGGTCCGCCCCTATCCCTCGACCCAATCGATCGCCTGGCTGACCTCCTCCGCCGTGGTCTCCTCCTCCTCCTCCTCCTCCTGGTCCGAGCTCGCGAGGGACGGGACGGAACGACGGATCAGAGAGCGAGGGGCGAGATCGGGCGACATCGCCGACGAGTCTGGCGACGGTAAGGTGGGCAGCAGAGCGGCGTGGGTGGGGCACCCTTTTAAGCTGACTCCCACCTGGAACGTCCAGGGAGCCCCGGGCATGGTTGCGACGCACGGCGACAAGGTCAACTTCATCTGGTCGATCGCGGACCTGCTCCGCGGCGACTACAAGCAGTCCGACTACCAGAAGGTCATCCTCCCGCTCACCGTCCTTCGCCGGTTGGACTGCGTGACGGAAGCCTCGAAGGAGACGGTCCTCCGCGAGGACGAGCGTCTCGAGAAGCAGGACATCGAGAACAAGCATCGGGCGCTCAAGCGAGCCGCCGGCCAGCAGGTCTACAACACCAGCGAGCACACCTTCGAGTCGCTGGTCAAGGACCCCGAGCACCTGGCCGACAACCTCCGCTACTACATGAACAGCTTCGACCCGAAAACGGTCGAGATCCTCGAGAACTTCAACTTCGACCAGCAGATCGACAAGCTCGAGCAGGCCGATCTGCTCTACCAGGTCATCGAGCGGTTCAAGACGATCGACCTGCACCCGGACAACGTCCCCAACGAGGAGATGGGGACGATCTACGAGGAGCTGATCCGCAAGTTCAGCGAGCTGAGCAACGAGACCGCCGGCGAGCACTTCACGCCGCGCGAGGTCATCGAGCTCATGGTCGAGCTGATGTTCTGCCCGGACGACGAGGAGATCAGCTCAGGCCCGATCGTCCGCTCGCTGTACGACCCGGCCTGCGGAACGGGCGGCATGCTGACCGTCGCGGAACGCCACCTCAAACAGCTCAACCAGGCGGCCAACCCGCAGCTGTACGGCCAGGAGCTCAACGACTTCTCGTACGCCGTCTGCAACTCGGACATGCTCGTCAAGGGCCACAACCCTGACAACATCGAGCGGGGCAACTCGTTCAGCGAGGACGGCTTCCCCACGAAGCCGTTCGACTACATGCTCACCAACCCGCCCTTCGGCGTCTCCTGGAAGAAGGTCGCCGACGTGGTGGAGAACGAACACGAGAACCAGGGCTTCGATGGCCGCTTCGGCGCCGGCACGCCGCGCAAGTCCGACGGTGCCTTCCTGTTCCTGCAGCACATGCTGTCCAAGATGAAGCCCGCCAGCGAGGGCGGCTCGCGGCTGGCGATCGTCTTCAACGGCAGCCCCCTGTTCACCGGCGGCCCCAACAGCGGCGAGTCCGCCATCCGGCGCTGGATCATCGAGAACGACTGGCTGGAAGCCATCATCGGGCTCCCCGAGAACCTGTTCTACAACACCGGCATCCACACCTACATCTGGGTGCTCACGAACCGCAAGGAAAACCACCGAAAGGGCAAGATCCAGCTGATCGACGCCAGAGAGAAGTATATCGAGTTGAAGAAGAACCTCGGAGACAAGAGCCACAAGCTCTCGAATCAGGACATTCGCGACATCGTCCGCTGGTACGGCAAGTTCGAGGAGACAGACAACTCGGTCATCCTCGACAACGAGGAGCTGGGCTACCGGCGCATCGTGATCGACCGCCCCCTACGCTTGAGCTTCGAGGCGACCGAGGAGCGCATCGAGCAGCTCGACGACGAGCGCGCCTTCACCAACCGCGACGAGGACAAACAGCAAGCGATCAAGGAGGCGCTCCGCAAGCTGCCTGACAAGACATGGGCGAGCCAGGACGAGTTCCACGAAGCCCTCGACAGGATCTTCGGCCAGACTGGTCTCGACGTCACGAAGAGCGTTCGCGGCAACATCGAGAACGCGCTCGGCGAACGCGACCCCGACGCCGAGATCTGCACTGACGGCGGTGAGCCCGAGCACGACACCGACCTTCGCGAGCGTGAACGCATCCCGCTGGGCACCGACCCGCACGAGTACTTCGAAGAGGAGGTCAAGCCTCACGTGCCGGATGCCTGGGTCAACGAAGATTCACGCTACCACGACGAACAGGACGGCAAGCTGGGATCGGTCGGATACGAGATTAACTTCAATCGCTATTTCTACGAGTACGAGCCGCCGAGGCCTCTGGAGGAGATTGACGCGGACATCCAGGAACTTGAGGAGGAGATTACTAGGCTGCTATCGGAGGTCAAATAGTGTCTACTCCCGATGTGATTTCTGGTCAGTCCCCAACAGAGTTCCTAGACCTCCCTGAGAATTGGAAAGCAAGACGGGTAAGGACGTTCCTCGAAAAGGTCGACGACCGAACGGAGGAGAGCGATGCACCCCTTCTCTCGGTTTCGAAGTACACTGGCATCCGACCGAGGGAGGAAGTCGACAGAGACCGTGAGTTTAGAGCCGATTCTACTGAGGGCTACAAGATCGTGGAGCCAGGTGACCTAGTTGTCAACATCATGCTGGCCTGGGATGGTGCGGTCGGTTTCTCTGAGCATGAGGGGGTTGTAAGCCCTTCGTACGAGATTTATCGCCTCACCGGTCAGGGGGACATGACATACTTCCACTACCTCTTCCGTTCTGAACTGTATCAATATGAATTTGCGAGGCATTCGACGGGTATCCGGAGGTCGAGATGGCGCCTATACAAGTCGGATTTCTTCCCTATTGAGGTCCTTTATCCACCCCTAGAGCAACAATCCCGCATCGCCTCCTTCCTCGACCACCACACCGCCCGCATCGACCGGCTCGTCGAGAAGAAGCAGCGCCTGCTCGAGCTGTTGGAGGAGAAGCGGCAGGCGGTGATTACTGAGGCTGTCACAAGGGGACTGCGCCGGGCTGATACAAAGCTCGCCCTCGCCCAAAACCCCAGACTGGCCTCTGATCCGACTCGACCCAGTAGAAACTGATTCGAAGAATAAACGGCGGGTTCGGCGACTTTTGTTTTGA
>PXUB01000024.1 GCA_003009755.1 Thermoplasmatales archaeon SW_10_69_26
CCTTGTGTGTCGACTCCCGCTGCGCGTCGGCTGGTCTGGGTGTGTGGTGAGGGGTCCTCCGGGCCGTTGGGTTCGTCAACGACCTCGGTGGATTGCTCACGCCGTCCGCTGGCACCTCGAGGAACGTTCTTATACCGGGGGGCGGGGAACCGTTGCCTGGTCCGATGATCCGCGCGAGACACCTCCTCCACGTCGCTCTGGCCTCGTCGTTGCTCGTTTCGCCAGCCCTGGCTGGCTCCCCAAGCGATCCCGAGATCGGGGACGACGAGGGGGACGTGAACGTCCAGCACATGGTGGACGCCGGCGTGCTCGACGAGGAGGCTCCCCGGGACGAACTGGCGACCGCGGGGGACGTCACGAAGGCGTGGATCGACAAGGACAAGGAGACGCGCGATTCGTTCACGGTCGTCGTCGAGGTGGCCGACATCCCCGACGACGAGAACGTCTCCTCGCCCCTGGTCGACGTCTGGTCCCACTTCACGGTGCGGGAGGGCGATTACCACGTGAAGGCCAGCTTGACGAAGCCCTCCTCCGGCGAACCGATGGAGGCCAGCTACGAGCTGTACCTGGACGAGACCGCGGTCGGCGAGCTGACGGGCAGCGTGGACGCGGAGGCCGACCGGCTGTCGGTACGCGTGCCGAAGGCCGACGTGCGGGATCCGGGCGGCGACGACGAGCTGTCGAGCTTCTACGTGACGACGCACGCCCCCGACAGCGGCGTGACGCTGGACTACGCCCCCGGCGCCAAGCAGGACAACGTCGTCGAGGAGGACGCCACGGCGTCGGATCCGACGAGCTTGTCGCTGGCGCCCAGCCCCTCCTACGGTGACCGGTACGCGTTCCAGGACATGGAGGAGACCGCGAGCCAGATCACGGTCGACGTGACGCCGGAGTCGCTGGAGATCGAGGCCGGCCAGCAGGAGAGCTTCGCGGTCCGCGTCGTCAACGACGCCGAGGAGGCCGACGAGGCCTCGCTCAGCGTCTCGAACACGCCGCCCGGGTGGAGCGCCCGGCTCGACCCCGGCTCGATGACGGTGCCCGCCAAGGGGTCGCAGACTGCCACGCTGCACGTGACGCCGGCCGACGACGCCGAGGGCCACGAGCTGATGGACCTCAACGTGGTGACGAGCCTCGGCGCCGACAAGGGAGCCTCGGTCTCCGTGATCGCCGTCCAGTCCGGCGACGCCAGCGCCGAGGAGCCCGACGCCGAGCAGTCCCCGGCCCAAGACGAGGCCGAGGATACCGGTGACGAGCCCGCGCCGGCCGCCGGGGACGACCCCGAGCAAAGCTCGGCCAAGGAGGAGGCCGACGCGATCCCGACGCCCTCCGTCGTCGCCGTCCTCGCCGGCCTCGCGGCCGTGGCTACCCTCCTCCGGCGTCGAGGCTAGGCACCCACGGCCCCGGGGCGGGTTTCCGCCCCGGGCGCCTCGTCGCTCGCCTCGCATCGGCTTCGAGGCGCGTTTCCTCGACGACGGCCAACGAGCCCCTCGGATGGAGCATCCGGCTGAGCGTTAGAGCTCGTTCCCCGTGCCCGCGCACGGATCGCAAACGGCCCCGTTGCCCGCGAGGCCAGCCGACGACGCCGAGAGGCTCGTATTCTGTCGGCGGTGGCCGCCG
This sequence comes from Thermoplasmatales archaeon SW_10_69_26, assembly GCA_003009755.1. GTDB lineage: Archaea > Thermoplasmatota > SW-10-69-26 > SW-10-69-26 > SW-10-69-26 > SW-10-69-26. The sequence goes on from PXUB01000024.1 coordinate 1,618, forward strand.
TGTTCGCCCTCGTCGCGGCGACGTCAGCCGTGGGCGCGCGACGCTGATCGGCCGGCCCGCAGCGACCGGGTCAGCCGGTCTCGGATGTCTCGCCGGCGACCTCGTCGGCGACCTGGCTGGCGGCCGCCGCCTCGGCGTCGGAGCCCTCTTTGCGATCGAGGAACTCGTCGAGCGCCGTTTCGACCGTCTCCGAGATGTTGTCCTCGGTGACGAGCTTGAGGGCGTGTAGCTTGATGTGCTGTCGGATCGGGAGCTTGACCTTGATGCTCTTCCGAACCGAGAGGTCCTTCTGCTGTTCGCGGATGAAACCGTCGAGTTCGTCTTTCGATCGATCCGAGGTCACGCTGTCACCTTCTCCGCGCCGTTCCTCGGGCCGTTGGGCCCGACCGACGCAGGGCTTGCTCTCCGCGTGCCAAGGAAAAGGGGGTCGTCGGGCTCACCGGCGCCCCCTCCGCCCCGAGGGGGGAGGGTCCCGAACCGCAAGCCTAAAAAAGCCGGGGGCAGCCTCAGGTCAGCACGCCGGTGGCCCACATGACGGCGACGCCGAGCAGGGCGCCGGCCGCGACCGGGCCCGAGGTCCAGCCGGCGTCGACGCGGTCGGACAGCTGGCCGCCGACCTCGACGATGACCTGGGCGATCGCGCCCAAGCCCAGCGAGAAGAACACCGCGCCGAGCAGAGGCGTGAAGGCGGCTGAGCCCAGCCAGGCACCGACGATCGTCGGCACGCCACCGACGGCGGCCAGCCCGGCCAGGTGGCCCCAGGAGGCCTCCCGCAAGGGGGCCACGATGGCGGGACCCTCGGTGACGTTGTGCAACGTGAACCCGAGGATGAGGAAGGTGCCCAAGGCGACCTCGCCGACCGCGTAGGCGGCGCCGATGACGAGGCCCTCGCCGAAGTTGTGCAGCCCGATGGCGAGGGCGATCAGGTAGGCCATCGCCAGCGGGGACCGGCGCCCGCTTCGGCGATCGACGGCGGCGGACATCAGCCGCAGGCCGGCGAGGGCCGCGACGGTGCCGAACAACACGAGGCCCGGTCCACCCAACGGTGCAGGCGCCCGTTCGGCGAGCTCGACGGCCTCGACCAGGCCCTCCAGGCCGAGGAACGCCAGCAACCCGACGGTGAAGGCCAACAAGGCGGCCTCGTAGCGGCTGGGCAACCGTTTCAACGCCGGCTGCCAGGCGACACCGGCGGCCACCGGCAGCACGCCGACGAGGAGCCCGATGAGGGTGTAGGTCCACATCGTCGACCCGTCGAAGCTCTGGGTGGTCTGGGCGGCCTCGACCTCGTGACCGACGGTGGCGCCGTCGGCGGTGACGAAGTCGATCTCGACGGCCTCGCCCTCGACCCACGGGTACGGGATCGTGACGGTGGAGGTCTCGAGGCGCTCCAGCCGGCGATCGGGCTCGACGGTGTGCTCCCAGTAGGCGTCGTTGACGAGCACCTGGGAGAGGCGGACGGGCTCGGGACCCTCGTTGGTGATCACCAGCTCGATCCGGTCCTCGGTGAACGTCTCGTCCTCGACGGTGATCTGCGGCGCCGGGGGCGGGCCATCGCGGGCCAGCCACTCGCCGGGGTCGGCGACGACCACGATGCCGGCCAACAGCGCCAGCAACGCCAGCGGGATCGCGACGATGGCGATCTGGGCGTCGTCGCTCACGGTGACCCGCCTGCCTCGCGCTTGACCTGGTGGCCGGCTCGTCGGGTCCGATCGTCGACGTCGTCGGCCACGTCCGGTTCTGCGGTCTCGTCGTCACGGTACTGGGAATCGGCGGGGCCTTTCTCGGAGGAGCGGGCCCGGCCCTCGGAGCTGTCGATGCTGGGATCGGAGGCGACGTCGAAGAACGACAGCCACCCGAGCTCGGCGAACTCGCTTTGATGGGCGTGGAACATGAGCTTGCCCTCGTGGGGGGGACGGAACTGGAGGATGCCGCGCTGGGCTTGGACTTGGGAGACCGTGTCGATCCAGGTCCGTCGGTTCTCCAGGCGGCCGGTGTCGTAGTAGTCGAAGAAGTGGGCGTGCAGGTGGAAGCTGTTCACGGCGTCGAACTCCGTGGCGTTGGCGAGGTAGACGCGCACGAGGTCGTCCTGGCGGACCTGCAGCGGCTTCTCGGCGTAGCAGAACGCCTTCGTGTTGACGGCGTAGATCTCGTTGTCGCCGTCCTGATCGGTGTCGAAGGCGTTCATCACCATGACGAACTCGTGGTCGGCCTCGCCCAGGGCTTCGTCGTAGCCGCCGGGTGGGTCGACGACGAACATGCCGTACAGCCCTTTGTGGACGTGCTTCTTGAGCGGCGTCGAGTGGCAGTGGTAGACGTGCGTGCCGTAGGGTTCGGCGGTGAACTCGTACACGGTCGAGTCGCCGGTGTCGATCATGCCGTCGCCGAGCCCGGGCACGCCGTCCATCTCGGGGCGGTGGATGCCGTGGAAGTGGATCGTGTGCGGGTGCTCGCTGGCGTTGGAGAACTCCACGCGGATCTCGTCGCCCTCGTTGGCGCGTAGGGTGGGACCGGGGACCTGGCCGTTGTAGGCCCAGGCGGGGAAGGTGACGCCAGGGGCGACCTCGATCTCCTTGTCGAGGGCGTCGATGCGGAAGATCCGGCGTTTGCGGCCGTCGCCGAGGTCCTCGATCTCGTCGCCCCAGTTGAACTCGCGCACGTACGAGTACGGATCGAAGTCGTCGGTGCTCGTCTCGCCGACGGCGCGCAGTTGCGCGATGTCGCTGTCGGTGACGTTGCCTTCGCCGGCGAACTGTTGGGCGAGGCCGGCGATCTCCTCGCTGCCCGCGAAGAGGCCAGCGCCGAGCGCGGCCGAGCCGGCGATGCCGGCGCCTTGCAGGAAGCGGCGTCGATCCATCAGGCGGGCACCTCCTCGACGGTGATCTGCCGGGCGACGGGTTCCCCCACGTGGACCTGGCGGCCGTCGACCTCGACGGTGAGCACGGCGGCCCCGGGGTCGGCCTCCTCGACGCGGGCCTCGGCGCCGGGGTACAGGCCCCGGGAGCCGAGGAAGCGCAGCACGTCGGGGTCGTCGTCGCTGACGCGGACGATGCGCACCTCAGCGCCTTCCTCGATCTCGTCGAGCCGGCGGCCGTCGGGGTTGGGCAGGCTGCCGTCGCGGCTGGGGATCGGGTCCCCGTGCGGGTCGCGTTCGGGGTGGTCCAGGCGCTCGGCGATGCGGTCCTCGAGCTCCTCGCTGATGTGATGCTCGAGCACCTCGGCTTCCTCGTGCACCTCGTCCCAGGGGATGCCCAGCGTCTCGACGAGGAAAAGCTCCAGCAGTCGATGGTGGCGGATGACCTCGAGCGCGGTCAGCTCGCCCGCCGCGGTGAGCTCGACGCCCTCGTAGGGCTCGCGCTCGACGAGGTCCAGCTCGGCGAGGCGCTGGGTCATGTCGGAGGCCGAGGCGGGCGTCACGTCGAGCCTCTCGGCCAGGACCTTCGGCGTCGGGTCCTCGCCGGCCTCCTGCAGCTCGTGGATGGCTTTCAGGTAGTCCTGCATCGCCGGCGTCGTTCGCTCGCGCACACCGGAGCAAAGGCCCGCCCCCCTCAAAAGATTAGCCCCGTCTAATCATCTGGAAGGGCGGGTCTTCTCATCGCGTGAGGTTCATCTTCGCCGACGGTGGCGGCGAACAGAGGGCTCCCGAGGACGGCCAGCGCGGGGAAACGCGCCTCGTTGGTGGCCTCCTCGGGGGGTTCGGCCTCGGGGTCGGCCTCGGGCGTCGGTTGCTGGGCGGCGCCGACGGCGGAGGGGAGCAGGACGGCCGCGACAGTCGGTGCCGGGGCCTATCGGTGCATGGTGTCGGTGGTTCCCCAGGCCTCAGTCGACGACCGTCCGCCGTTCCGTGGAACGGGGGTCGGGCGGGTCCTGGAACCCCTCGACGATCGGGCGGTAGGCGGCGTTGCGGAGCAGCAGGCCCCAGTGGCCGCCCAACCGGATGCGGTGGTTCTCGGCCGGCGGGAAGCAGGCGTTGCCGTAGGGGACGACGAGGCTGTCCACGGAGGCGTAGACGTTGACGAACGGGACCGACAGCGGTCGGTCTCCCAGCTCGCGGAGGTAGGAGGACCCGGGGAGCATCTGGCGGCAGGCGGGGCAGACGAGGGCCATCACCGAGGTGAGCGTGCCCTGGTGGGGGGTGCCCAGCGTAGCGCAGGCGCGAACGCGGCCGTCGGCGCCGCGGTTCTGCACGAGTTCGCGGATGACGAGGCCGCCGAGGCTGTGCCCGACGAGATTAACCTGGTCGTGGCCGGTGGCTTCGAGCACCTCGTCGACGCGGTCGTCGAGCGTGGCGCCCGAGGTCGTGATGTCCTGGAGGCCGAGGCCGGGGAAGGTGACGGTGTAGACGGGGAACCCGTCGCGTTCCAGGCGCTGGCGGAACAGGTTCCAGTACACCCAGTCCTGGCCGGAGAAGCCCGGAACGAGCACCACCGGTTCTCGGTCCGCCACGACGGGTGCTCACGGCGGCGGGGCCCTTTGTGCCTATCGTTTTGGGCCCGCCAGCAGAGGCCCTGGACCCCCCGACCGGGGAACGGGCGCGCAACAAGCTTTATCCGTCGGCTCGAGAACTTCGGTTCGATGCGCAAGGTTGCTCTCGTTTTGGGAGTTCTGATGGTCGGCATGACCGTTCCTGGTGGTGCCCTCGCCCAGGACGGCGGGCAACCCGCAGGTGACAGCGACGACGTCACCTTCTACGGGCACGTGTTCACGCACGGGCTCGGCGCTCCGACGCCGGCGAACACGGAGTTCCCGACGGGCGAGACGATCTACGGGATCGGCACCGGCGGGAACTGCGCCAGCGCTGTCCCGAACGCGATCATGGCCGATTGCCAGGAGACGCCCTGGAACAAGCTGGCGATGTTCTCGACGGCCGGCTTCGTGGACATCAAGAGCCCGGCCGAGTTCACGCAGAACGGCGCCTACACCCAGCTGCACAACGAGCGCGGCCAGACGAAGGACGTCCAGCTGGACGACAGCGGCACGGTGTCCAGCAGCCTGTACGGCACGTGGGACGCTCACGGTTGGGCCGTGCGGGCCGGCAACGCGTACGGAACGAACTGCGTGGGCCCGCACGCGCCCGGGGTCCCCTGCATGTATCCCTACTGGGGCTGGGACCCTGGCGTGTTCGAGAACGTGGTCATGGAGGCCACGATGTACCACGCCAACCTCGGCGAGCGCACGAACAGCTCGCAAGCCCCGCCGATCCAGGACGTCGTCGAAAGCGGCGAGGCGACCGTCGTCGCGGACGCGACGTGGGGCCCTGACCAGGTCATCAACAGTCTGCCGGGCTTCCCGAACGCCTTCCAGTGGGAGATCGACATGGGTGCGCCCCAGGTCGACACGATCCCGCGATCCGACGACTTCTTCGTCGTGTACGACACGTTCCAACAGACCGGTGGGGAGAACAACTGCAACCGATGCCCGATGCGGTGGTGGAGCGGCGAGTTCTTCCCGCCCAGCTTCGAGCTCCCCGTCGAGAACGCCTTCACCGTCGAGCGCGCGGTGCCGACGTTCGCCAACGGCCAGCTGGCGATCCTCGGCATCATGAACTCGCCGTGGGGCAGCTACGACGTCGACGCCGACAGCGTCGAGCTCGACGTCGAGGGCCCCCAAGGCGACGCGTCGCCAGACAACCTCGAGCGCTACGCCGACTTCAGTACCGCCCACGGCGGTCACTTCAACCCGGTGAACGTCACCTGGATCTGGGATTACCGCGCCGACGACGCTCCGACCGGCGAGTACGAGATCACGATCTCGGCCCAGAACTTCCAGAACAGCGCCAGCGCGACCTGCAAGGCGACCTTCACCCTCGAAGAGGGACCCGACGGTGCGCCGGCGGCCGGTGAAGTGACCGAGGGCGTGTGCGGGACGCAGTCTGCGGGTGCCGAGGAGCAGGTCGAGGAATCCCAGCGCGACGTCGAGGATCAGACCGACGAGTGACCCTCGACGGGGCCGTCGACCGGCCTGCGGGCAACAAGGTTTTTGTCCCGTCGAGGGCACTGCGGCCTCGATGCGAGGCAAGGCTGCCCTCGTGGCTGGGTTGATGCTGCTCATGACCGCCCCGCCGACGGCGATGGCCCAAAGCGGGGGACAGGGGGGCACGGACGAGGTCACCTTCTACGGCCACATCTTCGACGCCACCATCGCTGGCCCCAACCCGGCCAACACCGAGGCACCGGTCGGCGAAGACAACTTCGGGCTCGGCTTCGGCGTGAACTGCCAGGACGTCGGTCCCGCTCTGCCGGGGGCGCCCACGCCGCTCGTCGGCGACGACTGGGAGTCCTGCCAGGACGAGGAGGGCAACAAGATGGTGATGTTCTCCACCGCCGGGCCCGTCGACGTGCAGAACCGGGCCGAGTTCCTGCAGAACGGCGCCTACTCGCAGCTGCACAACGAGCGGGGGCAGACCAAGCCCGTCCAGTTGGACGACAGCGGCTCGATCTCGGCCAGCCTCTACGGTACGTGGGACACGCACGGCTGGGTGGTCGGGTACCCGAACCCGTACGGGACGAACTGCATGGGCACCCACCCGCCCGGCGTCCCGTGCATGTACCCGTACTGGGGCTGGGACCCCGGCGTCTACGAGGACGTGGTCATGGAGGCCACGATGTACCACGCCAACCTGGGCGAGCGCACGAACAGCTCGCAAGCCCCGCCGATCCAGGAGGCCGTCGACAGCGGCGAGGCCACGGTCGTGGCCGAGGGCCAGTGGGGTCCCGACCAGGTGGTGAACGGCCTGCCGGGCTCGGCGAACGCGTTCCACTGGGAGATCGATCTCGGCCCGCCGCAGGTCGAGGAGATCCCGCGCGAGGACGATTTCTTCCTCGTCTTCACCACCTACCAGTCGCCGAGCGGCAACGACTACTGCTACGATTGCCCGATGCGGTGGTGGAGCGGCGAGTTCTTCCCGCCCAGCTTCGAGCTCCCCGTCGAGAACGCCTTCACGGTCGAGCGCACGGTCCCGAACTTCGCCAACGGGAAGATGGCGATCCTGGGCATCCTGAACACCCCGTGGGGCAGCTACGACGTCGACGAGGACAGCGTCGACGTCGAGATCGAGGGCCCCCAGGGTGAGGTGACCCCGGAGAACATCCAGCGCTACTCCGACTTCAGCGTCGCGCACGGCGGTCACTTCGATCCGGTGAACGTCACCTGGATCTGGGACTACCGCGCCGACGACGTCCCCCCCGGCCAGTACGAGGTCACGGTCACCGGCGCCAACGCCCAGAACTCGGCGCAGGCCACGTGCACGGCCTCGTTCACGATCGAGGCGGACGGCGAGGATCTGGCGCCGGGCGAGGCCGAGGAAGCTGCGTGCGGGATCCAGGGCGTCGCGACCGAGGAGGCCGTCGAGGAAGCTCGCGAGGGCGCGAACGAGACCACCGAAGGCTAACTTGACGGACTCGTCCCGTCGCGGGGCGCGAGAGCCAGCCGGGGAAGATTCTTGGCTTGGCGCGCGCTTCGCCCGTCGATGGTTTCGAAGGTCCAAGCTCCGGATCCGGACGCCGACGACGTGGTCTGGGTCCCCTCCGAGGAACGGGTGGAGGAGGCCAACGTCACCGCGTTCATGGAGGAGCACGGGATCGCGTCGCTGGAGGAGCTGATCAACCGCTCCCGCGAGGATCTCGAGTGGTTCTGGGGGGCGGTCGAGGAGCACCTCGGCGTCGAGTGGTTCGAGGAATACGATGCCGTGCTCGACGCGTCCGAGGGCATCGAGCACGCCGAGTGGTTCACGAGCGGCACGACGAACATCGCCCACAACTGCGTGGATCGGTGGGCCCGCGGCGAGCGCAGCGACGAGGTCGCGTTGATCGGCGAAGCCGAGGACGGCTCGGTGCGCGAGTGGACCTACCAGGACCTGTACGAGACCACGAACCAGGTCGCCGGCGCGCTCGAGGACGCCGGCGTCTCCGAAGGGGACGCCGTCGGCGTGTTCATGCCGATGATCCCCGAGACGGTGGCCGCCACGATGGCGATCGCCAAGCTCGGCGCGATCTTCGTCCCCCTCTTCAGCGGGTTCGCGCCCGATGCGATCGCGACCCGGCTGGCCGACGCCGACGCCAAGGCCCTGATCACGGCCGACGGGTTCGCCCGCGGCGGCAGCCGGGTCGAGATGAAGTCCACGGCCGACGAGGCCCTCGCGGAGGTGCCCACGGTCGAGGACGTGATCGTGTACGACAACGCGGATCTGGACGTCCCGATGGACGCCGACCGCGACCGGACGTGGGCCGAGGCGACCGCCGGCCAACCCACCGACAAGGACAGCGTCCCCGTCGACAGCGAGCACCCTTGGATGGTCGTCTACACGAGCGGGACGACGGGCAAGCCCAAGGGCGCGGTGCACGTCCACGGCGGCTTCCTCGTCAAGATCATGCAGGAGGTCGCCCACCAGACCGACGTCGGGCCCGAGGACGTGCTGTACTGGATCACGGACATGGGTTGGATCATGGGTCCCTGGGAGGTCGTCGGCGGGCTCGGTCTCGGCGCCAGCGTCGTCCTGTACGAGGGCTCGCCCACGCATCCCGATCCGGGCCGCGTGTGGCAGCTCGTCGAGGATCACGAGGTCGACGCGCTGGGCTTGTCGCCGACGTTCGTGCGGGCGATCATCCCGGAGGGCGACGAGCACGTGACCAGCCGGGATCTGTCGTCCTTGAAGGCGATCGGATCCACGGGCGAGCCGTGGAACCCCGAGCCCTACCGGTGGCTTTTGGACACGGTCGGCGATGGCGATGTCCCGATCATCAACCTCTCCGGCGGGACCGAGGTCGGCGCCTGCTTCCTGTCGCCGCTGCCGATCACTCCGTTGAAGCCGTGCACGCTGGGCCACCCCTCGCTGGGCGTGGCGACCGACGTGCTCGACGACGACGCCAACCCCGTCCGCGACGGGGAGGTCGGCGAGCTGGCCTGCACGCGATCCTGGCCGGGCATGACCCGCGGCCTCTGGCAGGCACCCGACCGCTACGAGGAGGCCTACTGGGACCGCTGGCCGGAGATCTGGGCCCACGGGGACTGGGCCAGCGTGGACGAGGACGGCTACTGGTACCTGCACGGGCGCTCGGACGACGTGATCACCGTCGCCGGCAAGCGGGTCGGCCCGGCCGAGGTCGAGTCCGCCGCCGTCGACACGGGGCTGGCCCAGGAGGCGGCCGCGGTCGGCGTGCCGCACGACGTCAAGGGCCAAAGCGTGCACGTTTTCGCCATCCCGACGAACGTCGACGACGAGCACGAGGCCAGGCAGCGCATCTCGCAGGCCGTCGTCGACGGGCTCGGCAAGCCGTTCAAGCCCGGCGGCGTCCACTTCGTGGACGATCTGCCACGCACGAAGACGGCCAAGATCCTCCGCCGCGCCATCGAGGCCAAGGCGAAAGGCGAGGATCCCGGCGATCTCTCCAGCATCGACAACCCCGAGGCTCTCGACCTGATCGAAGCTGTGGACTAGGTCGAGAGCCAACGCCAAGTCGATGCTGGAGACGCGCCGAGGCCGAGCGCCGGGACGACCGCAGGAGGCAAGCGAGGCCTCGGCTTGCGTCCGGCGACGAGCCGACCGACCCCCGAGGGACGGAGGGAGGCTCGTCGACCGGGTTTGCAGCGTCGACAACGCCGAGTCGATGCTCGACAGAGTACGAACTTGAGGCTCGCGTTGACGCAGGAGCCGAGCCGAACGTTCGTACGGATTCGGGAACCTCGGCCGCCGACCCCCGAATGGCGGAGGCGGCCGGGTTCCCGACCGAGCAGCATCGACAACCCCGAGGCGCTGGACCTGATCCATCCTGTCGACGAGACCAGCGCCGGAGGGGTCGATGCGGGAAACGCGCGGCTGGACGATCGAGGCCCTGCAACGCCTCGGGGCCGGCGCACGGTTCGAGATCGAGGGCCTCGAGGACGCCCCGCCCAGGTGACGCTTGGCAGGGTCAGACGATCGGGTCCCCGGCAGGGACGCGGCCAGGCCCCAGCCGCCGGGCGTCCCGGGGGCCCCAACGGACCGCGAGGCCGCTGGTGCAGCCTCGCCCGTCGAGCCGGTGCGCCTCGACCGGCCCGGGACCGGCGACGTCTCGGGTCTTGCCGTTCACGATTGCGGATGCGGCGACGGCGCCCGTGCACCGATCGCCGGCCGATGTGTGCCGATCGGCCGAGGCCGCGGGCCCAGCGTCGAGGCCGCGGTCGGGTTCGGAGCCGTCGTCGCTGTGCTTGGCGATGACCGGGGGACCGCCCGCGGCCATCAGTAAGACGAGGGCGACCCCAACGACTCGATCGGACCATGTCGATCACGAACACGGTGGGCGGCAGGGCTCGTGAACAGATCGGCTCCATCGTTGAACGCGGTCCGTGGCTTCCGCACGTCTGCCTTCCGGGTGATTGATGAGGGGCCGTCGGGCAAGGAAGCCCCCAACCGATGGACGTGCGCGTCTCCGGGTTCCGCGTGGAGGGGTCCTGGGAGACGGTGGTCCGCCACGCCGAACGCGTCTCCCGCGCCCTGTTGCGTGCGCTGGCCGGCCGGGAGGAGGAGGCCACCGCCCGCGAGAACGAGGCCTTCGGCCAGTGGGAGCACTGGCGGCCCCGACGGCGGGACGCGGGGGCCGAGAAGATGCGGGAACGGACCGCCGAGCAGGCCAGCGTCGACGAGGGCGACGGCGAGCAGGAGGGCATCGGCGTGCGGGAGGATTTGGCCGATGCAGGCCGCAAGCTCGACGAGGCGGCCAGCGACCTCACCGAAGCTGGGGTCCGCGAGGCTGCCTCCTCGGTCGGCGAGTCCGTGGAGCACGCGGCGCGGGCCGCCGACCAGGCCGGCCGGCGGGCGCTGCGCGCCGTCGAGGAAGGCCTGTACCGCCACCTGGTGACGCGCGTCTCGCCCTACTACTTCGACAACCCGCTCGTCCACGCGAACCTCGAGCGGGTCGGCGAGGGTCGGTTCGTGTTCGAGGTCGACGTCAAGGACGACGAGCTCAAGGCGGCCGTCCACGAGGAGCTGGAGGGCATGGTCGAGGACGAGACCGACCCCGCCTGAGATGATCCAGGCGGGGCCGTCCTCGTGCTCACTCGGCCAGCGGGCTCACGGGCAACGCGAGCTGGCCGGGACGTTCGCCGTCGAGGTGGACGGTGACCTCGCCGCTGTCGTAGGCGGGCACGGTGCGACCCTCGTCGTGGGAGCGCAGCGTGAGCTCGATCGTCGAGCCGGCCGGGATGACATCCTCCTGGGGGTACATCTCGATCGTGACCGGCGTGGGTTCGCCCGGGATCAACCGCTGGGGATCCTCGAGCCCGGAGCGGTAGGTCGGGTCGAGGTAGCCGAAGTTCTGCCGGGAGGGACCCTCCCCATCGTCGACCGCGAGCACGGCCACGAGGTGGACGTCGTCCTCGCTGGCCTCGACCGTGAGGTTCAGCTCGGGCGTGCCCGACAGGTGCAGGTCCTCGTCGAGCTCCTCGCTGCGGAGGACGACCTGGCTGGCGTCGGTGGCGGTCTGCTGACCCTTGGTCGCCTGCCAGCCGACCTCGCCCTCGGGGGCTTGGTCCCACCCGAGCCCGTCCGCGGTGAGGTTCAGGAAGCGGTGCTCGGCCTCGGCCGGCGGCCAGGTGTCCTCGTAGGTTTGCCAGTCGCCGGCGTTGTCCTGGATGTAGGCCCGATCCTCGGCGAAGAGACCGGTGTCGGCGCCGTCGAGCGTCTGGTCGAAGAAGGCGACGGCCAGCTCCCACCAGTCGCCGTAGACGTCCTCGTCGGTGTCGGCGGGGTAGGCGTGGCCCCACTGGCCGGCGACGAGGGTTTTGTTCACGTCGAGCTCGTTGAACCAGGGGTCGATGTGGTCGGGCTTGACGTTCCAGTCGGCCAGGCCTTGAGCCATGAGCGCCCTCGCCCAAAACCCCAGACTGGCCTCTGATCCGACTCGACCCAGTAGAAACTGATTCGAAGAATAAACGGCGGGTTCGGCGACTTTTGTTTTGA
>PXUB01000025.1:0-78204 GCA_003009755.1 Thermoplasmatales archaeon SW_10_69_26
GTCGTATTGACAGCCGGTCGATCAGGGGACAAAGATCCGTCATCGCTTGGGGTCAGGGGCCTGGCCGCCTGGGTGCCGAGGAGTGGCCGAAAACGTTGACGGTTGGGGCCCCGTGCCCGAAGCTCACGCTTGCAGGCCCTCGAGGTGAGTGCAGGCCAGGTCGGGGACCTCGCCCCCGTCCGCACTCGCCGGTGGACCTCGGTCCGGCGAGGCCGCTGCTGACGCGGCCTTCCTCGGTCCGCAAGCGGGAGCCCAGAACCGCTGACGGCGCCGTCGGCGATGGCTTGTCGGTGCCGGTGCTTGGGTATCGGTGTCCCTCGCGACCGCCGGGGTTCATGGGCTGGCTGGGTGTTGGGTCGGGGATGAGCCCTCGGGCGAACCTGGCGCAGGCGCGCGACGATCTCGCGGCGGCTGGGGCGCGCATCGAGGAGACCTACTACGAGTGGGCTGGCCAGCTGGCGCGCGAGGCGGCCTCGGATGCCTTCCGCGTGATGGAGGACGAGGTCGGGTTGAGCTCGCCGCCGGCCGGCGAGATCGGGACCCTGGCCGAGCGCGCCCGGGCCCTGGTCGACCAGGCACAGCTCCCGAGCGCGGTCGTCGCGCGGGCCGAGGTGTTGGACGAGGCGTTGGATCCGGCCCTCGAGCCGGACTTCGATCCGGGACTGGCGCGCCGCGAAGGGGGCTCGGAGGACTACCTGACCGAAGAGGACGCGCGGGAGGCCCGCGAGGCGGCGACCGCGATCGTGGACGCCTGCCGCGACCGGCTCGAGCAGGCCTGATCAGGTGCCAGCGGGCGCCGGCAGTTGCACGTCCTCGAGGTAGCGGTCCAGGCGTTGGTGCTCCTCGGGGCTGAGCGCGCCGGCGTCGAGCCCGAGGTGATCGAGGGCCCACTGCAGGCGCAGGTCGACGTGCTGGGGATCGTCCATGGCGACGACGGCGCGACCCGGCGCGGCGGCACCTTGTGCGCCTTGGCCGAGGCTGGCGGCGGCGTCGTAGGCGTCGGGGATGTCGGGCAGGTCCAGCGTCTCGGCGGCGTCGGCCAACAGCTCCTGCAGGTCGCGGTTCTCGGTCTCGACGACCGGGGGAGCCTCGACGGGGTCGGCGCCCAGGTGGCGGGCCAGGGCGGTCAACCGGTCGGTGCGCGATCGCTCGGGTTCGGGGGATTCGAAGGCGACGACGTCGGGGTCGGCGCGTGGGGCGCGCAGCGTGACGCCGGCGTCGCGGGCCAGCTTGCGGGCGCGTTCGAGCGGCCCCTCGGCGCCCAAGGGCAGCTCGTGGGAGCCCTCGGTCGAGCGGTCCTCGGAGACCTCGAGCGCCTCGTGGGCGTGGGGTTCGGTCGGTCCGCGGTCGGCCAGCAGGACGGAGATGTCGTCGAGGGCGGCGGCGCGGGAGAGCAGATAGGGCGGGATCGCGTCGGCGACGAGGCCTTGGTTGCGGGCCTCGAGGGCGCCCATCAGGTCGCGCAGGCGGTCCTCGAGGGCCCATGGTTCGAGGGCGACGTGGTGGACCTCGTCGGCGTGGGGGGCCACCGAGCGGTCGACGGCTTCGTTGAGCTTGCGGTTGGCACGGTCGGGCACGTAGGCGGCGACCTGGTCGGTGGGCGTCTCGGCGAGGGCGCAAGCCATCGCGGCGGCCGTGGCGGGGTGCGTAGCCATGAACCCGACGCGGTCGAGGCCCTCGACGCGGCGTCGGACCGCCGCGGTGAAGGCGTCGGCGTGGGCCTGGGTGCGTCGGTCCTCGTCGTCGGGCACGGGGTTGGGTGCTCGCCGGGGCAGGTGGATCGTCTGCGAGCGCGAGGGCTGCAACAGGACGAGCGTGTCCGGCTTGATGCGTTGGGTCGCCATGTCCAGCGCCCACAGCGGGCGTTTGCTGGTGGCGAAGGCGGCGAAGGACGCCTGGCGGCCAGCATACAAGGGGACGGCGCCTTGGGCATCGCGCATGATGGCGACGCCGTCCGCGGTGGCGGCGGCGAGAGCGGAGACGTGATCGAGCTCGCCGGAGAGATCCTGCAGGGCCGATCCGATCTCCTCGTGGTCCGCGAGCGCGTCGGCCAGCCGGCGAGCCAGGCGATCGGTCGGGGGTTCGGGGTCCTCCTCCCCGGCCAACAGCGTGGAGGCGGCGGCGCTGTCCTCGATCGTGGCGACCAGGCGCCGGCCGGCATCCTGCACCGGTTGGTCGCCGGGTTCGGGGGCGGGCCCAGCGACGTGGACGATGGCCCACCGAGCCTCCAGGCCTTCCAGCTCCAGCTGCTCGCGCGTGGAGGCGTGCTGGTGGTTGGTGCCGGTGTGGATCCCGATGCGTTCGGTGTTGGGGTGTTCGAGAGCTGCGAGGAAGGCCTCCAGGTGATCCTCGAGGTCGCCGTCCTCGATCACGACACCGCCGATCGCGCTCATGGATGGGGTCCCCCTGTCTTTCGGCAGGGCGTCGAGGGTTCTTCAACCCCCGGCCTGGCTGAGGGATCTCGACCTCCAGCCGGTCGCCTCGCTGGGGGACGAGCGGTCGTCGGGCGGAGAACGGAAGGATCGGAGAGGCGGATGGCCCGGGAGGCCCCCGGGCAAGATCCGCTAGGGCCGTCCAGGGCCGGGTCCGCCGTCGGGGCGGGTCGGCCGCTTGGACGGGGGTCGGCGGAACGGGTTCGGGCTCGGCATGGAAGTCGCGAGCATGGACACCCCACCTCGTGTGACCACGCCCTCATCAATCCCCGGTGGATGGGTTCGGGTCCGCCCGACCCGCGAGGAGCCCGGCTGGCGGCTTAGTCGAGGGCCAGCTCCTTGCGGACGCGCTGGGTGCCTTCGGCGACGCGCTGCATCTTCGTGTGGGCGATGTCCCACGTACGCGTGCGGAGCCCGCAATCGGTGCAGGGCCAGACCTTGGTGGGGTCGTCGTCGAAGACCTCGAGGGCGTACCGGATGCGGTCGGCGACGAGCTCGGGGGGTTCGATCTCGTCGGTGTGGATGTCGGTGACGCCGAGACCGATCGCGGCGTCGATGTCGTGCTCGGCGAAGGGGTCGAGCAGGTGGTAGCCTTGGCGGGTCCCGCGGTCGGTGCCGCGCTCCCAGGGATCGCGGTTGGCCAGCTCGACGGCGAACTCGCTGCAGCCCTCGAGCTCGAGCACCTCGGGGAAGAGGTTCGTGTAGTCCGAGAAGCAGATGTGCGTGCTGAACCGGGCCTGGTCGGTGAGGCCCTTCACGGACTCGTTGAAGGCTTCGACGAAGATGTCGACCTCGTCGGGGTGCGTGGTGACGGCGGGCTCGTCGATCTGGATCCACTGNNNGCGGCGGGCGACGTCGACGGCGAACTCGCGGCGGGCCTCCTCGCGGGCGGCCTGGCTCTCGGGCGTGCCGGGTTCGATGTCGGCCTCGTGGAGGTGCTGTTGGAGGTAGTGCTCGTCGAAGCTCCAGTCCACGAGCGTGTAGGCGCCAGTGATCGGGACCTTGGCCGGGCGCCGAGCGTGGTCGTCGATCGTGGAGAACTCGTCGGCGTGGAAGGGTTCGTTGATCGAGGGACGGTCGACGACGGCGGCCTTGTTCCAGTACTTGTTGTCGAAGCTGCGGCAGTAGCCGCGGAACTCGAAGCCCTCGCTGTGTGTGACCGGGTATCGGTACATCTCCGAGCGGTGCTGTTCGCCGTCGTAGATCCAGTCGAGGCCGGCGTCCTCTTGCAGGCGGATGGCGAACAGGCTGGCTTGGGAGGTGATGAGCTCGCGCTCCTCGTCGGTGAAGCCCTCGCGCTTGTCGGCGAAGAGGTCGAACAGCGGTTGGGTGTCGTCGCCGAGACCGAGCCGGTCGGCCCACTGGCGGGCCTCGGTGACGTCCTCGTCGGTGACGCGTTCCTCGCGCTTGGGTTTGACACGCCACTCGGGCTTGGCCAGCGAACCGATCTCGTGGACGACGAGCTCGTCCTTGGCCAGGGGATCGTCGGGGTTGGGGGCACTCATCGGGGGTCACCTCCGAGCTTGGCGGTGGCTTGGCGGGCGGCCTCGCCCAGGACCCGGACCTTGCGGCGGGCGATCGTCTCCGGGACGTGCTGCAGGGAGCCGTTGGGGGCCAGGTAGACCTCCTCGGCGTCGCTGCGTCGGGCGGCGTCGTCGATCGTGGAGACGAGCAGGTCCTCGCGTTCGACGAGGCTCGAGCGTGCGTCGACGAGGCCGAGGCCGGGGTCGGTGCCAGCGGGCAGGGCCTCGAGCACGTCGCGATCCGAGCGGTGCAGGTCGACGATGGCGACGTCGACGGGGGCGCTCAGGCCGGCCTCGATGGCGGGAGCGGCGTCCTGGAAGGCCAGCTGCAGGTGGACGTCGACGTCGGCGGTCTCGGCCACCTCGGCCAGGCTGCCCTGCAGCGCCTGGGGGTTGGGGTGGCGGGCCAGCCAGGGGTCGGCCAGCGCGATCGCGCCGGCGGGCTCGGCCAGCGTGTCGAGGATGGGCGGGTAGATCTCCTCGGCGAAGGCCTGGGCGAGGTCGGCGTCGGGGTAGTTGCCGTCCTCGTCGCGGGCGGCGGTGACCCACGCGGTGGGGCTGGGCAGCGTGTACAGGCCCTCGGC
This sequence comes from Thermoplasmatales archaeon SW_10_69_26, assembly GCA_003009755.1. Classification (GTDB taxonomy): domain Archaea; phylum Thermoplasmatota; class SW-10-69-26; order SW-10-69-26; family SW-10-69-26; genus SW-10-69-26. Next base: position 4,540 of record PXUB01000025.1, read on the forward strand.
GGTGCCCACGTCGGGCAGGGCCTGGTCCTCGAAGGTGGGCAAGCCCTGGCGGTCGAGAGTCGGCGAGCCGTCGACGTCGGGGCGCCGGTAGAAGGTGTTCGTGTCGATGAAGCGGGTGAGGGTGTCGGTCTCGAGGTTGTCGACGATGGCCTGGAAGGGGCGGAAGTGGTCCTGCCAGGTGATCTGGCCCGGGCTGGGCAGCCCGAACCCGGCGCGGGTCTGCACGCCGAGCAGGTTCTCGAGGTCGCGGATCTGGTCTTGGATCAGTTGCTCGTCGTCGACGCGGTCGCGGTCGTGGTCGCGCGTCGTCTGGACGAGGCGTTCGCTTCGCGCATAGATGCCGGGGATGATCGGTTCGATGGCGGGCATGGGGTCACGTCCGTTGGTTCTCGAGCTCGTGCCAGTCGAGCAGGCTGTCGAGGCGGTCGAGCAGGACCTCGCTGGCGTCGAAGTTGTAGCGCATGATGTGCTCGACGTTGATGCCGATCGGTACGTCGAGATCGCGGCGGTCGGTGAAGGTGAGGATCTCGCGGAGCAGGTGCTCGGCGACGCGCACGCTGCGGTCCAGGGGGTTGGCGCGGGCTTGGAACACCCAGTTCTTGACCTCGTCGGGGATGCGGACGCCCAGCCACTCGAGGAAGCGGGCGTCCTTGCGGCCGGTGATCGGGGCGAAGGAGAGGAACACGGGCGCCGGGTCGACGCCGTGTTCGCGGCAGGCTCGGTCGTAGTCGACGAGCAGCTGGCGGGTGCTGTCGGCTTCGTAGATGACCTGGCTGGTGAAGAACTCGGCGCCGTCGTCGATCTTGGCGAGCATGCGCTCGGGTTCGTCGAGGTCTTCCCGGCGCCGGGTGGGGATGGTGATCGCGCCCAGGCAGGGGTCGAGGCCGACGTCCTGGCCGACCTCGCGGGCCAGCTGGGCGGCCGCGGGCACGCTGGGCCCGGGGTAGTCGACGTCGCTGGACTCGCCGCCGACGATGACGACGCTGTCGATGCCGAACTTCTCGTACGTGGCGCGGAACCATTCGCGCTGGGCATCCGCTTCGTCGTAGACGACGGCGTGGTTGACGACGAGGTCGATGTCGCCGTCGAAGACGTCCTGGATCGTCATCCCGAAGTTGCGCGGGTCGTACTTCTCCATGAAGCCGGCCACGCGGTCGCCGTTGCGCTCCTCGTTGCGGATCTCCGGGATGTTGATCGCGTCGATGCCGTGGTCGACGAGGAGGTTGGCGATGTAGGCAGCCTGGTCGGCGATCGTCTCGCGAGGCGCCGAGCGGTCGGGCGGGATGACCTCGTACAGGGTCCACGGCTGCGAGCCCTCGCGCAGCTCGGTGGCGAAGCTCACGGGCTCGCCCCCCGGTCGATGCGCCGTGCCGGGACCACCTCATGCTCACCGTTCATATCTGGATTCTGCCGTATGCATCGACAGTCGGAGGGACTACAAGAGCGTTGCGGTCGCCCTGCACCGTCAGCCGCCCCTACCGGGTATCGTGAACCTCGTCGAGGGTACCCAGCAGGTCGGCCTTCGTGATCACGCCGACGGCTTGGCCGGCCTCGACGACGAGCACGGCATCGCGGTGCTCGAGCATGCGCACGGCCTCGTCGACAGCCTCGTCGGGATCCAGGGCCGGGAACGGGGCCCTCATGACCTCGCGGACGGGACGTTGGGCGACCTCGGGGGCCTGGCTGTCAGCCAGCTCCTGCACGACGTCGCGCTCGCTGAGGGATCCCACGGGGACGCCCTCGTCGACGACGGGCAGCTGGCTGTAGCCGCGTTCGCGCATCTGGTCGACCGCGTCCCGGATCGCGGCGCCGGGCTCCACGCTCACGACCGGCCGGCTCATCACGTCCTCGGTCCGGCGCTCGCGTCTCTGGGCCCGGTTCAGCGCGTCCACGATCGCCCGCAGCGACGAGTACCCGGGATCGACCTCGCCGAGCTCGACGCGAGCCACGAAGGACTGGCTGACGTCGGCGGCCTCGGCCAGCTCCTGCTGGGTCAGGCCCCGACGGACGCGTTCGGCTCGGAGGTCCTCGGGCGTGGGCAGCTCCAGCATCCCACCGCCTTCACGCGGGGCAGGGGTTATCACCTTCGCGGTCCGCGGCTGGCCTGGCCAGCCTGGCCCACGTTGGTGCGGTCGTGAACGGGTGCGCGCGACAGCCGGACAACGCCCATGGGGCGGCCCGGGCCCGGGACGACCATGCGCGATGGATGGCCCGCATGGGCGCAGGACGCGTGGCGGTCGATGAGCCTCGAGGAACGCGAGCGAGCGCGGACGGTGTGGTCGGTGCTGGCCGGCGCCTTCGAGGGCGCCTTGGTCGGACCGGGTCCGCTGGTCCGCCACCTGGTCGACGAGGGCCGCATGGGCCACCGCTCGACGATGGAGACGTTGGGTCTGCTCGTCGAGCACGGCTTGGTGCACACGCGACCGGCCACCGAGGGCACGATCGTGTGGATCCCTGAAGCGTTGATGCCGGCCGAGGACCAGGGCCGGGAACGGCCGCGTCCGCGGTTCGCGGCCACGCGGCGATCCAACGGCTCGGCCAGCCAGGCCAGGGCATCGGCGTGAGGGCCCTGGCCTGTCGGCCCCAAAGCCCGTGTACCCGTTGCCTGTTCCCCGCCCGTGGACGATCGCTTCGACGACGTGAGCTTCGGGTCCTCCGGGATCCGTGGCCCCTACGGCGAGCACGTCGATCCGACGTTGGCGCTGGCCCTCGGTCAGGCCACCGCCACCCTGGCCGACGACGTCATCGTGGGCCGGGACCCCCGGACGACGAGCTCGTCCCTCGAGCAAGCCTTCGTCGCCGGCGCGACGGCCGGCGGCGCCCGCGTGCGGTCCCTCGGCGTCGCTGCGACCCCGCTGGTCGGGTACGGGGCTCGCGAGGCCGACGTGGGCGTGATCGTGACCGCCAGCCACAACCCGGCGGCCGACAACGGCTTCAAGTTCTTCTCCGAGGACGGGTCGGCCATCGACGACAGCCGCCGCAAGCGCCTGCTATCGGCGCTGCGGGGGCTGCCCGAGCTCCCCAGCTGGGAGGAGGCCACCGAGGTCTCGCAGGCGCCCGGCGTGGTCGACGGCTACAAACGGGCGATCATCGACGAGGTCGGACCCCTGTCCGGGGACCCGCGCATCGTGGTCGATCCCGGGCACGGCGCGGCCTCGCACCTGTCGCCTCAGCTGTTGCGGGACGCGGGCGCCCGCCCGCTAACCGTGAACGCGACCCCGGACGGGACGTTCCCGGGTCGGCCCAGCGAGCCGCGGCCCGAGCACCTCGAGCACCTCAGCGCCGTGACCGAGGCCACGGACGCGATCGCCGGCATCGCCCACGACGGCGACGCCGACCGGCTGGTGGCCGTCGACGAGAACGGCCGCATGCTTCAGGGCGATCACGTGATCGTGCTCCTGGCTCGCTCGCTGCGCGCTGACGCGATCGCGGTCCCGATCGATACCAGCCGCCTCGTCTGGGAAGCCCTCGAGGACGTGGACATCGAGGTCACGCCCGTCGGGGACACCTACATCAGCGAGCGCGTCGAACGGACCCACGGGGACTTCGGCGGCGAGGCCAGCGGCGCCATGATCTTCCCCGGCGTCTCCCTGACGCCGGATGGCCCCCACGCGGCCGTCCGGTTGGCGCAGATCGCCGACCGCCACGACGGCCTGGCCGACCTCGTGGACGAGATGCCCTCCTATGCCACGGTGCGCGAGAGCCTGGACTGCCCCGAGACGGCCAAGCAGCCGGCGATGGCGCAGATCCAGGACGAGCTGGAGGCCGTGGGCGACACGACGAGCCTCGACGGCGTGCGCGTGGACACCGACGACGGCTGGGCCCTCGTCCGCCCCTCGGGCACCGAGCCCAAGCTGCGGATCACCGCCGAGGCCGACACCGACACCGAGGCCCGCGGCGTGTTCAACCTCGTCGAGGGCATCGCCCGCCAATCCGTGGCGGAGGTCGCTCGATGAGCACGCCTCGACACGCCGTCGTGCTCGCGGCCGGCGCCGGGACGCGCGCCTGGCCGTTCACGGAGACCCGCGCCAAGCCGCTGTTGCCGGTCGGGCCCGAGACCCTCGTCTCGCGTCTTCTCCGCCAGCTCGGCGAGGCCGGCATCGAGGAGGCGACCGTCGTGGCGCCCGAGGCCAAGGGACCGGTGGCCGACCACGCGGCTGACGCCGGAGCCCACCACGGTCTCACGGTCGACGTCGCCGTGCAACAGGAAGCCCGCGGCACCGGGCACGCCCTCCAGCAGGCCGACCTGCCGGAGGAACCCGTGCTCGTCACCAACGGCGATCTGGTCCTGCCCGAGGGCGGCCTCCAGCGGTTCGTCGAGGCGGGGGAGACCGTGCTGGGCGCGGCCGAGGTCGACGACGTCTCCGGGTACGGCGCCCTCCAGACGGAGGGGGACCGGGTGGCGGGGATCGCCGAGAAGCCCGATCGGGCCGAGCCGGGCCTGGTCAACGCCGGCGTGTACCTGCTTCCGCCGCGCGTGCAGGCCTACCTGGGCTCGATCGAGGAGAGCCCACGCGGCGAGGTAGAGCTCACCGACGCGCTCGAGGCTGCGATCGGTGCCCACGAGGAGGTGCGCGTGCACGCCTTCGAGGACTGGCTGGACGTCGCCTGGCCGTGGGAGCTGTTGGGCGCCAACCGGCGCGCGCTCGACGACCTGACGCCGGGCTTGGCCGGGAAGGTCGAGTCCGGCGCCCGCGTCGACGGGCCGGTGCGCGTCGAGCGGGGGGCCGTCGTGCGCTCGGGCGCCGTGCTCGAGGGCCCGGTGCTCGTGCGATCGGGCGCCGAGGTCGGACCCAACGCCTACGTGCGCGGCGCGACCACGATCGGACCCGACGCGAAGGTCGGCCACGCCTGCGAGGTCAAGAACAGCGTCCTCATGGCCGGCGCCAAGGTCCCCCACGTCAGCTACGTCGGGGACAGCGTGCTCGGGGCCGACGTCAACCTCGGCGCGGGCACCCAAGTGGCCAACCTCCGCCACGACGAGGCCGACATCCAGGCCCGAACCAAGCGCGGCACGATCGACACCGGGCGGCGCAAGCTCGGCGTCGTGCTCGGAGACGGAGCCAAGACGGGCATCAACGCGACGCTGAACGTCGGCGTCGTGCTCGGCCCGGGCGAGACGGTGAAGCCCGGCGAGACGGTGGACGAGAGCCGCGTCGACGGGGAGAGCTGAGGCCGACCTCCACCCGGTGGCCCTCGTCCCCACGGCCCTGGGTCGCGATCGGTCCGCGACCGGCCGTTCCCTCGAGCGCTCGAGCTTCCCGGCCGTCGGGCGGCCGGTTCAAGGGGGCAGAGGGGAACGTTCAAGTTGTACCGGGCGCAACAATGTATACGATGTCTACGACGGTGCGGATCCGGGAGGACGACAAGCAGGCCCTCGACCGGCTGCAGGCCAAGATCACCCTCGCGACCGACGAGCGGCCCTCGCTGGCGCAGGTCCTCCACCGCGTCGTCGCGTTGGCCGAGGCTCGCGAGGACGAGTTGATCGCCGACGACGAGCCGCCGGAGCTCAGCAAGGAGGAGAAGCAGCGGGTCCTCGAGGCGACGCACGATTTCGGCTTCACCACACGCGAGGAGGACATCGACGAGGTCCTCTACGGAGGAGCGGAGGACCGCGTGTGAGCATCCTCATCGACACCGGAGTCTGGTTCGGCAAGCTGCATGAGCGTGACGAGCATCACGAGGACGCCCAGGGCATCGTCGCGGCCTGCCTCGACGGGGAGCACGGCTCGGTCTTCACCACGACCGACATCGTGGACGAGGCCTTCGCGCTCGTCCTCCATCGCGCTCGCGGCAACGGTCGGGGGATGGTTCGCGATCTCGCAGGGTACACAGGCTTCACGGAGGATCGACCGACGATCGCGACCGTGGTCGACACCGACCGTCGTCGCCAGCAGGAGGCGTGGCCGGTCTTCGAGCGCCACTACGAGGACAAGGGCCTCAGCTTCACCGACTGCACGAGCCTCGTCGCGATCCGCCGGCGGGGCATCGACGCCATCGCCAGCTTCGACGACGGCTTCGACGGTCTCGTCGCGACGGTGCCGGAGACCGCGCCGTGAGGGCCCACCGGCTTCGAGAGCAAGTCGAAGATGCAGTCCGAAAAGACTTAGTGTTACTACAACGAACTTGTTCGAAATGGGGATCACGACGCGGACGCGAGAGAAGCTCGCCCGAGCGATCCAGCCTCACGCGCTGGGTCGGGGCCTGACCGTCGCCCAGGTGCGCAAGCTCTACCCGGCCGAGGCCGTGCGGCGCACCAGCGTGATGGAGGCCCTGCGCGACCTGGAGGCGATGGGCCGGATCGAGTGGGTCGGGGAGAGGGTCCGCTGGGTGGGGCCCCTCGAGGTCGAGCGGGTCTTCGGGGAACAGAGCAAGCGGGTCGAGCGCGACCGCCGCCTCGACCGGGCCCAGCGCCTGGCACGGGCCATCGAGGTCTCGGAGGAGCTGATCGCGGTCCGCGGGAGCGCATGAGCCGCCTCCTCGGCGCCCTCCACGGTTCGCTGGAAGCCCTCGAGGCCGAGGGCATCCCGCATGCGATCTCGGGCAGCCTGGCGGCCGCCCACCACGGCTACGTCCGGGCGACCGAGGACGTGGACATCCAGGTAGCCATCGAGAGCCCGACGGAGTTGCAGGCGGCAGCGGGGCGCTTGGCCGACGGCGTGCACCGGATCGACGCGAGGACATGGTCCTTCGCCCGAGAGGTGACCGTCGAACTCTACGAGGTCCGCGATCGGCTCGACGAGGAGGCCATGGCCCACCGGGTCGAGGGCCCCCTCCCCGGAGACGAGGAGACCACCGCCTCCTTCGTCGGCCTGGAGGAGCTGATGGTCCTCAAGCTCCGAGAGCACGTCCGCCACGGCCACGGCCTCAAGCACGTCGCAGACGTGCAGCAGTTGCTCGCCCGCAACCACGACCGCCTCGACGGCGAGCGGCTCGACGAGCTGTTGGCCCTCGATCCCGAGTGGCGGGAAACCTGGGACGAGCTCGTCGAGACCTCCTGAGCCGATCGCCCCCCAGCCGGCGCTCTCCAGCCTGGCCGTCGTCGGGTTCCGCGTTCGAGCAGAGGACCGGATCGCTGGAGGGGTAGTCGGTGTCGGCGTCCCCAGCGAGCCCGCCAAGATGGGCCCCAACACCACACTGAACGTCGACCTGCTCCTGGGACCCGACCACGAAGCTCGCGAGGGTTCCACAATGGAACGCTACGTCGTCGACGGCCGCGAGGCCGCCAGCGGGATGGACGGCACGGTCCGTGGAGGCCGGTCCGAACATCTGTGCCCCCGCGGACTCGACTTGAACCACTAGCCCGGTTTCCTTCCATACTCCGCGGTCTGCGTGGAGGTGGACGGTGGGAGAAGAGGAGGAAGAGAGGGGGGAGAGCCCGGCGCAGGGTCGCGGAGGGCCAGCGCCGGGCGAGGGGATGGATCCAGCCTACGTCGTGTCCTTGGGCATCTCCTTGCAGTCGATCGAGACGTCGAGGATCGTGCTGTCGCGCACGGACATGGTGACGATGTGGTTGCCCTCCTTCTGGCAGGGGAGGTAGAGGTACTCGCCCACGTCCCAGTCGTTGCTGGCTAGGTCGGTGAAGAAGCGCTCCGTCTCGTCGGCAGTGTCCAGCGTTCCGTCACCGCCGTGGTCTCGCAGGCACTCGCCTTGCGCGGAGTCGGAGGCGCTGGCACCGCCGTTCTGCGCGGCCACGCACAGGTGGGCATCACCGAGGCTGTTCCCATCGGAATCGGTGGCCGAGTAGGTTACGTCGTCCTCCTTGTAAGCGGCGTTCTCACCTTGGGTCAACGTGACCTGAATCCACTCCTCGTCGCCGTTGTCGTTCAAGTCGATGGCTTTGGCCGTGGCGCTGGCCTGCTCGGGTCCGTCCTGTTCGCTGGCGAACCCGCTCACCCACACGTACACCGTCGCCGCCAGGACCACCGTGATCGCCACCATCAGGATCACGGCGATCACCGGTGAAACGCCCTCGTCGGAACGGAGCTTCTCGATAGCTTTCTCGATGCTCATCGTGGTCTCCCCTTACTGAGGAGCCGAGGACTTCTCGTCGCAGGTCACGGAGGTGTCCAAGATCGTGCTGTCCCGGACCGAAATCGTGACGAGGTGGGTGCCCTCCTCCTGGCAGGGTACCCACAGGTTCTGGCCGACCTTCCAGTCGCTGGACGACGACTTGAAGTCGTTCGTACACTCGTCGCTACCACCCTGCTTGGCGTCGGTACAGAAGTGGGTGTCGATCGCCAGCGAGTTCCCGGACGGATCCGTGCCCGACGTGGTCACGTCGTCCGACCCGTAGGGTGCGTTCTCGCCGCTCGTCAGCGTCACTTTCACCCACTCTACGTCACCGTTGTCGCCGAGGTCGACCCCGCTGGCGGTTGCGCTCGCTTGCTCGGGCCCCTCCTGCTCGCTGGCGAACCCACTCACCCAAACATACACTGTCGCTGCGAGCACGACCGTGATCGCCACCATCAGGATCACCGCGATCACGGGGGAGACGCCCTCGTCAGCTTTCAGTGCGTTGATTCGTTCTCTGAGAGTCATGCTATGTCCTCCGGAACCGACCCGTTACCACACGGCCAAGTTCCACACCGCCATGCTCGTCGGCTACCCCACTTAAATGTTCAATAAAGGGGAGACCACCCAGTCGACCATGGAGCAGGGACGGGCACTCGACCTACCCGTAGCGGAAGATCGGGAGAGGGAAGAGGACTGGGAGACCCCGGCCCCTCCACACGGCTCCAGATGGCGTCGATGCATTCGTCGAGTGTGCATTCGTTGGTCCTCCAGCGTCGACGCCGACGAGGGCGCCAGCGCCGATCGGTCCCCCGTCCGCCTCGTTCCCCCTCATAAAGGTTCGAGGAGGGGCCCGCCGGGCTGTCTCGTTAAGCAGGGGCCGCGAAGGACACGAAGGATCGCCAAGGCCACGAAGGGCCTGTGACTCGCCGCCGGGCGGCGTTGTCACGGCAGCTGTCGCGTCCTTGGTGGTCCCCCCGTTTCTTATCCTTACAGCGCGGGGGCCCGCTGCCGCTTGCCCTGGGTGACGGGAGGAGGCTCTTCCGCCTGGGAGACCGGCACGTCCTCGGGGGTCACGTTGAAATACGAGGAGGGTTTTCCCCGGCCCCCCCACGGTGGCAGCATGGCTCCCGACGACGACGCTCGCGCCCGCAAAGCAGCCCACGAGGACCCCGACTGGTCCCGCCTCACCGGTAAGGAGGTCGAGGAGCTCGTGGTCGACCTGGCCGACGAAGGCAAGCAGTCCTCCGAGATCGGCACGATCCTCCGCGATCAGTACGCGGTGCCCGACGTGAAGGCCGCCACGGGGAAGAAGATCACCGCCATCATGGAGGAGAACGACGTCGATCCCCCGGTTCCGGAGGATCTGCGCAACCTCCTCGCTCGCGCGGTGAACCTGCGCGAGCACCTCAAGGAGAACCCCAACGACCTGCACAACCGACGCGGTCTGCAACAGATCGAGTCCAAGATCCGGAAGCTCGCCAAGTACTACAAGGAAGAGGGCGAGCTCGACCGGGAGTGGGCCTACAGCGAGCGGACCGCCAAGATGGTCGTCGAGTGACCCGCGACGCTCGCGGGAGCCCATGAGCCTCGAGGCTCGCTGCCGGGAAGCCGCCAAGCGCTTCGAGGACACCGATTTCCTTCGCATCGTCTCCGACGACGACGCCGACGGGATCGCAGCCGCCGGCATCCTGACCCGTGCGCTGGACCGGGCCGCGATCCCGTTCCACCTGACCCTGGACCGGTTGCACGTCGACGAGTACCGCGACCTGCAAAGCCACGACGCGGTGCTCTTGCTCGACCAGGGCTCCGGCGAGCTCGACGAGCTGGCCAACCACCCCGGCACCGTGATCGTGCTCGACCACCACCAGATCGAGGGCCGAGCCCCGCACGCTCTCCACGTGAACGCTCACATGGAGGGCATCGACGGGACCCACGACGCCTGCACGAGCGCGATCGCGCTCCTGACGGCGCTCGAGCTCTCGCCGGACAACGTCGACCTGGCGCCGATCGCGATGGCCGGCATCGTCGGCGACCGCCAACACGTCCCCGAGCTCGGCGAGATCAACAGCTCGATCGCGGACCGCGGCACCGACGAGGGTTCCCTGTCCATCGTCGAGGGCCTGGATCTGCCGCCGCGCGAGCCCTTGGCCGACGCGCTGGCGACGAGCACGGACCCCTACCTGCCGACGATCGGCGGGCGTGCCTCGCGAGCCGCCGGGTTCCTCGAGGAGCTGGGCTTCGAGGCCGACCACCGGCTGGTCGACCTCGACGAGGACGCTCGCGGACGGCTCACCTCCGCCATCGTGGCTCACCTGGTGAAGCACGGGGCCGAGCCGGACGCGGTCGAGCAAACCGCCGGCCAGCGCTACGAGGGCCAGGTCTGCGGTCGCCGGATGAGCGCCGGCCGGTTGGCGGCGATCTTCAACGCCTGCGAGCGCGAGGACGAACCCTCGCTGGGTGTCGCGATCGCCCACGGCGACCGCGAGGCGCTGCGCGCCGGCGAACGCCACGTCGAACGCTACCGGGACAGCCTGCTCGAGGGCCTCGTCCAGCTCGAGAACGACCCGCCGGAGGCGCGCGCCGCGATCCAGGCCTTCGACGCGATCGATCCCGAGCTCGTGGGCGCCCACTGCGGGTTGGGGATGACCTACCTGTTCGACAAGGCCCGCCCGACGTTCGGGCTCAAGTCCAGCAACGGGAACCTGAAGATCAGCGGGCGCGCCACGCCCCAGCTCGTGGACGCCGGCGTCGATCTGGCCGAGGCGCTGGCCCAGGCCGCCGACGAGCACGACGGCAACGGCGGCGGGCATCCGATCGCGGCCGGCGCGATGATCCCCGCCGACCAGCGCGAGCCGTTCCTGGCTCGCCTCGACGAGCTCGTGGAGGCCCAGCTGCGTGGCTGAGCGCCGCTTCGCCCTCGACTGGTCGCTGGAGATCGAGCACGAGCACGCCGAGCAGCTGGCCGAGGCCCTGGCGCCGGAGACCGACGACCACGCCCGGCTCCGTGCCGAGGGCGATCGCCTCGTCCTCGAGGGCGAGGGCTCGGCCGGCGAGAGCCTGCACACGCTCGACGACGCGCTCGCCTGCCTGACCGGCGCCGTCGAGGTGCTCGACGAGACGGAGTGACCGCCGCTCCCGCAGAGGACGGGCGCTGCTCGTCCCCGCCGGCCTCGTCCAGGTTTCCGCCGGGCAGGGTGGCGGCCAAGCCGGACGCGGTTTTCTGTCCCCCTCCGCCCACGGCCGCGCTCACGAGTGGGGCAACTCCCAGTCAGGCAAAACGTCGACGCAGGAGTGTCGCTAGCGAGGGAGCCGGGACTGAGATCTCGCTGGTGGCTTCGTCGGGGAGCAGCGCCATCACGATGATGCCGCAGCCCAGGTGCCGAGCCCGATCCGTCCGTAGGCGTCGAAGATCGTGGAGTCGACCGGCAGGTCTCCGAGCCTGTCGATCTCTCGTTGAACGCCCGACTGGAAGGTTCGCCAAAGCCAGGCGAGTAGGAGCAAAGCCGCGCCGATGAGTTTCAGCGATCGTTGGCGCTGGGCGGCGGTGTCGAAGATGCCGCCCAAGGGGATCAACCCGACCGCGGCGAACCCGCCGATCAGGTGCACGAAGAATGCCCACGTGGCGACGAGCAACATGAGCGCGGCCGACGAGAACCGCTCTCGACCCTCCTCGGCCAAGGTGCTCGTGGCCGGCATCTAGGCCAGCGAGAACCCGATCGGTACGAAGAACGCCCGGCCCCAGAAACGGGCTGTGCTCGGTATCAGGCCGACGAACGCGGCCGCGGGAATCGCTGCCGGGTCCGGTCTCAACAAGGCGTAGACGCCGAACGAGATGAACGCCATCCACGCGGCGGGCAGGTACTCGAACATCGGCTGCCAGCCAACCCCCGTGAGCTCTTGTACTTCGGCGAAGAGCAGGTGGTAGCCGTGTTCGTGCACGGCGCCGCGCAAGGGGAAAGCCCTCCTGGTCCCTCGTGTCTCCCGTCACCCAGTTGACGAACACGGTGTCTGTACGCTGGATGCCGGAGATGTATCCTCAGTGTACGTTTGCGTCGACGTGCATCATGTACTCGTCCCCGTCGCGCTCGCCGGTGACGAAGTAGTCGAACATCGCGCGGCCGAGGGTGACGAGCGCGGGGACCTCCTCGGGGATCCCGTTCTGATCGTTGAAGGTGTCCAGGTGGAGGACGAACCCGCTGGAGAACACGAACAGCAAGGCCAGGCCGAGGCCGAGCCCGGTGGCCAGTTTCTTGCAGGCGGCGCCGGACAGGCGCGAGGCATCCGGCTCGGGTAGGTTAGCCCTTCGGTTGGCTTCCTCGTCGCTGGCTTCCCATCATACGCTTCCCGGTCGACGGAGCGAGCCCCACCATAGAGCGATGCAACGGGGTCGATCGGATTTCGCGAGTCCACCATCAGCGAGTTTTTCCTTGCTTTCTTTGAGATCCAACGGGCGAACAGAGGGTGTGCGCGGCGCCTTGGCGCTGGCCGTTTGGTTTCAGGGACCTGCTCTCCGGTTTCTGTATGCTTGGTCGCGTACATCCGGACGGGATGGTTGGCGCCAGAGAGGAATTAGCGGCCATCGTTCAGGATCTCGGCGAAGCCGACGCGGAGTTGGTCCTGAGCTCCGTTCACCTGCTCCGGACTGAGAACGGAAAAGCGGCTCGAGCTCTCCGTTCAGCACTCCTCGAGAGCCGTCGAGGAGGCCGCGACGGTGAACGCCCAGCACGTTGACGGTCTCGCGTTCGAGGTGTAGCCCGACCGCGAGGAGGTGCGGGCGCCGGGAGGGGACACGGCCGTCCGGCCGGGCGATTGACCATTGTCAGACCGCCTCAGTCCTCGGCGGCTTCCTTGAGCCTCTCGTAGAGCTTCGGTGACAGGTAATAGCCGAGTTCGAGGAGTCGGTCCAGTCGGCGCTCGAAGCCCCCGCTCGTGAGATCGCCGCGGCGGGCAGACCTCAGCAACAGGAAGGGCGTGCTGACGGGCGAGAGGTCCAACGTCTTCGCCGCTTGGATGGCGGTCTTGTCGTCGAGGATCACCTCGTCGATCTCCCGTTCGAGGGCCAAGGCGAGCACGGAGGATTCCCCCTCGTGGATGTTGGCGAGGTTGTGGGGGAGCCGGTCGGGGTCGGCCTGGATGGGTTGGATCCGGCCTTGGTCGACGACCGTATTGATGAGGTCGATCTCGGCGTGCTGCTCGGGGTTGCGAGCCCGGATCTTGTCCAGAACGATCAGAGTGGTTGCGACAGGTTCGGGCAACAGATCGAGCTCGCCCAGCTTTCCCAGGAAGATGAGCGGAGAGGCGTTGACGACACTCTCGACGTCGGATCTCACTCGAGTCCCTCGATCTGATCCTCGAGGAGCCCTTCGTCGGTTCGAAGCCCGCGCCCGCGCGCCTGTAACTCCTGGAGGAAGGTGACGAGGTCGATCCCGGCCGAGGAGGCAGCCTGCCAGGCCGTGGTCCCTCCTCGCTGGTATCGTTCCACGGCCTGGTCGAGCGACAGGTCCTCGATGCCGCGTTCGAGAGCGCGCCGGATGACGGTGGACCGGTCCACGTGCTCGTCATCGGCCATTTCGTCGAGGGCTTCGAGGAGGCCTTCTGGCAACCGAACGGTGGTCGTCGGCATCGAATACGATATGTTCTACGTGAATGCATAAGGGTTGTGGCTGGCTCGATGCTTCGCAGTCGGGACCTGTGCTCGTTCTTAACGTCGAGTGGAGCAACCGGCCTGTGCCATTCCAGATCGAGGACGACGGCCTGCGGACCTCCCTTGGACCCGGCTAGAGGGCCGCTGACAATGTCTTTCGGGTTTCAACGGTTCTTAGGCCTCGAGGGGACGACAGCAGGTCAGCGGAGCCTCCCGGCGCAACCTCGTGCAACTCCGACCCCGTCCAACTCGTCCTCGGCGGACTCATCCTCTGCGCCTCCGGCCTCACGTGGACGTGGGCGTTGGTCGAGGCACGGGTTGTACAGGGTCCGACACGGGCACAACGTCCAGCCTAACTCCTCGTGCTGGTCCTGCGAGAGGTACAGTCGGAGGTCCAGCGTGCGCGTGGGCATCAGGCGCCGAACCAATAGCTTCAACACCCACAAACCGTCGGGATTTTCCTGTCAAAGAGGGCGTCGAACCCACTCTCTTCCTCCGACCGGGCGGGCATACCCCCGGCCTAGAGGCCAGGGCCCTGCCCGCCCACAAAAGGTAGGAAAGATACGAGGAGGAGAGGGGAGGAGGGGGCAGACTCCTCCCCGCCTCCTTGCGGAGGCCGGCGGTTGGTTTCGCCGGCTTGAGCTCGGCTAGTTCTCCTGCTCTTGCATGTAGAACCAGCCGGCGGCGCCGATGACGGCGAGCACGATCACGATCCACACCCATCCGGGGATGCCGCCGGGCTCGGTTTCGTCGGGCTCCTGGGCCTGCGAGGTTTCGTAGGACCAGTCTCGGGGCGCGCTGTTCCCGGCGCTGTCCTCGATCACCAAGCGCACGTCCATCGTCTCCTCGCTCTGCAGGTCCGAGGGGATCGATGCCGTCACGGTTCCGTCCTCGATCGACGCGGAGACGTCCTGACCGTTGATGGTCAGCGTCGTGTCCGTGATCGGGCAGCTGCCCTCCTCGATCGAGACCTCGATCGGCGTCGTCGGGTCGACGCCCGTTGCCCCGTCCAAGGGTTTCACCTGCAAGATCTGGGGTCCGTCGGGACAGGCCTCGGGTGAGACCGTGAACGTCCAGGTCTCTGTCGTGCTCTGCTTGGCGAAGTCCTGAACCGTGGCCTCGACGGTGTGCTCGCCCTCGGAGAGGTCGGTGGTGTGGATGTACTCGAACCCGTTCTCGTCGACCTGCAGATCGCCGGTCGTGCTATCGCGCTGCTCTCCGTCGATCGTGAGCTCAAGCGTGTCGGGGTCCACGCCCTGGTTGTCCGACCAGTTGGCGCTGATCGTCGGCTTGACTTTCTCGATCGTCCCGGTGGGCTCCGTCGAGCTGATCGTCGGAGGCTCCACGTCGAGCGCGACGGCGAACACGGAGAAGCTTCCCGTCTGTGCGCTACAGCTTCCGCCACTGCACTGCGTGGGCGTGGGTTGCCACTGGCCGGTGTCGTGCAGGAGCATCACCTGATCTTCGTTCGTGTTGGGCGGCTGATCGAACTCGATCGTCGCGTCGTCGACGTTCCCCTCGACGACGTTGCCGTCCGCGTCGACCATGTCGACCTGCATGTAGGAGAGCACGTCGGCTCCGCTGGGATCCGGCGGGGTGCCGGGCGGGGGCGACGAACTCGTCGTGATCTGTAGGCTGCAGCCCGTACAGACGTTGGCGAGGTTCACGGACACCGAGTTCACGCCCGGCGGGAGCCCTTGCGTGACCGTCACCTGGGCGCCCTGCTGCCCGTTGAACGGCTGGTTGTTGCCCACCTGGACCTGTTGACCGGTCGGCGGCGCTGCACCGCCGCCTCCGCCACCGCCGCCACCTGCTTGGGTGACGGTGAACTGGATCCACGGCGTCG
This sequence comes from Thermoplasmatales archaeon SW_10_69_26, assembly GCA_003009755.1. GTDB lineage: Archaea > Thermoplasmatota > SW-10-69-26 > SW-10-69-26 > SW-10-69-26 > SW-10-69-26. The sequence continues at coordinate 20,046 of PXUB01000025.1, forward strand.
AGAACGCGGCGGATTGCTGTTTGAACGTGAGGATCGTCTCGAAGACCGAGTCGAATGCAGCTGTTAGGTTGTCCTCCTCGGCGATCAGGAAGTGGTCGTCCTGGATCTTGTCGTTTTGCCAGGCGGCTCGGACCTCGCTACCGAAGGAGCCGGCCGAAACATCGCCCAGGCGCCGATCGGCCGAGTTCGCGGTGAGGCTCTGGTCGGCGTCGGCGTAAACCGTGTCGCTCGAGGAGTACGTCGCGTTCCCGTCTTCATCCAAGAAGTCCCATTGGTCGACCGCGAGGCCGGACGGCGGGGACGTGCTGAGCGTGTTGCCGACGGCACTGTCGCCGGACTGGACCGAGGTGCCCGCGTTCGAGCCGCTCAGATAGATGTCGCCCGCCGCGACGGAACCGGTTCCGCCGATGTCGACGAACACGTTATCGCCGACCGAGTACCCGTACTCGCTGTCTTCATCGTGGTAGTCGACGAGCGTTCCGCTCGGCATTGCCGTGTACGGGTCGCCGAGGTCGCTGTCGCCTGTTTCGACTTGCGTGCCGGGATCCTCTCCACCTGCGGCAGTGAGGCGGAGGTCCGCCGTCGTGACGGCGCCGGAGTTGCACCCGCCAGCCGTCGCTGCGTACAACGGCTCACCGGAGTCGACTGCGGCGTCGTTATCGTTGTCGACGAAACAGAGTGCGAAGCCGGGCGGGGAGCCGGCGAGCGCGGACCCGCGGTCGGCGTCGTGGTCGCGCTTGGGCTCGCTGGCCAGGTCCCACATCAGCTCGCTGTCGGCCCCGCTGCTAAACGCGACGGAGAAGACGTCGATGTCGTTGTCCTTGGCGGCTTGCGCCTCCTTGCGGGGCTCGGATCCCTCGTTCTCTCCGCCGTCGGCCATGACGACCATGAAATCCTTGGCGTCGTCGCGGCCACTGTTGTTGAAGTCCTCGTGCGAGAGGCTGATCCCGGCACCGATCGCGGTGGAGCCGCCGGCCGAAATGTTGTCGATGGCCGTTTTCGTTTTACTGTGGTCCCCGGTCAGCGACTGCCGGAGCATCTCGTCACCGTCCGATTCGAAGGAGACGAGGCCCGACTGGTCGGCGGATCCGAGCTTGTCGACGAGGTCCTTGCCGGCCGTCCGGGCCTCGTCGATCGGGTCGCCGCTCATGCTGCCGGATTCGTCGAGCACCAGCCCGACATCCGTCTCGCCTCCACCGCTGGTTTGAGCTTGACCCACGATCTCTGAGCTGGTCTCGGCCAACGCGGTCAGGTAGTAATTTTCGCCCACGTCGAGCCGCGAGGCGGCGACATCGATCTCGTAGATCAAGTGGAGTGTGCCGTTCGTGTACCCGTAGCCGTAGCCGTAACCGAAATCGACCTGGCTGCGGTCGCCGGTCTCATACCCGTATCCGTAACCGTAACCCTGCTTTTCGGAGACGGGAGAGCTTGTGTCGTACCCGTACCCGGTCTGGGTAGCCTTGCGCTCACCCTTCGTGAAGTATCCGGAGCTCAGCTCGTACCCGGCGGGCGCCTGATATCCGCTGGAGGTCTCCTGGAGGCCCTTAGTGAACGCGCCCACGTTTTCGATGCGTGTGATGACGTCGGCTTTGCTCTGGTTATTGACGAGCGACAGCTCGGCACCTGAACACCCGGACTTGACCTCCATCTCGCAACGGACCCCGGACACGAAGTCGGGATTGACCTTGTCCGTTCGGTTCGGATTTTGCTTCTCGAGGACAGCCTCGATCGAGTTGATCGGGATCCGCTCGCCCTCCTCGATCTCGAACTCCACGAAGTAGGTCTCCACCCCTGAAGCCTCGGAGGGTCCGGAAATCTCCCCCTCGATTCCCTGTGCTCCCTGGAAGAGCCCCACGAGCAGGCTCCCCACGAGAGCGGTAGCGCCGATGAACGTGAGTACTTTGAGCGTCCGTTTGGAGTAAGCCAAGCTCAATCCCAACTCTGGGAATCGTTGCACCCTATTTTTACCTTTTCAAGACCCCGCAAACCGGCCTCGGTCCAGATCGGCGTCAGCGAAGGGGGGAGTCAACCCTACGGAAGTGCTTCTCAGGGTGTCTCATTAACCCCCTCTACGCCGCTGCCCCCAACTACCCCCGAGCGCTCGAGCTGATCGTTCGGTCCAGGCGGGTCTCAACGATGCCTCCAAGCGCCTTGTCGAGGACCTTGCCCGAAACGGGCGGTGGTTGAAGCGAAATGTGAATGCGTCCAGATAGGTTGCACGGTCCCGTCTTCCACGTGGCGTGCACCTCCTACAGCACGCGCTTGAGGCTGCTGAACGCCGTGTGGCTCCACGGCAAAACGTCGTGCATCTCTTCATCGCCGTCGGGCTGGCGGACCTCGCGATCGCAAGCCGCAAGCCCGTTGTAGCCGTCCCCGTCGTCTGTCTACAGCGTGGAGGACTCGTAGACGCGGGCTCGCACGGTAGGGTCCAGGTTGTCCCCCGCAGCGCCGGGCGCGCTTGGCAGGTGCAGTTACTGGCCTGATCGTGCTTGTTCTCGACGAGGGCGACCACGCACTGCCTGGTGGTTCCACGGCCCGAGGGATCGTCGGGGCGCTTGCCGCCCACGTAGGTTTCATCGGCTTCCACCACGCCGTCTAACGACCGCTGCTGGGCGCGTCTCAGGATGCGGTAGATTTTCTGGCGGACGTTGTGCGCGGTCTCCGCGTGCACGTCGAGCGTGCGGGCCAGCTCGGGCTCCGTGGTGCCCTTTGTCGTCTTGACGATGTGGTCGATCGCCAAGAACCAGGTCTACAGGTCGAGCTTGGTGTCCTGCCGGATCGTACCGGCGGTGACACTGGTTTGCTTGCGGCATTCGTAGCACTCGGACAAGTTGCGGGTCTGGGTGAAGCCCCGGTGCTCGTCCTCGCCGCACGCCGGGCACGTGAACCCGTCCTCGCCTCAGCGGTGCTCGCGGAGGAACTGCCAGCAGTCCTCGTCGCTGGGGTGCTCGTTCACGAGTTCGGTCGGGCTGGGCAACGCATCGGCCATGCTCCCGAAGACGGTCGGTGGAGGGGTGTGGGTTCAGTCCGGGGTGGCTCGGTACCACTGACACAAGCCGAGAAGCACTTCCTTACTAAGGGGTCGTCTTAGTGAAGGGTGCTAAACGCAGGCCACCACTGGCCACTTCTGAGTGAAGGTCCAAGTCGCCTTCTTCACTCAGACGAGCCTTCGTCTCGCTGACTCTAGGACCGTTGTCTCACCTCGTCGGGCGGCGAGCTTGAGGTGGACGACCGGGACGGGCTTGCCGCTCCGTGGGGGCTTCTCTGCCTGGGCGATGCCCCCGCCGGATCAAGGGATAAGCTCATCCACCGGCAACGGGAGCGCCCGACACACCAGCGTGGGGTCGTGGGAGAGGCGGCCGGCGACGATGCCCGTGAGCCCCACGAGGTACCGGTAGGGGGCCGGGGATCCGCCCCCAGCCAGGTCGATGGTGCTCTCGCGGATGGCCACGTCCCCTGGGTCGTCGGGGATCGGTTCGACGTGCTCCAGGTTGTCGATGAACCCTTTCCCGTGGTAGAGGCGGATGAGAGCCTCTTTTCGCTGCTCGGACGGTCGCTGTTGGCTAAGGAACAGGCCCACCCAGAGATGGTTGGGGCAGTCGTAGAGCTGATCGTCGACCGGCAGGCAGTCGAGGGAGTGGTTTGCGGATAAGGGGGTCGAGAGAGCTGGCCGCGGGCTTGCATCGATTGGACGCCGTCGTCGCTGCGGCGAGCCATCGCGAGACCGGCCGGGTCCAGGACCGGGCGGTCGCGGATCCACAGCTGGGCGAGGTGGACCGTCGTCGGGTCCGTTGCGAGGGACGTTCGCTCCTCGTCGCGGACCGGCCCGGAGCGAGTGTCTTGGCCGACCGGGTTGGCGTGCGTGTAGGCCCGGATGTCGTTGTCGTTGGTTTCGCGGACGGGCAGGTGGTGGACCTCGAGGTGCTCGCCACGACGGCTGAAGAGGTGATCCGCGTGGATGCCTTGGAAGACGAAGACGTCTCCGGGTCGGTGGGTGGGATCCTGGCTCGTGGTGGGCCGGAGGGCGGTCCCCAGCAGGACGCGGGGCCAGGAATCGCCGGGCAGGTGGAGGATGTGGTACGGGACAGCCCCGACAACCGGCTTGCCGGTCTGGGTCACGGTTTCGTAGGGGCGGGGGAGGGCATGGTCAACCCCCTGGCACCCGATCTCCCGCAGGACGTAACTACCGTTCTCATCGTCGCTCGACTGGCGCGGCCCCGTACAGGCAACGAGACGGTCCGGACCTGAGCCCCCGCGATTCCCCCTGGTACGCACGCAGCCAAGATTTAGGCAGACATCCTATGACGGGAGCTTGCGGGGCGGAACACGCGAATTGCATCGCTCGCGGCGAAAATATCCTTTCCGGACGATGTTGGGTCTACTCGTCCGGTGGTTAGATCCCGCCCGGCAGCTCCGGCAGCGACTTGCTCTTCTTGACGTACTCCTTGCACTGGTCGAGGTGCTGGAGGAGCGCTTTGCGCTGGAAGCCCTCCTCGACCTCGTCCTGCAGCACGGCCTCGGCCTCGTTGGCGGAGGTGATCGCGCCGGCCGTGTTGCCCAGCGCCGCGTCGCGGTGGACCTCGGCGACGAGCAACAGCGAGCGCGCCAGCGCGTCGTTCTCCTCCTCCCAGGCCTCCCGCAGCTCGTCGTCCTGCGTCGCCCGCTGGTAGTTGCCGGACTCCATGTTCTCCAGGTAGTCGACAGATGGGACGGACACGGCGTCGGCGAAGGCAACACGAGGGGGATGAGGGTTTCGGGCGCCCCCGCTGGCCGGCGGGTTCGTTCAAGCGCTCGTGGCAAAGCTTAAGACGACTTGCGTGCAAGGATGGTGTGTCGAGGGAGTCGCCGTCTGTACCTCCCTGCCTCCCAACAGCCTCCCAAGCCTCCCAGCCTGTTGGCGGCTCCCTCACCCTCCTTCCTTCTTCGACGGCTACCTTCGGTGTAGCACCGATGGCCGAGATCGGTGAGCCTCAGCTCGCGCCAGCTTGCTCGTGCGGTTCGGTCGACCAGGGGTCGTAGCGGGCCTCGCCCTCGATGTCGTCGCAGTCGGCGTGATCGGGGCCCTCCGAGCAGCCCCACCAGTTGTGGCGGGCGTCCGGCGTGGGTCCATCCTGGGTGTCGTCGACGAGCCCCACGTCGTTGCCGACGATGTCGTTGCGGTGCACCTCCTCGCCGGCGCCGGTCTCGGCGAGCACGATCGCTTCCTCGTTGCCGGTCAGGCGGTTGTGGACGAGGCGGTTGGCCTGCTGGTCACCATCCAGCCAGATCCCCTGCTCGGCGCCATCGATCGTGTTGTTGTGGATCCGGCTCGCGGCCGCATCCTCGGCCACGAGCGCTCGCTGGCCCTCCTCCAGCCGTGAGCCCTGGATCGTCGAGGCGGTCAGGGCGTCGGCGTGGATCCCGATCGCGTTGCCTTCGGCGTGAAGCCCGGCGAGGTGGGCGTCGACGGCGTCGGACAGCTCGATCCCGACCGTCGCGTTGCGCACGGTGACGTTCTCGATGCGCAGTCCCTCGCTGGCGAGCACCTGCACCGGAGCGGCCACCTCCTCGAAGACCGCGCCGGTCAGCGTGACGTTGGTCGCGTCCGCGAGGAGAAGCTGGCCCACGGGGCCCTCGATCTCGCGGCCCTCGACCCCGGATCGGAGGATCAGCGGCTCGCCGGCGACCGTGTCGCCGGTGGCCTGATCGGTCCCCCTCAGCGTGGCTTCGTCCAGGTCGACGCCCGTGGAGAAGGCGTTGCCGCTCAGGGCCAACCCGTCCGTCGAACGTGCCTGGAGCCCCGAGAGCTGGCTGTCCACCTCGTTGTCGATCAACGTCGGTGCAGAGGCACCGGCCAGCCGGATGCCGACGTCACCGCCGGTGATCCGGTTGGCTTCGAGGTGGGGCTGCTCGACGCCGCGCAGGCGGGCGCCGGTGGCCGCCTCGAGCTGGCTGTCCTCGAGGGTCAGACCGCGGCCATCCTCGACGGTCAGGCCGCGGTCCGCCTGCTCGACGGCCACCGCCTGCAGGCGGGCCGCGTCGACGTCGTTCAGGGCGATCCCGTCGAGGGCACCCTCGACCGTCACGCGCGTCAGCTCGGGGGCTCGGCTCCGCTCGAAGAGGAGGCCGGCCGCGTCGGCGGACAGGTTGGTGTCGGTGACGGTAGCGGCGTCGGTCGAGCGGGCCAGCACGCCGACCGAGGCGTTCTCCACCTGGAAGCCCTCGACGGTCGTGTTGCCGGTGTCCGCGAGGACGAGTCCAGCCATCGCCTCGCTCACGCGGCCGTCGTGGATCCGCGTGCGCTGGCTGCCGTCGGCGACCAAGGCCACACCAGTGTCCGTCAGCGTCGGGGCCTGGACGGTCACGTCCTCGCTGGCGAGAACCTGGATCGGCTCCGTCACGTTCCCGATCGTCGGGCGTTGCACGGTCACGTTGGTCGCGTCGGCAAGGATCACCTGGCCGGCCGGCCGCTCGACGGTGGTGTCGGCTACGTCGAGGAGGTAGCGGACCGGTTCGCCGTTCACGGTGTTGTCGGCGATCGCGTGGCGGTGGTCGTCCTCGTCGTCGACGACGACGCTGAGGCCGGATCGCATCGCGTTGCCCGTGACGGTGGACGCCGTGGAGGTCCCCAGGGTCACGTCGCGGCGGTTGTCGGTGAGCGCGTTGTCGGTGACGGTCGTGCCGTTCGACCGCAACACGTAGATGCCGACGAAGGCGCTGCCGGACACGTCGTTGGCGTGGATCGTGGTCGAGGCCTCGGGGCCCTCGTCCCAGACGGTGAGTCCGTGCCAGTAGCTGTCCTCGATCGTGTTGGCCTCGATCGTGACCTCCTGGGCGTTCCCGTTCACGCCGATCCCGCCCCGGAACACGGATCGGGTGTGAGCGCCCCAGCCGTTGTGGCGGACGAGGTTGTCCTCGACGAGGACCGCCTCGCTGCGAGCGACGATCACACCGCTTCGGTCGTTGTCGAGGATGCGGTTGCTGCGGATCACGACTTCGTCGGCGCCGTTGGCCCAGACGCCGCTTCGCCCGTTGTTCGTCACCGTGTTGTTGCGGACGAGGATGTCGCGGCCGTGCTCGAGCTCGATGCCGCGGTTGTGGTTGCCGGTGAGCGTGTTGTTCTCGATGCGGACGCCCTCGGTCACGGTCTCGCCCTCGTAGGCTTCGATCGCGTCGTTGGAGCGGGTTACCACGTTGTCGCGGATCGCGATCGAGGACCCGGCCTCGAAAGAGACGCCGAACAGCGAGTTCTCGTCGATGTCGTTCCCGGTCACGAGCGTTCCCTGGGTCCCCTCGAGGCGCAGGCCGGACCGGAAGTCGTACAGGACGTTGTCGCGAACCTCGGTGTCCTCGGTCCCGAGGAGGTGGATGGCTCGCGAGGCGAACGAGGGGCCCTCGAGCAGCTCGTTGCCTTCGACCTCGGCGGCGGCCGTGTCGGCGACCCGGACCGCTGTGCCGTCGTAGTTGTGGAGGACGTTGGCGACGATCGCGGCCCCGTCGCTGTCGGTCACCTTGATCCCGTCATCCTTGGCCGCGGCGTTGGCCCGATCGTTCGGGGCTGACAGCTCGTTCCCACGCACGGTCAGCCCGTAGGCCCCGCTGGCTTCGATCCCCTCGTTGGTCCACTTGATCGCGTTCGTCTCGACCGTGAGGTTGCGCGCCTGGTCGACGTCGACGCCGTGCTGGACGTCGTGGATGTGGTTGGCCCGAACGGTGACGTTGTCGGCGTCCTCGAGGTGGATCCCACGCTCCAGCTGGGTGAGGTCGTTTCCGCGGATGATGACGTGGGCGCTGGTGTCGGCGAGGTGGATACCGGTGGTCCCCGTCCGGGCGCCGACCCAGAAGAAGGAGACGCTGGCTCGCCGGCCCTCGATGCACCAACCCTCGATCACGTAGGGATCGTCCTCGGTGCCCTCACCGTCGACGACGCCGCTGCCGGGCCGGGGGACGTCGTCGCCCGCCGCGTTCTCGATGGCGAAGCCCGTGGGACCCTGGTCCCCGACGACGACGATCGGCGGATGCGATCGGCAGTCGGTCGCCGCCGATGGCGCCTGCAGACCCTCCTCATCTCGTTCCCCGATCGGGTCCGCGTGGATCGAGGGAGCTTGCTCCCGAGGGGCCGAGCACGAGGAGGCGCAGCCGGGAGTGGGCGAGGCCGACGGAGGCTCGCAGGCGAGCGGTGCTCGCAGGCCAAGCACGCTGGGGGCGGGCGTCTGCGGGCAGCGTGAGCTCTCGCCCTCGGTCGGGGCCAGCCGGTCGGCGGTCCCCGGCGTTTCGCCGGCGGCCGGGGTCGCGGCGAACAGGAGAGCGAGCGCGAGCACGAGAGCGATCAGGAGCTTGCGAGTCATGGGGAACCACCTCCAAGACCGGCACAAGCGACCGCCTTCGCAGGCGCGAACACGTAGGCGCTGCCGGCCTCGAACCCGTTGGCGTTGTTCTTCCCGGGTTCGCCGACGAGGACGCGCTCGTCGTCGATCGCGGCCTGCCAGGAGGTCGAGGCCCCGTCGGCGGCGCGCAGCTTGGATCTCTGCTCCCAGCCGTCCTCGCCGTCGGCGAAGACGTAGCCGGCGCCGGCGCGGGGACCGAGGGCCCGATCCGCGAGGCGCGTGTGGGGGTTACCGGCGCCGACGACGGCGCGATCCCCATCGAGGGCCACCGAGGTGCCCAGGGCCTCGTCTTCGTTCCCGTCCTCGGCCAGGAGTTTGGCCTGCGCTGCCCACCCAGCGGTCTCCCGGGTGAAGACGTGAGCGGCGCCGGCTTCCGGGGCCTTCTCGCCGTCTCCGGCTTCGCCGACGAGAGCTGTGTCGCCGTGGAGCGCAACGGCCGATCCGAAGAAGGTGCCTCCGTCCGTGTCGGGGGAGACCAGCTCGGTCGCACGCTGCCAGCCGTCCGCGGTGCGCTCGTAGACGAAGGCCTTGCCGGCGTACGTTTGACCGTCGACGTCGGCGGACGAGTCCCCGACGAGCGCGGTGTCCCCGTCGATGGAGAAGCTGGTTCCGAAGCTATCGGCACCGTTGTCCAGGTGGGCCGCCTCGAGCCAGACGCCGGAGGCGTGTTGCTCGAGCACGTGAACCGACGAAGACGAGTAGGCATCGCGGGAACCGACCAGGATCGTATCCCCGTCGACGTCGACGTCCTGTCCGATGCGAGCGGAGCCGTCCGTAGCCACGGACACGCGAGCCTGTTGCGTCCAGTCGCCGGACGCTTGGCGCTCGAACACGAACACGGCCCCTCGACGGTCGTCTCCGACATGGCCGGGCGCTCCGACCACGAGGCGATCGCCGTCGAGGGCGAGGTCCTGGCCGAAATGCGAGCCGCTGTGGCTCCAGGCCGGTTGGATCTTCGCCGCTTCGACCCAGCCTCTCCTGTCCGTGTGTTCGTACATGTACACGGCCCCGGCGTCCTCACCGTCGGCGTCGTCAGCGTAGGGGGCTCCCACGAGGGCTCGGTCGTCCTGGATGGCCAGCCCCGTCCCGAAGCGGTCGCCCTCGTCGTGGAAGGCGAGCGGGGACTGGCCCTCGCCGTCGCTGGCCATGAGGGTCCCCTCTTGGACGTAGTCGTCCTGGACGGAGGCCTGCACGAGGGGGACGGTGGCGACGGTGGCCAGCAGCCCCGCGATCACTGCAGCAAGGAGAGCGTACCTCTGGCTGGCATCACGGCTTCCCACCACGCGACTGGCTTCTCGCCGATGCAGGCCTCCCGACCTCTCCCCGGAATGGTCTCACCCGATCCTAAACGTTTGGGTCGAGGTGCCAACGCGGAGGGCGGCGAGACGCCAGGTCAGGCTCACTTCGGCTGCTCGGTGCCCCACGTCTCGATGGCCTTGGCCGCCTCCTTGCTGTCCTGCGTGATGGCGTCCAGGCTGTCGCCGCGCATCGTTCCGTCGATTACGTCGCGCAGGGCTTTGGCGCCGGCGGTGGAGCCGTCGGGGTGGCCGTGGATGCCGCCGCCGAGCTGGATGACGACGTCGGGCCCGTAGAGGTCGATCATGTCCGGCACGATTCCGGGGTGCAGGCCGCCGCTGGCGACCGGGAACGCCGGCTTGATCGAGCCCCAGTCCTGGCCGAGCAGGTTGTCGCGGGGATCGGTGTGGGCCTCGCGGAGCTGGTCCATGTTGGCGACGACCTCGTTCTCGGGGCTGACGAGCTTGCCGATGACGGTGCCGGTGTGGAGCTGGTCGACGCCGACGAGGCGGAGCAGCTTCGCCAGGCAGTACATCGCCATGCCGTGGTCCTCGATCTTGGTGAACATCGCGTGCATGGCGCGGTGGGCGTGGATCGCCAGGTCGAGGTCGCCGGTGGCTTCGCGGATGGTTTGCAGGCCGGCGAACCCGGTCGTGACGACGTCCACCATCGCGTACTCGAACCCGTGCTCGGCCACGAGGCGGGCTCGCTCGATCGCCTCGTTCGTCTCGGCGGTCACGTTGATCAACGCGGATTTGGTCTCGCCGGTCTCGGCCTCGGCGCGTTCGCGTTGGCGAGCCAGGTGCTCGACGCGTTTCGCGAAGTTGTTGAACGACTGGCTGGTGAGGTTCTCGTCGTCCTTGATCAGATCGACCCCGCCGACCCAGGCCTCGTAGCCGCGCTCGGCGTGCTGTTCGGGGGTCCAGCCGAGCTTGGGTTTGGGGACGGTCGCCGTCGGCGGGCGCTCGGGGATCCCCAGCTCGTCCCGGATGCCCTCGATGCCGAGGTGGGGGCCGGGGTGAGCCTCGCGGATCTCCTGGGGGATGCGAAGATCCAGCAGGCGCAGGCGGGCGACGGCCTTCATGCCGAAGATGTTGCCGGCGACGCCGCTGAGGATCTGGGGGACGTTGGCGGCTTCCCACAGCTCGACGGGGTAGCGGACCTTGCAGGTGCCGGCCTCCTCGTCCCAGTCGTAGCACATCGCCTTCAGGTCGGGCACGCGATCCGGCATCTGGGCCAGCGTCGTCCACGTGCCCACGCTGGATTCGCTGGCGATGCGGCCGAGCGCCTCGAGCGTGCTGGTGTCCTCGTCCGGTGTGAACGAGAACAGGGCCAACAGGTCCCCATCACGCGGCTCCGCGTCCCGGTCCACGAACTCGTCGTACCACTCGGTCCCGGCCATGCGTCCATCTACGGGGTTCGCGCCTTTTGCGAGTGTCGGTGGCGGAACGGGCCCCGACCCGGCCCGAGCCCTCGAAAGGAGCTCTCCAAGCCATCCCTCGGAGGGACAGAGCCCAGCTGCGCGAGAGCGCCAGGACCCTCGGGGACAGGTTTATCCGCTGGGGTATCCCAAAAGGGGAGCGTATGGATTCTGGCGGTCTCACTCTTTCTTGTCAGTTCATCGACCTCGATCTCGGGGGGAACCAGGTCGTCCTCCACGCCGACGACGCCGAGGAGATCGGGGTTCACCCTCAGCACCGCGTGCACGTCCGGTTCGGCGACGAGAGCTTGGTCGCCGTCGTCGACACGACCTCCTCGGTCGTGGAGCCCGGTCGGATCGGGGTCTTCCCCGGCGTGGCCGACGACCTGGGCCTGGAAGCGGATGCCCAGCTCGAGGTGCAGCCGGCCGAGAAGCCCGAAAGCGTCGAGTTCATCCGGAAGAAGATGAACGGGCGCGAGCTCGACACCGACGAGATCGCGCGCCTCGTCGAGGACATGGTGCAGGGCTCGTTGACCGACATCGAGCTGTCGGCCTACGTGACCAGCGTCGAGATCCACGACATGAACATCCGGGAGACGACGGACCTGACCCGGTCGATGGTGGAGACCGGCGAGGTCATCGACTTCCACGACCCGATGATCTTCGACAAGCACAGCATCGGGGGCGTGCCCGGGAACAAGATCACGCTGCTCGTCGTGCCGATCGCCGCCGCGGCCGGTCTGCCGATCCCGAAGACCAGCTCGCGCGCGATCACCGGCGCGGCTGGCACCAGCGACGTGATGGAGGTCTTCTGCGACGTCAAGCTCACCGCCGAGCGGATCCGTTCGATCACGAACGACGTCGGCGGCGTCATGGCCTGGGGCGGCGCGGTCAACCTCGCCCCGGCCGACGACATCATCATCCGCGTCGAGCACCCCCTCTCGCTGGATCCGCGCTCGCTTCTACTGGCCAGCGTGATGGCGAAGAAGCGGGCGGTCGGCGCCAAGCACGTCGTCATCGACATCCCGATGGGCCCCGGCTCGAAGATCGCGACGATGGAGGAGGCCAAGAGCCTGGCGCGGGACTTCATCGCGCTCGGCGACCGGCTCGGCATGCAGGTCGAGTGCGCGATCACCTACGGTGGCCAGCCCGTCGGCAAAACCGTCGGCCCCGCCCTCGAGGCCAACGAGGCGCTGCGCGCGCTGCGCGGCGACCCCGACGTGCCCGAGAGCTTCACGAAGAAGGCCACCGCGATCGCGGGCATCCTGCTCGAGATGGGCGGCCTGGCCCGCCGCGGGCGGGGCCAACAGGAGGCCCAGCGCCTGCTCGAGGACGGCTCGGCGCTCGAGACGTTCTCCGAGATCGTGCAGGCTCAAGGCGGCCCCGAGCCCGAGCTGCAACCGGTGGGCGACCACACGTGGGAGCTCGTCGCCGACAAGGACGGCTACGTCGCCGGCGTCGGGAACCGCGACATCGTGGCGATCACGCGCAGCCTGGGGGCGCCCAAGGTCAAGGGCGCCGGCGTCGAGCTGCCGAAGAAGGAGGGCGACAGCGTCGAGGAGGGCGAGACGCTGCTCAAGCTGTACGCCGAGTCCGAGTACAAGCTCGAGGCCGCCCGCAAGCTCGCGACGTCGAAGGACCCGGTCACCGTCGAGGGTATGCTGTTGGAGCGCGTCCCCGAGTTCCGTGAGATCGGTGACGAGCCCAGCGGACCCGGGCCCGACCCGTCCGCGGACGGCAACGGCGGGATCCGTCAGGTAGCGCCGGAGGCCGACGACGACAACGAAGCGGACACCGAGGCCGAGACGGCCGCCGACGGCAGCTGACCGCGCCGGACGTTCAGCTTCATGTAGGGGACGCTTGCTCGGCCCCCGTGGTCCTGTGCTGGGTCCTGTGGGGGTTCATCGCCGCCGCCAACGTCGGCGGCTACGTCGCCACGAGCTACGACAAGCGCGCCGCCCGCCTCTCCAGCCGGGCGAACCCGCCCGACCGGATCCCAGAGAAGCTGTTGTGGGCGCTGGCTGCCTTCGGCGGGTTCCCGGCGATGATCTACGCCATGCACCGTGTGCGGCACAAGACCCGCAAGAAGCGGTTCCTCCTCGTCTTCTTCACGGCCGCCTTCGTGTCCACGATCGTGTGGGCTGGCTGGCTGTCGGTCACCGGGTGCCTGCCCTACGAGCTGTTCTAGGCTGCCGGTCTTAGTCAGCTTGAGCTCTCGCGCCGGTCTGAGCGTTTCCACCGCCTGAGGCCGATCGAGAGCTGAACCCAAGCACAGCCGGCAGTCTGGGTCAAAGCTGCGGCAGCTGGCCCTCGATCGCCAGCCAGTGCAGACCGGAGAGGACGAGGACGCCGATCGCCAGCAGCCAGTGCACGATCCGCCACCGCATGCGACCCCAACGATCCTCGAAGTAGGGCCGCCACCACCCGGTGACGAAGAGCGCGAGCAGGTAGACGGTGGCAATCGCGCCCGACAACCAGCCCACGAACTCCGCCAACAGCACGAGCTCGACCGTGTGGAGCAAAGCAAGGCCCAGGGCCACCGTCGACGTCCAGATGTGGATGTCGATACGCCACCGTCGTAGGAGCCGGATCGGTCGGGTCAAGGCGACCCGGTCCGGGCCCAGCCGAGGAAGAAGGTCCCGGCGATCAAGCCCAGCGAGCCCCAGCCGGCCCAGCCCCCGCCGATCTCCTCCAACAGATCCTCCTCTTCGCCGCCAGCGGCCTCCTCCTCGCCGTCTGCGACCATGCCGAGCCCCGCGCCGATCAGGCTGGCGGCGACGACCACGATCGCCGCGATGGCGAGGGACCGGTCCGTCTGACGGCCAGCGTGGTCACGATCCTCGGAGCTCGCGGCGGCCATCGGCGGCATCGAGAGGTCACCGACCGGCAAGAACGTTGCGATGGTGGCGGACGGCGTCGCTGCTGCGAGGGGCGGGGACGATGGACAGATTCAACTCCGACGCTCGTCTTGGGCCCTCGTGGCGTCTCGGCAGATCGGACTGCTCGTCCTCGTCGGCCTCCTGCTCGTTCCCGCCGTCACCGCCCAGGCCACCGGTTCGCCGGTGTACGTCGCGGACGTCGAGGGGACCGTCACACGGGGGACGGCGCTGCAGATCGAGGACGCGCTCGAGCAGGCCGAGGAAGCCGACGCGCCGCTGGTGATCCGGCTGGATACGCCCGGCGGGCTCGTCGAGTCCACGCTGGAGATCGACCGCGCGATCGCCCGCAGCGATGTCCCGGTGCTCACCTACGTCCGCGAGGGCGGCTGGGCGCAATCGGCGGGCACGTTCATCTTCCTGATGGGCCACCCCAACGGGATGGGGCAGGGGACCCAGATCGGGAGCGCCCAACCGATCGTGCAATCGCAAAGCGGCGGCACGCAGAACGCCTCCGAGAAGGTCACCAACGCGCTGGTCGAACGCATTCGCACGATCGCCGACCGCCACGATCGCGACCCCGACGTCGCCCAGCAGTTCATCACCCGCAACCTGAACCTCAACGCCAGCGAGGCGCAGCGCCGGGGCATGAGCAACCACACCGTCGGCGACCTCCGCGGGTTCCTCGAGGCGGTCGACGGCCGGCAGGCCAACGTCGGCGAGGCCACCGTCGAGCTCGACACGGCCGACGCCGAGATCCGTTACGTCGAGGAGGGGCTTTTGGTCCAGGTCGTGGAGATCGTCGGCAACCCGCAGGTCGCCTTCGTGTTGTTCCTGATCGGTCTCTACGGCGTCATCTTCGGCTTGGCCGCCCCCGGAACCCTGGTCCCGGAGACGATCGGGGCCCTGGCCCTGGTGATGGGCCTGATCGGGCTGGGGTTGTTCGACGCCGGCACCAGCGGGTTGCTGTTGATCCTGCTGGCCTCGGCCTTCTTCGTCGCCGAGGTCCTCACGCCCACGCATGGCGTGTTAGCGACAGCTGGGGCGATCGCGCTCGTGCTGGGAGCGATCTTCCTGCTGGACGAGCCCCTGCTGTCGCGGGACTACCTGCAACGCTTCCAGATCGTGGCCGTGATCTCGGCGATCGTCTCCGGCGGCGTCGCCTTGGGCGGTGTGGCCTTGGCGGTGCGGACCCGCGGCCAACCGACGCGCGACGAGGTGGAGGGCCGGGAGGCCGAGACGCTGACCCGGCTGGACCCGGAGGGTCAGGTTGCCTTCCGCGGCGAACGCTGGGGTGCCGTGACCGAGCACGGGCCGATCCCGCAGGATCGAACGGTCGTCATCGAGGCTCGCGAGGGCCTCACGCTGACAGTACGGGAACCGGACCCGCCCGCCGAGCAGACCGGGCGCGGCGACGACCTCGCCGCCGAGGACGACTAGCCTCACTTCACGTACGTGAAGCAGGTCCAGCCGTCCGAGGACTCGACATCGAGAAGGCGGTTCTCCATCAACACGTCGTCGTTGGCTTGCCGCCAGGCGTCGGCCTCGTCCGAGGGCACGCAGTCTTGCACCTCGTCACCCGGGTCCTTGTCGTCGTGGTCGTCCTCCGCGTAGGCGGCTTGGGAACCGGCGTCGGTGCCACCTCCGCCGGCCCACGTCACGGCGCCCGCCACCGCCACGGTCAGCACACCCAAGCCCACGAGCGCGATCCCGAACTTCGTCGTGATCTCCTTGACGTTCGGATCGTTCAGGAGGACGTAGCGTTGCATGATCTCCTCGATGTCGACCAAACCGATCCCTCACCCCCGCCTCGCCAGGTCCCGCGGTTAAACGTGGGGGCCAGGACACCCGACCGAGGCCGCGAGACCGCGGGGCGCCAAGCCTTTTCAGCGGGACCCGTGATAGGGGACCATGGGGTTGAGCGCGCTTCTCATCTCGCAAGGGACGTGGACCTTCGCCGCCATCGTCATCGGGTTCGTCGCCCTGCTCTTCGTCGCCTCGGCGATCAAGATCGTCAAGGAGTACGAGCGGGGCGTGATCTTCCGGCTGGGTCGGCTGATCGGAGCCAAGGGTCCCGGCCTGTTCTTCATCATCCCGATCTTGGACAAGATGGTCAAGGTCGACCTCCGCGTGATCACGCACGACGTGCCGATCCAGGAGGTCATGACCGTCGACAACGTCCCGGTCTCGGTGAACGCGGTCGTCTACTACCGCGTCATGGAGCCCGAGGACGCCACCGTCGAGGTCGAGGACTACCGGATGGCGACGAGCCAGATCGCGCAGACCACGCTGCGCAGCGTCGTCGGCAAATCCCAGCTCGACGAGTTGCTCGCCGAGCGCGAGAAGATCAACGAGGAGCTGCAGGAGGTCATCGACGACGCCACCGACCCGTGGGGCATCAAGGTCTCCGCCGTCGAGATCAAGGACGTCGAGCTCCCGCAGGACATGCGTCGCGCCATGGCCGCCCAAGCCGAGGCCGAGCGCGAGCGCCGCGCCCGCGTGATCTCCGCCGAGGGCGAACAGCAGGCCGCCGAGCGGCTCAAGGAGGCCTCGCAGACGATGGCCGAGGGCAAGGGTTCGCTGTACCTGCGCACGCTGCAGACGATCCAGGAGACCGCCAGCGAGCAGGGCACCAACACGGTGATCCCGCTCCCGATCGAGTTCCTGAAGGCGCTGAACCCCAACGACGGCGGCAGCCTGCCGCTGATGGGGTCCGGTGGGGGCGACGACGACGGGGAAGACGATGACGGGGGAACCGAGCCCCTCGAGGACATCGTTGACGACGACACCGGCGCCGAGGAGCTCGTCGAAGAGGAGAACGCGGGGACCTGACCCCGCTCACGATAGCATCGGCCGAGGACGCGTGGGCGCCCCCGGCCTCGGGCGGCCACCGTCCCGGTCGACGGTCAGGGACCGAAGGGTCCGGGGGCATTGGGCCCCTGGTCCTCCGTCGGGGCGATCAGATCCAGCTGGTCGGGGTTGAAGGCGCGGTCGCCTCCCTCCCCCACAGCTCGACCAGCACGCGGTTGTCCCGGTCGAAGTCGAGCACGAGACCCTGCTCGTCCCACAGGGTCTCGTCGACCTCCGGGTTCGGGCGCACGCGGACGGCATCTCCGACGCTGAGACGCACGTGTATCTCACCCACAGATGTCTTGCATGGCCAACCCTGATGAAGGCTCGCTGGCCCGTCACATCGACGACGTTCAGATGCGGGTCCGTTTGTGGGCCGTTCTCAGGCGCTTTCGCCGCCCATGCGGGCGTCCGCGTGGGCGAGCGCGACGTCCGCGGCCTGATACAGCAGGTGCAGATCGGGCTCGGGTCGGGCGCGGGCGTAGTCGGCGAACTCGCCGCGCAGCGCCAACAGGTCCGCGTGGCCCTCCTCGACCGTGTCGGGATCGGCCCCAGGGCCCAGGTGGCGAGCGATCGTGGCCCGCAGGCGTTCGATCTTGACGGCGGCGAAGCCAGGCGGCATCGGGTTGTCGACGAGCGGCACGAGCTCGGGCTCGCCGCCCTCGCCGGGGGGGCCCTGGAAGCCGCCGGCTTCGAGGCCGCGGATCGCGTTCTCGAGGTGGGCGAGCTCGGGCGCCTCGTGGAGGGGCGTGGCCAGCGGTTCGCCGCAGGCGGCCACACCTTCGACGTCGAAGAGGCCGCGGCCGTCGCCGCGGAGGCCGTCGAGGAACCGGCGGGGCAGCGCCTCGCCCTCCTCGGTCTCCGCTTCGCGCCAGGCCAGCCGGGAGAGGTCGCCGACGGGCAGCTCGGCACGCAGAGCCAACGCCAGACCGGAGGGCGGCGGCGGATCGGGATCGTCGCCGGTGGGCCACAGGTAGCCGGCACCGCCACCGGCGAGCACGGTCGTCTCGGCGCGGTGCGTGGTGCACTCCTCGCCGTCGACGAGCACGGCCCCGGAGACGCCCTCCTCGGCGTCGCCGATCAAGCGCACGGCGACGGTCGTCTGGTCCACGGCGGCGCCCTCGCGCTGCAAGCGATCGAGGATCGCCTCGCGCAGGTTGCGGGCCCAGGCTTCGTCGTTGGGGACGTCCAGCTCCTCGAGCCACCGTCGGACGCGACGGGCGCGGAAGCCGAACACCTGGGCCTCCTCGGGGGCGGGAACCTCGCTGCGCTTGATGAGCTCGCGGGCCTGGGGCACCGGGTCCTCGGGGATCGGCGGGACGTCGGGGACGTCCTGGGCGCCCTGGACGAGCAGGCGGGTGCGGGCGCCCGATCGCACGGCGGCGAGGGCGGCGGCTGCGCCGGCCAGGTCGCCACCGACGACGAGCACGGACCGGTCGCGGGGACGGTCGGCGTCGGTCTCCTCGTCCGAGCCGAGGGTCATGCCGCCCAGCATGCCGCCGGGGCCTTCGCGGTCGCCGACGATGGCGCCGACGGCGTCCCCAGACGAGGACGGCGACGGGTGTTGATCGGGGTCCGCCATGCGATCACGACCCGATCTCGAGCATGCGGTCCAGCGCGACGCGGGACCACTCGCGGTCCTCCTCGTCGACGCGGACGCGGTTGATCACGTTGCCCTTGACCAGCTCCTCGAGCACCCAGGTCACGTAGTTGGGGTCGATCTGGCGCATCGCGTTGCAATCCAGGCAGGCGTCGCCGCACAGCTGGATGACCTGCTTGGCCTCGGGCGTGTTGCGCTGCAGGTGCTCGATGAGGTGCTTCTCGGTGCCGATCGCGATCGTGGTGTCATCCTCGGCCTCGTGCACGAAGTCGATGATCTGGCCCGTCGAACCGGCGAAGTCGGCGGCGTCGACGACCTCGCGCGGGCACTCGGGGTGGACGATGATCTCGCCGTCCGGGTAGCGCTCGCGCATGCCGGCCACGTGCTCGAGGGAGAACCGGTCGTGGACCTGGCACATGCCATCCCACAGGATGAAGCGGGCGTCCTCGACGGCCTCCCGAGAGGTGCCGCCGAACTCGGGGTGCCAGGGGTTCCACTTCACCCAGTCCTCGTCGCGGAAGCCCAGGTCGTAGGCGGTGTTGTGGCCGAGGTGCTTGTCCGGCATGAACAGGATCTTGCGCCCGGAGTCCAGCGCCCACTCGAAGATCTCGTCGGCGCTCGAGCTCGTGCAGATCGCCCCGTCCATCCGGCCGGTGAAGGCCTTGAGGTCGGCGTAGCTGTTCATGTAGGTGACGGGCACGATCTCGTCGGGGTCGAGCACCTGGGTGAGGTCGTCCCAGGCTTGGCGAACCTGCACCATCTCGGCCATGCCGGCCATCGGGCAGGCGGCCTCGCGGCTCGGGATGATGACGTTGCGTTCGCCGCCGGTAAGGATGTCGGCCGTCTCGGCCATGAACGTGACGCCGCAGAAGACGATGTTCTCGACCTCGGCGTCACGGGCGCGCTTGGAGAGGGAGAAGGAATCACCCGTGAAGTCCGCCAGCTCGTAGATCTCCTCGTGCTGGTAGTTGTGCCCCAAGATGAGGGTCGAGTCGCCCAGGCAATCGCGGGCGCGCTCGATGCGCTCGGCTCGTTCCCCCGGGCCCAGATCCCGGTAGGGTTCCGGTAGCTGGGCGAAGTGGGCGTACCGGAACAGGTTCAGCGTCTCGGCCATCGCATGGAGCCAGCCGACCGGAGCCTAAAGGCGTTGGGTTGGGGGAAATCCGTTCGCCCTCGGGAGCGCTGGCTCGAAGAATTTTCGCTCGCGCCCGCGACCACGAAGCTGCCTGCGGTGGCAAGCTTCCCCACCCCGAGCGAACATCTATAACGTCTGTTGCCTTGCCCTATACGAGGCGGTCGACATGACTGACTACACGCTGGACGAGCTTCCCTACGACTACGACGCGCTGGAGCCCCACATCAGCGAGCAGGTGCTCAAGTGGCACCACGACCGACACCACCAGGGCTACGTTGACGGGTGGAACAGCGCCGAGGAGACGCTCGAGGAGAACCGCGAGTCCGGCGACTTCTCTTCGAGCGGGTCCGCCCTCCGCAACGTGACCCACAACGGGTGCGGTCACATCCTGCACGCGCTGTTCTGGCACAACATGAGCCCCACCGGCGGCGACGAGCCCACCGGCGCGATCGCCGACCGCATCGAGGCGGACTTCGGCAGCTACGAGGCCTGGGAAGGTGAGTTCCGCGCCGCAGCCAGCGAGGCCTCCGGCTGGGCGCTCCTCGTCTACGACAGCTTCTCCAACCAGCTCCGCAACGTGGTCGTCGACAAGCACGACCAAGGCGCGCTCTGGGGCTCGCACCCGATCCTCGCCTTGGACGTGTGGGAGCACTCCTACTACCACGACTACGGCCCCGACCGCGGCGACTTCGTCGACGCGTTCTTCAACGTCGTCGACTGGGAGGAGCCCCGCTCGCGGTACAAGCAGGCCGTCTCCCTGTTCGAGTAAGCGCATCCCGCGCTCTTGGCCTCCCCGCGAGGAGAGGCCCGCTTTCCTCTTCTTCTCTTCCGCCCGCCAGCGACGCCGCCACCCAGCTTAGCCGCGCTCGCCGGCGTTGAGCCCGGCGCGCTCGGCGACGTCGTACACCTCGGTGCGGGCATCGCGCAGCGAGGCGCGCTTGACGACGTAGCCCAGCTCGGTCAGCTTGCCGAGGCTCGATCGCACGGTGCGGGACGTGAGCCCGGACTGGCGAGCGATCTCGGAGGGCGTCATCGGGCCCTCGTACTCCAACAGCTTGTAGATGAACCGGGCCGAGGGCGGGGCATCGGCCAGCTCGCTGCCGATCTCGCGTTTCAGCCGGACGCGGCCGAGCAGGTGGCCGTGCTCGCGCTCGGACAACCGCACCAGCGTCAGCCGGCGGCCGGTGCCCTTGATCGTGACGTCCTCGTCGATCGAGACCCGGCGGTGACCGTCGACGACGAGCTCGACGCCGGAGCCGCTCTCGGGGTTGGCCAGCGTGATCATGGAGGCGCTGGGCGACACGATCGGGGGATGGTCCTCCTCGCTGCAGACGGGCACGACGGTCAACACGTCGGCGGCGGACAGGACCGCGGGTCCGCCGGCAGACAACGCGTAGGCGGTCGACCCGGTCGGGGTGCACACGATCGTGCCGTCGCCGCGGTCGTGCCACAGCAGCTCGCCGTCGACCTTGACGTCGACGTCGAGGAACGTGCCGTTCTGCTGGGGCAACACGGCGGCCTCGTTGAGCGCCAGCCAGCGCTCGTCGCCGACCTCGCACTCCATGCGCAGCGTCTGCGTGCGCCCCGATCGACCCTCGGCCAGGGCTCGGGCGACCTCCTCGGCCTCGCCGGCCTGGGCCTCGGCGAGCACGCCCAGGCCCTCGTTGGACAAGAGCAGGACCGGCGGCGGGTCGGGCAGCTCGGCCAACCGCGACAGGAAGAATCGGGTCTCGCCGACGAGCGTCAGCACGTCGGTCTCGGCGTCGACGGCATCGGTGACGGTCAGCTCGTGCTCGGCGAACGCCTCCCGCACCTGGCCGCCGTCCTCGCGGGCTCGCTCGTGGGCCTCGACCGCGACGCGCACGTTCCCCGGGCACATCGTCGGCCCCCTTGAGGCCTGCGCCCGCGGGCGAACGGTCAAGCCGCCGAAGCCGCGTGAGCCCACATGGTCGGACGTTGGAAGCTGCTCGGCTGGGCCGGAGCCGGCCTGCTGACGTTGGTCGTGCTAGCGCCCGCCGGGATGCTGTGGATGCTGTTGCATCCGCCCCAGGCCGGCGGCACGACGACGCCGGTCGAGCTGGGGCTGGCGGCCGAGCATCGGCGGTTGACGACCGAGGACGGTGTCGAGCTGGATGCCTGGGTCGTCGAGGCCGCCAACGAGACCGACTCGGCGATCGTGGTCGCCCACGGCTACCCGGCCAGCAAGGCCGACGTGCTGCCGGCGGTGGCCTTCCTTGCAGGAGACCATCACCTCGTGCTGGTCGACCACCGCGGGTTGGGTGACAGCGAGGGCTCGACGACGCTGGGCATCGAGGAACCGTTGGACGTGCAGGCCGGCATCGAGGCGGCGCGCGCGATCGCGGGCGTCGACCGCGTCGGGTTGCTCGGGTTCTCGATGGGTGGCGCCGCGGCGATCCAGGCGGCCGACGACGCCGACGTGGACGCGCTCGTGGCGCAAGCCGCCTACGCGGACCTGGGCGATCTTGCGGCCGGTAGCTTCGAGGGCCTGGGCCCGCTGGCCCACCCGATGGGTGCCCTGATGCTGTTCTACGGCGAGCTGGCCGGCCTCGACCCCGACCGCGCCCGCCCCGTGGAGGACATCGGGGACGTCGAGGCGCCGATCTTGTTGATCCACGGCAGCGAGGACGAGACGATCGACGCCGACCACGGCCGTCGGCTGGCCGAGGCCGCCCCCGAGGCCGAGCTGTGGATCGTCGACGGCGGCACGCACGGCGCCGCCGCGTTGAACCCCGGGTGGGGGGACCGCGTGGGCGCGTTCTTCGACGACGCGCTCGAGTGAGAGGGGCAAGCAGGGGACGGCAGAGGCAGCGGGACACAGCAGAGGCTCTGTCCCCCCGTTCCTCGTCGTTCTCCGCCTCGTGCGTTTCGGCCTCCGATCCCCTGCATGCTTCCCGCCGTCCAACCTTCCCGCGATGGCGTTGCCTCCCCCTCTCCGTTCCTCGAGCCTCCGTCCCGCTGTGGTCGAGGTCGCCGCTTGGCTGTCCTCCCCCCCGGCCCTCCCCTCGTCCTCTCCTTCTTGTATGAGGAGCGGATGCCCGGGTGATGCCCGTCAGCTTCGAGGCCCGCGCACGAGAGGGCCTGTCCCGTCGGGGGACGATGGAGACCCCGCACGGGCCCGTGGACACGCCGGCGATGATGCCGGTGATCAACCCCAACCGCACGCTGATCGAGCCCCAGCGGATGGCCGAGGACTTCGGCGCTCAGATCCTCATCACGAACGCCTACATCATCCGCAAGGACGAGGACCTGCGCGAGCAAGCCCGCGAGGAGGGCGTGCACGCCCTGATCGATTGGGACCGGCCCCTGGTGACGGATTCGGGCACCTTCCAGGACTACGTTTACGGCGAGATCGACCTCGAGCCCGACGAGATCCTCGCCTTCCAGCGCGAGATGGGCTCGGACGTCGGCACGATCCTCGACGTCTTCAGCCCGCCGGACCGCACGCACGAGGAGGCCGACCAGGAGGCCGACGACACGCTGTTGCGCGCCGTGGACGCGGTCGACCACGCCGGCGACATGGCGCTCAACCTGCCCGTGCAGGGCGGCACCTACCCCGACCTGCGCGAGGCGGCCGCCCGCGACGTCTCCCGCCTCGAACCGCCCGGTGGTGCCCTGCACCCGATCGGTGGCGTCGTCCCCCTCATGGAGGACCAGCGCTACGTCACGCTCACGAAGGCGATCTTGGGCGCCCAGCGCGGCCTGCACGCCGGCCGCCCGGTGCACCTGTTCGGCGCCGGCCACCCGCACATGCTGGCCCTGGCGGTCTACCTCGGGTGCGATCTGTTCGACTCGGCCGCCTACGCCAAGTACGCCGACGACGACCGGCTCGTGTTCCCCTGGGGCACCGTCGGGCTCGACGAGCTCGACGAGCTGCCCTGCACGTGCCCCACCTGCCGCGAGCGCACCGCCGGGGACCTCGAGGCCTTGCCCGACGACGAGCGCGTGCAGGCGCTGGGCGAGCACAACCTGCACGTCACGATGGCCGAGATGCGCCGCATCCGGCACGCCCAGGACAGCGGCCGCCTGCTCGAGCTGGTGCTCGAGCGCATCAGCGCGCATCCGGCCTTGGACGCCTGCCGGCACGTGCTGGCCGACCACGTCGACCAGCTGGAGGCTCGCGAGCCGGTCTCCCACCACCGCGCGGTGACCCTCGTCGACCACGGCCTCGACTGGCATCCCCAGCCCGAGCGGGCGATGGACCGGGTCGACCGCCGGCTGGACCCCCGCGGCCCCCTCACGCTGCTGGATGCGGTCGACCGTCCGTTCACGGCGAACGCCACCGACGAGGTGCAGGCGATGCGCGCCCGCGGCGTGCACCCGTTCTTCCCGTCCCGGCTGGGCCCGGTGCCCTTCGACCTCGACGAAGCCTACCCGTTCTCCCAGTGCCGGGAGGGACCGATCACGGAGCCGGTCGTCGAGGCCAGCCGCGAGCAGCTCGACCAACTGGCCGAGGCGTGGGACGTCGACGTCCTCGCACCTGAGACGGCCCGCCAGCGGCCGGCGGAGGACGAGGTGGATCTGACGGCCGAGCGCGTGGCCGCGACCGCCAGCTACCAGTTCGGGCCCCAGGCCGGCCGACGCCTGCTGGCGGGCGAGGTCGCGATCGAGACCTCCCCGCGCACGGGGCGTGTGCGGACCGTGGAGACCGACGGCGAGCACGTGCTCTCGCGCCGCGCCTACGACGGCCTGTTCACGCTCAAGCTCGCCGGCGCTCGCCGCATCCACGAGTGGTTGCCGCGCCCGTTCATGCGCGTCCGCGTCGACGAGGAGTCGGCCCCGTTCAACGCGGCCGGCAAATCGGTGTTCGCCAAGTTCGTGCTCGGCGTTCAAAAGGGCCTGCGCCCCGGCGAGGAGTGCCTGGTGGTGGACCCCGACGACGAGCTCGTGGGCTGCGGGCAGCTGCGGGTCAGCCCGGCCGAGATGAAGGACATGGGCAGCGGGCCGGCCGTCGACGTGCGGGAGGGCATCGGCAAGGACACCTACCGGGGCTGAGGGGCACATCTCAGCCTGGCTCAGGGACGATCGCGTGGGCTGGGCAAGGGTTCACAAGCAGGCGTCCGGCAAGCGGGAGGCATGCAGCCCGAGGATGAACTGCGAGCCGACCACATGGCGATCCGGCGAGGCGCAAAGGTGCTCGAACACCTGGCCCACCACCTCCGCGAGGGCCACGGCGTCCGCAACACGGACATGTTCACGCTCGTCGACCTGCTCGACCGCGCCGCCGGCGAGGACCACCACGGCAAGGAGGAGCAGATCCTGTTCGCGTTCCTGCGCGAGAGGCGCACGCGGTTCGGGTTCGACGGGCTGCGCAGCTTCCACGAGGACCACGACGAGCTGGGGGATCTGCTGGCCGACCTCCGCGAGCTCGTCGGCCCAGCCTGCGAGGGGGACCAGCGGGCCCGGCAACGGTTGGACAAGATGGCCACCCGCTACCGTGAGGCGACCCGCGATCACTTGCGCCGGGAGGAGCAGACGTTCCTCGACCGGCTGCACGAGAACCTGAGCACCGACGAGATCCAGGATCTCGCCGACCGGTTGGCCGCCTTCGACGGGGCGCCGAAGGCGCGGGACCGCCTCGAGGATCGATCGGATCGGCTCGCGAACGGCTACGAGGACGCCTTCTGAGTCACTCCCGGAACAGCAGTTGCGTGTGCCCGACGCCGATCACGTCCCCGTGCGACAGCCCTCGGCGCTCGCCCAGGCCCAGCCGGTCGCCGTTCAGGGAGACCCGAGCCCGCGCCGAGCGGAGATCCAGCAGCGTGTAGGTGTCGTCCTGGATCTCGATCTCGGCCGCCTGGTCGTCGACGAACCGGCTCTCGGGGAGGGGGACGTCGGCCTTGGGCTGGCTGCCGAGGATCCAGCCGCGGCGGCGGTCGGCCTCGAGCGTGCCCAGGCGGAACCGGCGGCCGACCTCGAGGCCGTGGACGACGACGAGGTGGGGTCCGGGCCCGGTCGGTTCCGGCTCCCACTCGATCGGCGAGGGATCGGGATCCTCGGGGTGGACGGACGGGTTGCCGTGGGCGGACAGCTCGCGCAAGGCCTCGGCCAGCGCCCACAGGGGTGCCTGGTCGATCCGGTAGGCGTTCTTCACGCGGCCGCCCTCGCGGACGCGCTGGGCGCGCACGATGCCGGCCTCCTGCAGCTGGTTGAGGTGGTAGCGCACCCCCTGACGGGTGAGACAGCGGGTGCGGTTCCCGTTGCGGCCGTCGTGGTCGACCGGCGTGAGCTCGATCTCGTCCAGCGTGCAGGCGTCCTGGAGCTGGGACAGAAGGCTCAGACGGTTCGCGAACGCGAGCGCTTCGAGGCTCTCCAGGATCCAGTCGGTGGCTTCCTCCCCCATGGCGCAGGACGAGGCCCGTGACGAGGTTTGAACGCTCGCGCGAAGATCTTCGATCACCGATGGATGTCCTACCGCAGGAGGAACCGGGGGCTGCAGCCGGTCCCCAGCTCCGTCGGGATCAGAGGCCTGGTAGTGCAACGGTTGGCTTGACACGTGGACGTTTGCCGGTGACAAACGAGGGCCAGCGAACCCAACCGCCCCACCGGGCGCGGGCAAGGTCGGCTGAGTGGTGTCGGCTGGGCGCCGTGCAGGGGAACGAGCACCTGCTCGAAGGAAGCAACGATTTGGACTGAAACGCCCATTCTTGGCCGCTTGCGCGGCTCTTTCCCCAAATGTTCATCCCTCTCGAAGGCCCTGGTTGCGGTGGTTGCGTTCCGATGGCTCCATTGGCTCCCGATACCGAGGTCGAACAGCAGGTCGAGATGAGCGTCGAACTGTCGTGCCACCAGATCGGCTTCTCGCCGCCGCCGTACGATTGCCACCTCCGGTTGCTGGATCTGGAGGACAGCTGGGTGGGGTACGCGTGGAGCCACGGAGCAGCGATCGATGCGTTCCATCGGTGGTTGGCCCGCAACCTCGATCTCGAGCGCACGCGGCTGCAGGAGACCTCGCGCCGCGTGCTGATCGCGCACTTCGAGACCCCGCCTCGCTCCTTCCAGCACTTGCTCGACCGGGCCGACATGCGGCTGGCGCTGCTGCGGGCCGACGGCTCGGCGGCGTTGAGCGTCGCCGGTGCGCGCTCGGACGTCCGCGAGCTGTTGGACGCGCTGGAGAACAGCTCGTCGAACGTCGAGGTGACCGACGTCCGCATGCCCTCCGAGTCCCGCCCGGACACGTTGCTCACCACCGAGCAGCACCGGGCGATCGGGACCGCCTTCGAGGAGGGCTACTTCGACGTACCTCGCCGCGTGCGGTTGGCCGATCTGGCCGAGCGGTTGGGCACGAGCACGAGCGCGCTGTCCGAGACGCTTCGCCGGGGATTGTACCGGCTCGTGGAAGCCCACCTGACGGTGCCGGTGGAGGGCGCCCACGAGAACCTGCAGGCCGCCAAGGCCCAAGCCGACGTCCACGCCTGAGCGAGGGCCCGCTGAGCCCGAGCCTCGCGCCGTCCTCAGTCGGCTTCCCCCTCGGCGGTGAAGCGGACCGCGCTCGTGCTCGCGCCGATCCTGGCCATCTCGACCGCGTTGGCCGGCTGCATCGGTGACCCCGATGCGCCGGTCGACGCGGCCGGCGACGAGACCGCCACCGACACCTCCGATCCCCGGACCCCGGAGACGAACGGGAGCGGGTCCCAGGCTCACCTGGCCGGAGTCGCAGGGCAACGCCTCGCTGCCCACGGACATGACCGACGTCGAGCACTGCGAGGTGTTCGGGCAGGCCCGCGAGCGCGCCCAGCAGACGCTGGCCGAGCACGGAATCCACGAGCCGGCCGACCTGTCGGCGGTGACGCCGGCTCGCTGAGCCGGTCGTGTTGGGCCCGGGCCGAACGGTTACCGATGGCATATCCAAGGGGAGAGCTCATCGGGCCACGATGCGAACGACGCCGATCCTGGCCGCGGCCCTCCTGTTGGCCGCAGCGCTCGTGGGATGCCTGGAGCCGTCCCCATCCTCGCCCCCGACGGGTCCGATCGCCTTCGAGACGGTCGAGAAGGGGCAAGGCTCCGGCGTCGAGGACCGAAAGGCGCTGGAGATCCGCAACGACACTGCCGTCTTCAACCTCTGGGTCCGCCACGATCCCGCCACGAACGACCACCCCGACCCCCCGGCGGTCGACTTCTCGCAGAAGACCGTGCTCGCCGTTTTCGAGGGCCTTGACGCCTCCACGTGCCGATCGGCCGAGGTGACGAACGTCACCGGCCTCGACAACGGCACGATCCAGGCCGAGTGGAACCTCACGCCCGTCGCGGAGGAGGCGTGCGAGGGGGGCAACGGCTCGGCGTTCCACATGGTCGCGATCGACCGATACGACGCCGAGATCGCCTTCGTGCTCGAGGACTGAGACACCCGGCCGACCCCGGCTCCACCGGAAACGGCCCCGACCAGCTATACCCGGGCCCTCCCTTGGCGGCCCCATGGCCTCCTACCAGACGAAGCTCAAGATCGGGCGCAAGCTCGAGGGGGTCGACACCGACACCGCCTCGGACAACCAGATCTCCCTGCTCCTCCGCTACGACGAGGAGACGGGTGCCGAGGACCACGTCAGCGTGTCGATCGAGTCCGACGCGATGACCGTCGACGACGTCTTCGGGCTGCTCGCGTTCCTGGACGAGCGCGGCGTCCTCACCTCCAGCGAGTGCAAGACCTGGCTCCACCAGTCCAAGGCCAGCCGCGAGGAGCACGGCGGCACGACGGAGTGGGCCGGCGAGGACCTCGAACGCAAGGTCTCGATGGCGAAGAAGGGCCTGCGGACCCGGTCCGGGGGCGAGGAGGGCAGCGAGCGCGCTCGCAAGCAGGCGCTGGTCAAGGTCAACGAGCTCGAGCGCGAGCTCGGCGAGCTCAAGGCCACGCTGCGCGGCTCCGACGAGGACGATGACGCCGGCGAGCCCGAGACCGGCGCGACGAGCGTCGGCGAGAGGGACGAGCCCGATGCCGACGGGTCCGAGACCGACGACAGCGGTCCGACCCCGCCGAACGCGTTGTGAGGAGCGGCCGCGGCGACGTCGGCGGGGTCACCCGTCGACGTCGAGGTCGGCGTCGACCTCGATGCCTTGCTCTTGGAAGAGCTGCTCGGCGACCTCCCAGGCGGTCCGCATGTGGGGGATGAAGATCGAGCCGCCGACGACGAGCGCGACGTTGAGCGCGTCCATCACCTCGTCCGGCTGGGCCTCGTGCTCGGTGATCAACACGTCGAGGTGGTAGGCGATGCAGTCGTTGCATCGCAGCACGCAGCTGGCGACCAGCCCCATCCACTCCTTCGTGGTCGCGTCCAGCGCGCCGTCCTCGTAGGCGCGCGAGTCGAGGTTGAAGAACCGCTTGACGCCGAGGTGATCTTGGCCGAGGATCTTGTCGTTGGCTCGCTCGCGGGCCTCGCGGAACTCGTCCACGTCCATGTGCTCGTGGCTCATCACCGGGGCAGGCCGGTCGTGGACGAAAGCCTTGGCCTCGACCCGCCCGCTTTTCAACCCCGGGTCGTCTGTCGCGGCGATGCGCTCGGAAAAGATCGAGGCGAACCTCGACACGATCGAGGAGTGGCTGACCCACGACCGGTTCCAGGTGACGGAGGTCGAGGACCCGCAAAGCCACGTGACCCTGGAGGCCGAGCGCGCCGAGGACTTCACCTACTCGATCGTGCACCCCGACCCCGACGCCGATCACGTCTTCGTGGGCCTGGCGCTCCCGGGCGAGGCCATCGACGAGGCTCTGGCGGACGCCACCGAGGAGGAGACCGAGGTCTTCCTGGCCGACCTGCGGTTCGGGCTGCTCGGCATGGACGTCGAGTTCGAGGGGCTGGAGGTCGGCACCCCGCGCGTCACGCTGTTCATCCCGGCCTACTTCGACGGGCTCTCCAAAGACCGGTTCATGGAGAAGCTGCGCAAGGTGAAGAACGCCGGCCTGTTCCTCGAGTGGTCGCTGGCCCCCGTCGAGGAGGAGCTCGATCGCTCGCCCGACCCGGCCGCGGGCGGGGACCGGTACATCCGGTGACCCGTCGGACCCGCCCGCGAGGATCGCGTGGGCGGGGCTAGACTGTCGCTGCTCGTCCTGCCCGTGCTCGGCAAGCTGATCGGGGATCGGGTCCGAGCCGACCTCCGCCTGAGGGATCGATCGATCAGTCCTGCTCGCCCTCGTCCTCGTCGTCGCCAGCGTCGAGCCCTTCGCCGAGGACGTCGGCGTCCATGTAGGGCGCGAGCGCGTCGGGCACGTCGACGGTGCCGTCGGCGTTCTGGTTGTTCTCGAGGATGGCGACCATCGCGCGACTGGTGGCGATCGCGGTCGCGTTGAGGGTGTGGGCGGTCTCCTTGTCGCCACCGTGCTTGCCGGCGCGCCTGGTAGTCGGTGCAGTTGCTGCAGGAGACGACCTCGCGGTAGGACGCGGTGCGGGGACTGTAAACCTCGATGTCGTACTTCTTGGCGGCGACGGTGCCGATGTCGCCGGTGCAGACGTTCACGACGCGGTAGGGTAGATCCAGCGCGTCGAAGAGGTGCTCGGCGTTGGCCAAAAGCTCCTCGTGGATCTCCCAGGAGTCCTCGGGTTCGCAGAAGACGAACTGCTCGACCTTCTGGAACTGGTGCATGCGGAACAGGCCCTTCGTGTCGATGCCGTGGGAGCCGATCTCGCGACGGAAGCAGTTCGAGAGCCCGGCCATGCGGATCGGGAGATCGTCCTCGTCGACGATCTCGTCCATGTACATCGCGCCCAGCGGGTGCTCGCTGGTGGCGATCAGGTACTCGTCGTGGTCCTCGACCTTGTACATCACGTCCTCGAAGTCGGCGAGGTCGGTGACGCCCTCGTAGGGCTGGCGTCGCATCATCAACGGCGTGGTGACCTGCTCGTAGCCTTGCTCGACGAGGTGGTCGAGCGCGAACCGCTGCAGGGCGCGATCGAGCTCGACGAGGTCGCCTTTCAGGTAGGCGAACCCGGCGCCGGAGACCTTGGCGGCGCGCTCGAAGTCGGCCAGGTCCTGGCGCTCGATCAGCTCGCCGTGGGGCAGCAGGTCGTGGTCGGGGACCGTGGGGTCGCCCACGCGGCGAACCTCCTGGTTGTCGTCCTCGTCCTCGCCCTTGGGGACGCTGTCGTGGAGGAGGTTGGGCAACCGGAGGAGGCCTTCGTCGCGGGTGTCCTTGGCCCGCTCGACGTCCTGCTCGACCTCGGTGATCTCCTGGCTGAGCGCCTCGGCGCGCCGTTGGACCTGTTCGGCTTCCTCGTCCTCGCCCTCGCGCTTGAGCTCGCCGATGCGTTCGCCGAGCTGGTTGCGCTCGTGGCGGAGCTCGTCCAGCCGGTTGCGGCCCTCGCGCCAGGTGTCGTCGGCCGCGATCACGGAATCCAGGCGCTCGAGGAGCTCGGGGTCCTCGCGGCGGCGGAGGTTCTCGCGGACGCGGTCGGTCTCCTCCCGGATCACCGAGATGTCGAGCATCGTTCCCGCCAGGCCCGCGAGAGCCAAAGGGTTTGCCGTTCCTGTCGCCCGGTTTGTCGCCCGCGTGCAAACCGAACGATGAAGTGGTTTCCCGCTCACTTTGAAACCTGTCGAGAGGCCTGGAGGGTCCACGATGCGAATCCACACCGTACTGGTAGCCGCGCTCATGCTCACCGCCGGTTGTGTCGGAACAGCCCAGGACGACACCGAGACCGAACCGGCGTCCACGCCGACCTCGGACGCCAACGAGACGACCAGGCGCGAGGAGACGCGCACGTTCACCTACGAGCAGAACGTGGGCCTCACGGTCACCGACGCCGAGGCGCAGGTCGGAACGATGGGGACCCCCAGCCTGGCTCCCGCGATCGGCGACATGGAGCTGACGCTCTCCTGGAACGAGCCCGCGAACGGGTTCGCGCTCGACGTAGAGCTGGCCGACGGATCCACCACCCGGGTCGAGGCCCCCGACGATCCCAGCGCCACGAGCACCGGCGCCGAGATCTCGGTCGACGGCCAACCTGCCGGCACGTACCAGTTCGACCTCGTGGCCCCCGACGGCACCACCGTCTCCGACACGGTCACGCTTGAGGGCACGGTCACGATCGTGCTCGGCGAGACCGCCTCCGACGAGGTGTCCACGAACGACGTCGAGACCGAACGCACCGACGACGGGTGGCTCGCGACCCAGACCTTCGAAGACACCGGTCAACCCGGGTCCCAAGCAGACCTCGACGCCGACACCGTGAACGGTGCGATCGAGCTGGCC
This sequence comes from Thermoplasmatales archaeon SW_10_69_26, assembly GCA_003009755.1. Lineage (GTDB taxonomy): Archaea > Thermoplasmatota > SW-10-69-26 > SW-10-69-26 > SW-10-69-26 > SW-10-69-26. The sequence goes on from PXUB01000025.1 coordinate 51,788, forward strand.
GGAAGCGCCGACGAGGCCCGCGCCGTCGTCACCGCGTACGCGGAGGCCGACAGCGAAGACGAGGCGATCGACCGCGTCCAGGACATCCAGGTCACCGTCCGTGTCCAAGACGGCGAGGTCACCGCCAGGGCGGAGGTGCCCGACGACGACTGGGAGGACCGCGGCGCGAACGTCGACGCCGACGTCACCGACGAGACCACGCTGGGCGGCGAAGCGGATACGACGAACGGCGCGATCACGCTCGACGAGAGCCGCGTGACCGGGATCAGGCTCGACACGACGAACGGACCGATCCAGGGTTCGGTCAGTCCCAGCGACCGGATCGAGGCCGGCACGACGAACGGCGCGATCGAACTCGACGTCGAGCCCACGGAATCGGCGGAACTCGAGATGGGGACCACGAACGGCGCGATCGAGCTGGGCCTCACCGAAAACGAGGACATCGCGTACGAGGTCGACGCCAGCACCACGAACGACCGCATCAGCGAGGCTATGGACGAAGCCGAACTCGAGCGCCAAGGCGAGGGCCAGGCCACGCTCGTCACCGAGAACGGCGAGGCCCGCCCCATCCAGGTCACCGGCGAGACCGACACCACGAACGGCGCGATCGCGTTCCAGGGACGCTGACGCGACCGGTCCCGCGAGTCACGGGCCGTCGATCTCCCGCTCGGTCAGCTCGCGCTCGAGCACGTCCCCCATCTCGTCGACGTGCACGGGGAACAGGCCGATCACGTCGTAGCCGTGCTCCTCGTAGATCTCCATCTTCTCCGCCATGCGGTCCTCGTAGCTGGCCTGGCCAGCCATGCCCCAGTACTCGATCAGGACGTCCGTGCCCTCGAGGCGGAAGTCCGGCGTGAGGCCGCCGGCCACGGTCGGCTCGTAGACGTAGGCGATGCCCTCGCGGGTCAGCCAGTTGGCGATCCGTTGTTCGCCCTTGCTGGCCACCCAGGGACCCTCGCGGGTGGGCAGCGGGCGCCCAGGGGGGTGGTCCTCGCCGTCGGGCTCCTCGACGTGGGCCAACAGCCAGAGGCCGGCGACGAGCGCGAGCCCGACGCCGATCGCCGCGAGGAGCGCGAGGGCGACCACGGTCGACCAGGCCCGGGGCCGACGAAACCGTTTGGGCCGGGCAGAGAGTTGGACGCTTGCGCCGAAACGATGCAGACGCGGCCAGCCGGCTGCCTGTCACGATGGAGCTGCGGATCGTAGTTCTCGTCGCCGCGTCGCTCGTCGGCCCCGAGCTGGCGCTGGGTTGGGAGGCGTCGGCCAACGGGTTCCCGCGCGCTCACGGTCCCGAGGGTCCAGCGACGCATCGACGTCTCCAGCGGCGGCCCTGGGGCCGACCGGCGGCGTCGACCTGCTCGCCGCGTCGACGAACGGCGACGGGGCCGTCCGGGGACGCTGACGCCCAGCCTCACTCGGACGCCGTGGGCGGGTGCCCGTCGGGGTCCTCGGCATCGTCGAGCTCCTCGCGGGGGAGATCCTCGGCCAGCGGGTCCTCGCCTTCGCCCTCCCAGATCGTGCGTTGGGGGAACGGGATCGTGATGTCGCGTTGGCGGAACCCCTCGTCGATGCGGTTGCGGATCTCGCTGGCGATGCGGAACCGCTCGGGCACCTCATTGATGTAGAAGGCCAGCCGGAAGCGCAGCCCGTTGTCGCCGAACGCCTCGAAGAACAGGCGCGGCTCGGAGCCCGAGCCGGAGAGGACGTCGGGGTGCTCGTTGACCTCGTCGAGGATGACCTCGCGGACCTCGGCCAGCGGCGAGCCGTAGGCGACGGAGAGGTCGAGGTGGATCCGGTAGCGGCGGTCGGGGTAGGCCAGGTTCGTGACGCGGGAGTTCTCGAGTTCGTTGTTGGGGGCCACGATCATCTCGTGGTTGCGGTAGTAGTACAGGCGGGTGCTGCGCAGCCCGATGCGGTCGACCCGGCAGACCTCGCCCGTGTCGAGCCGGATCTCGTCGCCCTCGCGGAAGGGCTGATCCATCAGGATGAACAGGCCGCTGAACAGGTTGGCCAGCGTCGGGCCCAGCGAGTTCGACAACACCAACCCGATCACGACACCGCCGGCCACCAGCCAGCCGAGATCGATGCCGACGCTTTGCAAGACGTAGAACAGCGCGAAGGCGCCGATCCCGGCGAGCAGCACCTTGCGCAGCACAGGGATGGCGACCTCCTCCCACCTCGTGCCGGTGCGAGGTTGCCCGCGACTTCCGTAATACAGCAACAAGCTGTCGGCCACGCGGTAGCCGAGGAACGCCAAGGAGACCGCGAAGGCGGCCGTGAGCACGCTTCCGAACGTGCCCGGGATCCCCTCGGGCGGGGCCAGCCGCCAGGTGTACTTGATGCCGGCGACGACGAGCGTGATGAACAGCGGGCCGTCGATCCGGTCGAGGACCTTGCTGCGCAGGCCTTTCGGGATGAACGTCATCCCGCGGTCGACCGCGACGTCGTTCATCCGCATCACGGCGAACGCCAGCGTGAGCCAGGTCACCATCTCGAGCGCGAACACGCCGGTCGGGCCGTCGACCGGGGACGGCAGCGGGTTCTCCCAGCGGTCGAACACCAGCGCCGGCGCCTCGACGGCCGCGATCAGGTTCACGGTATGGCGTTCGGTGGTGGCGTCGGCCTGGTCGACGAGCGTGATCTGGATCTGACCTTCGTGGCGGCCGGCGCCCAGCGCTTGTCCGTCGGCGAGGACGGTGAGGTTCCTGGTCTCGTTCGCGGCCAACGTGAACTCGGACGGGGCCACCGACAGGCCCTCCTGGACGCCCTCGCCGAGCTGGGCCTGACCGAACAGGTCACGGTCGACGGGGTTCCGCAGCTCGATCTCCTGCTCGGCGGCCTCGCCGGTCAACACCTCGAACCGGAGCTCGGTCGGGCTGACGAACGTCTGACCGAGGGCTGGCGCTGTGACGACGAGGAGGATGCCCAGCGCCAGCAAGCACCGCCTGAGCCGCACGACCGGTCCCACAGGGTCGGCGCTTATGAACATGCGGGGTCCGGCGAGCGCCGGGCTCGATGGTCCAGCGGGCAGGAACGCTTATGTGCCGCCAGCGGGGCTGGTGACCTCATGCGAGTTGCCGTCGGTCTCGCTTTGGTCCTGCTCGCGCCCGGGTTCGCCGGTTGCGTCGGGACGACGAGCGAGGAGGGGATCGATGCCGCCAGCCAGGACGCCGTGAACGCCTCCGACGAGCTCGAGGACGTCCAGGAGGCGCTGGACGCCGGCGAGCCCTCGGCCAACGTCGACGTGCTCGGCGCGTGGAAGAACGGCGTGAGCGAGGAGGCCGACCCCCACCAGGACAAGATCTTCGTGGACCGGGGCGACAAGGTCGCGATCCTCGACGTCTCCAAGAAGGACGACCCCGAGAAGGTCGGCGAGATCGCCGACCTGCCGACGGCGCTCGACGTCAAGGTCAGCGACGACGGCAACTACGCCTTCATCGGAGACGACACGTCCGGCAGCACGGAGGCGACCGGCGGCACCGGGCCCTTCACCGGTGGCGTCTACGTGTTCGACGTCTCCGATCCGCGCTCGCCCGAACGCGTCGCCTACGCCCCCGTCGGCGCCGACCGCGGCCCCCACATGGTGTACTACCAGCAGACCGGGGACGGGCGAGAGCTGGTGTTCTCCGCCAGCGGCAACGACGTGACGATCCACGAGTTCGACCGGGACGCCGACGAGCTCGAGGAGCTGGCCAGCTACGAGCCCGGTCAGCTCGCCCAGGACCGCGACCCCAACCGCGTGGGGGCGCTGTACAACCCGCAGGCCTGGCTGCACGACATGTTCGTCATGGAGGAAGAGGACGGCACGCTCATGATGTACGTGGCCGCCTGGGACGCCGGCTTGCACATCGTCGACGTGACCGACCCCGGCTCGCCCGAGCAGCTGGGCACCTGGAGCGACTTCGGCGACGACGAGGCCGGCAACCTGCACACAGTCGCCACCGACTGGATCGGCGACCGCCGGATCACCGTCGGATCGGTCGAGGTCGGCTTCGCCGTCGTGGGCGGCACGCTTTACGCCACCGGCGACGAGAAGTCCGTCACGTACGTCTGGGACACGACCGATCCCGACCAGCCCGAGCTGCTCGGCACGTGGACCAACCCGGTCGATCCGACGAGCGGGCGCGACTACGCGCCCGACGAGGAGATCTCGAGCACGCACAACCTCCAGCTCGAGAACGGGCGCATCTACCAGGCTCACTACGACCTGGGGGTTTGGGTGATCGACGTCTCCACGCCCGCCCACCAGTCCGACCCGGCCACGGTCGGCTACCATTACACGGACGAGATGGGCACCTGGGACGTCGTGCTCAACGACGGCGTGATGTACACGAGCGGCGACGTGGGCGTGAAGGCGCTGACGTTCGCCCTCGACGAGCCCGGCAACGGTCTGTTCAGCCGGGCCTGATGCTCACGTGGGCCGGCGGAGGACCGCGGCCCCCGCGAGCGCAGCGGCGAGCACCGCCAGGCCAGCCGCGGGGGTGTCCTGCGTGTCGTCCCCGTCGGTCGTGTTGGCCGTCGTGTTGTCCGAGGGTTCGGGGTCCCCGTCCGTCTGCGGCGTCGGATCGTCGGCGTCCCGCGGGTCCGAGCCTTGCTCGCACTCGATCCCGTTCGGGATGCCGTCCCCGTCGTCGTCCGTGGTCGGGGTCGAGCTCGCCTCGTAGGGGTCCGAGCACTGCTCGAGCTCGACGTCGGTGGCGAGGCCGTCGCCGTCGGGGTCGCCCCACTCGTTGGGCGTGTGGGGTTGGGGATCGCGGGCGTCGGGCACGCCGTCGTCGTCGCTGTCGAGCACGACCTCGACCGAGACGGGTTCGCTCCAGTTGCCGGTGGCGTGGCTGTTCGAGGCGCGGACACGGAAGAAGTACGTGCCGTCTCCGTCGACGCGCACCGTCTCGTTCGCGTCGCTGCCGGCCTCGATGATCTGGGTCGCGTTCGTGGACTCGCCGCGCCGCTGTTGCTCGATCTGGTAGACGATCGGACCCTCGACAGGGGCCCAGTTGATCGTGAACAGGCCGTCGCTGTCGCGGTTGGTGCCCTCGAGGCCGGTGGGGGCTTGGATCTCGGGCGTGTCGGGTTGGAAGGCGTCGGTGTTCACGAGGAACGGGAACCGGGTGCTGGCCTCGCCGGCGGGCCCGGAGGCGTTGACGACGAGGTGGTGGCGGCCGTCCTCGACGTCGCTGGTGTTGACGGTGAGCTTCCACCAGGGCCCGCTGGGAGCGGCCTGCTGGACGGAGCCGTTGGCTTCCACGTGGCCGGTGACGTCGCTGGCGGGGTCCGCGCTGCGGTCGAGCACGCCGACGAGGAACCGTTGGTCGGTGCCCGGCTGAGCCAGCCGTCCCGGCTTGGGATCGAGCACGCGCACCAGCGGACCCTCTCCCGGTGTGACCTCGACGACCGTGCCGTTGTGGCCGACGGCCAGCGCACGGGAGCCGTCGTGGGCGAACGCGCACCCCAGCAGGTCGGGTCCCTGGTGGACGAGCGGGGCCCACATGCGGTCGTCGGCGTACCCGAGCACGTCCTGCTCGAGCCCGGTCACGAGCGCGTACTCGCCCTCGGGGTGCCAGTCGATGCAGGTCGCTGGGCCGGCGGGTTTGCCCGCGCCCATGTACCGGTAGCTGTGGTCGTGGCACTCCGAGCGGTTCTCGTGGTCGTGGCAGTCCAGCCGGTCGGCCGACCACGTCATGAAGCTGGCGCCGGGACCGTCGCGGCCGGCGAACGTGGCGAAGGTGCCGTTGGGGGCGAACGAGATCGCGTTGAGGAGGGCGTCGCCGCGCTGGAAGCGCCCGTAGATGGCGACGTTGTCCTCTCGCGTCATCTCGGCGTAGCCGTTCGTGCGCCAGACGGTGCCCAGCACGGCGTCGTCCTCGCGCTGGACGGCGGCCTCGACGAGCGCGTAGTCGGAGGCGGGGTTGAAGTCGATCGAGCGGAAGAAGGCGCCCTCGCCGCTGTGCACGACCTCGAGCGAGCCGTTGGCGTCGACGCGCAGCAGGCTGGATCCGCTGACGAGCGCGAAGCTGTCGTCGGAGCTGAACGAGGTGCCGAGGCCGTAGAAGGTCAGGTTGCGGTCGTCGTCGGCGAAGCGGCTTTCCTCCCACACGTCGCGGTAGTCGCCGGGTTGGCCGTACAGGATCGTGTCGCGCAGCCCGACGACGACCTGGGTGCCATCCGAACGGACGTCGACGTCGACCAGAGCCGGCCCGGACCGGTTGTAGACCTCCTCGAGACCGGTCCCGGGCGTCCACTCGGCGATCAGGCTGTGCGTGGTGTCACCGTCCTCCCAGGCGCCGACGAGCGTGGCCTGCGTCTGGTTGGGATGGAAGGCGACCGATCGCCAGGTGACCGAGTCGCCGGTGTCGCTTCGTTGCACCTCGTCGTCGGGCGAGGGCGCCTGATGGAAGGCGGCCGCCGTCGGGACGAGCAGGAGGAACAGCACGAACAGCGCGAACGCCCGCACGAGCCCGTCAGGGCGACCGCCGGGAGTTAAGGCTTGCGGAGAGGGCGCACAGCCGGTCGAGAAGGGAACAGCGGGGAAGAGGGCCAGAGCCCTCACACAGAGACCCAAAGGCACGGAGGAGAGGGAAGGCCAGGATGGGACGAAGGAGGCGGTCGGCGGTGCGCGTGGGCGGGTCGGCTGGCGAGTTCCTTCGGGAAGGTGTCGAGGGAGGTGGGCAGCGATCGCAGAGGTGGGCCGCTGGGCCGAGCAACCCCGTGCTTGTTCGTCCGCGACCGACCCGCCTCCGGTGGCCGACCAGATTCGGTCGCTCGGCTTCCTTTGCCCTTCCCTGCCTTGCGGCGCTCACGCTGACCCCCTGCCGTCTCCTCTGTGAACGTTTATGAACGGGAAGGGGGCTCGCCGCGTCGATGCCCCAGCGCTCGCCGCAGATCGAGGAGAAAGCTTGGGACGTCGACCTGGAGGAGGACGTCCTGGCGGATCTTCGCGACGAGCCCGTCGACCACGTCGACCCCACGCAAGCCCCGGCCGAGTCGGTGTTCGTCATCGACACGCCCCCGCCGTACCCGAGCGGGACCTGGCACATCGGCGCGGTCGCCCAGTACAGCCTGATCGACGTGATCGCTCGCAGCAAGCGGATGAGCGGCGAGCGCGTCCTGTTCCCCTGGGGACTGGACCGCAACGGGATCAACATCGAGCAGGTCGTCGAGGAGGAGTCCGGCAAGCCCCTGCAGGAGTGGGACCGGGCCGAGTTCGTCGACGAGTGCCGCGATGCGATCCAGGAGAACAGCGAGAGCCTCGAGCGGACGGCGAAGCGCATCGCGATGAGCTGCAACTTCGAGGACACCTACCGCACCGACGACCCCGAGTACCGCGCCCTGACGCAGAAGGGCTTCATCCAGCTGTGGAAGGACGGCGCGATCACCGAGGACCTGCGCCCGAACAACTACGATCCCGAGCTGGGGACCACGATCGCCGACGCCGAGGTGTTCTACGAGGAGCGCGAGACCGATCTCGTCCACGTCAAGTGGACCGTGAAGGAGTCCCAGGAGGAGATCGTGATCGCGACGACGCGGCCCGAGCTCATCTGCGCCTGCCAGGCCGTGATCGTCAACCCCGACGACGAGCGCTACCAGCACCTCGTCGGCAAGCACGCCGAGCTGCCGCTGTACGACCGCACGGTCGAGATCCGCGAGCACCCCCACGTCGACCCCGAGTTCGGGACCGGCACGATGATGGTGTGCTCCTACGGGGACCAGGCCGACGTGCGCCTGTTCCGCGAGCTGGATCTGGATCCGATCAAGGCGATCGACCAGACCGGCGAGATGACGGAGGCCGCCGGACCCTACGCCGGGCTCGCCGTCGAGGACGCCCGCGAGAAGATCAAGGAGGATCTCACCTCCAAGGACCTCGTCGCGGAGACCGAGCGCGTCGAGCAGCAGTTCCCGATCAGCGAGCGCTCCGACGCCGCCGTCGAGATCGTGCCGATCGAGGAGTGGTACGTCTCGCAGACCGACGTCAAGGACGAGATGCGGCGCATCGCCGAGGAGATGGACTTCCATCCCGACAAGCACCGCCAGCTGCTGCTGGACTGGATCGACACCGTGTCCATCGACTGGCCGGTGTCCCGGCGCCGCTACTACCACACCGAGATCCCGATCTGGTACCTCGAGGACGAGGACGGCGAGGCCGACTACGTCGTCGTCCCGCCCGAGGGCCCCTACTACAAGCCCTGGCAGGAGGACCCGCCCGAGGACAGCATGGTGTACGACCGGGAGACGCGCGAGAAGCGCGGTCGCCTGGACGCCTTCCTCGAGGAGTACGACGGGTTGACGGTGCGCGGCGAGGAGAAGGTGTTCGACACCTGGATGGACTCCAGCCAGTCGAACCTCTTCATCACCGGCTGGCACGAGGACGAGGCGGCCGGCTTCTTCAAGGAGAACTTCCCCGTGGCCCTGCGCCCGCAGGGTCGCGACATCGTCCGCACCTGGCTGTACTACACGGCGCTCAAGTCCCACCTTCTCGAGGACGACCAGCCGTTCGAGAACGTCTGGATCACCGGCCTCGGCATGGACGAGCACGGGCGCAAGATGAGCAAGTCGCTGGGGAACGTGATCGAGCCCAGCGAGGTGCTCGACGAGTACGGCGCCGACGCCTTCCGGTTCTGGATCGCCAGCGAGTGCACGATCGGTGACGACTACCGTGTCCGAGAGGAGAAGATCGAGGGCGCGCGCAAGTTCATCACCAAGCTGTACAACGTCGCCCGGTTCCTGTCGATGTTCGAGCCGCCCGAGGAGCCGGCCGATCCGGCCACGCACGACGTCAACGCCTGGATCCGTGCCGAGTTCAACGAGACGCGCGACACTTGCCTGGAGGGCTACGAGGAGTTCGACCCCTTCGAGCCGGCGAACGCGATCCGCGACTTCGTCTGGAACCTCTTCGCGCCCCACTACATGGAGATGGTCAAGTCCCGCGCCTACGACGACGACTGGGACACGATCCGCACCCTCCAATCCGTCGTCAAGGGTACGATCGAGCTGCTGGCTCCCATCGCCCCGATCGTCACCTACCAGCTGTACCGCGAGCTCTACGGCGAGAACGTGCACGAGCAGTCCTTCCCCGACCCGCTCGAAACGGCCGACCCCGGGCTGGCGGATCTGACCGAGACGGTCACCGAGTTCAACAGCGACGTGTGGAGCGAGAAGAAGGAGATGGGCATCTCGCTGGGCTCCTCGATCGAGGGCGTGACCGTGCCGGACGAGCTGGCTCCCTTCGAGCCCGATCTCGTCGACATGCACGGCCTCGAGGACGCCTGAGGGGGACCCACGATGACGGAAGCGCTGCGATCGGCGACACGCTGGATGGCCGCGGCCACCGCCATCGCCGCCGTCGCCTTCGGCTTGCTCACCGCCGGCCAGCTCGACCTCGCGACGTACGCGGGCCTGGCGGGCGCCCTCCTGTACGCGCTCGCCGGTCTCCGCATCGATCGCGCACTGGCGGACCGGGACGCCGGGGACCGCATCGACTACCCGTTCCCCCTCGGCCAGCGCGGCCGTCGGCTCGCTTGGACGGCGCTCGTGGCGGCCATCGGCATCGCCGGCTTCACGTTCGCTGCCCCCGTGTCGGTCGCTCTCCTCGGGGATCTGGGCCTGATCCTGGCCGGCGCCGGGGCCCTGCTGGCGCCGCCGATGGTGGTCATGGTCGCGATCTGGACCGCCGACGGGCTCTCCCTGCGCAGCGGTCACGAGGCCCCAGGCGACCCACTGATCGGGGCGGCCGGCGCGCTCGCGCTGGCGCTCGTGTTGGCCGTGGTCACCGCCACCACCCAGTTCCAGGCCAGCTTCGTGCTGCTGGCGGCTTTCGGCGGTCTCGTGCCGGCCCTGTTCACGCTGTGGAGCCTGATCCGGCTCGACCAGGCGCTGGCCACCCTTGTCCCCTCAGCTTAACCAGGCGCGAGGCGTTGGGCCCGCGACCGTGCCCGCCGACCACCGCCTACCCACGACCGTGCGGCCCACCCGCTACGAGCCCCACCTGGAGGTCGGGCTCGCGGCCGACACCTTCGAGGGCCGCGTCACGATCGACGTGGTGATCGAGGACCGTTGCTCGAGGATCGAGCTGCACGCCGACGGTCTCGAGGCCCAGGCGATCGAGCTCGCCACCGACGAGGCTACGATCGAGCCCGAGCTGCGCGAGCAGCCCGATGATCGCTGGATCCTCGACCTCCCGCGCACCCTCGAACCCGGCGAGGCGACGCTGTCGATCACCTACGAGGGCGAGATCGGCGACGACATGACCGGCCTGTACCGGTCGGAGGCCGGCGAGGAACGCTGCCTGGTCACCCAGTGCGAACCCTCGGACGCGCGCTCGGTGTTCCCCTGCTTCGACGAACCCACGTTCAAGGCCGAGATCGCCTGGCGGATCCGCGCCGACGAGGATCAACAGGTGCTGGCCAACGGCTCCCTGGCCGAGACGCGCGAGCACGAGGATGGCACCGCCACGCGCGTGTTCGATGCCACGCCGCCGATCGCCAGCTACCTGGCGGCGATGGCCGTGGGCGACTTCGAGGCGAGTGACCCCGTCGACCACCACGGCGTCCCGTTCCGCGTGTGGGCGCTGACCGACGCCGAGGAGCTCGGCCAGCGAGCCCGCGACCAGGCCGCGCGGTTGACGAGCTGGTTCGAGGCGTACTTCGAGCAGCCCTACCCCTACGCGACGTACGACCAGTTGGCCGTGCCGAGCTTCAGCTTCGGCGCGATGGAGAACGTCGGCCTCGTCGTCTTCCGCAAGCCCCTGCTGTTGCTCGATCGCGAGATGTCGACCTGGGACGAGGAGAAGGCGCTGGACCGCGTCGTCGCGCACGAGCTGGCGCACATGTGGTTCGGCAACCTCGTCACGATGGCCTGGTGGGACGACTTGTGGCTCAACGAGGCCTTCGCCGAGTGGATCGCCCACGAGGCCCTCGACCAGCTCGAACCCGGTCACGAGATCTGGCACGCCTTCCGCCAGCGGACCGACCAGGCCCTGGCCACGGACGCGCTGGACAGCACGCACGCCATCTACCACCCCGTGCAGACGCCGGCCGAGGCCATGGAGATGTTCGACGCCATCACGTACGGCAAGGGATCGGCCGTGATGCGCATGCTCGAGGCCTACCTCGGGCCCGAGACCTTCCGCCAGGGCCTGGCCAGCTACATCGAGACCTTCGCCGAGGACAACGCCCGCGGCAGCCAGCTGTGGGACCACCTGGCCCAGGCCAGCGACGAACCCGTCACCGAGATCATGCGGGCCTGGGTCACCCAGCCCGGCCACCCCTGCGTGGCGATGCGGTTGGTGGACGAGGGCGTCGTCGAGCTGACCCAACGCCACCACCGGGCGCGGCGGACGACGACGCTGCAGGCGGCCACGTGGCCGGTGCCGGTCGTGCTCCGGTGGGCCGACCGGGCCGGCGTCCACGAGACGAGCGTGCTCCTCGAGGGCGAAAGCACCGAGATCGAGCTCGACCCCGCGGGGGAGATCGCCTGGCTGGTGGGCAACGCCGACCAGGGCGGTTTCTACCGCGTCGACCACGGCCCCGAGCTGGGTCAGCGCCTGCGCGCCAACGTCCGCGAGCTCTCGCCCGCCGAGCGGTGGGGCCTGATCCGGGACAGCTTCTCCCTGGTCAAGGCCGGCCGCCGGTCGATGGACGACCACCTGAGGCTCGTCGACGAGACCGCCACGGGCCAGGCGCACTTCGCGTTCGTGGACGATCTCGTCGGCCACGTCCGCGAGCTCGAGCGCATGCTCGAGACCCACGGCGACGCCGAGGCGCTGGCCGGGTTCCGCTCCTGGGTGATGGCCGCCTTCGGGTCCGCGCTCGAGGAGCTGGGCACCCACGCCAAGCCCGGCGAGAAGCCGGCCCGCCGCCACCGGCGAGGCACCGTCCTGATGGCCCTCGCCGGCATCGGGGGCGACGAGGCGACCCTCGACCCCGTGCTCGAGCAAGCCGAGACCGAACGCAGCGACCCCGAGGAGATCGATCCCGAGCAGGCCCAGGTGGCCGTGCGCGTGGCCGCCCGCCACGGCGACCACGGGACCTTCGAGACGTTCCGCGAGACCTATCTGGCCCGCCGAGATACAGGGGACCCGCCCCAGCAGGTCGAAGGCTACCTCCACAGCCTTCCGCTGTTCCGCGAGGACGAGAGCCTCGAGGCCCTGCTGGGCATGGTGGCCGACGGCGAGATCCCCCAACAGTCGATCGGGCCGCTGCTGGAGACGATGCTCACGCAACCCCACGCCCAGGGGGCCGCGCTCGACCACGTCGAGGCCCACGCCCAGGACCTGCTGGAGACGACCGGGCCGGCCTGGATCGCCCGCATCGTCGAGGCGATCGGCCACGTCGGCGGCGACCGACGTCAGCAGGCCCGCGCGTTCCTCGAGGGCGAGATCGGCGAGATCGCGCCCGAGAGCACCGAGCGCGCGCTGGAACGCCTCGATCAGAGCGAGGAGCTGGCCGAGGCCGGCGTGGCCGAGGAGCTGGCCGCCTGGGCGCGCGAGCACGCGTGAGCCGGTAGGATCGCCGGCCCCTCCCGGCGAAGGGCTTTCACGGGGTCGGCCCCTGGTCGCGGCGGATGAGGGAGGCCGCCCAGACCCAGGACGAGCCCACCCAGCCGACCAGCTGGCAGCGGGTGCCGCCTGCCGACGCCGACGCGCTCGTCGTCGGCGCCCCCTTCGACGGCACCAGCGGCGGCCGCCCCCGCCAGGCGCGAGCGCCCGACCTGTTGCGCTCGGCGCTGGAGCTCGCCGAGACCGACGACGGAGCGCCGGTGTGGGACGCGGGCGACGTGCTCGTGGACCCCATCGAGCCGGAGCCGACCTTGGCCCGGTTGGAGGCCACGATCGAGCGAGCCTGCGCGCAGGCGCCATCGGCGCTGCCGGTCGTGCTCGGTGGCGAGCACACGGTCTCGCTGGCAGCGGTCCGGGCCCTGCAGCCGGCCTCGATCGTGTCCCTGGACGCCCACCCCGACCTGTGGGACGACCAGCACGGCCGCTCGATCGCGCAGGGCACCTGGCTGCGGCGGGCTTGCGAGCGCTCGGACGCCGAGGTCGTGGTGCTTGGCGCGCGAGCCGCCCGCGGCGCCGAGACCGAGGCGATGGAGGAGCTGGGCGTGCGGACCGAGCTGCCGGCCAAGCTGCCCGAGCCCGTGTACCTGACGGTCGACATCGACGTCCTCGACCCCCAGCAGGCACCCGGCGTGGTCTGGCCCGAGCCGGACGGGCCGGGCCTGGACGAGGTCGCCGAGCTCGTCGGGGCGGTGGCTGGTGACCACGAGTTGGCCGGCGTCGACCTGGTGGAGGTGAACGCGGCCGGTCCCGGGCCGACGGTCGACGCGGCGGCCCACCTCCTGCAGCAGGCCTTGGCGGCCGCTGGCGGCGACGCTGGGACGCGGTGAGAGGAAGAGGAGAGGAAGGCGGGGCCCGGCCCCGCTAGCGAGGGAGGCCCGGGTCAGAAGTCCACGGTCTCGACGATGCCTTCCTTGATGCGGGGCACGTCGGGCATGTAGGCTTGCTCGCGAGCGAGCAGCGGGGTCTGCACGTCGGGCGCGGTGACGCGCTTGACGGGCGCCTCGAGGTGCAGCACGGCCTCGTCCATGATGCGGGCGCTGATCTCGGAGGCGATGCCGAGCGTGCGGTGGGCCTCCTGCACGACCACGCAGCGGCCGGTGTCTTCGACGCTGTCGACGATCGTCTCGCTGTCGAGCGGGGACACGGTCGGCAGGTCGATCACGGTCGCCGAGATGTCGTGCTCCTCCTCGAGTTCGGCGACGGCCTGGCGCGTGCGGTAGAGCATGTGGCCGAAGGCGACGACGGTGACGTCCTCGCCCTCCTCGAGCACCTGCGCAGGCCCGATGTCGGGCAGCTGGTCGGTGTCGACGTCCTCCTCGGGCACGGGCTCGCGGAACTTGCGGTACAGGGCCTTCGGCTCGAGGAAGACGACCGGATCCTCCGAGCGGATGCTGGCCTTGAGGTAGGCCCAGGTCTGCTGCGGGCTGCGGGGGATGACGACCGTGAGCCCGGGCGTGTGGATCCAGTACGTCTCGCGGGACTCGCTGTGGTGCTCCAGCGCGCGCACGCCGGCGCCGTAGGGCATCCGAATCGTGACGGGCACGTTCATGCCGCCCTGGGTGCGCTTGCGGAAGCGCGCCAGGTGGGATTCGATCTGGTGGAAGGCCTGGTAGCTGAACCCGCTGAACTGGAGCTCGGGCACGGGCCGCATGCCGTTGATCGCGAGGCCGACCGCGGTGCCGATGATGCCGGTCTCGGCCAGCGGCGTGTCGACGACGCGGTCCTCGCCGTACGTCTCGACGAGGCCGTCGGTGGCGCGGAAGATGCCGCCGTCCCAGCCGACGTCCTCGCCCATGATCATGACGCGGTCGTCGCGCGCCAGCTCCTGGTCGTGGGCCTCACAGATGGCCTCGACCATCGTCATCTCGCTCGTCTCGACGTCCTGGGTCAGCTGGGTGGCCTTAGCCATGGTGATCACCCCACACATCGTGGCGGTCCCAGTAGTCGGTGAACTCCTCGCGCTGCTGGGCGAGGTAGGGCGGCTCGTCGGAGTAGGCGAAGTCGAACATGTCCTCGGGGTCGCCCAGCTCCTCGGCCTTGTCCTCGAAGGTCTCGACGGCTTCGGCGATCTCTTCGGTGACCTCCTCCTCGATCGTGTCGTGGTCGCCCTCGTCGAGGACGTCCTTCTCGAGCAGGTAGGTGCGGAAGCGGTCGATGGGGTCGCGTTCGCGCCACGGCTCGACGTCCTCCTCGTCACGGTACTTGGTCGGGTCGTCGGCCGTGGTGTGAACGTTCATGCGGTAGGTGATCGCCTCGATCATCGTCGGGCCGTCGCCGGCGCGGGCGCGATCGACGGCGCGCTTGGTGGCGTGGTAGACGCCGAGGATGTCGTTGCCGTCGACCTGGATGCCCGGCATACCGTAGGCGTGGGCCTTCTGGGCCAGCGTGTCGGAGGCCGTCTGGCGCTCGCGGGGGACGCTGATCGCCCACTGGTTGTTCTGGCAGAGGAACACCGTCGGCGTCTCGAAGACGCCGGCGAAGTTCATCGCCTCGTGGAAGTCGCCCTCGCTGGTGGACCCGTCGCCGAAGTACGTGATCGTGACGCGGTCGTTGCCCTTCAGCTTGGACGCCCAGGCGATCCCGGTGGCGTGGCAGGTCTGGCTGGCGATCGGGATCGCGATCGGGGTCTGGTTCTCCTCGCCGGTGAGCTCCATGCCGTGCTCGTACCCGGCGGCGTACAGCAGATCGTCTTCGACCTCGAGACCGCGCCAGAGGTTCGCCGTGAGCTCGCGGTAGCTTTGCACGAACCAGTCGTCGTCCCGCGTGGCGTAGATGCTGCCCAGTTGGGCGGCCTCCTGGCCGTGGGAGGGCGCGAACGTGCCGATGCGCCCCTGGCGCTGGAGCTTCATCCGACGTTCGTCGAACTTGCGGGACTTGACCATGGTCCGGTAGAGGTCGACGAGATCGCTGCTCGGGATCTGGGGTTCGAGCTCCTCGTCGACGTTCCCGTCCTGGTCGAGGATCTGGATGTACGGGATCTCGGACGGTGTGTCGACCTGTTCGATGGGCAAACGATCACCTCAGTGATCGGGAACGGGTTCCTGGGCGGCCCCCTGCTCCTCGTCGGCGGGTGCGCGTCGTCCGTCCCTGGGGCTCCATCGGCTCCACCTCGTCGAACGTCCGCGAGCAGGCGCGGGGCCGCCTCACAGGTACCCGACCGTCGATGGGGCTGGGGTAGAAAAACCCTCCCGTCCGTTGAGGCCCGCGTCAGGCCGTCCCGGTCGGGGCCGAGGTCATCGGGGCCGAGTCGCCGTGCACCTTCTCCCAGAAGTAGTAGGAGCCGACCGCCATCAGGACCGCCAGCGTCAACGAGCCGATCCGTCGCCGCATGATCAGCGGGAACGCGAGACCGAGCCCGATCCCGATCGCCTTGAACGGCTCGCCTTCGGAGATCCGCTCGCCCACGGTGAGCCCCGTGGCCATCGCGTCGAGGCCGCGCATGAGGGCCTTCATACACGATCGAATAGGCGTTGCCTCAGCCAAAAAACCCCCACAAGGCGAGCCTGCGGTCAGGCCGTCGGCGGCCACGCGGCGTACGTCGTGGTCGAGCCTCGCCGGCCCAGGGTCTCCACCTGGAAGCTCGTCAGCCCGTCGCGCACCTCGGTCTCGGGGAGATCGGTCACGACGAGGAACATCCACCGCGAGCTGCGTCGGGCCGAGCCCCGTCGTCGAGGCACGGCGAAGCACTCCACGCGGGCCTGCTCGGCGCCGGCTCCCAGCGAGAACTCGATGCTGGCCGCCCGTTCCTTGGCCGTGATCGCGTCCATCGTCCACGATGGGGACCCCGATCGGTTG
Organism: Thermoplasmatales archaeon SW_10_69_26; assembly: GCA_003009755.1. GTDB lineage: Archaea > Thermoplasmatota > SW-10-69-26 > SW-10-69-26 > SW-10-69-26 > SW-10-69-26. The sequence continues at coordinate 68,136 of PXUB01000025.1, forward strand.
TCAATCCCCACCCGGGAGGGGGGTGACCGAACGATCCGGGCTCGTGGCGGGGTAGCATGGGTCGAAACCGTCGGCCGTGGTGTTTCGGCAGTGGTCGAGACCCGAACGAGAACAGCTAAGTGTCCGCCGGCAGACGGTGGTTCTCCGATGGCGCCTGTCGGAACCATGACGGGAGCAAGCACCTCGATGGTGGTCACCTGGCTCGAGGAGCGCCAGGGCTCCCGGTCCGTGGACGCGCTGTTCGACCGTTTGGACGAGCATCGCGGCCGCGAGGTGTCCCGCCAGGGCGTCCACTCGGCCTCCGAGATCGAGTACGACCTCCACACCGCGATCCTGGAGGAGGTCGCCGACATCGCCGACGCCGACGACGACCTGCTGCGGGAGATCGGTCGCGACGGCGCCGACAACATCGAGCAGGTCATCCCGGGGGCCGGCACGATCCTCAAGCTGGCCAACCCCCAACGCCTGCTGAACCGCGCCCGCACGCTTTGGGGAACCTACGCCGACTTCGGCGACGTCGAGGTGCTGGCGATGGACGACGGGAACGCGACGCTGCGGATCTACGGGTTCCCGAAACACGATCACTTCTGCCGTACGCTGGAGGGCCTGTTCGAGGGCCTCGTCGAGCGCGCCGGCGGCGAGGACGTCGAGGTGCGCGAGATCGAGCACGACGTCGAGCGCGGCTGCGTGTTCGAGGGCACCTGGACCGACGATTCCGGGTTCTTCTGAGACCGGCCCCTGTCGGACCACCGGTTGGCCTATAAGCCCCGGCTTGTTTGCCGGTCGTGGTTCATGCGGGGAGCGGACGGATCTGACACGGGCGAGTCAGCCGACCAGATCCCCGACCACCTGTCCGCCTCCCGGGCTGAGGCGCAGACGCGCGAGGCGGGCGAGGAGACCGAACCGGTCTCCAAGATCCAGCGCACGGTCGAGATCCTGCGCACGCTGCAGGACCACAACTTCTTCCAGCTGATCAAGGAGCTCAGCCAGGCCGAGCGCGAGCGCGGCGTGCGCGGGACGGAGCTGCGCGTCCCGGCGGGGGTGCCCGAGCGCATGCGGCGGTTGCTCGAGGATCTGGGTCCAACGTTCATCAAGCTCGGACAGCTGATGGGCACCCGGCCCGACCTCGTCCCGAAGGCCTTCGCCGACGAGTTCCGCCACCTGTACGACAAGACGAAGCCGACCCCGTACCGGCAGATCAAGCGCGTCGTCGAGGACGAGCTCGATCGCCCGATCGACGACGTCTTCGCCACCTTCGAGCGGGAACCGGTCGCCAGCGCCTCGATCGGTCAGGTGCACTTCGCGGAGCTGCAGAACGGCGACCGGGTCGCGGTCAAGGTCCAGCACCCCGGCATCCACGAGCGCGTGGCCCGGGACTTCGAGATCCTGGAACCGATCGTGAGCTTCGTCGAGCGCGTGTTCGCCGGCTCCCGCATCTGGCAGCCCCAGGCCCACCTCGAAGAGATGCGCGTGATGCTGGGCAAGGAGCTGGACTACACCTACGAGGCCCGCAACCACCAGCGCGTCTTCGAGAACTTCGAGGACGATCCCAACGTCAAGATCCCCGAGATCCACTGGGAGCACTCCGGCCGGCGGGTGCTCACGCTCGAGTACGTCGACGGGATCAAGCTCGAGGATCTCGACGAGGGCGCGATCCCGTCCCTGGACGGCGAGAGCGTGGCCGAGGTGCTCACCACCTCGATGGCGGAGATGATCTTCGACCACCGGCTGTTCCACGCCGACCCCTCGCCCGGCAACGTGTTGATCCTCGACTCGAACACGATCGCCTACCTCGACTTCGGGGCCGTCGGGTACGTCCCCCGCCGCCGCGCCGAGCGCGTGCTCGGCCTGCTCGTCGGCTTCCAGCGCGACGACCTGGAGATGGTGGCCCAGAACCTCATCGATCTGTGCAACAAGGTCGGCCCCTTCGAGCCCGGCCCGTTCAAGAACGACCTCGAGCAGATCATGGAGTTCCACGACCGCGAGCGCGCTTCGCCGGGCAACCCCGAGATGCTGGACATGATCATCGACACGGCCGAGGACCACAACCTCCGCCTGCCGCCGGACTTCATGCTCATCACGCGCTCCCTGTTCCAGTTCGAGGGCATGTGCCGCCGGCTGGACCCCAACTACGAGCTGATCGAGACGCTGGGGCCCTACATCCAGCAGCGCCTGTTCGAGCGCTACCTGTCCCCCGAACGGCAGAAGGACGCCCTCATCGACATCGGGATCCAGGGCGCCGAGCTCGTGAAGAACGCGCCCGGCCGCATCAACACGATCTTGCGCAAGCTCGAGCAGGACGAGCTCAGCGTCAACGTGGAGCTGGGCGGCCTCGATGCCTACCAGGAGCACCAGCGCGGCAACGTGCTGCGCGCCAGCTTGGCCGCCATCACGGCGTCGCTGCTCTTGGCCGTCGCGTTGATCATGGCGCTGGGACGCAGCGGCGAGCTGGGTCGGTTCGCGCTCGTGGCCGCGATGCTGGTCTTGACCTGGATCTTCGTGATGATCTGGCTCGAGCCCGACGAGTGAGGCTCACCTGGCGTGGGCGCGCAGGTCGTAGGCGACCTCCTCGCCCTCGCCCGGCTCGTCGAGGCCGACGTCGACCGTGAGGTTGCCCTCCTCGAGGCCGTCCCAGCGGGCTTGGAACCGCTCGGCGCTGTGCTGGCTGGCCGCAGGCGGCCCGATCGAGGTCCCCTCGCGGGTGAGGTGGGCCGACAAGCGGGCCTGATCGGAGCCGTTCCACGACAGCTCGAGGGCCAAGCTTTTCCCGTCCTCGGGCACGGTGACCTCGTGCGTGGCGTTGGGCTGGCCGGCCGAAAGCTGGCCCTCGAACGTCTCCGTGCGCGGGCTCGTCTGCGCCTGGGTCCGGTTGGCGACCTCGCCCGTGCGAGCGTCCACGAACCGCGTCTCCTGGGCGCCCTGGCCGTGGCTGGAGGCGCGCACCTGCCAGCGTGGCCCCTCGCTCGTGCCGCCGAGCGTGTAGAAGACGGCCGCGTCGCTGGCCGCCACGATGCGATCGGCCGCCTCGCTGTCGTCGAGCAGCCGTTGCACGGCGTCGGTGCTGTCGATCGAGACGTTGCCGACCGGCTGGGCGCCGGGCCCGGCCGGTTGGGCGCCCTCGTCCATCCAGGCGACCTCGTCGGCACTGACGCGCACCGATCGCGTCTCGTTGCCCGCGATGAACACCATCACCCACTGGGGGGCGCGCCCGTCGCCGGGCAGCGGGTCGGCGTGCAGCGGGAACGACTCGCGCTGGTCCCCGGTCCGCTCGCGCTGCATGGCCGGGCTGTCCTCGCCGCCCTCGAACCCGGAGAGCACGAGCAGCTCGGCTTCGTCTTGCCAGTCCCTCACCGTGGGTTCGGCGCTCTCGAGGGCCTCGCGAGCCGACAACGGCTCGGGCGCAGCGTCCGATTCGCTTGCGCACCCGGCGAGGCCGACGGTGACGACGAGCAGGGCCAGCCCGGCAGCGACGGTCGCGCGCATCGAGCAGGCGCACCGCGCGGGTGGGCTTGGGTCTTTCGCCCCCGGCCTCGTCACGGGCTAGGTTGAAGACCGCGGGCGCGATGGAGACGCGTGCACCGGCGTCTCGTCCTCGCGCTCGCACTCCTGCTCGCCCCCGTCGCCGGCTGCCTCGGCGGCGACGGGACCGATGCCGCCACCGACGGGACGGAGGAGGACACGGCCGAGGACGACACCGAGGGGTTGAGGGTGCCCGGGTGGTCGCTGGGGGACCACTGGACCTACCGGACCGGCGACGGCGAGGAGCAGACGTGGGCCGTGACCCGGGATGCGGGGAGCGACTGGATCGTGGACACCGACAGCCGGGATGCCGCGTTCTTCGACGCCCGCTCCGACGTGAGCTTCTTCGGCGAGCGCCGGAAGGCGGATCTGGCCGGCAGCCAAGGGGATGCGAACGTTCGCTTCTTCGACTGGCCGCTCGTCGAGGACAAGACCTGGACGACGACCTGGGACGGCGTCGAGCGGGAGATCACGGTCGACCGCATCGAGGACGGCACCGCCTACCTCACCGCCCGCCAGAACGACCGGGTGGCCGTCGAGTACACCTACGACAGCGAGGCCGGCAACTTCGGGACCTACACGTTCCTCGACGAGAACGGGACCGAGGTGTTCACCGCCGAGCTGGCGGCCAGCGGCGCCGACTACGGGGGCACGCTCGTCCGCTGGGACCTGACGACGGCCCTCGAGCGCGCCGGCGGCTTCGGCGCCGAACCGGAGAGCTTCGGGTTCGGCTTCGACGTGCCCGAGAACGCGAGCGACATCTGGCTGGCCATGGCGATCGATTGCCCCAGCGGCAGCTACGATTTCGGGTTCGAGTCCAGCGACGAGACCGGAGGCGGCTCGTCCTACGGCGCCTCGGACACGTGCCCGGCGGAGGCCGACGTGGCCGGGCCGGTCGTCGAGGATCCCGCCCCCGGCGAGTACCGCGGCGGGTTCACCGGGACCTCGCCCGAGGCCGAGGGGACCTACAGCTTCACGGTGTACGTGCGCACCCTCGTCGAGATCACCGTCGGCGACGGTTGACCTGTCGACCGTCGGGGTGTGCCTGAGCGCCAGTGACAGGCGGGGGTTTTCGCTTGCGGTCGAGCACGTCCATCGTGGAGGCTCTCGCTTGGCGATCGACCGCGCCGGACCGCTTGCGGCTTGGGCTTTGGTGCTCGTCCTCGCCACCGTCGCCGCGACAGCGGTCGCCGACCCCCGCGTCGAGGAGCCTCTGGGACCGCCCTCCGTGCCGACGATGGCCTCGCTCGGGGACCCCCTCGCGGCCGCGCTCCACGCCGACCTGGGGTCGACGGCAAAGGCGACGCCCGCCGAGCCGACCCCGGCAAGCGACTGCAAGCCCCACCCTCCGATCGAGATCACCGAGGACCGGGGATCTCGCGGGTTCGTCTCGACGCTGCCGGCCGGCGGAGAGACGCTGCATCGGCCCGGAAGCGGGGTCGTGGCCGGCAACGGCACCGCCGAGAACCCCTACACGATCGAGGGCTGGTGCATCGTGCCGACGGTTCGCCCCGCCGAGGGCCCACCGGTGCCTCGCCGTTCCGGCATCACGATCGAGGCCACCAGCGCCCACGTCGTGATCCGCGACACCGTGATCGACGGACGACCGGGCGGTGGGACCGCCCCCGACGACCATCGCCAACCGGTCGGGATCGAGATCGCGGACGCCGCGAACGTCACGATCGAGGGCAACGAGATCGTGCACAACCGCCGGAACGTGCGCGTCCTCGAGGCCGACGGCGTCCACGTCGCGGGGAACACGATCGCCGACGGAGACCAGGGGATCCACGTCGCCGCATCGACCGGCGCGACGATCGCGAGCAACGCGATCCGCGGCCACGACCGTGGCATCCACCTCGCGGACGCCGGGCGCGCCGTCGTCGAGGCCAACACGCTCGCGGCGAACGAGGACGCCCTCTATGCGGTCTCGTCGCCGCAGCCCCGGATCGTGGGGAACGCGATCGAGGGCAACGCCGACGGGATCGACCTCCGCCACGTAGCCTCGGCGCACATCGCCCGCAACCGGATCGTGGACAACAGCTTCGACGGCGTCGAGCTGTACCGATCCGACGACGCTCGCCTGCAGGACAACGTGATCGAGCGGAACGTGGTCGGCGTGCTCGCGGTCCGCTCCTCGCCGGTCCAGCTCGCGCACAACAACGTGGTATCCAACGCGAACGCCGGGCTGTCCGCCTGGATGGACGCCCACGTGAACGCGACCCGCAACTGGTGGGGCCACGCCTCGGGACCCACCGGCGACGTGCGCGATGCCTGCACGGGCGATCCGATCGACGGCGAGGGGGGACAGATCTCGACCCTGTCCGGTGGCGAGGCCTGCCTGCGCCCCTGGCGAACGAGCCCGAACCCGGCCGCCGGTCCCCCGTCGCGTTAGCGCTGGTAGGCCTCCAGCCACGGCGGCGGCTCTCGCCGCGTCCACGTGAACAGGCCCTGCTTGTCGTTGGCGTAGTACAGACGGTAGGCGTCGACGACGGTCTCGGCCTCCCACTCGCCGGTCAGGTGAGGCGGGGGTCCGGCCTCGCCTGGCCAATCCAGGGCCGCCACCTGGTCGAGATCCAGGCGCTGCACCTTGGCCCACGAGCCGTGCGTTCGGTCGTGGTTGTCCCACCGGTGGCGCCATTCCTGGTGGCATGCCTCGACGTAGCCGTGCAGCCGGTGCCAGTTGTCGGGGTGCTCGGCGGCCCACAGCGGCAGCGGGTGGTTCCGGTGGGTGACGGGCAGGTCCTCGTCCGGGTAGCCGCGGATCGCGAGCGCGGTCGTGAGCGTCAGGTGGTTCTCCAGGAGCGAGGAGAGCACGTGCTTGTCCACCAGCCAGGCGGCGGCCTGCTGGACGTCCTCGTCGAGCCAGAACGCGTTGACCATGGAGATGGTACCTTCCCGGGACCTCGCTCGCTGGGCGGCCCCTGCGGAGGAAGGCCTCCACGCTAAAAGGTACGAGGGTCGCCAGCGACGCAGGATCCAAGCTCTCGAGATTGGACGCTGTCGGATCGTGACCGAACGGGATCCTCGCCTGACGGTCATCGGGGGGTCGCATCGGTGCAAGCGAGGTCGGCCCCCGTCGACGACCCGCAGTGGTTTGCCTCCCAGGCCTACCGACCTTGACACGCCTAGGCCGACGCGAGCGGTTCGGCAACCCCCGCCGGCAGCTTAGAACTCCACGGAGTCGCCGTCCTCGAGCTTCTCCATGAAGGCGTCGAAGACCTCCTCGTCGGCCTCCATCTCCTCGCCCTTGCGGCGTTGCTCCTCCATGATCTCCTTCATGCGCTCCTTCTCGGCCTCCTCCTGGCCGCGAAGCTCCTCGAGCTCCTCGATGAGCTCGACGGCGCGCTCGTGGTAGTGGTCGGCGCGCTCCTGGTACTCGACGGACTCCTCGTGGTGCTGGTCGGCCTGGGCCTTGATCTGGTCGGCCTGCTCGTAGTAGGGATCGAGCTTCTCGTGCACCTCGTCGGAGCGCTGGGACAGCTCGACGAGCCTCTCGTGGTGCTCGTCGGCGCGCTCGTAGAGCTCGTCGATCTTGGCGTCGAGGTCGTCCAGGTCGTCGAGGATGTCTTCGCCCTCGTCGACGGTCTCCTCGAGCTCGGCCTCCTCCCGGCGGAGGTCCTGCAGCTCGTCCACGAGATCGCGCTCGTCCTCGGGGCTCATGGGTTCGGTCTGCTGCTTGGTCTCGAGCTCCTGGATGCGGGAGCCGATCTCCTCCAGGCGGCCCTTGGCCTCGGTCGGCAGCTCGTCCTGCTTGCCGTCGCGGCGGTCGCGCAGCTGTTGGGCCTTCTCCTGCAGCTCGTCGCGCTTGGCTTTGTGCTCTTGGACCTTCTCGTTGATCTCGTCGCGCTTGTCCCGCAGCTCCTGAGCGTCGTCGAGGATCTCGCTGCGGCGGTCGTTGAGCTTGTCGCGCTGATCTCGGGCCTCGCGGGCCGCCTGGTTGAGCTCGTTGCGTTTGCTCGTCAGGCGGTTGAGCCGCTCTTCGGCGTTCTGGATGCGCTCGCGGCGCTCTTGGCTTTCGTCGTCAGGCGGTGTCTCGATCACGTCGTGCCCTCCCAACCTGCCGGGCGATGGTCGAGGCGCAAAGGCCCGCGGGGACGCCGGCGTCGATGTTGACAGCCAGCAGGGGTGCGCAGGATTGCAGCACGCTGGACAAGGAGCTTTCCCCGCCACCGCCGTGCCCGTACCCGATGCTCGTCGGGACGGCCACGACCGGGGGATCGACGGAGGCGGCGAGCACGGTGGGCAAGGCAGCCTCGCGGCCGGCCACGCACACGTACACGTCGGGCTCGGTCTCCATCCCCGCCAGCGCGCGCTCGAGCCGGTGGGGCCCAGCCACGCCCACATCGTAGGCCCGCTGCGTGCGCGATCCGGTCAGCCGAGCCGTCAGGCGGGCCTCCTCGGCGACGCCGACGTCGCTCGTGCCGGCGGCGACGACCGCGACCCGACCGCCGTGGTCGGGCAGCTGGGCCTCGTCGGTGCGGAGCACCGCCAGCCGAGCCTCGTCGTGGTAGTCGGTCTCCCAAGCCTCACCCTCGACGAGGGAGACCCGGTCGGGGGTCAGGCGGGAGACGATCGCCCAGTCGGCCTCGTCCACGAACGCCTCGCACAGCTGTGCGAGGTGCTCGTCACGCTTGCCCTCGGCGAGGATGACCTCCGGCGTGCCGGTGCGGTCCAGGCGCCGGGTGTCGAGGTCCCCGAACTGGCCGACGCGCACGCCTGGAGGGACACCGTGGCCGTTGAAAAGCGTTCGGGGGTGGGCCTCCGTGAGGGCCCGCCCCGTCCGCGGTCGATCGGACCTCGGCGTCGGTTGCCACTATGACCGGATCGATGGTGAGCGTGCGCTTGCCGGTCGAGGCCTTGGCGCGCGCATCGCCCTCGTCGGCCTCGGCGTGGCCCTCGAGCTGAGCCTTCACCGCGGTGTTGTGGGCGCCGGAGCCCAGGTCTAGCTGGACCCAGTTCAAGGCGTTGGCTTGCTTGGTCTCGAGGTAGCGCTCGATCGTCGCGTTGTCGTTCTCGACGTTCATCGCGCGGATCGTCACGTCGAGGGCCAGGCAAGGGGAGCCCGACCCCTCGTCGGCCGGTGCGCCGTCTCGCCACATCTCCCCCACCCCTGAACCTCAAATAACCTTGTGAACTACTACCATAGGATGGGTCCGACCGATGCGCCGACGGTCGCAGACGCCGGGGAGGCCGAACGTCTCGAAGCGTTGCGGGAGCTGGGGTTGGATGGGGAGCCCGAGACGCCCGATCTGACGGGCATCCCCCAGCTCGCAGCGCAGGTCTGCGATCGACCGTGGGCGGGGGTGTCCCTCGTCCAAGAGGACACGCATCGGTTCATCGCGTCCAACGCTCCGTTCCCGGACGTGCTGCCCCGCAAGCAGTCGCTCTGCAGCCGGGCAATCGAGGCCGGTGGATCCTGCGTGGTGGTGAACGATATCACCGTCGAGCCCCCCTACGATCGGATCCCGATCCCCGAGGAGTACGGGCTCCGGTTCTACGCGGGGGCTCCCCTTCGGAGCCCGGGCGGTCACGAGCTCGGCACCGTGTGCGTCATGGACCAAGAGCCGGGATCCCTCGAGGAGCCCACGCGCCAGGCCTTGAGCACCCTGAGCAGCTTCGTGAGCCTGCACCTGGCGCTGCACCAGCGAACGAACGAGCTCCAGGCGGTCAACGAGGAGCTGAGCCGGTTCACCTCGTTCGTGAGCCACGAGCTGACCGACCCCTTGAGCCAGATCCTGTCGAACCTGGACATGTTGACCGCGGACCTGGCCGAGGTCCCCGTCGAGCAGGACGTGCGCGAGCTCGCGCAGGAGGCCTTCGCCGGCGCGCGGTGGATGGATCGGCTCGTGAAGGACCTGTTGCGGTACGCGCAGACCAGCGATCGCCGCCTCGAGGTCGGCGAGGTCGACCTGCGAGCGACGGCCGAGGACGCGGCCGACATGCTCGAGCACCGGATCGAGGGGGGAACAAGGGCGGTGCAGGTGGGCGATCTGCCGATGGTGCAGGCCGACGCCAACCTGTTGCGCCGCGTCGTCGAGAACCTCGTGCGCAACGCCCTCCAACACGGCGAACCGCCGGTCGAGATCCACGGCGAGGACGAGGGCGAGGCCTGGCGGATCTGCGTCGACGATCACGGCCCGGGCCTGTCCCGCGACGAACGGCAGGAGCTGTTCGAGCTGTTCGCGACCGGCGGCGGGTCTCGGTCGAGCAGCGGGATCGGGCTGGCGCTTTGCGAGCGCATCGTCCACCGGCACGGCGGCGACATCGGCGCCAAAGCGGCCCCCACCGGCGGAGCGCGGTTCTGGTTCACGTTGCCCAAAGACCCGGTCAGCGGCGCTCGGTGAACGCCATCGAGGTGTTGGCGGCGCCCGCAGCGCCCGTGCCCGCGACCGCAATGAGGCCGACGTCGCGATCGCCGAAGCCCTCCGTGCCGTCCTCGACGGCCTCGCGCACCGGGCGACCGTCGGCGATCTCGTGGTAAACCTGGTCGGCGAGCCGGTGGCGGGCGATCACCTCGCCGTGCCCGGTCGCGGCGACGGCGCCGGCCTCG
>PXUB01000025.1:78254-85114 GCA_003009755.1 Thermoplasmatales archaeon SW_10_69_26
AGGCCGCGCTCGCGGGCAACCCGGTGGGCGCCCTCGCCGGCGAGCACGAGGTGGTCGGTGTCGGCCACGACGCGGGCCGCCTTCACCGGGTACCGGGTTTCGCGCAGGCATGCGACGGCGCCGAACCGTCCCTCGCTGTCCGCGCAGGCCGCGTCCATCTCGACGGTGTCGCCGTCGGCGCGCACGTTCGATCCCCGGCCCGCGTTGAACCGGCCATCGTCCTCGAGGAACGCCACGGCTCGGCACGCCGCCGCCAGCGGGTCGTGGCCCGCGGCCAGCACCTGCTCGGCGGCTTGGGCAGCCTCGTCGGTGACCGGGGAAAGCTGCGCGTGGGACCCGGCGCCGCCGTGGGTAACGATCCGCCAACCCTCGTCCATCGCCGACCCAACGACTCGCCCTCCTAACAAGCCCGGCCCAGCGTCAACCTGATACCGGCCGTGGCCGTTGGCGAAGCGTGACGCGGCGACCGGTCGTCGGCGTGATCGGGACGGGTCAGGCGAACCAGGACGTCGAGCAGCAGGCGCGCGAGCTGGGCGCGGCGATCGCCCGCCAGGGCTGGGTGTTGGTGAACGGCGGCCGTGCCGCGGGCGTGATGCAGGCCTCGGCCGAGGGCGCCCGCAGCGCGGACGGTCTCGTCGTGGGCGTGCTGCCCTCCGCCGGGTCCGAGGACCCCAGCGCCGACGTGGCTCAGGCGGTGGACGTGGCGGTGTTCACGGACATGGGCGAGGCGCGGAACAACGTGAACGTGCTCACCGCCGACGCCATCGTGGCGTTGCCGGGCGGGGCCGGGACGCTCTCGGAGGCCGCGCTCGCCGTCGAGAACGATCGGCCGTTGATCGTGCTCGGCGGGTCGACCCCACGGGCGATCGCCGGTCACGCGCACGAGGTCGACACGGTGGACGAAGCGTTGGCCGCGCTCGTCTCCCGTGTCGGGGACGGCTAACGCCAGCCGAGCACGGCGACGGCGGCCCCGAGGCTGGTCGAAAGGCGCCCGGCGGGCCGCCACGCCGCCCGTGGCCACCCGGCTCTGGATCGGTCTCGGCTTCGGGCCCTACGCGGTCGCCCATAGACTGCCGGCTGTGCTTGGGTTAAGCTCTCGCCGCCCTCAGGCGGTGAAAGCGCGGAGCCGAGACGAAGGAATGCCCGGAGGGCATTTCGAGGTCGAAGGCGACAACGCTTGGAAACCTCACAACGTGCAAGGATCGTATCATCGCCGCCTGAGGGCGGCCTCGCGTGGAGGCGCCGGTCTGAGGCGGGCAATCTCGTTGTCGCCCTCCGTCGAAAACCCACAGGCATTCCCGCTCGCTGTCGACCAGATCCTGCTCCTCGAGGCGGGAGATCCACTTGTGCGCCAAGCTGGGCGAGATGTCCAGCGCCTCGCACACGTCGGTCTGGTTGGCGCCGGGTTCGGCGACGAGGTAGCGGGCGATCTTGTTCGCGTTGTCGTTCTTCAGCACGCCCAGCGCCTCGATGTCGTCGGAGCCGACCTCGCCGTTCTTGTAGAACCGACGGTGGTGGCCCTGCTTCTCGCTCGTGACGAACCCGGCCTGTTCGAGGCGTTGCAGGTGGTACACGGTGTTGCCCCAGCCGGCGTCGACGCGATCGCAAAGCTCCTGCGTCGACAGGCCCGGCTCGTCCTCGATCAGGTCGTGCAGCGCTCGCCGGGTCTCGTTCTCCAACAGCTCGTCGTGGGACAGCCGCGAGTACAGGGGTGCGAACACGCCGGTGAGGAGGTAGCGCCACCGGAACGCCGCGTACGCGGTGGCGCCGAGCACGGCGAGCCCGGCCGGCGTCGCCGTCTCCTCGGGGCTGGGCATCGTCGCCGGCTCGGCCTCGGCCTGCTCTTCGCCCTCGTCCTTATCTTCCTCCTCGTCCTCGAGGCCGGGATCGGGATCGTGGCCGCTCTGGTCGGCGGCCGGCAGCCCCTCGGTCAACGAGATGCCCGTCTGTTCGCCGGTCGCGAGCTCGGTCTGTTCGCCGGCGAGGTCCGCCTGGACCTGGGTCTGGGCCGAGACGGGCTCCTCGACGGAGCTCTCGGTCGCCGATCGGGCCTCGTCCGTGGGCGCTTGGGCCCCGACGGCGACGGGGACCAGCACGATCGATGCCAGGAGGACGACGAGCATCCGTTGCATGGTGATCCGCGCGCCGGGCAGCGCGCAGGCTGGGCTCCCTGCCGACCGGCATAAAGGGAGCCTGGATACGCGCGTGAATCCAGGGGGAGGAGGCGAGCACGCTCTCCCGGTCGCGGGCGATCAGGCCCCACCAGGAGCACGGCCGGAGGCGAACACCCGATCACGGCTCGTCCGCACGATGGGAAGAGGGGAGAAGGTGCACAGGCCGGTGCCTCGTTTCGCGCGCGTCACCGAAGACGACGACCCTCACCGGCAACGAGCAAGGGGCATGTTCGTCGCAGGCACGTTGGAGAACGACCAGGACTTGATCGAGAACATCGCGACCGTCATGCAGGGTGCCCGCGTCGGGGCCCGCGGCGCCGACGACGAGGAGCACGAGCACGGCATCGAGCTGCAACTGGCGCTCAGCGGTCGGGACGGTCCCGAGCCTGAAGAGCCTGCCTGACGCCATCCAGGCGCTCGATCTCGAGCACGCACGCGACCGTGTCGTCCCGGGCCAGGTCGGCCAGTTCGTCGGCCATCCAGCGCTCGCGGTCGCCTTGCAGACGACCGAAGGGCCCGTCGTTGACGCGTCGGTCGAAGGCGCGGCAGAAGGCAGCCGGCGACTCCGCATCGGGCGGCAACCAGCCGAGCCACCGCACGCGCAGCGCGCGCTTCAACAACTGGACGATGCCGATCCGGTCCAGGTGGTGCTCGAGGTACTCGGCTTCGGGCATGTCGACGCCTTCCACGCGGGCGTCCACGCGCCCGGCTGCATCGGTGACCGCGGGGAACGTGGAGGCAGGCAGGGTCACCGAGCCCCACTCGCTGAGCCCGCGCATGTAGGCCTCGTCCTCGGCACCGAGAGCCTCGGCACCGACGATCTCGTCCACCTGTTCGGCCATGTGCGGCCCGAGCGCGATCGCGACGACGGCTGGGCGGCGCTGCTCGACCGCCTCGACCGCCGCCTGGGCCTCGCCCTCGAGGCCCTGGCAGACGCCGATCAGGTGCACCGTGCCGGAACCGAGGTCGACCGTCGCCGTCTCCACACCTCCCGGCAGGGACCGACGCCGTTCAAAAACCCCCGGGTTCAGACCGCCGGTCGGGCCCGCCGGACCGGGGTCGACGTTTCAACGCGTTTCAACGTCGTCTTCGCCGTCGAGGCGCCCGCCAGCGCCGATTTGCGCCGAGCTTCTTGAACAGTTCAACGCCGTCCGCAGAACCCTTTTATCCCCATCCGTCGGATGAGGGACCGTGTCCCGGAGGACGATCCTCGTCGGGCTCGCCCTCGTGGTGGTCCTCGCCCTGCCGGGGGCCGGCCAGGCGGAGTCCGCCCAAGCCGAGCCCCCGATCGAGGTGACCGAGCCCACGATCGAGGCCGAGATCGCCAGCCTGCTCTTCCAGGAGGGCAACGCATCGCTGGCGGCCTCCACCGCGTCCGGCTCGTTGACGGTGTGGGAGCAACGGACCCCCTGCGTGGAGCCCGACCCGGATAGCTGTCTCGAAGGGCAATCCGAGACCGCACGGACCTCCAGCTCGCTGGACCGATCCAGCCTGAGGCTGACCCCGCGCGAGGAGGCCGACCACGTCAGCTTCCTGGCGACCGAGGACGAGTCCCGGTTCCGGCTGTCCGCCGGCCAAGCCGACCTCGGCATCCGCGCCGGCGAGGAGGCGGTGCGGCTGACCGAGGACGACGATGCGCCCGCCGACATGCGCGAGGCCGAGCTGCCGCGCGGGCTCGACGTCCCGGTCGAAGGGGCCGACGTCCAGCTCGAGGGCTCGATCACGCTGCAGACCGTCGGCTCCGAGCTCGTCGTGGAACCCAACGGGACCGAGGACCCGCGCACGATCGTGACCGGCGTTACCTGGCAGGAGGACGACGATGGCGTCTACTACCGCACGCTGCGGCTGGCCTCGGCCAGCTTCGGGGGCGGGCTGAGCGCCGCCTGGGACGGCTCGTTGCTCGCCACGCCCCAGCTGCCGGCGACCGTGAGGGCCCCCCGCGCCCAGGTCAACGTGACCGAGGGCCAACTGGGCACGGCCAACGCCTCGACGAGCCCCACCCAGCTCGCCGACGCCGAACTCACGATCACCGGGATCGCCTGGCAGGGGGAGACCGGTCGCTTCGTCGTGCAGCAGGGCAGCCAGCCCGTGGCTGCTCCCGACGACTCCTCCGCGGAGGAGGGCGTGTCCACGACGACGCTCGTCGGCGCCGGCCCGGCGGCTGCCGCAGCCGCGCTGTTGACCGCCTACTACTGGCCCAGGCTCTCGTGGGTGGCCACGACGCTCGTCCTTCCCCTGTACTCCCGCATCGAGAAGGACGAGCTGTTCGAGAACGAGACGCGCGAGCAGCTGTACGAGGAGATCAAGGACGATCCCGGCATCCACGCGCACGCGCTCTCCGAGGCGGTCGACATCGGGTGGGGCACGACGGTGTACCACCTGCGACGCCTGGAGCGCAACGGCTTCGTGAACAGCGAGAAGCGCGGCCGCTACCGCCGGTTCTTCCCAGCCAGCGGCTTCGTGGAGCGCCAACGCGAGGTGCTCAGCGTCCTGCAGAACGAGACGACCGAGGACATCGCCGCGCTCGTGCGCGAGGACCCGGGCCTCAACCAGTCGGCGATCTGCGACGAGCTGGCCATCTCACCGAGCCTCGCCAACTGGCACCTCAACCGGTTGATCGACGCCGAGCTCGTGGACCGCGAGCGCCGGGGCCGCACCGTGCACTACACGCCCGGCGAGGCCTGGGAGGCTCTCGAGCGGGCCGCCGAGGTCGAAGCCGCCGAGGTCCCGGGCGACGCCCAAGCCGCATAGGTCCTCGACGGACGACGGCTCGCCACCGGACGTTCTATACCGGATGGCGTGCGAAACGTGGTGCGTGTCCGAACGCGAGGCGCCCACCGTCGACCAGGCGGCGCGCGACATCGAGACGATGGAGGTGCGCGGCGCGGCCAAGATCGCCCGCCACGCCGCCTCGGCTCTGGGGCGGCTGGCCAGCGAGGGCGCCGACGCCGACGAGCTGCGCGAGGCCGGCCAACGGCTGATCGCCACGCGCCCGACCGCCGTCTCCTTGCAGAACGGCGTTCGCTACGTGTTGGCGGGGCTCGATGACGGGCCCGAGGTCGTCGAGGCCCGCTCGCAGCGCTTCGTGCACGATGCATTGCGGGCCAGGGAGCGCGTGGCTCGCAACGGCGCCCGCCTGCTGGAGGGCGTCGACGTGGCGATGACGCACTGCCACAGCCAGGCCGCCGCCACGAGCTTGATCGCCCGCCACGACCGCGAGCCCTTCGAGGCCGTGATCGTGCTCGAAACACGGCCCTGGCGGCAGGGCCTGATCACCGCCGAACAGCTCGCCGACGCCGGGCTGCCGGTCGAGTTCATGGTCGACGCCGCGATGGGGCGCGCGCTGGAGCGCGCCGAGGTCGCCATCGTGGGCGTGGACACGATCGCCGCCAACGGCGACGTCGTCAACAAGATCGGTACCAGCCTGGTCTCCTTGGCCGCCGAGGAGGCCGATGTTCCCTTCTACGTCGCCGGCGAGAGCTTCAAGGTCGACCCGGGCTCCGCGACCGGGCACGACGTCGAGATCGAGGAGCGGGATCCCGCCGAGGTGCTCGAGGATCCGATCGCGGGGGTCGAGGTCGTGAACCCGGTGTTCGACGTGACCCCCGCGGATCGGATCGCCCAGCTGGCGCTCGAGGCCGGGCGCTTCGCGCCCGAGGAGGCCTTGGACGTGTTCGAGCGCAGCTGGGGCGGCCTCGACGGCGCCTAAGCGGGGGAAAACCGAAGAACGCGGACCCCCGTGGTCGGCGCGATGGATGGCCCGGGCGAGAAAGCCGGTATCGACGACGGCGTCGCCGAGCGCGTCGCCCAGATCTACCGCCTGGTCCGCCGGTACTCGCGCCTGGACGTCCACGGCCTGGACTCGATCCCCGAGGGACCGGCCTTGCTCGTCGCCAACCACACCGGCTGGACCGGGTGGGACTTCGCCAACCTCTACACGGTGATCCACGACGACCTGGACCGGGACCTGTTCACGGCCGTGCACCCGAACTGGTTCAAGCTCGACCGTCTGGCCGAGGTCTCCCGGCGGTTGGGCATGTACGAGGCCAGCGTCACCGAGACGGTCTCGATCCTCGACGGGGACGACCTGGTCCTGTTCTTCCCGGAGGGCGAGGCCGGCAGCTTCAAGCCCTTCGGCGACCGCTACCGGTTGGAGCCCTTCCAGCCCGGGTTCGCTCGCGTGGCGGCCGCGGCCGCGGTCCCGATCGTGCCCGTCGTGATCGTGGGCGGCGAGGAGACCCATCCGACGTTGACCCGGTTGGAGTTCACCAAGGACCTGCTCGGCGTCGGGCTGCCGGTGCCGGCGACGTTGCTCCCGCTGCCGGTGCGGTGGCGGATCGAGGTGCTCGATCCCGTCCACCCCGACGAGTACATGACGCCCGAGGGCGCCGACCGGGACGTGGTCGAGGACCTGCGCGCGGACATGGCGCAGCTCATGCAGCGCGAGGTGCAGCGCGTCGTCGACGATCGCGGGCACCCGTTCGTGGAGGAGTGACGGGGCAGCTTCGAGGCAGCGCGAGGGACCCAAGACGAGAGCGGCGGCCCTCAGAGGCGTCGACACGTCTCGAGCATCGAGCCCGCGCGGTGGCTACCGGGCTAGCGATGCTCGAGGATTCGAACGACCTTCGGTCGTCCTCTCGCCAGCATCGGGCCCGCGCAACCGCTGTCGGGCCAACGATGCTGGCG
>PXUB01000025.1:85186-104214 GCA_003009755.1 Thermoplasmatales archaeon SW_10_69_26
GATGCTCGAGGATTCGAACGACCTTCGGTCGTCCTCTCGCCAGCATCGGGCCCGCGCAACCGCTGTCGGGCCAACGATGCTGGCGATCTGTACGGCCTCAGCGGTATCCGCGGTCGGCCGTACCATCCTGAGAGACGCCGTTCTGTGACCGCGAGGTGCCCGATGGTGAGGCGTCTCTCAGGACGCCCCGACACGAACGAGGACGCCGCCGCAGTCGCACTGGCCGACGCGAGCGCCCACGGGCACGGTCTGCTGGACGCCGACTTGCGTGTTCTCGCCGCAGTCGGCGCACTCGATCGGCAGATCGCGGCGCCAGGAGTGGGCGTGCATCCACGGCGTCTCCTTCAGGTTGAGGATCTCGGTATCGGGGTCTTGGGACACGTGGGAAGCGCCTCGCCTGTCAGGGTGCCGGCTTCCCCCTTCAACGTTGGGGACTCGGCTGAGGGGCGGCCCGATCAGTGTTCGTCCTCGTGACCGTCCCCGTGATCGTGGTTCTCGGTGTGGAAGTAGTCCCCGTGCTCGTGGTCGGTCTCGCCCGCGTGGTAGTGCAGCGGGAACGCGAGCGTGGTGCCGTCGGAGAGCGTGATCGTGAGGTCCACGATCCAACCCTCGGGCTTGTCGAAGGTCGCCACGCCGTGGTAGACGCCGTTGCCGGAGTGCGTCGGCGTCTGGGTGTGGGAGGACTCCAGGTCCTCGTGGCTCTTCGAGACGTCCATCGAGATCTGGGCGTCGATGACCGGCTCGTCGGTCTCCGAGTCGAACAGCAGGAAGTAGAGGTCGTTCTCACCCGTGGGGACGCCGCTTTGCGGGTCCGAGGGGGAAAGCGTCTTGATCCGCA
This sequence comes from Thermoplasmatales archaeon SW_10_69_26, assembly GCA_003009755.1. Classification (GTDB taxonomy): domain Archaea; phylum Thermoplasmatota; class SW-10-69-26; order SW-10-69-26; family SW-10-69-26; genus SW-10-69-26. Next base: position 86,025 of record PXUB01000025.1, read on the forward strand.
GCGGGTGGTCGGGGTCGTTGTCGAGGGACGGCGCATCCGGCGCCGCCAGCACGACGCCGTCGCTTCCCTTGGCTTCCTGGTAGCTGTCGAAGGACGGCCCGGCGGAGATGCACCCCGTCAACGGGACCGCCAACAGCGTCATCGTGACTCCCAGCAGTGCGGCAGCTCGTCGGTTGCTCGTCATCCCTGCTCCTCCACCCCGGCGAACCCGATCACCCTTGTTAATCTTTCACGGTGCTTGACTGCCGGACGGTATCTGCGTACCTCTCGCCGCCCTCAGCAGGTCGAAAGCTAGGAGCCAAGACGAAGGAAGGCCCGCAGGGCCTTTCGAGGTCGACGGCGACGACGCTTGCGGCAGCGGCGAGGGCGTTCCCGTCGGCATCGGCCTGCTGAGGGCGGCCCCCCAGGCGGCGGCCTGAGCGGCCCATCTCATCGTCGGCCTGCATCGACAACCCGCAGGGGTTCCCAGCTTGGGCCTCCGTGACCTTGCCTCGCTCACGCCGCCGCGAGATGTTACGCACATCGAGTCCGGCAGGCTAGGACCCGCCACAGCGGCGGATCCCCGGACCGACACGGGGACGAGCACGACCCAGACGAGCCAGGCGCCCACCTCGACGCCCGGGTCGACGAGCACCGCCGCCGTCCGGGTCCTCGGCGGAGGCGTCGGGCGCCACCAGAGGGCGATCCGATCCCGCCGCCGACCGGTTGTTTTTAAGGGGTCGGGGGTTTGCCGTGCGCGTGCCGACCACCTCGCTCGAGATCTTGCCCGTCATCCACGCCCGCGATGGCGCGCTCGTGGGTCCCGACGCCGAGCCCCTGGAGGAGGATCTGCGGCAGGTGGCCCGCCGCTTCTCACGCAACCGGGACGCGGTGTACCTGGTCGATCTGGACGGCCTCAAGCGCAACCGGCCCCAGGTCGGCTTGATGCAGCGCCTCTCCGACCGCGTCCACACGTGGGCCGACGCCGGCCCGCGCAACGCCGAGGACTCGATGGATCTGCTGATGGCGGGAGCCGAGCAGGTGACGGTCCGCTACCACACGGCTGAGGCTCGCGACGTGGTGCGGGAGACCGTGCGCATCTCCGAGCAGGTGGCGCTGGGCATGGAGTTCCGCGACCAGGAGCTCGTCCAGAACCGTGCCTGGCCCGCGACGCCGCCCGAGCTGGTCGACCTGGCCGAGGACCTGCAGATCCCGCTCGTCGTCGTGGACCACTCGCGAGCCGGCACCGCCAGCGGGATCGACCGATCGGTGGCCTGGCACGCCCGCCAGCACGAGCCCGGCGCGTACTTCGCCGGCGGGATCGCCTCCCAGCGGGACCTCGACGTGCTCGAGGACCTCGGCTACCAGGGAGCGTTGATCTCGACGGCCCTGCTCGAGGGTGAGAGCTTCGAGGGTCAGGACTGGCAGGGCCCGCCCCGGGCTCGCGAGGACGACGAAGAGCCCATCGACCCGTCGGGCTTCGATCCCACGCCCGATCCACGGGAGGGGATCTTGTGACGACGGCAACCCAGCAGGCGCTGGCCGTGGTGTTCCGCCGGTTCAACGACGAGGTCGTGCCGCGCGACGACCTGGTGAAAGCGATGAGCCTCGAGCTGGACTGGACGAAGCCCTCCAGAGCCGAGAACCTGCTCGATCGCGGCCTCAACGGGGGCTACGTCGAGGAGCGGGATGGCGGGCTGGCGGCCGGCTTCGACGCGAGCGCGGTCGACGTCCCGTTCGGCTTCGCGCCCGCCGAGGACCTGTTCGAAGCCGTGGAGACGACCGCCGACGGGGCGGCGTCGGCGAGCCCCGAGGAAACGCCGCTGCTGGATCGGTTGCTCGATCGCGTGGCCGACGCGTTGGGTGGCGATCGGAACGAGGCCATGGCGGCCGCCAACGCTTGCCAGGACACGATGGGAGGCCTGGTCTCGATCGAGGCGGCCGCGCTCCTCGTCGCCCACCGCGAAGGGGTCGACGTGGGAGACGAGGCCGAGCAGGTGCTGGACGCGCAGCGGGCGGAGGCCTAACGCCGGCTGGACCTCGCGCGCGTGAGCGCGGCGCCGGACAAGGCGACGACCAGCGTCGCGAAGAACCCGACCGTGAACCATCCCACCGCCACCGAGCGGTAGGTGTGACCAAGCGGCGGGGACAGATCCTCGCCCTCCCAGGGTTCGACGAACTCGGTCGGTGTCGGCTCGCTGCCGGTTTCCAGCGTCGCGGACATGCCGGCGAGGACGCTGGCGGTGCGGTAGAAGCGCAGCGCGGCACCGTCCTCCTCCTGGACGCCACCGAACTCGAACAGGGCGATCGGCAGGATCGGGTCCACGCCGAGCCCGCGCGCCTCCTGGATGGCGCGAGCGGCTGCATCGCGGGCCGTGTCGAGCTTGTCCTGCGTGATGAGGCCGGCTCGGAGCTCCACCGACAGCGCCGAGATGACCTGGGTCTCGGCCGCCTCGACGGCCGCGCCGGCGTGGAAGCCGCGGCGCTCGTTGTCGCGCGCCTGCCGCATCGACTGGGCCGCCTCGTTGGGCGGCCGGTCGCCGAGGATCTGGCTCGTGTACGCCAGCATCTCGTCGGCCAGGTCCAACATCTCGTCGGCGAGCTGGTCGGCCGGCACCGGCAGACCGGGGCCGGGCCCGAAGGCCTCATCCAGCTGCAACCACCAGTGGACGGTCGCCGAGCGCTCGATCGCGCGCGCCGCCGACTGCAGCGCCGTGCCGGGCTGCGGGGCTTGGGATCCGTTCCAGGCGCGCTCGGCCTGTCGGACGCGTTGCTCGGCGTCGGCGACGCGCTTTTGCGCGGCGCCGACGGTGTAGAGGCTCTGCATCCCCGTCACGTTGGCATCGCCGGCGGCCTGACGGGCGCGCTCGACGGTGGCGGACGCGTTGGCGATCGCCTCGTCGACGACGGCCGGGTCCCGGTCCTGCTGGTGGTAGCGGAACAGCAGCTCGGCGTGGCGGGCCTGGATGGCGGCCGCGAACGCGCGGCTGGCCGCGCTGTAGAAGCGCTCGGCGTCGACGTTGGCCTCGGCGCGCTGGACGTCGTCCTGGGCGCCTCGCAGGATCTCGACGATCTCCCGCGCGGGTTGCTCGGCCACCGAGCTGGCGTTGAGCTCGGCCCAGACGTCCTCGTAGATCCGGCCGCGGTCGATGAGCCGATCCGCGAGCGGAGCCAGCGTGTCCTCGTAGCCGGCCGTGGTCGGTCGATCGCCGAGCTCGGGCTGGACGAACCGGTGCCCGGTCGCGAGCTCGACGAGCTGCTTGAGGTTGCGGACCTCCTGGCACTGGATGCGCAGCTCGTCACGGCAGTGCTCGCCGACGTCGACCGTTTCGCCGCCGCGTGCAGCGACGGTGCCCTGGCCTTCGGGGACGAGGAACAGGCCGGCACCACGGTCGGCGGCCGCCTCGGCCTTCTCGAGGATGCCACCGACGGGACCGATCGAGCCGTCCGGGTTGATCGTGCCCGTGACGAGCACGTCGTCGGTGATGTTCCACGCCGGCTCGTCGGGGGCTCGGTGGGCGTTCTCGAGCGCGACGGTCGCCGCCAACGCCATCACCGAGCCCGCCGAGGGCCCGGAGATGACGGGCGAGTCGCTGCGGACCACGAAGTAGAAATCGTGGTTCTCGAGGGCGTAGCCGGTCGCCGAGGCCGCCACGCGCGCGGCGATGCGAGCCGAGCCCTGCATGTCGGTGCCGGTCAGGGGCTGGGTGGCCAGGCTGACGCCACCGGTGCCGTTCGGGCTGACGGTCACGCTGATCGTCGCGACGGTGCCGACGGTCTCGCCGGCCTCGGTGCGGGCGACGGCGACGGCGTCCATCTGGGCGTTCTCGGACAGCTGCCGGGTTTCCTGCGCAAGCGCCCCGGTCGCCAGCGGTTGGACGGGGACGAGCAGGAGCGCGAGCAGCACGAACGCGACCGAGCGCACGCGGCGGGCACCATCCACGGGGGACATATGGGTTCGGGAATCGGTCGCCGCGCCAGGCGCGGTGGGCCGGTCCCTCCGGCTGTCTCGTTAAGCAGGGCCGCGAAGGACACGAAGGATCGCCAAGGCCACGAAGGGCCTGTGTACTCGCCGCCGGGCGGCGTTGTCACGGCAGCTGCTCGCCTTTGTACCCTGGCGTCCCCTCGCGTCCTTGGTGGTGCCCCCCGTTTCTTATCCCTACAGCGCGCCGGTCCCTCCCCGTCAACCTTTTCAACCACCACCGATGTCGTTGGAGCAACCATGGCCAGCGGAGAAGGCGGAGGCGGATTCCAAGAAGCAGCAGGCCTCGTCCGTTACTTCGACGAGGAGGAGGAATCGGCCATCCACCTCGATCCCCGTCTCGTGCTGGGGATCTGTTTCGCCACGGCGTTCCTCACCATCCTCTTCAACTGGCAGTGCACCCCCGGCGCGGGTGCGTGTTTCTAGGCTCGGTCGGTCGGCTGCGTCGGCCGCTCCCTCGGCGGGATGGTCTGAGCGGTCGCGCTGACGGCGTCGAGCTGCGTCGGAATCCCGCAGAGGGGATTCCTACCTCGCTCTCCTTGTCAGCGACCGCTCAGATGGCTCAGTCGTGCGGCCATCCTGCCTCGGTGCGCGGCCTCCTCGCCGACCCCCCTCGCATCGACGCGGCCACCCCCGGCGGTTCGGTTCCTCCCCAAGCGGCGGCTGGCAGGGCACCCCCCTTCCCTTGTCAGCGACCGCTCAGGTTCGAAGGGGCCGCCACCCTCCTGCCTCGGTCCGACCCTTCGGTCGCCGACCTCCCTCGCCCCTCCCAACCCGGGCCCGGACTCCCAACCCGTGAGGGACGTAGGACGGAGCACGTTCACCTCGAGTTCCTGGTCAGCGACCGCTCAGACGGTGGGGTTGATGCGGCCACCCGGTGTGCGGCGATACCCATCGAACGGAGATAGCGTTTCGAGCGCGGTCTCCGAGGCCTCCCGGACCGGTGTCCATCGTCGGTACGCGTCCGCGAGAACGTTCACGGATCTCCCGCGCGAGACGGGGGAGCCCTGCCAGCGCTGCTGATCCGGCTGGTGTGGGCCCGCCCGGCGTCGGCCCCGGCGCTCGAGCGGGTCGCTCGGCGGTCGCCGCAGCCGGGGCCAGACGTCGGTGGAGCGTGGAGGCGGCCTCGCGGGGGTCCTACCGCCAGGCGAACCCTCGCGAGAGGGGGGGTGGATCTCCCATCCATCCAGAGGGCTGGGAGCCCTCGATACAGGCCGAGGGCCCAGCCGACGCTCCATCGATCGGCTACGAGGGCTCCGTTGGAGGGGAGGAGTCTCGCCCTGAGGTCTTATTAGGGGGTCGTTCTTCCCTCACGCGATGCACTGGGCCGACGTCCTCGCCGAGGATCTGCTCGAGCGGGGCTCCGAGCACACGCTCGCCACCGGGATCACGCCCTCGGGACCGATCCACGTCGGGAACCTGCGCGAAGTGCTGACGACGGAGGCCGTCCATCGCGCCGTGCAGGACCAGGGCGGATCCTCCACGTTGCTTTACGTCGGCGACACCTACGACCCGCTGCGCAAGGTCTACCCCTTCCTCGAGGACCACCCCGAGATCAACTACGCCGACCACGTCGGCGAACCGATCTCGACGGTGCCGGCCCCCGACGGCGAGCACGAATCCTTCGCCCACCGGTTCCTGTCGCCGTTCCTCGACGCTCTCGCCGAGCTCGGCATCGACCCCGAGATCCGGCTGGCGCACGAGCTGTACGAGTCCGGCGCCTACCGCGAGGCCATCGAGCAAGCGATCGACCACGGCGAGACGATCCGCGGGATCCTCAACGACGTCGCCGGTCGCGACCTCGAGCCCGGCTGGGTGCCGTTCAACCCGCGCTGCCCCGATTGCGGGCGCTTCAGCGAGACCGAGATCACGGCCAGCGATGGCACCAGCCTCGAGATCCGCTGCTCGTGCGGGTTCACCGGGTCGCTCGACGCGTTGGACCCCGGCGCCGGCAAGCTGCCTTGGCGCGTCGACTGGCCCGCGCGGTGGGCGTTCCTCGGCGTCTCCTTCGAGGCGTTCGGCAAGGACCACGCCGCCAGCGGCGGCAGCTGGGACACCGCCGTCCCGATCGCCGAGCAGGTGTACGGGATCGATCCCCCCGGCCACGAGGTGTACGAGTGGATCCACGTCGAAGGCGAGGGGGCGATGTCCTCCTCGAAGGGGACCGGGATCGCGGCCCAGGACGTGCTCGAGGTCACCCCGCCCGAGGTGCTGCGGTTCCTCTTCATGCGCTACCGGCCGAACAAGCACGTCGAGTTCGACGCCGGCGAGGGGCTGCTGGACCTGGTCGACGGCTACGACCGGGCGATGACCGAGCTCGAGGAGGAAGGCACGAGCGACGAGCTGCGCGATCCCGAGCGCGTGCTCGAGCTGTCCCAACCCTCCGGCGAGATGCCCGAGCACCCCAGCCAGCACGTCTCGATGCGGCACCTGGCTCGGTTGGTCGACATCTACGAGGACACCGAGGAGGTGTTGGCCAGCGTGCGCCGGTCCGGCCACATCGAGGAGGTCACCGACGCCGAGGAGGGGTTGCTGCGCTCGCGGATCGAGCGCACGCGAGCCTGGCTGGCGACGTTCGCACCCGAGGACGCCCAGTTGACCAGGAACCCGGGCGCCTGCGGTCGCGCGTGCACGAGCTCACCGCCTGGCTCGACGGGGCGCCCAACGTCGCCTCGCAGGGCCCGGGTCCGCCCGAGGAGCTGGCGGTGTTCGCCCTTTGGCGCGCCCTGGCCGCGAGAGACGCCGTCGACGTGGAGCCGCCGACGAAGCCGCGCGATCTCGCCGGCGAGCTGCAGACCCTCTTCGAGGGCGAGATCGACCGAGTCGACCGGCAAAGCTCCGACCAGGTGCTCGTCCCGCTGGCCTTGCACCTAGTCCGCTCGATGCGGCGCCCCGCGGTCGACCGGGACCCCCAGCGACTGGCCGACCGCGTCGAGGCCAAGATCGACGCCATCGGCGCCGGGCGGCCGGGCTCGCTGCCGGACCCCGAGACGCTGGCCGAGTGCGTGCGCGTCCTCCACACCGCACTGCACGAGGGCCTGCCGGACGCTCGCGACCGCTCGCCCGGTGAGCTGCGGCGACTGACCGATGCCCTCGAGGACGCTCTCGCGGAGGCCGGCATCGAGCAACTGGCCGAGGCGGACCTGGGTCTGCCCGAGCTGGCGATGACCGACGTGCTCGTGGCTCGCTCCCTGCTCGAACGCGCCCGCTCGGGCCTGGCGACGTTCCGCGAGCGCCACGAGCGCATCGAGGAGGTCACCGACGCCGAGGAGGGGTTGCTGCGCTCGCGGATCGAGCGCACGCGAGCCTGGCTGGCGACGTTCGCACCCGAGGACGCCCAGTTTGCTCGACCGCCTGGCCGCCCTCACCGGACCCTGAGCGCCCCGGTCGGATCGGCCGGGGAACCCAGCCGGCTGGTCGTCCCCGAAAAGGCTTAAAGGCTCCGGGCTCTGGACCGAGCAACGATGACGACCCGACAAGCCGAGGTCCGAGAACTGCGTGAGGGCCGTTACGTCGTGATCGACGACGAGCCCTGCAAGATCAAGTCGATCTCGACGAGCAAACCCGGCAAGCACGGCAGCGCCAAGGCCAAGATCCAGGCCGAAGGCATCTTCGACGACTCCAAGCGCCGCATGAAGGCGCCGGTCGACGACCGCTGCCGCATCCCGCACATCGACAAGCGGCAGGCCCAGGTCATCAGCGTCCAGGAGGACATCGTCCAGCTGATGGATCTGGAGACCTACGAGACATTCGAGCTCCGCATCCCGGAGGACCTCGAGGGCCAGATCGAGCCCGAGGACGAGATCGACTACCTCGAGGCGATGGGGCGCCGCAAGATCACCGGGACGTGAGGCCGTGGGAGCCTTCCGGGGCCGCATCGAGACCCTGAACGACGAGCGCGGCCACCTGTGCGTGGGCGTGGATCCTCGGCCGGGTCGGTTCCCGCCCGACGACCAGGACGCCGCGGGGCTCGAGCGCTGGTGCCTGAACCTCGTCGAAGCAACGGAGGAACAGGCCGCCGCCTACAAGCCCAACCTCGCGTTCTTCCTCGCGATGGGCCCCGAGGGGCTTCGAGTGCTGGAGGCGGTGGCCGACCGGGCCGAGGCCGCCGGCGCCTTGACGATCCTCGACGGCAAGTTCACCGACATCGGTTCGACGGCCGAGGCCTATGCGCGGTTCGCGGACGACGTGGTGGGCGCCGACGCCGTCACGTTGAGCCCGTACATGGGGACCGACGTGCTCGATCCGTTCCTCGATCGGGATCTCGACGCCTTCGTGTTGGCTCGGACGACGAACGCCAGCGCCAGCCAGGTGCAGGACACGGTGGCGGGCGAGGTCGTGCAGACGTTCTCGATGCGCGGCACCGGGTTCGTGGCGCCCGGCAACGACCCGGACACCGCTGGCCACGTCCGCCAGACGGCCGGCGGCGCGCCGCTTCTGTTGCCCGGCATCGGTGCCCAGGGCGGGTCGGCGGCGGAGGCCGCTTGCACGGCCCGCGGCGGTCCGTTCCTGATCGCGATCGGGCGAGGCATCGCCCACGCCGAGGGCAGCTTCCCAGACAACGCCCGCGAGGCCGCCCAACGGTTCTCGAAGGAGATCGACGCGGCCCTCGACGGCTGAGCTCAGCGCCGGCGGGCCGCCCACGCGCCGACCGAGACGGCGGCCAGCGCCCCGAGGGTCCCGAACCCAGGCTGGGGCCGCTCGTCGCTTTCGGCCAGCGAGGGCACGTGGATCGTGAACACCTCGCCCAGCGCGGCGTGACCGTCCCGCCCGCACTCGAGGGTGGCGTTCGGTTGCCCGGCCTCCTCGATCGCCGGCCAGGGGATCTGCAGCCGCTGGGTTTCGTCGGCTGCCAGGGTCCGGTTCATGCCGTGCTCGGCCAGGGAGGGTGCCGTCTCGTCGGCGAAGGTGAGGTTGTGCGCGATCCGGCCCTCGTTCGTGACGCGCAGCACGAGGTCGGTGCCTTCCTCGAGCGTGACGTTGCCCGGCTGCACGCAGAACCGGTCCGGTCCGGCGGGGCAGCCCTCGTCCTGCAGGGTCAGGTTGACGGCACGACGCGGTCGATCGTCCTGGGCCGCGGTCGCGGGGACGACGATGGCGGCGGCGAGCAAGACCCCGGCGACGATCAAGCCCCTGGCAGGCGGCATCGTGCGGGCGAGCAGGCGCCCTCGGCAAAAGCGTTCCTGACCGGCTCGCGCCTTGGCCCCCTCACGCGGGGACCGCACGGCTTATCAGGGACGTGTCGGGTCGCTCGGGCCGGTGCGTGTCACGGTCGGCGACGTGACGCTCGTCGGGACGGCGCACGTCTCGCCCAAGAGCGTCGAGGAGGTCCGGGATGCAATCGAGGAGATCGAGCCCGAGACCGTGTGCGTCGAACTGGACGAGACGCGGCTGCAGGCGCTGCGCGATCCCAACGCGTGGGCCGAGCTGCCCGTCCTCGATCTGATCAAGCAGGGCAAGGGCCCCCAGCTGTTGGCCCAGGTCCTGTTGTCCTCCTACCAGCGCCGCATCGGTGAGGAGACCGGCGTCCGCCCCGGTCGGGAGCTGCTCACCGCCGTCGAGGAGGCCGAGGCCCGCGAGGCCGAGGTCGTGCTCGCCGATCGCGACGTCGGCACCACGCTGCGTCGCGCCTTCCAGGCGATGCCCCTCCGCGAGAAGGGCCGGGTGGCCTGGGAGATGATCAAGGCCACCTTCGCCGACGAGGAAGCCGAGAGCTTCGAGGCCGAGGAGATCGACGAGCTGCTCGAGGAGGACGCGCTCACGCAAGCCATGGAGGAGATGGCCGAGCTGGCTCCCTCGGCCTCGCACGTCCTCATCGACGAGCGCGATGCCTACATGAGCACGAGGATCCTCGACGCCGCCGACGAGACCGACGGCGAGCTCGTCGCCGTCGTCGGCGCCGGGCACCTTCGCGGCGTCGAGGCGGCGCTCCGCGAGCAGCGACGCGCCAACCTCGAGGTGCTCGAGAGCACGGACAGCTCGGGCATCCCGTGGGGCAAGGTCGTCGCCTGGTCGCTGTCCGCCCTCGTGATCGGTCTCTTCGGCCTGCTGGCCTACGAGGCGTTCACGACCGGGAACCTCGACACGCTGGGCCTGGGCCTGTTCTGGTACTGGGTGATCAGCGGCATCCCCGCTGCGATCGGCTCGATCATCGCCGGCGGAGGCGTTTCGACCACCATCGTGGCCTTCCTGGCCTCACCGTTGACGAGCCTCAACCCGGCCGTGGCGGCTGGATGGTTCGCCGGCGCGGTCGAGGCCTGGCGCCGGGAGCCCAAGGTCGGCGACGTCGAGGGCCTGTCCGAGATCTACACGTTCGCCGACATGCGCGAGAACCGGCTCGTGCGCGTGATCCTCGTCGCCGCGCTCGTCAACCTCGGCTCGATCGTCGGGAGCTGGGCCGGCGCGCTCAAGCTCTTCGAGGTGGTGCGCGGGTGAACGAGCCCTCCGCGTACCGGTTCGAGAAGCGTGAGACGCTCTCGCTGGTGGCGAGCACGCTCGTGCTCGCCGCCGCCTTCAGCTTCCTCTTGTCCTGTTCGTACCTGATCGAGACGGCGCTCGTCGCCAACTGCGCGCCCGGGTTCGACTGGGGGATGTTCTTCGGGACCGCGTTCCCGGTCAGCCTCGTGCTCGTGCTCGGCGCCTTCGTGTTGCACGAGCTGGCGCACAAGTTCGCGGCTCAGTACTACGGCCTGTGGGCCGAGTTCCGCGCCTCGACATGGGGCCTGCTGTTGGCGCTGGCCGCCTCGGGCACGTTCGGCATCGTCGTCGCCTCGCCGGGCGCGGTCGTCATCATGGGCCCGGCCGACGACCGCGAGGCCGGCATCATCAGCGTGCTGGGCCCGATCGTGAACATCGCGTTGGCGGTGATCGCTCTCCCGCTGTGGTTGGCCACCGATCAGCCGGCGGCCTTCGACGTCGGCCTGCCACGCATCGGCAACGTCTTCCAGCTTGCGCTGCTGGTCAACGTCGTCTTGGCCGCGTTCAACATGCTGCCGATCAAGCCGCTGGACGGCTCGAAGGTCGTGCGTTGGAGCGTCTCGGCCTTCGTCGTCGTCTGGCTGGCGATCGCGACCCTGTTCGCCCGCACGGTCGGCTTCATCTGAGCACCTCGCCGCCTGGGCTCTCCCGTCGGCAGGCGGCTGCCAGCCGTCAGGTTGGCGGCGTCGGTCTCCATCGCCGTGGCCCGGCCATGCCTGCTTCGACCATCGGGCCAGCGACCGCTTGGACGACATGGAAGATGTGGGCACCCTGCCTGGGTCCGAGCCATCGTCGGCAACGGCTCGCGCTCTCCCGCGTCCACCGAGCCCTCTCGCCAATACTGTGTTGATCGGGCTGGCGTCGACGATCCGTCTACCGGGTCCGCGAGGTCAGGTCGATGGTGGCGTCGGCGTCGGGCCCGGAGCTGGTGCCGCCGCGAGCATCGCCCTCCCACGTGTCCGCGAAAGCGTCGTAGTTGGCGGTGAGGACGTGGGTCTGCTGGTCGCCCGAGCGGACATCGATCGGCTCGCCGTCACCACCGTCGTCGTGCAGGAACGTCAGGCGGATCTCCTTCGCCCAGTTCCCGCTGGCGTAGGCACCGCCCAGCTCCTCGGTGAACTCGGAGCCGCGATCGGCGACGTCCAGCTCCATCGACCATTCCAGTTCGTTCTCGCCCCTCTCGATGGCTTGGGGTCCCTGGGTCGCCTGGGCCTGAGGGCCGTCGACCTCGACGAGCAGGTCGGCTCCGCCGTCGATCCGGAAGTCTTGCTTGAGGTTGACCGAGCGGATGTGCACCGTGACCCGCAGGTCGCCGAGAGGCGCGGCGTCGTTGAGGTCCAAGACACCGTCGTCGTCGGTGTCCTCGATGGTGGGACCGGTGGCCAGCTGTTTCTCGAGGCCGTCGTGGAGGCCGTCGCGATCCGTGTCGGCGTTCTGCAGGCCGGGGTTGGAGCGCGCGTGGTAGGCCTCGCCGGCGACCGGCTGGACCTGCCAGCCTTCGATCTCGGTGCCGTCGTCGAGCGTGTCGCTGAGCTGGGGGCTGCTGTCCGAGTGGGCATCCGCCGGGTTCGACCGGTAGGAGAAGTCGCCGATCTCGGTGCGTTGCTCGCCGAGGTAGCAGCCCGCGCGCTCGGGATGCTCGAGGACGTCGGCCTCGAGGATGCGATCCTCGAAGTCGGACCCGGACTCGGGGCACAGGGTAGCGCCGTCGAGCAGCCGGTCGCGGTCGGTGTCGACGGACCGGGGATCGATGCCCGCGTTGAGCTCGTCGAAGTCGTTGAGCCCGTCGCCGTCGGTGTCCGTCTGCGTGGGGTCGGAGGTGACGTTGTAGGAGCGTTCGGTCCCGTCGGGGTAGCTGGCGCGCACGGTCCATCCGCCGGCTTCGGCGTCGGCGGGCAAACCGTCGCTGTCGCCACCGTCCGTGCACCCGACGAGGGGGACCGTGAGCAGGCAGACGGCCAGCAGGAGGCGTTTCACTCGTACTTCACCTCGAACCAGTTGCCGGGCGGGTCCTCACGGTACACGGTCGGATCCATCGGCACGTTCTCGTTGCCCCTGGCTTCGGCGTTGTGGAAGGTCGCGGTCACGTTGTAGGATCCCTCCGCTGGACGGTCCTCCTCGTACTTCTGGGATTCGAAGTTGTCCCACGGCACGATCACGTTCGTGACCGCCGTCGTGTTCAACGGGACGGTCCCGTGGAAGACGTTGTCGTGCTGGGCCTGGCACTCCTGGGTCTCGTTCGCGACGCCGAGCCCAGTTCCCAGCGGGCCCTGTCGGTCGCAGTCCTCCCAGTAGACGTCGAGCACGAGTTCGCCGGAGGTGAACACGCTCGAGCTCAGCGGTTGGGCCTTCGACTGCGCCAGGGCGACCTCGATGCGGGTGCGCTCCTCGGTCTCGTTCGGGAACGAGCGGATGTAGACCCAGTTGACGACCTTCTCGACAGAGAAGCGGGTCTGGGCCTCGTCCTCGCCCATCGTGACCTCGACCTGGTACTGGCCGTTCTCGCCGGCGAACCTCTGGTAGGGGATCTCGAGCGTGCCCTCGCAGTCCTCGACCTCCACCTGGCCGAGGACGCTCGGGTAGACGATGATGTCGTCCTTGAGGATCTCGACGTCGGCCTCGTCCTCGCAGCCGCCGACCAGGCCCGGGTCCTTCTGGATCAAGACGGTGATCCCGTCCCCGGACTCGGGTGCCTCCACCGCGACGAAGAAGCTCTCACCGCCGCCGACGGCACCGCCGAACGTGGGCAGCAGGAGGACGAGCGCCACGATGCCGATGGCGAGCTTTTTCGCGTGGCGTCGAAGCCGCTCCGGCACCATGGTCCTCGTGTCCATCGACGGGAGGCCTCCAAAAACTTCGCCTTACGGGAACGGCTCCCTTTGGCCCATCAGGAGGGCTCCACGCCTCCGGCGGGGTCGCGGTCGACCTCGTCCTCGGAGGGCTGTTGGGCGCGTTTGCGTTCCAAGAGGGCGCGCTTGCGCTCGAGCAGGCGCCGGCGTCGTCGGACGTCCTCGGGGTCGGGGCCCTCGCCCTCGCGGGCGTCCACGAGCGCCGCGTGGCGTTCGCGGTAGGCTTCCTGTAGGGCTTCCTCGGCCCGTTGGCGTTCCTGGTAGGCTTCCTTCCAGGCGTCCTTGCGCTGGTCGTACAGCGTCTGGAGCCGGTCCTCGACGACGTCGGCTCGCTCGGGGTCCTCGATCTTGAGGGCCTCGAGCTCGGCTTCGTGCTCGGGGTCGAGGCCCGGGTAGCTGGGCTTGCCCTTCTCCAGCTTGCGCCGCCGGATCTTGCGCGTCGTGCGCTTGGTGATGAGACCGACGCCGAGCAGCAACAGCATCGCGTGGGGGGCCACCCACGCGGGGGCGTTGGCGCCGGATTGGGTGACGGGGATGTTGGTGGTGACGAGCGGCTGACCGTTGGTCTCCGAGACCGCGCGGACCGTGATCAGGTCCGACGAGCTGGTGTAGAGGAACCAGGGGTTCTCCGGCGAGCGGACGTCGATGTAGACGGTCTTGGTCTCACCGGGAGCCAGGCGGATCGAGGAGGGGGGGGAGACCATCCATTCCTCGGGCCCGTTGACCTGGAAGGAGGCCATGTCGGGGTAGTAGTTGTTGTTCGTGACGGTGATCGGGACGCTGCGCTTCTGGTCGGGCTCGAAGTCGTCCGGGATCTCGGCCATCTGCATGTAGAGCCGCGGGAACGACTCGGCGACGGCGAGCACGGAGGCGTTCGCCACGGTCTCGTCACCGGAGACGGGGGTGTAGACCGCCGTGACGCGGACCTCGACCGTCGGGGCCTGGATGGTGGCGCCGGCCTGGATGTCGAGGTTGATCTCGTGCGTGTCGCCGGGTTCGGTCTGGAGCGTGTACCGGTCGAGGCTGGCAGCCCAGCCGGCCGTGTTGTTGCCGACGATGTCGACGGAGAGCGAGATCCGGTTGCGCTCCCGAGGGTTGTCCTCCGAGGTGGCCTGGGTGCTCACGTCTTCGACCGTGATCGGGATGTTGGCGGACCCGCGGAACTCGATCGACGCCGAGCCCTGCTGAGGAAGGACATTGGCCGCGTAGTTGTCCCGGGTGGTGTCGGGCTCGGGGACCTGCGCCTGGATCGGCGCAGCGAGGAGAAGGAGAGCAAGGAGGGGGAGCAAACCCCGTCGATGGCGGGCCCTGCTCCCCACAGGTGGCACCTCGAAGCTACTCGATCCGCTGTCGGCTCTTCGTCAGTGCCAGGGCCACGCCGGTCATGGCGATCGCGCTCAAGGCGGCGCCGGGACCGGGCACGTAGAAGCCCTTGGTCTTCGTCAAGGTGGACACCTGCGAGCTGGCGCCCTCGATGTTCGTGTCGGCAGCGTAGAAGCTGTCGACCTGGAGATCGATCGAGGCGATCCGGTTCACGTACCCGTTCTTGAACGGGGTGAACACCTGGAAGGTCGCCTGACCCTGCGTGTTCTCGCCGCCGGTCGCTTGCGAGCGCACCGTCAGCGGGCTGGGAAGCGCGGTCTGGAAGCCCTCGGGGGTGCCGCCCTCTTGGGCCACGCTGAACTCGAAGCGGGTGTCCCCGTTGGAGAAGTTCTCGATCACCATCGGGAAGGTGACCTCGCTGTCGGGGCCACCCTCGGCGATCTTCCCGTCGAGTCGCACGTTGTACAGGTTGAAGTACCCGGGCGTGACGGCGATCTGCGTCGGGTTCGTCACGGCTTCCTGCCCCTCCCCGGTCCCCGGCTGCAGGTCGGGGACGAGGCGGAGCTGGGTCGCGACGAACGCCGGCGCGTCCTGCCTAAGGGACACCGAGACGGTGAAATCCTTCGTCTCCGTGCGCGTGTCGCCTTGAGGCGGGGTGAAGGTCATCGAGCTCGGGGAGATGATGACGTTCATCCAGGACTTCTGGTTGGCGGTGTTGATCGTAAGGGACGTCGGGTTGACGGGCTCGGACGTACCGCCCGACCATTCGACCTCAGCCGTGCACTGCCATTGCCCCGGAGGCCCGAGCGGCCGGATCTCTTCCGGGCCGGGGTCGCAGGTCAGGCTGCCAGTTACGTTTTGTTGCGCGCTCGCCGTGGGGACCAAGGCCATCGTAAGGCCCCCGGTCAGGAGCATCACTGCCAAGAGCTTTCGTGCCACCATGTGCTTGTCTCCTCCGCGCGTCTACTCGGAGGACCCCACAAGTGGGTTGCGGTCTCGTGGGCGACGCCTCCGTTCGACGCAGCCAGGGAGTCAGGCCGGAGACGGATAACGTTTGTGGGTACGTCCTTTGACCGGCTGGACGGCCCCCGGGGGAGATCCGGGCCCGCGGGCGGTCGACCGGGGCGATGCTCGAAGGCCCTGCTCACCAAGCTTTTATCGGGGGAGTCTCGTCCCTTGGGCACATGGAAGACCGGTTCTCCGGTGATCTCAGCCTCCCCGAGGTCGATACGCCGGAGACCGGCGAGTGGTCACAGTTCGTGCGCGAGCACTGGTGGACGGCGCTGCCGGCGCTGCTCGTCCTGTGGGGCGTGTTCTCGCTGCTGTTGTTCCCGATCGTCGGTTTCGTCACCGGCTCGATCACGGTCGGCATCCTCGCGTCGCCGCTGTTGGGCCTGGCCGCCGCGGGGGCGCTCGGCCATCGTTGGGGCCTGGTCGAACCCGTCGACGAGGCGAGACGCGATGCCCCGCTGTGGGCCCGCCTGCTCGTGCCGGTCCCCGTCTTCGCCGTCCTGTGGGCGCTGTTCTTCGTGGGCGTAGGCTCCTTCGTCCAGACCTTCACGCTAATCGCCGCGATCGCGACGGTGCTGGCGGCCGCCGCGACCGGCGCCGGCGTCGCCTCGCTGGGGCTCTGGCGAGGGTCGATCGAGACGATCCGTGACGCGAGCCCGCTCGCGCGGCTGGGCATGCTCGCGAGTTTCGGCACCACGGTCGGCCTGCTCACGTTCGCGGGCATCGTCGTCGGCCTCGGCAACGTGCCGCTGGCGCTGGCGACGCTCGTCCCCGTCGCGTTGCTGGCCGGCGTGGGCCTGGCCCACGGCCTCGGCTGGACCGAGGACGCCTACGAGGCGATCCGGTCCCCGCACTTCGGCATCCGGTTGGGCGTCTTCGTCGTGCTCGAGGCGCTGTTGGCGGTCTACATCGCCGTCCAGGTCGGTCGGTTCATCCCGGACGCCCGCTTCGCGTACGCGATCGGGATCGCGGCCGGCCTCGCCCTGCTCGTGCCCGCCACGATCTGGGTGCACGCCTGGCGGGACGCCTGGCAGGCGTTCACCGACCTGGGCGAGGAGCACCGCGCGTTGGTGCTGTTGCCCGTGTTCCCGCTGGTCGCCGTCCTCGTCTTCGGTCTCGTCGTCGTGTTGACCGACAGCTTCGAGGCCGGCTACATCCTGAGCGTCCCGGCGGGGATCGCGGCCCTGCTGGCCGTGGGCGCGCCGCTGGGCGTGACCGGCAAGATCCCCTCGATCGTCCGCCGCAAGCAGCTGCCGACCCGGTCGGCGATCTTCCTGGCTTCCTTCGCGCTCCTCAGCGCGTACGCCTACCTCGGCTTCGCCCTCGTCATCCAGAACGTCGAGATCTCGCTCGTCGCCGGCATGGCGTTCGCCGGGCTCGTGCTCGGCGCCGTCAACTCGGCCTTCGACCTCGGCCGGGGGTTGGGCGAGGAGTTCGAGGCCTACGGCGCGCCCAGCGAGGCCGCCGTGCTCGTCAGCGTGTTCGCGCTGTCGCTGGCGCTGGCGTTCCTGGCGTTGGCGCTCACGACCGGCGACTTCCGGCTGGCGTTCCTGGTGAGCGTCGTCGTCGCCGCCGGCCTCAACTACCTGATCGCTCACTCGACCGGCCTCGTCGAGAGCATGCGAGCTGTCGTCGCCGACGTACCCTGGTGGGCCGACCTCGTCGTCCTGGCGGTGCTGTTCGCGGGCGTGGCGGCCTACGGCACCGTCGCGGTGGGCGTGTTCATCGCCAGCGCGCCCATCGCGCTCACGGCCGGCGTGCTGCTGGGCCTGGGCGGCGTCGTGTTCTTCTCGCGCGACCTGGCGATCGGCCACGACGTGATGGCGGAGGCCGAGGAGCAGACGACGGCCCGGGCCGTCGTGCTCCTGTTGGCCTTCCTGGGCGCCTTCCTCGCCGGGTTGTTCGCCTCCGGCGCCGCCCTCTCGCTGACCGGGACCGCGATCTTCGGGTTTCCGCTCTTCGTCGCGGTCGTCACCGGCTCGGCGGCCGCGATCGCGCTGGCACGGTTCCGTGGCTGGGACGAGACCGTGCTCGGGCGCGTCCGCTCGCGCACGGACAAGCTCAAGGTCGTCACGATCCTCGCCGTCTGGTTGGCGGTCGGCATCTTCACCGGCTTCTCGCTCACCTCGCTGCCGGTCGGCGAGGCCGACCTCGGCATCGGCTCCTCGCCGAGCCTCCCGCTCACGCTCACGATCGGCGCCGGTCTCCTGTTGTGGATCTGGATGCCGGTCATCCTGTTCCGAGCCGTCGACGTGAGCCGCGGCCCCGCCGAGGCGACGATGGAGACCCGCGACCGCGGCCGGGCGCTCGCCAGCGCCGGATGGGGCCTGCTCGTGTTCGCGATCGTGCTCGTGACCGTGCTGTCGATCTTCAACCAGCCGGTGGTCGCCGTCGCTTCAGCCCTGGCCGTGGGGTACTTGGTGGCCCTGCTCATCAGCACCCGCGGCTCTCGGAACGACCCCGAGGACGTTGAGGGCTCATAGCTCAGCCTGGTAGAGCGGCGGGCTCATAACCCGTCGGCCGGCGGTTCGAATCCGCCTGGGCCCACTTCTCGACGGCCTTCGGCGAT
>PXUB01000025.1:104243-144740 GCA_003009755.1 Thermoplasmatales archaeon SW_10_69_26
GAGGAGCGACCTCGGTCGACCGGATCGCGGAGAGCGACACGAGGCGGATTCGAACGATTACGAACGGCCGGATCCACCTCCCCGATGGCCGTTCGTACGAAGTTCGAGACCGCCGGACACATCGCGCCATGGCGGTCTCCAAGAATCCGCCTGGGCCCACTTCTCGACGGCCTTCGGCGATCGGGCCACGGCCGTCGAGAAGCGCCACGGCTGCGAGCGACATGCAGAGATGAGTCAAGCGAGCAGCCGTGATGCGTCCGGCGACCGAGGGAGCAACCCCGAGGAGCGACCTCGGTCGACCGGATCGCGGAGAGCGACAAGAGGCGGATTCGAACCCTCGCGGTTCGACCCCCGCGACGCATCGCCCCGACCCTCGGACCCGCACCGAGCGAGCCTCCCCTCGATGGACCCGGGGAGACCCTACGAGGTGGGAGTAAGCGAGACCTGGTCCTCCGGGCTCGGCGAGGTTCACGTCCAGCGGACACCGGTGACCAGCGAAGAGATGGCCGATGTCGACCTCGTGACCGTGGCCGCCCCCGCCGATGGAGACCGCCTGCGCGTCCTCGACCGGGCGTTCCGCGAGGGATCCACCGCTCGAGCCCGGGCCTGTTCGCCCTCGTTCGGTCCATTGCGGGGTTCGAGGTCCAGCCCGGTACGGCAAACACGGCAGGGACGGTGCGTGACAATGGAGGGTTGATGCAGGGATGGTTCGATTGCACCTCGATGACGGAGGCTGGGCTGCTGGGTTCGCACTCAGCGTACGCGATGCTGGGCCTCGCGGTCTTCCTGTTCCTCGCTCCGGGGGCCACCGCCACGGCAAGCGATGCCGAAGCATCACCAGGCTTGCTACCAGGCCCGCCAACGGACACCGACCACGATGAGGTTCGCAGCCTGTTGGCATCGACCGACGATGCCGAAGATGCCTCGCTGGCGACCGTGCTCGGGGTGGCGGAGGACGTGTCCGATCAGCAGGCCCGAAGCGTCGGGGTGGAGGCTGCCAAGGCACAGCCATCCTCGTCGTCGGCCTCGACCGTGTCCTCTGTGGAGGCTGCCTCGTTGTCCAAGGCGGTCGCCGAGCTGGCGCACCGACACGACGCACGCCTAAGCGGCGACGGTCGAGCCTCGCTGGCCGTGCTGGAGACCTCCTCGCCAGAGATGGCCTCCGCGATGGCCGACCTCGTCTCTGGATTCATCCAGCTGGAAGCGGCCAGCATGCAAGCCTTCGAGGACATCGCGATCGACGAACGAGCTCCGACGATCGCCGCTGGACCGGACCAGCAGGGATCAGCGCTCGAGAGCGTCCACGAGGAGGCGTTGACGGAGGTGTTCGCGGCTCGGTCGAGCTTCCTCGACGCCGTGAACGCCTTCGCCACCGCCTCGCAATCCTCTCCTGACCTCACGGTGGACGCCTGCCCGGCCCTCGTCATCGACTCGACCGCCACGGACCGGCCCTACGAGGGGGACTGCGCGTTCGTCCTCGATGACGCGGGCAACGACACTTACCGCAACAACGCCGGTGGGACGGCCGAGGGCTTCCCCGCTGCGGGGCTCGTCGACCTCGCGGGCGACGACACCTACGGCGACGTCGAGGCTCCCCGCTGCTGCGGCGCCAACGGTGGCGGTCTCTTCGGCGCCGGGCTCCTCGTCGACGGGAGCGGCGACGACGTCTACCATGCGGCCTCGCGCGCAGTTAACGGTGGCGGCCAAGCCGGGCTCGGTCTCCTGGTCGACGCCGACGGACGCGACCGCTACCAGGCCGGCCACGAGCAGACCGTCACGTGCGAGACAGACGCCTGCTATGCCCGCGCCGGCAGCTGGGCCGTCAACGGAGGCGCCTACATGGGCGCCGGCACCCTCGTGGACGGCGGTGGATCGGACGCCTTCCGGGCCGGCGTGAACGCGTCGGCGAGCTGCGAGGCGCCGCGTTGCTGGGCCGCGGTGGGCAGCCAGGGCGTCAACGGCGGCGGCTACGGCGGTCCGGCCACGCTCGTGTCCCTCGGCGGCGACGATCGCTACGAGGCGGCGACAAACGCGACGGCGGATTGTACCGGGTACGATTGCCATGCGAAGGCCGGTGGACAGGGTGTCAACGGAGGCTCCTTCGCCGGTGCCGGCCGCCTCCTCGACGCTGCCGGCGGCGATCGCTACGATGCGGGCGTCAACGCTCGCGGCGTCTGCGACGACTTCTGCGAGGTCTACGTCGGCTCGCGCGGCACCAACGGCGGCGGATCCTACGGACCCGGCGCGCTCGTGGACGCTCAGGGGACGGACGTCTACCGGGCCAGCGTGGGCCCCCAGCGAGCATGCGAGGACGTTTGCTACGACGACGACTGGAACGGCGAGGGCGGGATCCTATTCGACGCTGGCGGGATCGGTGACGAGTACCACGATCCCGAGGTGGACTGCACCGACTGCACGAGGGCGCCCCGCGAGGGGTTGGGCGCCCTGGTGGACGTGAACCCTTGATGGTTCGGCCTGATCGGCATGGTTCACATCTGTTTGGACAACGGTTAATTCCGCATCCCCAGCTCCCCGATCGTGCGTTGGCGGGCTTTGCTGTTCGCGAGGACCTGGGTGAACGATGATGACGGCAGCCGGGAGAGGAGGGTGATCGAAGAGCGCATCGACCCAGCTGTCGAAGGGGGAACGGTCGATGGAGCATCGGTCTCCTCCGTCCGCGTGGGCCAGACCCCCAACTGTCCGCAGGCTCGCGATCGTCACGTCGGCGGTGCGTGAAGGGAGCGATCCAGAGCTAGGGCAGTCCAGCTTGGCTTCGGCGGGGGCTGGAGCCGGTGTGCTCGGAGGGGTCCTGGACGAAGCGGTCCCGGCACTCTTCCGAGCAGAAGTGGTAGATGACGCCGCCCTGGAGCTTCTTCGGCGTGTTCCGCTGAACTTGGACGTGATCGTCGCAGACGGCGCAGTTGGTTTCCTTGTTCATGGTGTCCCTCCTGGGGGAACGGGCAGGTGCATCCCGTCCTTCGAGTACGGTCGCGCCCTCGTAAACCTGTCGGGTTCGATACGTCAGCCCAGGGGGACAGCACCTCTCGCGGGGGGCGTTGGCGGGAGGTCCAAGCCGGGACGAAGGAGAATCCTCTTAAGTTCGTTCGGACTCTGTGGACGCGTGCCGGACCTCGAGAACCCGCAGCAGGCCGTCTTCGAAGGTGAAAAGTACATCGACAACGCGCGGGATGCGCTCGACCAGGATGTAGAGGACGAGGACGACCTGTACATCTGGGAGAACCAGCTGGCCGCCATCGACGAGTTCCTCGCCGACACCGAGGACATGGACCCCGAAGGCCAGGACCTGGACGAGGTCCGAGCGGAGGCCCGCGAGTGCAAGGAGAAGCTCGAGGCCGAGATCGCCGGCTTCTTCGACCAGCCCGTCGAGGCCGAGGATACCGAGGCCAACATCGCCGCCCTCCTCGACGTCGCCCGACAGCTCATCGAGGAGGCCGAGGAGGTGCTCGAGGCTCGCCCCGACCCCGAGGAGCTCGACGAGCACGCCAACGAGATCGAGACGACCGTCATCGGGATCAAGCAGTGGTTGGCGGACAGCGAACCCTACCACGACGAGACCGACATGATGACCCAGGCGCGTCGGGACATGAAGATGATCACCGAGGCGCTCGAGGAGAAGCTCGACGAGACCGTGTCGGCGTGGAAGCGCAAGGTCGAGGAAGAAGAAGACGACGACGAGGAGTAACCGGCCGGCGGCCCCGAGCCATCCGTCACCTCAGCCTCGCTGCTCTCAGAACAATCCCTCCTCTCTCAGCTTGCGGCGTTGATCGCGGGGCAGCCCTCGCTCCATGAACACCGGGGTCTTCCAGACGAACACGACGATCCCGTAGAGGGCGAGGATCGCGGCCGTGACCCAGCTCCCCTCCAGGGGAACGACCGCCAGTCCCCGCTGGACGGGAACCAGCCCCAAAAAGCCCAGGATCGCGTGGGCGGGGATCAGCCACAGGAGGCTGGCCAGGAACCCAGATGTGATCGAGCCGCGGGCCGGGCCCAGACCCAAGCGGAGCCCGGAGACGAAGTGGGCGCCGGTCAGCCCGATGGCGGCGGCCAGGACCTTGACGAGCAGTTGCCAGGTGGTCGGCTCGCCGGCGACGTACTGGACGTAGAAGACCACGAGCATCGCGGCCATCATCGCGCCGGCGGCACCGCCGAGCAGCACGGTCTCCTCGCGGTCGCGGAATCGGGGCAAGCCGACGAGCATCGTCTTCGCCATCGTCTCGACGAGCGGGAACGCCAGGACGACGAAGAGCACGCTGGCATCCTGCAGGATGAAGCGCTCGGCGATCGCGACCAGCAGGCCGAGCACGAGGCCGCCGATCATGGCCACGAACATCGCTTGGTCGCGGAAGAACTCCTCCTGGGCGCCCAACACGAAGTAGACGATGCTCAACGCGGGCAGGAACGCCAGGATGCCCAGGAACAGCTGCGAGGCCACGGCGACCTCACAGGGGACCGTCGGTTAAACCCTGCTCGGTCGACGCGGGCGATGTCGGTCCCCGCCGGGTAGCGTTAAAGGCAAGGCTCCGTTGGCCGCACGTGGACACGGCCAAGGTGACCGAGGGGCCGACCTCGCTGCAGGTCGGCAGCGATGCGATCGGCGAGGAGGGCCCAGCCGAGGTCGGCCAGGGCTTCTACAACCCGGCG
Source organism: Thermoplasmatales archaeon SW_10_69_26 (assembly GCA_003009755.1). Taxonomy (GTDB): domain Archaea; phylum Thermoplasmatota; class SW-10-69-26; order SW-10-69-26; family SW-10-69-26; genus SW-10-69-26. The sequence goes on from PXUB01000025.1 coordinate 108,906, forward strand.
ATGGCGATCACTCGCGATCTGACCGTGTTGGCGGCCAAGGCTTTCCAGCCGCCGCAGCGGCCGGAGTTCCTCGACGGGCTCGCCGCGGCCGGCGCCCGGGGGTTGCGTGTGGCCAACGAGACCGAGGACTGGTGGGTGACGCTCAACGATCGGGCTCGACGCACGGCCAAGCTGGCGCAGGCCAACGTCGAGGGCTTGGGCTTGACCGATCGCGTCGTGACGCGCTCGCGGGAGCTGACCGCGTTGCTGGCGGAGGGCTCGTGGGCGTTCGTCGAGGTCGATCCCTACGGCTCGCCCGTCGCGTTCCTGGGTCCGGCGTTGCGCGGCGTGGACGATGGCGGCCTGGTCGCGTTCACGGCCACCGACGCCACCGCTTTGCACGGTGTGGACGCCAAGCCGGCCCGCCGCCGCTACCTGGCCGAGCCGCCGCCGCGGCACGCGCCCGGGTGGAAGGAGGCGGCGGCTCGCTTGCTCGTCGGCGCCATCGTGCGCGAGGCGGCCCGCCACGATCGGGCGGCCGAGCCTGTGCTCGTCCACACCCACCAGCACGCGTTCCGCGTCTACGTGCGCGTCGAGGACGGTGCACGCGCCGCCGACCGGGCCCTGGGGCAGGTCGACGAGGTCGTGCTCTGCCCCGAGTGCTACACGTGGGGGCGCCAGGCGTGCGCCTGCGGGCAGGGATCGCCGACGGGCCCATACAAGCTGGGGCCCTTGCACGACGAGGACCTGCTGGCGGGGATGCGCCAGGCCGCCGAGAGGGCCAGGCTCGCCGAACCGCAGGCGACGGCGACCCTGCTCGAGCGGCTGGCGGGCGAGGCCCGGATGGGGCCGTTCTTCCTCGACGTCGACCGGGCGCTCGAGGCCCGGGGGCTGGGCAGTCCACCGCCACGCGAGGACCTGCGGGCGGCCCTGGCGGAGGCAGGGATCGCGACCGAGCGTTCGCACTACGGCCCGACGCGGTTGGCCTACGAGGGCGACCCGGACGAAGCCCTCGCCGTGCTCGACGAGCTGGCCACCCGGTGAGGGTTAGGCCTCGCCGCGCTCGGCGAGGCGCTCGTCGATCTCGAGCAGGCCGGCGGGATCGTCGTCGATGAACTTGAAGAGCCCGAGGATGCGGCGGAACGTGCGCTCCTCCTCGACCTGCTCGTCGACGAACCAGTCGAGCATGTTCGCGAGCGGGCGGTCGCCCTCCTCCTCGGCCTGGTCGTAGATGCGCTCGATCTGGTCAGTAACCGTCTGCTCGTGCTGGTAGGCCTCGCGGAAGACGCCCTGCACGCTGTCCCATTCGCTGGGCGTGTCCGCGAGAGCCCCGATGTCCACGCGAGCGTCGCGGTCGACCAGGTGGTCGTAGAACTTCATCGCGTGCTCGCGCTCCTCCTCGGATTGCTCGCGCATGAACTCGGCGCAGCCGTAGAGGCCGCGCTCGTTCAGGTAGGCGGCCATCGAGAGGTACAGGTGGCTGGCGTGGAGCTCGTGGACGATCTGCTCGTTGCAGAGGTCGAGAAGCGGTGCAGGGATCTCGGTCATCGTGGACGCCTCCCCGCGTATTCACCGTCTTCACTACAAAACCCCGCCGGTGCTTAGGTTACCCGAAACGGGCCGGAGGGTCAATGCCGGGCCTTCGAGTCCTCGCGTTCCTCGCCGGTCGGGATCCCGGACTCGGGCATCCCGATGGCGCGCGCCAGCGTGGCGATCTCGGTGTCCTCGATCCAGGGGACCGAGAGGTAGCGCCAGAACCACTCGTCGGAGAGGCCCAGGCGTTTGGCCTCCTCGTACGTGATACGATAGGCTTCCTGCTCGGTCGGCCAGTCGACGTAGGCCTCCGGGAAGTGGTAGACCTGCTGGCCGTCGTGCACTTGACGCACGTGCACGAGCTCGTGCGCTAGATCCAGGTAGACGACGATCGGAGGCTGCTCGCGGGTGTAGGAGGTCGGGCACAGGATGTGCCCGGTGTGGTCGTCGACGCGCGGGAAGCCCTCGCCTCGGAAGCACACCACGCGGGCGGCCTCGAGCAGGTCGTCGACGTCGGTGTCGCCGGCGATGGCTTGGGCGACCTCGCGCTTGGCGAGGCCGGGCACGACCTCGTTGAAGGAGTGGATGCCCTCGCCAGGCACGTTCGGCTGGACCGGAGGCTGGATCGCTTCGTCCTCAGCCACGGAACCGATCCCCGATGAGGTAGGTCTCGCTCGATTCGTCGCGCGATGCCTCGGGCTTGCGGCCCTTGTGGAAGGCGAAGGCCTCGCCCACCTCGTCGTAGACGTCCTTGAACAGGTCGCCCTGGAAGACCTTGACCACCGTCGCGCCCCCGGGTCGGAGGACCTGGCTGGCCACGTCCAGGGCGGTCTGGGCCAGGTGGACGCTGCGGGCGTGATCCATCGAGTAGTTGCCCGACAGGTTGGGCGCCATGTCGGACACGACGACGTCGACCGGTCCGCCGGCCGCCCGGCGGATGGCCTCGACCGTGGACTCCTCGGTGATGTCGCCGCGGACCTCGGTCACGCGATCGTCCTCGACCTCGATCGGTTGCTGGTCGACGGCGATCACGCGGCCGTCCTCGCCGACGCGCTCGAGGGCGATCTGGGTCCAACCACCTGGCGAGGCGCCCAGATCCACGACGGTCTCACCCTCGTCGATCAGGGTGAACTCCTCGCAGATGTCCGCCAGCTTGTACACGGCGCGCGAGAGGTAGCCCTCCCGGCGGGCGCGTTGGGCGAAGCGGTCGTCGGAGCGGGGACCGGCCACGGCGAGGGCTAACCGGGGACACAGGAAAACGTTTCCGCCGGGCACCGCCGGGCCGGGGGGACGGCCGGCCGCTCGTGGCCTCCCTCGGCCGTCCGGCGCTCCGACGCTTACATCAACGTCCTCCGCATTCGGCCGACGGTGCTCGACCCCGTCTCGGCGTTCTCCCACGCGAGCGTTCTCCGGTGGCGGCTCGTCGCCGGCGCGGCGCTCGTCGCCTTGATCTACGCTGGCTTCCGAGCGCGCGCCGACGTGGCCGAGCGCATGGGGTTCACCGACGCCGACGTGGCCCTCGTCACCGTGGGGGCGCTGGCGGCGCCGGTGCTGAGCGTCCCGGTGGCCGTCGTCGACGGGGCCGTGTTCGCCGTCAACCTCGGCGGCGCGCTCGTCCCGTTGATCATCGCCTGGCGGTTGCACCAACGTGGCCACCTGCCGCTGGGCCGGACCGCGGTGGGGGCCGTTCCCGTGGCCCTGGCGACGTGGTACGTCGTCGACGTGCAGCCGGGCGTGGGCGTGGTCGCCGGGTGGCCGGAGTTCATGTTGCCAGCGCTGGTGGCGCTCGTCGTCGGCCTGGTCGCCGGCGGCATCGAGCCCGACCGGGCCGGTCCGATCGCGCTGGCGGCCGGCTCCTTCGGGGCCCTCGTCGGAGCCGACCTGGTCACCTTGCCCGAGGTGCTGGCGGTGGCGCGGGAGGCACCGCGGGGGGCCGCGCTCGTGGTCGGCGGGGGTGGCAGCTTCGATCTGGTGTTCCTTGCGGGCGCGCTGGGGCTCGCGTTGAGCCTCGCGTTGACCCTGCTCGTCACCGAGGCGACCCCGGCCAAGCTGGGCGCTCGCCGCGGCCGAGCCCTGCGGGTCGCCGAGGCCGACCAAGTATTGGCCCAGCTCGATCCCTTGCCGGGCTGGACGCCGCGCGAGCAGGCCTTGGCTCACTTGGCCCGAGCCAATCTGGCCCTGGCCAGCGACCGACGCGCCCGGGCGGCCCGCGAGGCTCACGAGGCGATCGACGTGTTGTTGCGCGCGGGGTCCCCCACGCTGCTGGAGCGAGTGCGCCGAGGGGAGGCCGCGGACGAGATCGTCGCCGAGCTGGAGGGCCTGCAGGATCGGGCGCAGGCGTCCGCCGACGAGGTGGGATGGGCGCAGGCGGCCGAGACGGTGGAGGCGGCCAAGCACGTCGCCGGCCGGCTGTGGCATTACGCGCCGGGGCGCGTGCGTCCGGAGGGGTGGCGAGCGTGAGGGCCCAAGCGATGGAGGGGCCGGCGGCGGCGCCGTTGCTCGACCGGGCGGCGGCCTACCTGGTGGACAGCCTCGTGACGGCGCTCGTGTGGGGGCTGCTCGTCGTCGCGTTCACCGGGGATCCGCTGGCGCCGGCGACGTGGGATCCGACGCGGGCCCAGGTGCTCTCGATGCTGTTCCTCGTCATCCCGTTCGGCTACTTCCTCGCCTTCGAGGGCGCGTGGGCCACCACGCCCGGCAAGCGCCTGTTCGGGCTGCAGGTCACCGACGGGCAGGGGCGACGAGCCGGCGGCTACGAGGCCACGGTCCGCAACGTGTTGCGCTTGGCCTGGTCGCTGGGCCCGCTGGGGCCCCTCTTCCTGACGTTGGACGCGGCGTTGGTCCAGTGGACCGAGCGCGACGTGCGGATCGGCGATCACGCGGCCGGCACGCGCGTGCGCCGGAGCCTCGAGCCCGTCATCCCGCTGTGAGCCACCCAACGTTTTCCAAGACGGGCACGCTGGCCCCGCGCGTGGAGACGATCGCGGTCTACCCGGTGCACGCCGCTCCCGACGCCCCGCTGGCCCGCCTCCGTGAACGGCTCGAGGCGGCCGGGTTCTCGGTCGACGACGCCGAGGAGCTGGATCTGGCCGCCCGGCGCGGCGTCGACCGCCTGTTCGTGGGACTGGGCGCCCACGAGGACGGCCTGGCGGCGCGCTGGAAGACCAAGAGCCTCGTGCCCGGCCGAGCCCGCAGCACCCACCAGATCGCCGAACAGGTGTTGACCGAGGTGTTGGGCTCGCCCGAGCGGCGGTTCACGCCCGGGGAGGGCTCCCCGTGACGCGGGAACCGTGTCCCCGTTGCGGCAGCCAGCGGCCGACGTTGGGTCCCTGCCCGGAGTGCGAGTACGAAGACCCCCATCCAGGCGTGCTGGGCTCCTACCGGCAGGCCTGGGGCGAGATCGTGGACCGGCCGAGCCTGCTCGTGCCGTTCGTGTTGCCGACGATCCTGTTGTTCGCGCTGCGGGGCCTGCTGTACCTGGGCGGGCATCTGTCGGCCGCCGGGCGCGTCGTGGAGGGGTTGGCTGGGGTGCTCGTGCTCTACCTGGGCATGAGCTGGTACTTCGCCGCGATCGGCAGCGTCACCGACCGGGACAGCGCCGGCCCCGAGGTGCCCGGTGGCCCGGTCTACGTGGCCTCGGCGGTCGGGGCGGCGATCGTGGCGGCGCCGCTGGCCGGCTTCGTCTTGCTCGTCGGTCTGCAGGGACCCCAGAGCCTGGGGGCGATCGGGCTGCTGGCCTCCGTGTTGTTGCTGTTGGTGTCGCTGGTCGCTGCCGGTCGCAGCCTGGGGCTGCCCGTCGAGGCGGCCCTGTCGGGCACCTGGTCGACCCAGACGCTGGTCCGCGCCAACGATCGAGGCCGCGAGAACGGGGGCCTGGGCCTGGTGTTCCTGGCGTTCTTGCTGTTGATCCCGTTGCTCGTCCTGCCGCCGGTCACCCAACGCGTGATCCCGGCGCCCTGGGCCGGTTACACCCAGCTTGTGGTCAGCTTCCTCGGCTTGACGTTCGTCGGGGCCTTGTCCGGGTCGGCGGCCGCGATCGCGCTCTGGGAGGGTCGAGCTGGGGTCGAGGAGACGTTCACGTGCCCGCTGTGCGGCGAGGGGGCCCGCGCCCAAGCCGGCAGAGCCAGCTGCGAGTGCGGGCTCGAGGGGCCCTATTACGCCGGTGAGCGGGCCTAGTCCGGATCCGTCCCGGGCACCGGCGGCGCATCGCGCGCGTCGCCGTCCTGGGTCTGGGGGGCGCCCCCGTCGGAGAGGAGGCCGACCTTCTCGGCGAGGTAGTTGCGGATGCGTTCGTTCTCGTCGGAGGGGATCCCGAAGTACTCGGGGAAGGCCGAGGTCGTCGTGAGCTCGTAGGTGATGCCCTCCCGCTCCTTGCTGACCAGGCCGAGGTCGACGAGCGTGCCGACGTGGCTGTAGACCTTGGAGCCGACCATGTCCTGCAGGTCGGATTGCAACAGCGGCTGGTGGTAGGCGATGAGGGCCAGCGTCCGGAGGACGTGGAAGGGGATCTCGGGCGGCACCAGGTCGCGGGACTCGTCGGCGAAGGCCTCCCGGAGCACCATGCCCCACTTGTTGCCCGATCGGACGACGTGGAAGCTGGTGCGCATCTCGGCGTAGCGAGCCTCGATCTCTTCCAGGCACTCCTCGACGGTCTCTTCGCCGACCTGCGTCTTGGAGACGATCTCGTCCACGCTGAGGGGTTCGCCGGCGCTGAAGAGCGCGGCTTCGATCAGCAGGTCGGGGGCCTGGCGGGGATCGTCGGGGACGTCAGTTCGTTGCTTCAGCTTCGAGCTCATCGTCGTCCACCTCCTCGGGGTCGGCGGGGTCTTGGTCGGGGACCTCGGCGATAGCGGCGTCCGGGTCGAGCAGGCGTTCGCGCGGCTCGAGGTAGATCGGGCCCTCCGGGAACGATTCCTGGCGGACGTCGACCATCTCGGCCTTCGAGAGGAACAGCGTCGAGACGAACACGGTGAGGTAGTCCTCGCGGGTGCCGTCGAAGACCTCGCGGATGTCGACCTCCTCCTCGTAGCCCTTGAGCCGTTCGCGGACGTGGTCGATCTCGGCCTCGAGGTCCTCCTCGTGGACCTCCTCCTCGACGGTCTCCTCCTCGTCGTCGGCCTGGGCTTGTGCCTCCTCGCGGGCCTTGCGGCGTTCTTCCTGCAGGCGTTTGCGCCGTTCGGCGCTGCGGCGGCCCTCCTCGAGGGCTTCGACGAGTTCGAACAGCGTCACCTTCCGGTCGCCTTGACGGAACACGGACTCGCTGAGCGGGGGGTCGTTGTCCTCGTCGAGAACCTCTTCAGTGTAGGTCTCGTCGGGGTCGGGCTCGGCGCCCCAGTCCTCGGGCATCTCGTCCCAGCCCACGTCCCAGGGCTCTTCCTCGGGTTCCTCGGGTTCCTCGTCCTCCTGGGCTCGGTCGAGCAGGCCTTCGGTCTGTTGGAGGAGCACGTTCCAGGCCATCGCCAACAGGCGACCGCCCGTGATGAGGTCGACCTCGGGGGTATCCTTGATGCGGTCGAGGTACAGCGTGGAGAAGTTGGCCAGGTCGATCGACCAGGGGTCCATGTGCTGGTCGGCGGCCAGGTGGAAGGTGAGGGCGATCGCGCGGTCGAAGGGGTTGCGGAAGCTGGCGACGTCCGAGCGCGCCATCTCGACGTACTCGGCCAACCGGTCGGGGTCGTGGTCGGCCAGCGAGCGGTGAAGCAACAGGTGTTCGACGACGTGGTTGGGCTCCTCGTCGTCGTCGAAGGAGGCTCCGTCGGCGGCCGGGCCGTGGTGGGCCCGCGAGACCTCGTCGATGCCCTGTTGGGCGGCGTCGACGAGCAGCGTCTGCAGTGTGCCGGAGCTGTCGGTGCCCACGTCAGGCCTCCTTGAGTTCCTCGTGGGCGATCTCGTCGACGTCGACCGTGCCCAGCACCTGCGTGATGCCGTCCCGCATCGTGACGCCGTAGACGTGGTCGGCCAGCTTGAGCGTCACCTTGCGGAGCGAGACCATGATGAACTGGGCCCGGTCGGCCTGTTCGCGGACCATGTTGGCCACGAGCTCGCTGTTGACACCGTCGAGGAACATGTCCACCTCGTCGAGGACGTAGAAGGGCGAGGGAGCGTACTGCTGGATCGCGAAGATGAAGGACAGGGCGGTGAGCGACTTCTCGCCGCCGGAGAGCGCCTCGAGCCGGTGGACGCTCTTCCCGCGGGGTTGGCTTTCGAGGATGAGACCGCCCTCGAAGGGGTCGACCTCGTTCTCGAGCTTGAGGCGGGCGCTGCCGCCGCCGGACAGCTTCTCGAAGATCGCCTGGAAGTTCTCGTTGACCTCGTCGAAGACCTTCATCAGGGCCTGCTTCTTGCGCCCCAGCAACTCGTCGGCGAGCTCGATCAGGCTCTCGCGCTCCTTCTCGAGGCGTTCGAGCTCGGCTTCGAGCTCGTCGCGGCGCTGCTCTTGCTCCTCGTACTCCTCGAGAGCCCGCATGTTGACCGGTTCCAGGTCCTCCATGCGTGATTCGATGTGGCGGGCCTGCTCCTTGATCGCCTCCCGCGTGGCGTTCACCGTCTCCGGCGGCTCGGCCTCCATCGCCTCCAGCTCCTCGCGGGCCTCCTCGAGGTTGGATTCGATGACGGGGATCCGGCCTCGGAACTGAACGATGAGGTCGCTGTTGGCGTCGATGTTGTCCTGCACGCGGTCGCGCTCGTTCTCGAGCTGGTACTTGCGTTCCACCAGCTCGTCGCGCTCCTCGCGCAGCTCCTCCATCTGCTCGTCGTGCTTGCCGACGAGCTCCTCGAGGACGTCGATCTCCTCTTGAAGGTTCTCCTGCTTCTCCTCGTAACCGGTGATCTCGGCCTTGTGCTCGTCGCGTTCGGCCTTGAGCTCCTCGACGCGTTGGGCGAGCTCGTCGCGGCGCTCGCGCGCCATGCGCTGTTTCTCCTCGAGCGCCTCGCGGCGGGCCTCGAGGTCGCGGATCGAGTCCTTGACGTCGTCGAGCTCCTCGCGGAGGTCCTCGAGCTTGTCAGCAAGCTTCTCCTGGGTGGTCTCCATGAACTGCTGGCCCTTCTCCTCGCGCTTCTCGTCGAGGGCTTGCATACGCTCGTGGGTGGCCTCGGACTGCTCGCGGGCTTGCTCGAGCTCGCCGCGTGCTTCCTCGAGGTCCTCCTCGAGCTCCTCGCGCTTGGCTTCGAGGCTCTCGATCCGCTCGTTGGCCTCCTCGGCCTTGCGTTGTGCTTCCTCGCGCTCGGATTCCTGCTTGACGATGTCCCGCTCGACCTCGCGGAGCTGTTCGCGGATCTGGCGGACCTCGTCCTCGACCTGCTCGAGCTGGCTCTCGAGGGTCTCCTTCTGGGTGACCTTGTTGCGGAGCTCGTCGCCCAGCTCCTCGAGGTTGTCCTTGCGTTGAACGTTGAACCCGGAACCGGTGCGTTTCTTCGTCGAGCCGCCGGTCATCGCGCCGCCGGCGTCGATCTTCTCGCCTTCCTTGGTAACCATGCGGACGCCACCCATCAGGCGACGGGCAGCGTCGATGTCCTCGACGATGAGCGTGGAGCGGAAGACGTAGCTGAACGCAGCCTTGTACTTCTCGTCGAAGTCCAGCAGGTCGATGGCGAACCCGATCGCCTCGTCGTCGCGGGAGGCCATCAGGGCCTGGCCCTGGGGACGGCGGTAACTGAGCTTGTTGAGCGGTAGGAACTTGACGCGGCCGAAGTCGTTGCGTTTGAGGTAGTCGATGGCCTCGCTGGCCACCTCGTCGTCGTCGACGACGACGGCCTGCATGGCGCCGCCGGCGGCGATCTCGAGCGCGGTCTCGAGCTCGTTCTCCGGTTCGCCGAGCTCGGCGATCGTGCCGCACACGCCGTCCAGCTGACCGGTGTCGCGGGCTTCGAGCACGGCTTCGACGGCGCGCGAGAACCCGCCCACTCGGCCCTGGGCGTCGAACTCTGCTTTGAGCTGGTTGTACTTGTTCCGCAGCTCGCGGATCTCGGGGTCCAGCTCGTCGATGTCCTCTTGGAGCGCGGCTTGGCGCTTCTGTTTCTCGAAGAGGTCGTCGTTGAGCTCTTCCTTCCTATCCTCGAGCTTCTCGTGCTCCTTCTTCGCCTCGCGGGCGGCGTACGTGAGGTCCTTGGCCTCGTACTCGGCGGTCTCGACCTTCTCCGCGGCGTCGGAGAGCTCGGCTTCGAGGCGGGTGACCGTCTCCTCGAGGCTTTCGACCTCCATGCGGGCCTCGTGGTGGTCGGCCTGCACGTCCTCGTACTCCTGCTTGAGCTTGGCGAGCTCGCGCTGGAGCTCGTGGGAGCGGTCGGAGCCTTCGCTGATGCGGTCCTTGGTCTGCTCGAGCTCGGTCTGGAGCTCGTCGGCTTCCTCCCGCCAGCGTTCGAGGGCCTCGTCCACGTCCTCGCGCTCGTCGAGCACCTCGTCGAGAGCTTCCTGGGCTCGGCTGTGGTCGGCTTCGGCCTCCTGGAGCTCGATCTTGACCTCCTGGAGCTCGTTGCGGAAGTGGTTGGCCATCTGGCGGGCGGTCGCCATCTCCTCGCGGAGATCCTGGAGCTTCTCCTGGCGGCGTTGGGCTTCCTCGCCGCCGAGGTCGGCCATCTCCTCGTCGAGCTCTTCGAGCTCGGTCTCGACCTCCTCGAGCTCCTCTTGGATGTCTTGCTTCTCGGCCTCGAGCTCCTGGCCTTCCTCCTCGTAGGACTCGATGGATTCGCGGACGTTGGCGAGCTCTTGATTGAGGCCTTCGATCCGTTTCTTGGCGAGCTTGGCCTGCACCTGTTTCATCTCGTCCTGCAGGTCGCGGTACTCCTGGGCTCGCTCCTTCTCGTCGGCGAGCTGCTTGAGCTTGCTTTGGACCTCGTGGAGGATGAGCCGCGTGCGCTCGAGGTTGTCCTCGACCTCCTCGCGCTGGCTTTCGGCGTCTTCCAGCTCCTCGTCGAAGCGCGTGATGCCAGCGATCTCGTCCAGGATGCCTCGACGCTCGGTCGTCGACATCGACACGATCCGGGTCACGTCGCCCTGCTGGACGATGTTGTACCCGTCGGCGCTGATGCGTGCGTGGGAGAGCAGGTCCTGGAACTCGGTGAGGCTGGAGGTGTCGCCGTTGACGTAGTAGTAGGAGTTGACGCGCTCGGGGTCGGAGGGGCTGCGCTTGATCCGGCGGGTGAGCACGATCTCGTCCTCGTCGACGGGGATCGTGCGGTCCTCGTTGGCGAGCACGAGGGAAACCTTGCACTCGTCGCGGGGTTCGCCGTTGGCGCCGCCGTTGTGGATGAGGTCGGCCAGGCGGCCGGCGCGGATCTGCTTGCTCGACGTGGTGCCGAGCACGAACAAGATCGCGTCTGAGATGTTCGATTTCCCGGAGCCGTTGGGGCCCGTGATCCCGGTGAAGCCCGGTTCGAAGGGCACCTCTTGCTGCCGGAACGATTTGAAGTTCTTCATCTCGACGCGTTTGAGGTACATCGCGTCACTCCGCGGTGGCGTCAGGCTGAGGCCACCGGGGCCAGCATACACTGGGGTCCCCGACTGGCTGCCTGCATCCCATCCGCTGTCCCAATGACCAGCGTACGTATTTAAGGGTTTTCAGATGCGGTCGCCGATATCGGGTCGCAGACAGGGAACAAGACCGGGAGAACGGCCATCTCGGCGCTGGAGACGCTCCACTGGAAGCAGTCGAGAGCACGGAAGAAGAGTGAAGGGGGGAACGAAAGCGGCGGGGCGCCGGGCGAGCCGACGCTCCCGGTCGGCGTTCAGTTGACCTTGCGGACGGCGCCGAGGACCTCGTCGACGTCCGGCTTCTGGCCAGGGTCGTCGGTGCTCCAGACCCACTCGACGTTCCCGTCGGACCCGATGATGACGGTGGCGCGCTGGGCGGGGCGCTCGAGGCCCATCATCTCGTCGTACTCGAGGCCGAAGGCCTCGGTGGCTTCGCGGTTCCAGTCGGCGATCAGGTCGAATCCGAACCCGTTCTCGTCGGCCCACGTCTGCAGGGCGAACGGGCTGGCGACGCTGGCCCCGTACACGGAGGCGCCGGCGTCCTCGAAGTCCTCGAGGTTGTCGCGGAGGTCCGCCATCTGGTTCTCGCAGACCCCGGTGAACGCGAACGGAAAGAAGCCGATCACGACCGGGCCGTCCCCGATCTCCTCGGCCAGCTCGAAGTCGTCGACGTCCTGTCCGTCCGTGACCTTGGCCGTGAAGTTGGGGGCTTCCTCGCCCGGAGCGATGGTCGTCGTCATTGCATCCGAGGGATGTTAGCCCTTCTATGAAAGCCTTCGCCCTGCGAGGGAGGGCTTGACGCCCCCCGGGCCGGTCCGCGCCTGCGCCGGCCGTCACCTGAGGGAAGACTGATAACCCCCGTGCGAGGGAGGGCTCCCCATGGACCGGATCGAGACCCAGCTGGCCATCCACGCCGACCCCGATCGCGTCTTCGATGAGATCACGCACCCGGAGAACATCCCGCTGTACGCGCCGGGCATCGAGGAGGCCCACCAGCGGCCACCGCAGGCCCCGCAGGCAGCGGGCAACTTGTTGGATCTGGTCACCCGGTCCGGCGATCGGATGGAAGGCGAGATCGTGGACCGGCAGGCCAACCGGTCGTGGGCGGTGGAGGACGAGAACGGCACCGTCGCCCGATGGTCGCTGGAGGAGGGCGAGGACGGGACGCTTGCTACCTTCGTGCTGGAGGGTGACTTCGACCCCGAGACCGAGCGCGAGTTACGCTCGGAGATGCGGGCCAAGATCGCGCGGCTCGTGTTGGATCTCGAGCAAGCGGGCCGATCCTAGGGGTCCAGGCGCGGCCGGCTGACGGCCAGGCGCAGTGCCGGGTAGCCGAGAAGAGCGCCGGAGTCGAAGCCGGCGATGCCCGCGGGCGCATCGCGAGCCCGGCCCCTACTCCTCGTCCTCGTCTCCACCGTCGGCGAGGACGTCGTCGGGGATGTCGAAGACCTCGTCGGCGGTCTCGACGATCTGGTCCGACACCTCGTCGGGATCGTGCTTGTGGGTGTCGATCTGGAGGTTGTAGACGCTGAGGTCGGTCAGATCGATCTCGTAGATGTCCTCGTAGCGTTTGCGCTCGGACTCCTCGCGGGTCCGGTTGGCCTCCAGCGCCTGGTCCTTGGTGAGGCCTTCGCGCTGGGCTACGCGCTCGGCGCGCACCTCCTCGGGAGCCGTCAACCAGACCTTGAGGGCGTCGATGCCCTCGCGTTCCATCATCCACGCCGTCAAACGGCCCTCGAGAACGACCTCGCCGTCCTTGGCGCGGTTCGCCATCCGCCGGTCGAGCTCCCAGTCCACCTCGGGATGCTCCTCGGCGTACTTGCTGAACTCCTCGAGCGTCATGTTCCGCTCGACCGCGAGGTTGCGGAAGATCATCCCCGCGGTGACGTGGTCGAGGTCCAGATCGTGGCAGACGAGACGGGCTGCCGTGGTCGTTCCCGACCCCGGTAGCCCCGAGAGCGTGATGAGCATTCAAACTGCCTCCGGTCGGTCTTGGAGCGTGCGAGAGAACTCGACGGCCTTGAGGCCCTTCTGGACCAGCTGGCCGATCGGGATGCTGAACAGGGAGTAGATGAGGATCCACGTCGGCAGGAAGCTGACGATGGGGGCCGAGCTCATCAGCTCGGTGGCACCCAGACCCCACGGGGCGTTGATCGTGAGCGGCCCGGCGACCTGGGCGTTGAGGCTCTCCAGGAAGGTCCAAAGCCACCCGAACATCGGGATCACGACGACCATCGTGAAGCCCATCGGCTTGAACTGCTGGCCGCTCATGGAGGCCTGCTTCTTCATCACCTTGGGCTGGAGCTCGGTGAGCTTCTTGACGCGGTAGCTGTTGTCGTTCTTCCGGGCTTCCTTGAGCTCGTTCTGGAAGGCCTTCATCTCCGACTGGACCTCGGCCATCTCGAGCCAGTCGACCATGACGTGCCGGATGACGCCGGTGAAGACGCCGGTGATGATGCTAGCAAAGAAGATCGTCAACGCCGGGTCCTCGCCGCCGAACCCGATCAGGGGTTCGAGCACGACGCCGACGTAGCGGCCGAGCGTGAACCGGAGTCCGGGGTTGATCATGATGAGCAGGACCGCCCCGAACATCAGGATCATCCACGGGCTGAACCCGGAGTCGTCGCCGTCGTCGGCACCCTCGGCGCGGGCCTTGAGCCCGTCGAGGAGGCCGGGTCGGTGCTCCGTCGATCCGCCCTTGGTTCCCTCGCCCATCGTCTACTCCACGGTGTTCACGAAGTCGGCTACGGCTTCGTCGACCTGGCCGTCGGCGTTCTCGACGACAGCGACGGTGGCGCCGGTCAGGGTCGCGACCGCGGAAGCCGCGTGCCGGTTGAACCCCTGGTGCTCGTCGATCTCGTCGGCGGCTTCCTCGTCGCGCTCGCGAGTCTCGTCGTCGGCCCGGCGGGCCGCGATCGCTTCGGGGTCGGCTTCGACGAGGACCACGGTCTCGGGTTCGATGCGTTCCGCGACCCACTTCGGGATGCCGGGCAGGTAGCCCTCGGGCGTCTGGATGAAGCCGTGCGTGTCGACGATGACCCGGCCCTTGGCGGCGATCGACTCGGCGGCCGCCGTCTGGATCTCGCGCTGGGTCTCGGTGTCGAGGTGCCGCATCTCGTCACGGTGATCCACGAGACCGCGCTTCTTGGCGACCTCGAGCATCTCGGTCCCGTAGACGACGACCTCGAGACCGAGCTCTTCGGCGGCTCGCTCGACGACGGTCGTCTTGCCGACCCCGGGGACGCCGGTGACGATGATCGTTCCCATCGCGTGGTCACCCCTGACCGAACAGGGAGCGCATCATCGGGTGCATCTCCATCATCTGTTCCTTGGCGATCTCCTCGTAGGTCCTCGATAGGATACCGATGGCGAGCAGCAGCCCGGTCCCCTGCGCGGCCCCGATCGTTCCGAACAGGGCCGCGAACGCTGCTAACACACCCAAGAGGAACCCGCTGATGATGATCACCGACGGGATGTAGCGCTCGAGCACGCGCTCGAGGATCCGCTCGTCGCGGCGGAACCCGGGCAGCTGCATGCCCGAGTTGCGGATCTTGCCGGCGACGTCGGAGGGACCCATCGACGCGGTCTCGGCCCAGAAGATAGCGAAGATGATGCAGCCCACGATGACGGCGATCGTGTACACGATGACGTGCGCGGCGATCTGCCAGCTGGTGCGGTAGGCGGCCACGTTGGTGACCGTTTGCGCGAGCTCGGGGGCGAACAGCGGGGTGAACCAGCTGGACAGGCCCTGGATCGGGCTCACGTAGTACGCGATCCCGCTCATCGCCTGCGTGGCTGACCCTCCTGCGGCGCTTCCCGATGCTAGGAACGGGTACGATCCGACCCATTCCGCGTTCCCGACCAGTGGCAAGTTCGACAACGGACCGCTCCAGAGCAGGATGCCGATGAGGTTCACGTTCGCCAGCAGTGCCTGCACGAAGATGAGCGGGAGCACGTTCGTGTACATCAGCCGGATCGGGTACCGGCCGCGTGCCCCGCGGACGCGAGCGTGCGACAGCGGCAGCTCGACCCGCGTGCTCTCTGCGAACACGACGCCGATGAAGATGACGAACGTCGCGATGAACGACACCAAGCTGTTGGTGCCGACGAAGGCGATCTGCTCGAAACCACCCCCGGAGACGAACTGCTGTAGGGGCAGCTCCGTGGTGACGTAGAAGATCTTCGGGATCAGCCCACCGGGCGGGTTCTGGATCGGATCCAGTGCCGCGCCCGCTTGGCTGGGCAGCCACGAGAACATCCCGGTGAACAGACCCTGAGCCACGCCAGCAACGATGAACAGCGAGACCCCGGATCCGACACCCCATTTGGAGATGATCTCGTCCATCAGGAAGATGAAGTAGCCACCCAACCCGATCTGGAGGGCGATGATCGTGCGCGCCCAGCCGGTACCGGTCCAGCCGATGAGGGCATCGCTGGGCGTCAGGAACCCGAACACTTGCGGGATCCCGGTGATCCAGATCGAGGCGAACACCAGCAGTTTCTGGGTGCCCTGGTAAATCGCCTTGTCTTCGGGGTCCTGGAGATCCAGGTCGAAGATGTTGGCCCCCTGGAACAACTGCAAGATGATCCCACCGGTCACGATGGGACCGATCCCGAGGTGGATGATCGACCCGCTGGCACCCGCCAACACCGCGCGGAACTGCGCGAAGATGTCGACCGTGTCAGGGGCCAATCCCCAGATGATGACGTTCGAGAGGATGAAGTACGTGAGGATCACACCGGTCGTCCACAGCATCTTCGTGCGGAAGTGGACGTGACCCTCGGGCCGACTAACGGTCGGCCAGCGTTCGATGATCGGCTCGAGGTTGTAGAGCCAGGATTTGTCTTCGTCCTTGGGCATCGGTGCACCGGACCTTGGGGGCCTTCGGGGGCAGACGGACGCTGTTATTTAATCGTTCGAGGATTCCTCGCCGTCCGAGGCGTCCTCGTCGGGCTCGGTGACCTCGATCGAGCCACCGTTGGCTTCGATCTTGTCGTGGGCCTTGTCGGTCGTCTGCGGCACGCGGACCTCGTAGGTCTTGTGCACGCGCCCGGCGCCGAGCAGCTTGTCGATGCCGGCGGCTTCCAGGTCGACGACCATCGTGTCACCCTCTTCGTCGACGAAGCCCTCCTCGGCGAGGTCGTCGACCTCGTCGAGCAGATCGCCGACGTTCATCGTCACCGTCTCTTCGACGACCTCGGGCGGTCGGTTGAACCCGTGACCGCCGAAGTAGTCGGTGCCCTTCTCCTCGAACGTGGTGAGCTTGCGTGAACCGTTGGGGTTCGCGTTGCCGCGACCGCCGCGGAGGCCCGCACCTCGGCCGGCCTTCTTCCCACGGCCGTGCTCTCGGCTTCCCCGCTTCTTCTGTTTCTTCTTCTTCGCCATGATCGTCACCTACAACATCCGCTCGATCAGGTCGCCGATCTCCTGGCCTCGGTACCCGAGGGAACCGCCCTCGTTCACGTGGCGCTTCGTGTTCGTCAGGCCACCCCGGGCGGGGGCGAGTCGGAACACGGGCTTGATGCTGTCGAGGTGGGCCACGTCGGCCTCGCCCTCGGCGAGCGCCTCGGCGAGATCGCTGAGGTTGCCGTGTTCGGTCTCTTCGTCCACGTGATCGTCGGTGAGGGGGTCGCCGCCGCGGATGCGCCCGCGCTCGGCGAGCAGCTCCTCGGCGGTCTCGGGGGTGAGCTCTCCGTAGGTCACGAAGTGCTCGACCCTGTTGAGCATGCCCTCGTACTCGTCGGTCTCCGGCACGATCGTGGCGTGGTTCACCTTCAGCAGGCGAAGGCTCTCCAGCGTCTTCTTCTGGTCGTGGCGGAGCTTGGTCTGGCCGCGAAGACGGATGACGGCGTAGCTCATCCGCCCTCACCTCCACCGGCTCCTGCACCGGTGGCTTCGGCCTCGACCTGCTGGCCGCTGTCGCCCTGGCCGCGCGGTTGCACGGCCGGGCCCTCGATGATGCTGAGCCGCTGCTGGACGTGGTCCTGCACGCGGAGCTTCGAGGTCTCGCGGAGGGCTTGGAACGTCGCCTTCGCGAAGTTCACGGTCGTGCGAGTCTGGCCTTCCGAGAACGTCCAGATGTCCTCGATGCCAGCCAGCTCGAGCACCTGTTGGCAGACCTGGCCGGCGGCGAGCCCGGTCCCTTGCGGGGCGGGCTTGAGCGTGACGTTGACGCTGCCGGCGCGCCCGATGACCTCGAACGGGACCGAGGTGGGCGGCGCGTCGGGGCCGGACTCCCAGGAACCGGAGCCGCGGCGGACCATGAGCATGTTCAGCTTGGCCTGGTCGATGGCTCGGCGGATGGTCGGACCGACCTCGCGGCCCTTCTCCTGGCCGAGGCCGACGATGCCGTCACGGTTGCCGACGACGGCGACGACGAGGAAGCGCACGCGGCGACCGGAGTCGGTCATCCGCTGCACCATGTTGACGTCGATCACGTCGTCCTCGATGCCGGGCATCAGGGAGTCGACGATCTCGGGCTCGCGCAGGGGGAGACCCGACGTCAGAACCTCCGGCATCGTGGACAGCTCGCCCTCGTTGACGAGGCGGCCCAGCTTGGTCCGAGGCTCCCAATCAGCGATGTCGCGGTCTCGGGGATCCTTCCTCATGCGGAACCCTCCTCGATCGTCTCACGGGCGTCTTCGGTCATCGATACGGTCTCCTCGTCGATGTGGGCGCCCAGGTGGCGGTCTCCCTCGGGGAGGATGTCCTCTCCGTGGGGGACCTCGACGTCAGCGTCGAGGATGCCTTTGAGCGCCGTGAACACCGCGCTCCCGGCCTCGGGCTTGTGCCGGCCGATGTCGAGCACGGCCTCCTCGATCCCGGCTTCGCGGGCGCGGACGCCCGCCAGGTAGCCGGTGAGGTAGGCGGCGGGGAGGTTGCCGGTGTGGCCCTCCCAGCCGTGTTGCTCGAGCTCGTGTGCGGTCGCCTGCGTGCGGACGACGTCGCCTTCCGGGTCGTAGTCCACGAACTGAACGATCGCGTTGTTGGACTGCTTGCGGACGACGGCGCGCGTCTCCCCGGATTTCAGCAGGGAAAGGCGTTTCTCGTAGTCTGTGCGGCCCTCCCGCCGTCGGCGGTGGGGGACGCGATACGTGGGTCCATCGGCCATCAGGCCTCGACCTCCTTGAGCTGCTCGACCTCGTCTTCGCTCAGCACGTCGTCGATGACGAGGTGGTTGAGCAGGTGGCGGCGTGAATCGTACAGGCCTCCGTTGGCACGCTTGTAGTACGTGCGGTAGGTGGACGAGTCGATGTAATCCTCGTCACGGAGGGTCTTGAGCTGGTCGCGGATCGCTCGGATCCGCTTCTTCCAGTCGTCCTTCTCGGGGTTGCGGGCACCCTTGGAGCCTTGCCGGCTCCCGGGACCGCGTTGGCGGCCCTTCTCGCGCTGTTCGTCGCGATCGCGGGCGCGACCACGCGAGGTGCCGTCGGCTTCCTTCTTCTGGATGACGTCCTGGTCGATCAGCCGGCGGATGTCCTCACGGGTGATCGCGGTGGCGACCTCCTCCTGTTCCAGCGGGTCGATCCAGACGCGGTTCTCACCGCAGTCCAACAGCTCGGCAGCCATGCGTTTCTGGACGCGGAGATCGCTCACTTGGATACCTCCCCGGGGTTGAGGACGTGGATGCCCTTCTCCTGGGCTTGTTCGATGATCTTGATCTTCTTCCGCTTGCCGACACCGGACGCGATCCGGGCGGCCTCCGTGTCGGGATCGAGCTCGTCGAGGTCGTCCGTGTTGTGCACGAGCACGTCCTCGAACCCGCTCGGGTGCAGGCCGCGGGCTTTCTTGGGCCCGCGGTAGCCGACCTTCACGCGCTTGGGGGCGTGCTTCTTGTCCTCGCGCATCTTCGAATGGGTGCCGCGAGGCTTGCGGTAGGAGTGGTCCTTGTCGAAGCGGGGGAACTGCCACCAGTTGCGTCGGACGAAGCGCGGCTGGGCGTCCTTGATCCTCTTGCGGATCTCGAGCGCCCGCTCGGTCGCCTCGTCCAGGTCCGGCTTCGGCTTGGGGATGTGCTCGTCTTCCTCGACGATCTCGGCGGCCTCTTCGGGTTCGGCCTCCTCCTCGTCGGTCTCCTCGACGATCTCGACCTCGGGTTCGGGCTCCTCGGTCTCGAGGTCAGCGATCCCTTGGAGGATCGCATCGGCGAGCTTGGGGCCGACACCGTCGACGTCGTCGGCGAGCTCCTCGGCGGAGGACTCGCGGACCTCGTCGATGGAACGGTAACCGGCGTCCCAGAGGGCCTCGGCCTTGGCGTCGCCGACGCCCGGGAGTTGGGAGATCGTCTCGATGAACTCGTCTTGATCGTCGGTCATGGTGATCAGCTCGGCTTCCTGATGAGGTAGATGCCGTCTTGGAAGACGCGCGGGTCGTATCCGGAGGTGTCGGTGGCGCGCTCGATGTTGACGGCCGTTTGGCCGACGTGTTCCTTGTTCGCGCCTCGAACGAGCACGTCCTCGCCGGAGACCTCGACGTCGGTGTCGCCGAGGATGTCGGCGCGGCGGGCCGCTTTCTCGCCGAGGAAGTTGTCGATCACGACCTGGTCACCTTCGACCCGGGCCTTGATCGGGAAGTGGCTGGAGACGACGCGGAGCTCGGCCTCGAAGCCTTCGCCGGCGCCTTTCACCATGTTGCGGACGTGGCCGGCGAAGGTGCCGACCAGCGCGGCGACGGGTCGCGTCGGTTGCTCGGCCAGGACGACGACCTCGTCGTCCTCGACCGTGATCTCGATCTCGGGATGGGGGAGCGTGCGCTCGGTCCGACCTTCGGGTCCGTCGACAGTCACCTCGTCGTCGTCGACAGTGACGGTGACGCCGTCGGGCAGATCGACCGTTCGTCGCTCGACCGGGATGGAACTCACCTTCATCACCTCAGTACACGAACGCGAGGAGCTTGCCGCCGACCCCGAGGTCCTTGGCCTCGTTGTGGTCGACGACGCCCTCGGTCGTCGTTAGGATCAGTTTGCCGAAGTCTCGACCGGGGAGATATCGGGACTCCCACTGCTCGAGATCGTCGGTTGGTACGCTGAAGCGGGGTCGGATGACACCGCACTCGTTGACGTTGCCGTTGAGTTCGACGCGATAACTGCCGGAGCGGTGGTCCTCGACCGTCTCGTAGGAGCCGATGTAACCGGCCTCCCGCATGACGTCGA
This sequence comes from Thermoplasmatales archaeon SW_10_69_26, assembly GCA_003009755.1. Lineage (GTDB taxonomy): Archaea > Thermoplasmatota > SW-10-69-26 > SW-10-69-26 > SW-10-69-26 > SW-10-69-26. The sequence goes on from PXUB01000025.1 coordinate 129,039, forward strand.
GGATGTTGCCCAGCAGGTTGCTGGCGGGTTGGATCTCGCACTCACCGAGCCCGGATTGCTCGGCGTTGCGGATGCTGCTCAGCGCGTCGGCGATCGGGTCCTGCGTCATCCTGGCACCTCAACTGTACTTCTCGAAGCCGAGTTCGCGCGCCGTCTCCCGGAAGCACTGACGGCACAGGTAGAGGCCGTATCGGCGGATCAGGCCTCGGTGTCGTCCGCAGCGCTTGCATCGGTTGAAGCCGCGTCCGAACGGCTTGGTCGGTCCATCCGTCATCTCAGATCACCTCAACGTCGAACTCGTCTTCCATCAGATCCATCGCGTCCTCCCAGTGGACACGCTGCTTGTCACCGACCCGGTTGGACCGGATGCGGCGCTTCTCGACGCGCTTTCCGGGACGCTCCAGCACGACGGTCACGTCGAGACCGAAGATCCCCACGTCGGGGTCGTAGCTCATCTTCTCGAAGTCGGTGTGGTCGTCCACACCGAACGAGACGTTCCCGTTGTCGTCGAACGCCCAACCGGGCAGCCGGTGGGCGCGCGTGAACAGCGCTTCGTCGAGGAACTCCTCGGCCTTGTCGCGGCGCAGCGTCACCTTGACGCCGACCTCTTGGCCTCGGCGGATGCCGAAGCCAGCGGCCTTCTTGCCGGCCGTCGTGCGGACGGGTTGGCGACCGGTGAGCTCCTGGAGCAGCTCCTCGGCCTGGATGAGCCGCTCGCCGGCCTCGCCGACGCCGATGTTGACGACGACCTTCTCGATGCGGACCTGCCGCATCGGGTTCTCCGTTTCAGCCATGGAACTCGGCCTCCGGGATCTCGATCTCGGGTTCGTCAGCGCCGACCACGAAGACGTACTCCTCGATCGTTTGGAACGACTCCTCGTTCTCGAGGGAGACGAGGTTCGGCGCACTGGAGCGTACGACCCTGTGGCCGGTCACTTCGGCCGCTTGGCCGATGTGCGTGCCTCCGGTGACGTACACGGGAGCGCCATCGTCGAGGGGGAAGTGGTCAGCGATGTCTTGATCGGGAAGCGTGATACGGATGACGTCGCCCGTGGAGTAGGTGTCCTCCTTGACGACCACGTTGCGGCCGTCGTGAAGGTTGAGCTGCGTGTTCCCACCGGGAACCTGCGTCTTGTCCTCGATGCGGGCCAGCTTGCTTTTGGCCTCGTCCTCGTCGATCGCGAGGAGAGCGATCCGGCCGTGCTGGTCGTAGAGGACGCGGTAGTGGTCCTCGGCATCGGGGATGGAGACGACGTCCATGAAGCCCAGACCGCGGCGGTGGTCGCTGCAGGGGCGCCCGTCGACGAGGACGCGCCCGTCGGCGACGGCCTGCTTGGCCTCGCGAGCCTCGTCGGCGACCTCCAGCAGGTTGCGGACGGCGGCGACGAGCGGGAGCGCCTCGGACGTGGCGTGGGGGCCACGCGGGTGCGGGGCCCAGGTCTGGTCCTTCTTCGGGATGTTCCAACGGTTGGGCTGGGCGAGTCGCTTGACGTGTTTGCTCAGGACGATCCCTCCTTCGTGGGTTCGTCGGTCGTGTCCTCGGCCTCGTCGGCCTCGGGATCAGGGGATCCCTCGTCGGCGTCGGGCTCGGTGGCGGACGCGGTGTCCTCGTCGGCCGCGACGTCCTCGGGGTGTCCGGTCGAGGGCTCGGGCTCCTCGTCCTCGCCGGCGTCCTCGGAGGGTTCGGCCTCCTCGGGCTCCGGCTCGGGTTCGGGCTCCTCGACGCTGACGCCCTTGCGCTCGATCTTCGCCCGTCGGCGGGGATCGGTGAGGTCGAGCTCGGTGATGCGGACGTTGGATGGGTGGATGGGGCGAGCGACCTGGCTGCCGTCGGCGCTCCGGTTGACTGCGCCGTCCACCTCTACGTATTGATCGTCGTAGTCGATCTCGAGCACCTCGCCCTCGTGCCCGGCGAAGTCGCCGCGCATGATCTCGACCTGGTCGCCCGTGCGGATCGCCATCGAGCGGCGATCGTACTCGAGCATCAGGTCCTCGTCGAGGTGGGCGCTCATCATCTCACGGCGCCGGTGCTGAGGTGCGTGAGCCTGGGCCTTGCGTTGCTTGGCGGGTTGCCGGGAACGGTCGTTGTCGTCAGGCATCGACTCACCTCACACGATGTTGCTAGCGAGCGCGCCCACGCGCGGCCACCGTTCGGCGGCCTCGCGGGCCACGGGGCCCTTGATGTCGGACCCGCGCGTCTCGCCGGTCTCGGTCACGATCACAGCGGCGTTGTCCTCGAAGCGGACCATCGTTCCGTCCGGCCGGCGGAACGGTCGGCGGGCGCGGACGACGACGGCCTTGTGAAGCTGACGGCGCATCTCGGGGGTTCCCTTCTTGACGGCGACGATGACCTGATCGCTGACGGCCGCGGAGGGGTTGCGTCGGTGGACGTCGCCCTTCCGCGGGACCGTCACGATCTCGACGACCTTCGCGCCGGTGTTGTCGACGCAATCGAGGTTGGCGCCGACGGGGAGCCCGCGCGTTTGCGTGCCGGGGATGCCTTCCATCAGGCCTCACCTCCGGCGGTGGGGGCTTCGGCTTCCTCTTCGTCCTCGTCTTCCTCGTCCTCCTCGTCATCGAACGTGGGGGCCTGGGCCTCCTCGCCGGTGATGCGCGCCTCGGCCTCGCGGGTCTCGACGACGACGAAGCTCTTCGTCTTCGAGAGGGGTCGGCATTCGGCGATCGTCACTTGATCGCCGGCCGTGACCTCCATGCAGGGAGGAAGATGGACGTTCGTGCGGCTGGTGCGCTTCTCGAAACGCTCGAAGCGAGGGAGCTTCCACAACCGCTCGCGCTCCACGATGATGGTCTTCTCTGCGTCGACCTTGGCCACGCGGCCATCCAGAACCTGGCCGCGGACCGGAAGGGTACCGTGGAAGGGGCAGTTGTCGTCCTCGCACGTCTGTTCGGGCGCCTCAACGTCGAGTCCGATGTCGCGGGTCATCGATCCACCTTCGCCTTCTTGACCCGGTCCTCGGGTCGGTGGGCGATCTCGTTGCCGTCCAGGAGGACCTCGCGGTCCTCGAGGGGGAAAGCGAACTGTTGACCGGGCTTGCCGACGATGCGTCGGCTGGAGCCCGACTGAAGGGTAAGCGTGTTCTTCGTCTCGTCGACGATCTCGCCTGTCGTACCGGTCAGCGAGGGGTCGTCCGAGGATGTGATACGGACCTCGCGGCCGATCAGGCGGCCGCGAGCCAGGCATCGAGCGAGCGCGTCACCGGATCTCTGCATGGAATCCCATCTCCTCGAGTTCGTCTTGCACTTTCTCGGTGTGCTCGCCCTGAAGCTCGATGTTACCGTCTTTGTAGGAGCCACCGCAGGCGCAGGCGCTTTTCAGGTCCACCGTGAGGGACTTGACGTCGATGTCGTCGGGGTTGAGTCCCTTCACGATCGTGACCGTCTTGCCGTAGCGCCGGGTGGTCGTGGTGATCGTGATCTCTTGCTGTTCGCGGGCGATCTCCTCGCAGACGCAGATCTCCTTCGGGAGACCGCAGGTGTCGCAAACGCTCATGACGTACCTCGCTCGTCGGAGCGTTTCTCGTTCGCGATCGTCTTGATCCGGGCGACCGTCTTGCGGAGCTCTTTGATGCGGCCGGGGTCGGGCGGTTGACCGCCCATCGCAGCCACGCCGCGTTCGTGCATGAGCTCCTGCTGCATGTCGCGGAGCTCCTCTTCGAGCTCGTCCAAGGTGAGGTCACGGAGCTCGTCGGCGTTCACGGCTCCCCCTCCACGAGCTCGTCGGTGGCTTCCTTGATGCTCTCGGCGGTCTTCTCGCCGATGCCGGAGACCTCGGTGAGGTCCTCGGCGGAGGCATCAGCGATCTGGGCGACGTCGTAGCCCTCGTCCGCGAGGGTCTCGGCCGTGGCGGGTCCGACGCCGGAGATGTCGGTGAGCTCGTGCTCGCCGACGGCGGGCGTCGGTTCCTCGGCCTCCTCGGGCTCGGGCTCGGGCTCCTCGGCTGCCTCTTCGGCCTCTTCCTCGGCCTCGTCGGCCTCTTCGTCTGCCTCTTCGAGGCCGGGGCCCGCGGAGTCGGGGACGTCTTCGTCGGCACCGATGGGGGCCTCTTCCTCGATCTCCTCGAGGGCTTTGTCGGCTTCGGCCTGCGATTCCACGTACTCCTCGTGGATGTCGACGGCGCTGGCGGGGCGCTCGTCGGCGTCGACGATGGTGACGTCGTCCGGGAGCTTGGCGTCGGGGGCCATGATCTTGACCTGGACGCCGATCGTCCCGAGCTTCTTCTTGGCCATCGCGTAGCCTTCGCGCATGAACTCCTCGGCGGGTTCACCGCAGTGCTTGATGTGGCCGGCCGTGAACTTCTCCATGCGGCCACGGGAGCCGGTGAGCTTGCCGGTGAGGATGATCTGGCAGCCCTTGGCGCCGCTGTTCATGATGCGGCGCACGGTCGAGTGCCCGGCGCGGCGGAAGTGCCAACCGCGCTCGAGAGCCTCGGCCATCTTCTGGGCGGCGATCTGAGCGTTGAGGTCGGGATCCTCGGCCTCTTCGACCTCGATCTGCGGATCGTCGAGGTCGAACTTCTCGGCCAGCTCGTTCGTGATGCGCTGGATGGTGCTGCCGCGTCGACCGATGACGAAACCGGGGCGCTCGGCGACGAGGCGGATGCGCAGACCCAGCGGCGTGCGCTTGATCTCGCAGCCGCCGAACCCGGCACGGGCGGATTCGCGGGCAAGGAACTCACGCATGAGCAGGCGGCGCTTGCTTTCCTGGACGAGTTTTCGTTCGACGGCCATCAGGAACCCTCCTCCCGCTCTTCTTCGAGCACGATCTCGACGTGGGTGAGCGAGGTGTTCCACGAGGTCGCCCGTCCGCGGGCGCGAGGACGAGTGCCCTCGATCTCGCCCGCCTTCTGAGCGGCCGCGTGCATGACGAACAGGTCGTCGGGTTCGAGGCCTTTGTACTCGGCGTTGGCCTCGGCCTGTTCGATGATGTCGAGGATGTTCTCGGAAACCTTGACGGGGTATCGGCCGGGCCCGGTGTCCTGCTGGTGACTGTAGCTGCCGGGGCCGGAGTCCTTGCGGTAGGGGACGGCCTCGTCCTTCTCGATGACGGCCTGCAGGAACTCCTTGGCGTCGTCGAGGGAACGGCCGCGGACCTCGCGACAGACCTCGATGGCATCGCGGGGCTTGATCTGGAGCTCCTTGCCGAGCGCTTTCGAGGTGACGTCCGGGTCCGGGTCGACGCTGTATCCGATGCCCATAGCGATCACTTGAGCGGCATGTACTTCGAGGACCGGGTGGCTCCGACACCGGGTCCGGTGTGTTCGACGTCCTCGCGCGTCATGGCGAACTCGCCGAGCAGGTGACCGATCATCTCGGGCTCGACGTCCACACGCTCGAACTCGCGACCGTTGTGGACGTGGATCTCCTCCCCCACGAAGCTGGGGAGGACGACCTGTTGGCGGAGGTGGGTGCGGAAGGGCCCCTCCTCGTTCTCGACCTTCTCGACGAACTTCCGCTCCTCGGTGGTGAAGCCGCGGGCGATCTTCCGGCGAGCGCGTGCGGGCAGGACCTCGGCCAGCTCCTCGAGGGACATCTCCTGCAGGTCCTCGAGCTCGTAGCCTCGGTACTCGAACTTCTCGCGACGTCCCATCTGGACGTCGGTGTCCCGGTCGCGCGATCGGCTTCGTCGTCGTTCGTCCGCCACTATTCTTCCCCTCCGGTTCGCTTGGCCGCGATGGAGCCGACCTTGGCTCCCGGCGGCGCGCTCCGGCCGACCGTTTTGGGTCGACCGGTGTGTTGCTTGTTCCCGCCACCGAACGGGTGGTCGACGGGGTTCTTCGCCACGCCGCGGACGACAGGCCAGTAGCGGCCCGACGAACGGAGCGCGTGTACCTTCTTGCCGGCCTTGTAGATCGGCTTGTCCTTCCTGCCGCCGCCAGCGATCGTGCCGACGGCTGCGCGGCAGTTGGGGTCGAGCTCCTTGAAGGCGCCCGAGGGTAGCTGGATGATGACCTGGTCGGGCGTCTTCGCGACGATGAAGGATTGAGCGCCCGCGGAACGGACGAACTTGCCGCCGTCCCCGGGCTGGTTCTCGATGTTGTAAACGTACGTGCCCTGCGGGATGTCGCCGAGGGAGAGCACGCTGCCGAGCGTGGCCTCGCCCCCGCCGATCGTGATCTCGTCGCCGACGGCCAGACCCGCGGCGGCGGGGATCGAATCGGTGGTGTCGTCGTCGAAGCGGAGCAGCGCCAGCGGCGCCGTGTGGCCGGGGTTGTGCTCGATGTCCTCGACCACGGCGGTGCCCTCGTGGACCTTGGGCAGCTCGTTCGATGCCTTGTGTCGATGGGACGGGCTCTGATAGGTCGGCGAGCCGCGTCCGCGTCGTTGTACCGGTAGCCGTTTGCCCATGTCCGTTCACCTCAGAAGATACCGACCCGCATGGCGATGTCCTCGGCCTCGATGTCCTCGGGGAACTTGATGATCGCCCGCTTGTTCCCGCGGGGGTCGACGAGCGTGCGGACGTCGGCGACCTCCGTGTCGAACATCTCCTCGACGGCCCACGCGATCTGGGGCTTCGTGGCGTCGATGTCGACGACGAAGTCGATCGCGTTCTCGTTGTCGAGGCGATCCATCGTCTTCTCGGTCACGTGGGGATGGTCCAGGATGTCGTAGGGGTCCATCGTCACGCTACCACCTCCTCGAGCTGGTCGAGGGCGGTCTCGGTGAAGACGGTGAGGCGCCCGGCATCGCCGCCGGGAGCCAGGCGGGGGACGTTGATCTCCTCGGGGACGGCGAACTCGACGCCCGGCAGGTTGCTCGTGGCACGAGTGATCGGTCCCTTCTCGTGGACGACGACGAGGACGCTGACCGGGGTCCGGTAGCGGCGGCCTCGCATCGTGCCCTTGCCGGCGCGCACGTTGCGGCCCTCCTTGGCTCGGTCGACGTCGGCTTCGAGGCCGAGGTCGCCGAGCGTCTGGCGGAGCTGTTGGGTTTTGGCGACGTCGACGAGGTCGTCCTCGACGACGACGGGGAGCCGATCGGTGTCGAACTCGTGGCCGCGGTCCTCGACCCGGTCGGGGTCGGCGGTGGCAGCCAGCGCGCTGGAGCGAGCCAGGCGTCGCTCCTTGTCGTTGATCTTCTCCGACCGGTCGGCTTCGGCCTTGGGCGGGTGTGCCCGTCGGCCACCGACGGTCCCGGGCGCGAACGCGGCCTCGTCGCCTTGCGTGAGGCGCGGGACGCGCGAGGCGCCGCGGCCAGGGCCCCAGGATTCGGTCGCGTGCTGGCGACCGGCCTCGGGGTCGGCCCCGTAGGGTTGCTTGGCGTTGGTCTCGGCGACCGAGAACGCCTTGCGGATGAGCTCGGGGCGGTAGTGGGTCTCGAAGGCGTCGGGCAGCTCTCGCGTGCCTGCTTCCGTGCCGTCGACGCTTCGGATCTGAGCTTCCATCGGTTATCTCCCCTGCTTGCTGGCGGTGCTGATGTAGGTCACGTTCGGTTTCTCGACCTCGACGCCCTCCTCGTAGCGGAGCGCGTGCCGGAGCGAGACCGGACGCGTGGAGGGGCCAGGGGTCGTACCGTGGAGGAGGGCGAAGGGGTTGGAGACCTCGCCGTAGCGGACGAAGCCGCCGTCGGGGTTGATCTCCTCGGGGTCCTCGCCGACCATCAGCAGGCGTTTGTTCAGCTCGGTGCGTTGGTGGAAGCCCATCTGACCCGGCAGGGGGACCTGGGGTCGGATGAACCTCGGTTGGAAGGGGCCCAGCGGGCTGGCGTCGCGCCGGTTCTTCGAGTTCTTGTGCGATTGGAGCTTGACGCCCCAGCGCTTGACGCTGCCTTGCAGGCCCTTGCCTTTCGTGACGGCGGCGACGTCGAGCATACGCCCGGCGTCGGCGACGTCGGTGATGTCGAGATCGGTGCCCAGCAGGTCACTGGCGAGCTCGAGGCGCTCGTCGACCTCGCCGCCGCCGACGCGCATCTCGGTGACGTCGGGGACCTTGCGGTCGAGGGCGGTGACCTCGTAGGGCTTGTTGTACGTGATGAGGCGAACCTCGTCCACGCGATCGCGATCGAAGTCGTCGATCGTGCCTACGCGCTTGTCGGACAGGTGGACGCGCTCGTCGAGCTCGTCGTCGACGTCCTCTGCCCAGACCTCGTTCTCGGCCTTCAGGCCGTAGGGGGTCTCTCGGTAGGCGCGTACGCCCGCAACGCCCATCGGCGGGACTTCGAGCACGGTGACTGCCTCGCGGACCTCCTGTCCGCTGGTCGTGCTCGTGGGCCGGTAGTCGACCAGCATGACGTGCGTCATGCCGGCCTTGAACCCGGTGAAGCCCTGCACGGTGGCCTGGGGGCCGTCGTCCGGCCACGATCGGAAGCGGGCCAACGGCTCGGAGGCCCGCTTGCGCGGGGAGAAGGCTTGTGAACCTCGCTTCGGGTGATGCGTGTCGACCATTGCTGGATGCTCCCAGCTACCCCATGCTGTGTGCGTGGGGGAACGTCGGATGCTCCCTGCCACGACGATCGTCCGACCGTGACGCCCGGTAGGCCGCGAGAACCGTCGCGCCCCTACCCGGGGATGCTCGAGGCAGTGCCCCAGGGCGTCTGGTGCGGACCGTCGGGAAGGGTAGCCGAGCCAAAGGAGGGGTGGTATATATGCGTTGCCCCGCGCACCGTCCCTCGCAACAAGGCGCCGGGCAGGAACGGTTCGCGCACGTTCGGGCGGGCCCACGGTCGCGCGCAGGGACCGGAACCCGAGCGTCCGCCGGGACCAGCGCACCCGCTACAGCACGAGGGGACCGTCTCCGTCGGCTCCGAGGACTCGGCCGACAGCCCGGCTCTCAGCGTCGTTGCCAATCGCTGTCGGGCTCGCGGGCGGCCTCGTGGTCCGCCGTCGTCGACCGGGAGACGTCGGTCACCGTCGTCGCCAAGTGCCGCAAGGCCGTCGCCTCGCGCTCGTCGTGCATCCCGGGGATGACGCGAGCGACGGCCACGACCCCCATGCGAGGCGCCATCGACGCGATCGATTGCCCGAACCGGTAGGCCTCGTTGAGGCCGTTGGTCACCAGCAGGCTGGAGAAGCTGTCGACGACGACGGCGTGCTTGGGGGCCTTCTCGACGACGCCGGCCTGTGCCTCCGAGAGCGCGAGCAAGATCGCGTCCACGTCGGGGGTCTCGGCGAACACCGTCTGGGGCGCGGTGTGGGCCCAGCCGACGGTGGGGGCGTGGGCGTCCACGTAGGCCAGCCGGCCCTGGCCCTCGTGGTCGTCTGTGGGGACGTCCAGGCGGGCAAGCTCGGCCCGGTACTGCGGGGTCGCCTGATCGACGAGCACGTTGACGACCGGCTGACCTCGGTCCAGCAGCTCGCCCGCCAAGCGGGGCCCCAAGGGTAGGGCCCGGGTCTCGGGGTCGTCGAAGAGCAGGTGCAGGCCGGGCTGGGAGGGTACGACGAGATCGGTGTCCCCGGACACGGGACGGGCTCGCCCGATCGGGGTACTTGAGCCCATGGGCCTTGGACCTTCTCCCCGGGCATCGTGCTCGCTTGGTCCCCTCCGTCGCGTCGGTCCTTGGGGGCCCGATCACACCGGCGAGGGGCCCGTCGCCGGCGACCTGGGAAGGTTATACGGCCGGGCGGGGTTGGCGGACACGATGTTGCAGGTCGAGGCCGAGCACGGCGACATCACGGAGGTCGACGTGGACGCGATCGTCGTCAACCTCTTCGAGGGCGTCAGGGACCCCGGCGGTGCGACCGGCGCCGTGGACGGGGCCCTCGACGGCGCGATCGCCGACGTCATCGGATCGGGCGACTTCACCGGCGAGCTCGGCAGCTCCACGCTGCTGTACGCCGGCGACGACCTGGCGGCGACCCGCGTGCTCGTCGTCGGGCTCGGCGACCGGGATGACGTCGATCTCGACGCCGTGCGGCGCGCCGCCGGCACCACGGTGGACGCGTTGGGTGGGACCGAGGTCGACGAGGCCGCCACGATCGTTCACGGTGGCGGCATCGGCGGGCTGTCCCCGCGAGCCTCGGCCCGGGCCATCGCGATGGGCGCGATCTCGAAGGCCTACCGGTTCCACCGCAAGACCAACGGCGACGAGGGGCCCGACCTGCAGCGGCTGGCCGTCGTCGAACGCAGCGAGGACAAGCTCGCCGCGGTCCGCCAGGGGCTGGCCGCGGGACGCACGGTCGCCAACGCCCAAGCCGTGACGCGCGACATCGCCAGCTTCAGCGGCGAGGAGGCGGCGCCGGCCGCGATCGCGGGCACGATCGAGGCGGCAGCCGAGGACACCGGTCTCGACTGCACGGTGTGGGGCCCGGAGGAGATCGCCGAGCAGCGCATGGGCGGCGTGCAAGCCGTCTCGCGCGGCAGCGAGCGCGAACCGCGGTTCGTGCAGCTCGAGTGGGCCCCCGGCGAGGCCGATCGGACGGTGTGCCTGGTCGGGAAAGGCGTCACGTTCGACACCGGCGGGATCTCGTTGAAGCGGTCCAGCGGCATGGACGAGATGCGCTACGACAAGCACGGCGCGGCCAGCGTCGTCGGCACGCTGCTGGCGGCGGCCGAGCTCGAGCTCGATACGCGTGTCATCGGCTTGACGCCGTTCGTCGAGAACATGCCCAGCGGGTCGGCGATCAAGCCCGGCGACGTGATCAAGATGCGCAACGGCTCGACCGTCGACGTGATCAACACCGACGCCGAGGGCCGGCTGATCCTGGCCGACGCGCTCGACCTGGCGCGTGAGAGGGATCCGGACGCGACCGTCGACCTCGCCACGCTGACCGGATCGGTGAGCGTGGCCCTCGGGACGCAGGCGGCCGGGCTCTTCGGCAACGACGACGAGCTCGTCGCCGAGCTCGAGACGGCCGCCCAGGCCACGAGCGAGCGCGTGTGGCGGCTGCCGCTGTTCGACGAGTACGAGCAGCAGCTCGATGAGGGCGCCGTCGGCGACCTGCAGAACGTCGGCGGCCGCAACGCCGGCGCCAGCGTGGCCGGCAAGTTCCTCGAGCACTTCGCCCCCGAGGACGGTTGGGCCCACCTCGACATCGCCGGGGTGGCCTGGAACGACGACAAGCCCTACCTCAACCCCGACTACACGCCGAAGGGCGCGACCGGGGTCGGGGTGCGGTTGCTCGTCGACTGGCTCGAGGATCCGTGAGGGTCAGCGCAGCATCGCTCGCTGGATCAGCGGCAGGTTCTTGGTGGGCTCGATCTCGATCTCCAGGACGTCCTCGTCGCTGAGCTGCCGGTGGGTTCGGACCGCGGCCTGCAAGGCGGTGACGTAGTCGGCCACGTCGTCGTAGCGGTCGGCTCCCAAGCGCAAGCCGGAGCTGGTTTCGTCGTCGGTCAGGGGGTACGCCTCCACGGTTTGGGTCGCGCGAGCCCTATATAAGCGTTGTCGGGAAGCTCCCTTCGTTCCCCGCCGACGGCTGAGCGGTCGCGAAGCGGGCTTCACCGCGAGTGACGGGCCCTCAGCGCAGCATCTGGGTCTCGGCTCTCGTCAACCCGGCATCGCGGGACTCGATCTCGAACGTCTCGTCCCCCCGGCCAGCAGACTCTTGGTTCAACGCTTGCAGGAAGGTGCGCAGATAGTCGCCCACGTTCGTGAAGTCTTGGACGTTCAGGGTCACCACCGCCACCCCTTCGTCGCCGGCAGACCGGTATTAAGCCTTACCCAACCGCCGGAACGGACACCCGGCCACCGGGGGAGGGAGCACAGGTCCGAAGGAAGGGGTCTGAGGGGCCCCTGGCGTCGGCTGCAGGGCGGCTGGGTAAGGGGGACGGGACTTTTATCTCCGAAGGTGTTCAGCCGGCACCGTGACATCCCTCGTTGAGGTTCCCTCCCAGTACTTCGTCACGTCCGGGTCGGCGACCTCGCCGGTGTCGAACCTGAACGCCTTCGACCAGGCGTTGCTCGAGGCGGAGATCGGGGAGCAGAACATCGTGCCCGTCTCCTCGGTGCTGCCGGTCGGGATTGAGGAGACCGATCCGGTCCAGATCCCTCGGGGAGCGATCACCCACTGCGTGCTGTCCCAGGAACGAGGCACGGAAGGGGAGACGATCAGCGCCGGTATCGCCTACGCCTTCCGCGAGGACGGCGACGGCGGTTACGTGGCCGAGGGCCACGGCAAGATGGGCGACAAGGCGTTGCGCGAGATCCTCGAGTGGAAGATCAACGAGATCGCCAAGCACCGCGATGTGGCGCTCGGCGACATCAGCTACCGGATCGAAGCCCAGGAGGTCCCGATGGACGAGTACGGAGCCTGCCTGGCAGCGCTCGTCCTGCTCCCCTGACCGCCATGGGCTACCTCGTCGTCGGGTGCTCGGGCTGTGGGACGCCGCGCGTGGCCGAGGCCGACAAGTCCACCGCCCAGTGCCCGCGCTGTGGGACGACGATCCAGCTCGACAAGGCTCGGATCCACGCCCGCACCGACGAGCTGGCCAAGGCCCAAGACGCCGTCGGACAGGTGAACGCTCAGCGCGCCGGCGGCGAGCTCGTGCGCCCGGATCGGTCGACCCCCGCCGAGGCCGCCGGCGAAGAGACCGACGAGGCCGACGAGGGCGGCGTGGAGCCCTCACCGAGCGCTCGCGACGACATCGACCGGGCGCTCGCGCAAGCGCGCGAGGTCTCCAGCGAACGGATGCGGGTCCGGCTGACCGCCGAGGGGTTGACCCAGCAGCTGGGCACGTTCACCGAGGAGGACTGGTTGGCGGCGATGGATCGTCTGGACGTCTCCGAGCCCCGGGCTCGCGAGCACCTGCAACGGCTGTCGCTTCGGTCGATCGTGGCCGAGCCCGAGCACGGCACCTACCGCTACATCGAGTGACTCACTCGTCCCCGGCGACCACGTCGGCGACGGCCGAACGCAGGGTCTCGAAGGGGATCACGCCCTGGAACCGCTTCTTCTCCCGCCAGCGTTTGCCCCACAGCAGGGCGTCCTCGTAGCGTGCGATGATCGTCGTCGGGACCGATCTGACGGTGAACTGCTCCGGCAGGGTCTCGTTCTCGTCGACGTCGACCGTCACGAACACGACGGACGCCTCCGGCTGCTCGCGGTCGAACCATCCCGCCACGCGCTCGAAGATCGGTCGCTGACGCTCGCAGGGGCTGCACCACGTCGCGCCGAAGTCGATCGCCACGACGTCGGTCTCGCCCTCGAAGGACGACAGCGAGCTCTCCTCGAAGGCCTGCCGTAGGGCCGGCATCCACGCCTGTTTGGCACGGCCAGCGGCTTAAACGTTGGCGGGACGTCGGCGGTGCGTCGGGAACCGCTCACCCGACGGGGGCCTCGGGCAACGTGACCTTGAGGTCCTCAAGCACCACGGCGCCCGGCTGCCGGTTGCCGTTGTCCCCGTCCATCGGGTGGGTCGTGCCCAGCTGCAGGCGCAGCTCCTCGCCCGGGCCGACGTCGACGGCGACGCCGGCGAGAGCGAGCTGGAAGCTGTTGGCCTGCACGGGACCGTCCCGCGCAGCGGGACGACCTGGGCGTGGACGACGCGCTCGCTGTCGCCGTCGTCGTGGACGAGCGAGGCGTCGACGATCGCCTGCGAACCGGCGACCGTGATCTCGCCATCCAGGGTCGGGATCCCGGCCACCGTGACCGGGCGGTCCGGGGCCAGCACGCTGCGTTGCACCGGCGAGGGCGCGCGGGCCGCCCGCTCGGCCTTGGCCTAGCCGGAGGCAACGGGCGGGCCCTGCGGCAGCACGACGTCGTCGATCGACGCCCTCCGGTTGGGACCCTCGCCGATCAGCGAGGTGTAGACGTCGAGGCCATCGCGACGACGTTGTAGCCGCGCTCGGCGAAGAAACGGCCATCGCCGGTGCTGTCGGCGTAGCTGGGGCCCCAGCCGTGCCCCCACAGCAGGGTCCGTCTCCCCGCTGCCGGCGGCCTCGTACACGCGGCTCGGGATCTCGTGCCCGTCGAAGCTGGTGACCGTCGTCTCGTAGGCTCCGGCGCGTCGCGGCTGTCGGCAGCGCCCGCCGGGCTGACGACGGCCGGCACCGTGGCAAGCGTGGTCGTGATCGCGATCAAGACGGCGGCGAGCCTCCGCATCGTGGGCCTCCTCGGCACGGTAGGGCCCGGGCGCGTCGAAGGCGTTTCGCTGCCGCCGGGGTCACGAGCCCACGGTCACCGTGGAGAGGTTGATCTGGCCGCCCACGGTTGGGGGCAGCCCCCACACGGCGATCGTTTCGCCCCCCGGAAGGGTTCCCAGATGGGCGAAGTCGGTGAAGCCCGTCTCGTCCGTGGAGGGGGGCTGGGCCACCTGGACGGTCGTCGATCGGTTCGCCGACGGCGGCTCGTCTGCAGGGAAAGCCGTGAGATCGAGCAGGACGCGACCGTCCTGGGGATCCCCGAAACCGGCGACCCGGGCGGTCCCGTCGGTCACCTCGACCCAGGGCGCCTCCCGCTCGTTCTGGTTCTCGAGGCCAGGAACGGGAGTGGGGGTCCTCCACGTGGTCCCCCGGTCCGCCGACATCGCGTGGAGGACCCGCCCGTCGGGACCGTTCCAGGCAACGTGGACGCGGGCGCCGTCGCCGCTGGCCGAGATCGGGACGTTCGTGCCGGCGTCTCCGTTCTGTGGGTTCCAGATCACCGAGGTGGTGAAGCCCGAACCCTCGTCCGTCGATCGGGCCACGCGCATCGTCCCGTCCCTCCCGGAGGAACCCGAGTAGTCGACGGTGAGGTAGGGGACCACGAGGGACCCGTCGGCGGTCGTGGCGGGCCGACCCCCGATGAGGCTCGTCGAACCGGGGAACGTGGGCGTTAGGTTCACCGGGGACCCGATGTCGCTGCCATCCTCGCTCAGCGTCACGGCGACGAGGTGGGCATCCTGCTGTTCCCGGGTCGTCCCCTGGTAGGCCTTCCATACGACGTGGGCTGCCCCGCCTGGACCGAACGTGGTCCACTGCCGGTCCGCGTTCCACGGGAACTCCGGCGGCCCGACGAAATGGTTGGCCGACCAGGTCTGCCCCCCGTCCTCGGAGACGGCGATCTGCACGCCCCCTCGCGTGGGATCGTCCACTTGCCACACCTGGCTGGGGAGCAGCGCGGTGTACCACAACCGTCCCTCGTCGTCCACGCTGACGAGCGCGTCACCGATGACCGTGGTCCGGCTCTCGGGCGGTGGCGCGGGCCTGGAGCGGGTCTCCCATTCCCCCGACTCCGGGGATCGGACGTGGATGAGGTCGTTCCTCGCTCCCGTCACGTACACGGTTCCGTCCGGTCCGGCAGCCACCGTGGGCTCGAAGGCCCTCTCGGTCGAAACGGACGCGTAGTCGGTCGCGTTCACGATGGGGGCAGACGCGTTCGAGGGCGTTTGGTTCTGGGGGACGGAGGTGTCCTGCCCCGGATCCTGGCCCCCGAGGCTGAGGCACCCCGCGATCGCTAGGCAGGCAAGGATGACGAGAACCGCTGGCCGCTCGGCGTCCATCCGCGCACACAGTCGCCCGCCACGTATCTGAACCTTTCTGTGGTCTTCCTGGTCAGGCTCGGAGGGACAGAGACCGTGGCGAACCGTTGGCTTCGGGCGAGGAGTTCGGCGAGAGGGAGAGCTTGCGGGGGGTCTTGCATGGCCTCAAAGCCGGCCGAACTCGGGACGAGGGGGAGCTCTCCGCAGGAGGAAGCCGGTGCGGGACGGGCCCGACGGCCCCGTGAGAAAGGGAATGCGATGCGAGCATCGGGCCGCGCGGTCCGTGTCGGCCAGCGATGCTCGCACGTCGCACGAACGCGCGTGAATCGTGTCGCGTTCGTGCTTCCGCG
>PXUB01000025.1:144876-172346 GCA_003009755.1 Thermoplasmatales archaeon SW_10_69_26
GCCTCGTTCGGGAGGAGCCCTGGCGGGCTCCTCCCTCACCATTGACGGGTCCCGCCATCCCGGGTTGACGTGTGGTACCCGCGGCAAGTCCCCGGGGCGCTTCTCGACCCCGCGACCCGCCGAGCATCGTAAGTCCACGGTGGGGCTGCTCACTTCCGTGCCTGGCCCGGTTCCCGTGGTGAAGACGACAGGGACACCCCTCCGGGTGCGCCCGCCGCCACCTTCGATCCCAACGGACGAGGTCTCATCGTCGCACCCCGGCTTGCCGCCGGCCCGTGCACGCCTTCCCGGGCGCTTTCAGCCCCCGCGTGTCGACGTATCTCGGGTGACAGGGGACGCCGAGCCCCCCGGCCTAGGCGGAACCTTTCGTCGGGTGTCCGACAAGTACGGGAGCCTCACTCATATCCCTTTGGGGACGCTGGGCGCCGGCGCTGGGCGGCAGGGGAGAGGAGAAGAGGAGAGATCCGCCGGCGGGGCCGGCGGTCAGGTGGGGACGGACCGACCTACAGGGAGGCCTTGAGGTCGTTGATCGTGGCCTGCATCTCGTCCACGAGCTCGGCGAGCTCGGGGAGGAACTCCTGGACCTTCTCGGTCGTCTTGGCGCCCATCGGGGTCGGGTTGATGAGCCCCTCCTGCTCGAGGACACGCAGCGAGTAGCGGACCTTGTGCTGGGGGTAGTCCGTCAGGTCGGCGAGCTTGATGATGCCCACGGGCTCGTTCTCCGTGACCACCTGGAGGATGCGGATGTGACGGTGCAGGAGTTCTTGTTCCTCGCGGAAGCGCCCCGTCACGGAGTCGTCCGACTCGCCCGCCTCGGGGTTGCCTTGCGAAGCTGAAGCAGGGGACATGGGCGAGGGATAGACGCCCCCATCATAAAGCTTCCTGGTGATGGGATGACATCCCTCTCACCCCTCCGCAGCTCAGCCCCCGTCGGGCACCACCAGCGCGCTCGTCTCCTCGACCCCGTCCTCGGCCTCGGCCTGGGCCTGCTCCCACGGCCGGTGCTTGAACGCGACGTCGACGTAGAGATCGAGCTGGTCCTGCCTGTGCTCGGGCTCCTCGCCGGTGGCCGTGAACCGCGCGAAGTCGGCGGCGTTCACGTGCCCGCCGATGCCCGCCGGCAACGTGGCCTGGCTGGAGATCACGTCCGAGCCCGCGTGGAAGGGATCGTCGGCGGCTCGGTTCGTCATCGGGATTTCCTAGCTGGGGCCACGCCCAGCGACGTGAACGGCGACAGGTGTTGCCCGGTGTGCGGGATCTCATCGACCGCGGCGACGTCGAGGCCGGCGACGTCGACGGCGTCGGCGACCTGCGGGCTGCAGCTCCGTGCGGGGCCGTCGCGACGCCATCAGCCTGTCACCCGACGGGCAAGCCGGCGGAGACCCGAAGCCTCAAGCGTTCACGTCGCCTGACCCTATTATGCGCAAGGTGCTCGTCGCGGTCCTGTTCGTGGCCGTCGGGATCGCGGGATGCGTGGGCCAACAGGGCGAGGACGCGGCCGGCGACGGGACCGGCGAGGAGCCTGCCGTGAACGAGACGTGGGCCGAGCGGGCCGTCCCCCACGGTTCCGAGCACGATCACACGGATCCCGATCAGCACGCCAACCGCTCGACGCCGAACTTCGATCTGCTCGGCCACGATCCGTTGATCACCGACTACCACGGAGAGACGAGCGGTGGTCATCTGTGCGGGGAGACGGCGACCGAGGGCGAGAGCGATCTGGCCGTCACGCACGGGTTCGACAACGACATCGCGTTCGTGTTGTCCGACGTCTCCGATCCGGCGAACCCGACGAAGGTGGGCGAGCTGGCGCTGCCGTACTCGCACACGTACGACGTCGCGATGACGGACGACGCCTCCTACGTAGCCCTGGCGATCAGCGGCACCGACGACGGCCCCGACGAGGGCGCCTCGAGCGAGGGGTCCTCGCCAGCGGGTCCGACGGCGACTTACACGGACGCCTGCGGGCAGACGACCGTTCTCAGCGGGCACGAGCAGGCCCCCTACGAATCCGGGGTCGTGCTCGTCGACATCACGGACCCGAGCTCGCCGGAGGTCGTCGACTACGCCCCGCAACCGGTGCTGGGACCGCACAGCATCTTCGCCACCCAGGTCGAGGACACCTACCACATCCTCGCCAGCACCACGAACCTCCAGCACCAGACCAGCTACTTCACGTTCTTCAACGTCGACGAGACCGCGCTGGGTCCCCAGCTGTCCCAGCACGCCCAATACACGGCCCAGCAGCCGACCAGCGACCAGCAGGGCGACCAGCCGCCGCTGGTCAACGGCCACGTCGACGGCTGGATCCAGCCTCATCCCGTGACCAACGCCACGATCGGCTACCTGGCCGTGTGGAACGGTGGCTTCCACGTCGTCGAGATCACCGACGACGGCGTGACCCAAGTCGGCGAGTGGAACGACTACGATGCCAGCGCGGGCGCGGGCATGACCGGTCAGATCCACGGCGCCCTCCCGATCGAGGGCACCTGGAACGACACGCACTACACGTTCATCGGGCAGGAGGTCCCCACGCGCCCGACCGACCGACCCACCGGGCAGGTCATCATGATGGACACGACCGAGCCCGGCGAGCCCGAGCCGGTGGCGCGCTGGACGCTGCCCGTCGACGTCGAGTTCGACGGTTCCCTGCAGTTCAGCACGCATTACACGGCGCTCGTCGACCAGACGCTGTTCGTCTCCCTCTACCACGGCGGCGTGTGGGCGGTCGACGCGTCGCCGGAGGCCGGGCCCGAGCTGCCGACCGAGGGCGTGTTCTTGCCGGACCGCACCAGCCCTCAGCCTCCGGACCGCAACCGCACCAGCTTCGACTGGACGCCGACCGTCCTTGACGTGCTGGCGCTGCCCACCGGGGACCTAGTCCTGTGGGATGCCACCTCCGGCATCTACACGGTCGGGTTCGACGAGAGCGTGGACGTGCCCTCGCCGGACCCGTGGACGGCCGACGCCTGGATCGGTCAGGACGAGCCCGACGAGGACCCGTTGTTGCCGATCGGCTAGCCGCGCCAGGCCGATCCTCGCCGCAGGCCGCCCGGGGCGTGGCGCAGGTCGAGGAGGTCGCCGTACGGGCCGCCCTGCACGCGTTCGACGTCCAGCTCCAAGACGTGCAGGTCCGCCGGGTCGGCCAAGCCCTCCAGCGGATCGAGCCGAGCCCGAGCAAGCTCGTCGACGACGGCCAGATCGCCGAGACGATAGCCCACGGGCGACCCGTTGGCCAAGACCGGCCCAGCCTATGCGGGATCGCGCGGACGCCGACAGGCGGGTGCACGGGGCGGGCTGAGGCGCTAGCGCTCGCCGGCGTAGCTGTCGCCGGCCTCGTCGAGCGGTTTGACCATGTAGCGGGCCTTGTCTTCGAAGCCCTCGCGCTCGTACAGCCGCTGAGCTGGGTTCTCCTCGAGCACCTCCAAGCTCATCCGGGCCAAGTCCTCCTCGCGGGCCCAGGCCTCGGCGGCTTGCAGGAGCTTGGCCCCGATGCCGTCGCCGCGGTGGTCCTCGAGGACGGCGATGTCGTGGACGTTGAGCGTGGACGAGGCGGCAAAAGTGGAGAACGTCACGATTCCGGTCAGGATGCCCACGGGATGCCTCGCCCTCTCCCAGTCTTCGTGCCCTGCATCCCGTGGTCTCTCGGCACGGGAGCCCTCGTCGCCCCGTCCCGAGATCCCGACGGGCTCGCCCTCGCGTTCGGCCAGCCAGACGACGACGTTGCCGTGCTCGCGCATCGCCTCGACGAGCCCGTCCTGCACCTCGTCGGGCAGCGGCTCGCCGCCACCCATCGGGTCCCGAGCGTAGGCGTCGGTGAGCTGCACGATCGTCTCCCGGTCGTCGGGATCGTCGAGCTCGGCCCGGCGGAGCGAGACGGGCATCGCCACGCCTACATCGACGCGCAGCCGCACGCGGTGCCGCAGCCGCCGGCGCCGTTCTCGTTGACGCCGACGCTGACGTCGTCGGTGACGTCGATCGGATCCAGCTCCTCGTCGGCGGCCTTCGGGATCCTGCGCTCGGCGTCCGGGTGCACGAGCAGGGAGACGCGCGAGTCCTCTCGGTCGGCCTCGTAGGTGTGCGGGATCCGCTCGGCCAGCCGGTTGGCGTGCTGGCGGATCTCCGAGTACGTCGGCATGTTCTCCTCTTTCATGCGCTGGCGGCTGTACCCGACGTAGACGTACCCCTTGCACTCGATGAAGTCCGGGTCGGCCTTCTCGATGAGGTCGGCGTACTCGTCGTAGTGGCCCATGTTCCAGTCCTTGACGAGCGTGTGCCGGGCCACGGTGCGGCAGTCGAGATCGCTCACGAGCTTGAGCGTCTCGTTGAGCTTGTCCCAGGCGCCGCCGTTCATCGGGACGCACAGCTTCTCGAAGATCTCCTCGTTGGGGGCGTCGACGCTCACGTAGAGCTGCGTGGGGAGGGCATCCTCCTCGGCGAGGGTGCGGATCTGGTCCGGGAAGGAGCCGTTGGTCACGACCATCGTCGTCATGTCGTGGTCGTGGCACATCTCGATGAAGTCGGCCAGGTAGGGGTACACGGTCGGCTCGCCGTTGAGCGAGATGGCGACGTGCTTGGGCCGGTTGGCCTTGACCCACTTCTCCATGTCCGTGACGTCCTGGCCCTTGTAACCGCTCATGAGGCGCTGTTGCTCGTTGACGCTGTCCTCGAACAGCTCCTCGGGGTCGTCCCAGACGCGGCCGTTGGGCGAGGTGTCGAAGTCCTGCGAGCGCCAGCAGTACAGGCACCGGAAGTTGCAGTAGTCGACGACCGGCGTCATCTGCATGCAGCGGTGGCTCTCGACACCGTAGAAGCTGCCTTTGTAGCAGCTGCGCCCCCCTTCCTTGAGGTCCTCCTTCGTCCAGTGGCACAACTTGACGCCACCGTGATCGCCGGCGAACCCGTACCCCTGTTTCTCGAGGAGGCGCTCGAGCTCCTCACGCATCAGACCGAGCACGCGCCAGCCCTGGTTTGAAGGTTGCGACCGCGGGCGGCGTCCGCGCCCGCCGGCCCTCACTTCGATGTCGCGTCGACAACATACATAAGCGCTGGAGGGGACTTCCCGTCGATGCGCTGGCAAGCTCTCCTGCTCGCGGCGATGGTCCTCACCACCGGATGCATCGGCATGGGCGACGACGCCGACCAGGACGTCGACTCCCAGACCAACGACGACACGCCATCCGAGGACGAACAGCTCAACGACACCGAAACCGACGAACCCCAGACGCGCACCGAGTGGTCCACCGAGACCTACGAGGGCTCGATCACTGGCACCACGGTCTTCACCCCAGAGCAGACCTCCGACGGCCAGAGCTTCTCCTTCACCGTCGAGAACGGGACCCAGCAGCTGTTCATCAACCTCACCACCGACGGCGGCGAGCTGACGATGTACGTCGCCGGTCCCGATTGCAGCGCGAACGATGACTGCGAGGAGCAGGTCGAGACCGAAAGCGGCGAAGCCCAGTACGCCGCCGAGGCGCCCGGCGCCGGCGAGTGGAACGTCCGCTTTTTCCCCCAGGACCCCGTCGCCAGCGACGTCTCCTACACCGCCGACGTCGCCCAAGGCGTCCTCGTCGAGGTGTGAGGCCGCAACCGTCAGGCCCAAGAAGCCCAACCCCGATGTGGACCCATGCGCTGGAGCGTCCTCCTCGCGGCGGCTCTCGTCGTGACGACCGGTTGCGTTGGCATGCAGGATGACGGCGGTGCCGCCACCGGCACCGACGACGCTGGCGAGGTCGACTGGGAGCTGACCGCGACGATAGGCGTCGTCAACGGCTAGGGCTCGGGGTTCGCGGTGCACGCGCCAAGTGACGAGGCTCTCGAACGTGTAGTTGGCCAGGAACCCGACGCCGATCCCGGCCGCGTTCGCTAGCAGGTACCACACGCCGTAGGGGATCACGTCGAGCTCGTGGTCGGCGATGTGGAGGAGCCCGCGTGGACGCAGGCCGAGACTGTTCAACGCTTGGAGAAGGCAGAGCGCGCCTGACCGGTCCAGTTAGTTGAACAGAGGGTCGGCCTGCACCCAGAGCGTATAGTCGGTGACGGTCTCGGGGGGGTCGTGGCGGGATGTGATCTCGAACCCGGCCTGGCCGCCGGCGGGGATGTTCTCGGGGTCGGTGTATCCCTTCTCGGCGTTCACGACGTTGCCGTCGCTGTCGAGGAAGGCGGCGGTGACTTGCACGTAGTCCCAGTCCTCGTCGCCATTGTTGGCGACCTCGCCGGTGACCGTCTTCTGGTCGCGTTCTTCCTGCATGCCGGTGTTGCGGATCTCGAGCGCGTCGGCGCCGAGGGGGCCGTGGCTGGCTTTCTCGGTGCTCACGGTCAGGTTGTAGTCGGTGATGGTGCGGCTGTCGTCGTCGGTGACGAGCTTGAACGGGGCCTGCTGGCCTGGGGGGACGATGGGTCGTATCGCGCTGCGTTGCTCGGTGCTGACGACGTTGCCTTCGTCGTCGTAGAAGGTGCCGCTGACCTCGATGCGTTCGGCGGGGGCGTCGCCGGTGTTCTCGACGACGCCGATAACGATGTAGTAGTCGAGGGAGTCGTACCGGAAGTCGGTGGGATCGCCCGTGAACGTGATGTCAGGTTCGGCGGGTTGATCGTCCTCGTCGGTTTCCTGGGTGTCGTTCCCGTCCGCATCCTGGTCGTCGCTCGTACTGGTGTCCTCGGTGTCGTCGTTGCCCGTGGTCGAGGTGTCGGTGTCTGCGGTCTCGTCTGGGGCGACGGTCCCCCAAGAATGCTACCACAACGAAGACGAGGAGGACCAGGTCTGGATCGAGCTATGCACGGCTCTTGAGGCCAGTGTCGACGTAGAGATCGGTAAGAGAGGCACCCCCTACCTTACCTCGGAAACCAAGGAGATGACCATCGACGAGGAGGAGACCGTCGAGATCGACGAGCAGATCTGTCCGCTGTTCTGCATCGGCGTCAGCGAGAACCAGACCGTCGGTGTCCAACAGACGATCCCGATCCTCGTTCCATTCCCGACGACGGTGACAGTGGATGCAGTCGAGATCGAAGATATCAACATCAACACCCGTGAAACGCGGGCCGACGTCCATGCGGATCGGGCTTGCGAGGATATGGGCCTCTCGGATGACTGCCCTTCGATTCGTGGAGGTGGAGGCAGCCCCCCTGATCCCTACCAGCTCTGCAACTGCGAGATCCTCGCCCCCGCCGACCTTGAGGCCACCCACGTGGCCGACGAGGACAGCGATGGAGAGTGGGACGGCGTGATCGTCGACACCACCTCCATCGAGGGTGCTGGCATGTACGTCCCCTTCGAGGACCTGGACCGGCTGATCTGATCCAGGCCCTCCCAGCCCCAACCTTTCTTCTTCTCTTCCCTGTTTTTACCCAAGAGGTCGTGAGCCATGCTGCACCGTTCGAGCTGGGTTGGCCTGATCGCCCTTGGAGCCATCCTCAATCTCGCCGTCGGCGCCCTCGGCCCGCTGCCCTCCACGCTGGACACCGGCGAGGTGCTGGAGGCCCGCTCGGCGCAATGGACCGACGCCACCGGGGTCCAGCACCAGGACGTCACCGGCGACGACGTCAGCGTCTACACGACCGAGGGCGTCAACCAGCACCCGGACCTCGAGGCCTGCCTGGACAAGGGGAACCACGGGTACGCCTCCATCGCGGGACAGAACCCGAGCACGCCCGTCGGGGATGCACAGAGTAGCCACGGAACGCTCACCGCGGGCGTCCTGTGCGGCGATGGGACTCTGAGCCGGGGCTCGGACCTCCAGCAGCCGGTGACCGGCGTGGCGCCGGGGATGCGGTTGTTCTCGTTCGGCGGGATCTGCGTGGACTCTGATTGCGCTCCCTGGTTCGAGCACCACGACATCCGCATCGTCAGCCACTCGATGACCGGCGACCCCACGGTGAAAGCGGAGGATCGGGGTGCCTCCCCGGACGCCGACATCCTGTTCGTCATGTCGGCCGGCAACGGGGGCGGTGACGGCTCGAGCGCGGAGACGATATTCCCCTACGATGAGGAGCGCGTGATGGGCGTGGCGAACGGCTACGCCGACGGGTCCGATATCTTCAAGCTCTCGAGCCGTGGAGCCAAGGACGATCCAAGCACCTGGCCGCACATCACGGCGCCCGGATGCACCTACACGCCCGGCCTGCACCCAGAAGCCACCGTTTCAGATCACGGTCCCCTGAGGGCCTTGTTGAACGTACCCCCGGTCGGGAGCGAATCCGGCGAGTGCGCGAACATCGATCTCATCCCGGCGCTGGCCCACAGAGCCCATGGCTACCACCTGGCCTCCGGGACGAGCATGGCGGCCCCCTACGTGTCGGGCGTAGCGGCGATGATGTTCGAGGTCCACCCCGGGTTAACGGCACTCGAGGCCAAGCACCTGCTCACGCGGACGGCTGAGCCCTTCCTTCCCGTCCCCGGGAACGCGGAGCCCTCCCCGGAGGAGTTCCACGAGGAGCACGGTTACAAGGCCGGCTACGGGCTCGTGAACGCGACCGGCGCCGTTGCGGCTGCCCACTACATGGCACTGGAACCGGGTGCCGACGCCTCCGAGGCCGTCGACGCTTACCATGTTGGCTACGCCCTGGATGGGGCGCTGGTGCTCAACCCCAATGCAGGGTGACGCTTTCCTCTCGGTTCCTCGGTGTTCGGTTCCTGGACGTTCCAGGTGGGTAGATCGAACTCCAGCCTGCCCGCGATCGAATAGGTCATCGCGACCAGGTCCTAATCGTTCGAGTAGCCCCGAGCCTTGGGCTTCGCTGCCTGGATCGAGCTGTTGATCCCCTCAAAGATCCCGTCGTCTGCCTGGCTTCGAAACCAATTCACCACGCCATCCCGATGCGATCGGTTGCCCTCGGCGACGCAGGTCAGGGACCGTCAAGGCCTTCACTGAGGGACGACCATCGATGATCATGCGATGGAGCGCTGTGCTGGCTGCGTTGCTGCTCGTGACCGCCGGCTGCCTGTCGATCGGTCAGGACGAGTCCGACACCACCACCGACGATGCCGACGATCGGGGCCCCACGACGACCTGGGAGACCGTGACCCGCTCGGGAACCGTCTCCGGCGCGGGGACACCGGCCGGCAGCGTCTCGCAAGGCGGCGGCAACATGGCCACCTGGACGGTGCCCGAGGACACCCGGATCCTGTACCTCAACCTGACCACCGAGGGCGGCGAGCTCAGCATGCAGTACGGACCCGACTGCAACACCGAGGACACCGTCGAGTGCGAGTACCAGACGACCACCGAGGACGGCGAAGCCCGCGAGATCGTCGAGGACCCGGCCGCCGGCGGCTGGGAAGCCTACCTGTTCATCGAGAACGACGCCGGCGAGGTCGACTGGGAGCTGACCGCGACGATGGGCGTCGTCGACGGCTAGGCTCAGGGTTCGCGGTGCACGCGCCAGGTGACGAGACTCTCGAACGTGTAGTTGGCCAGGAACCCGACGCCGATCCCGGCCGCGTTCGCTAGCAGGTACCACACGCCGTAGAGGCTGTGCAAAACGTAGAGGACGCCGAGGGCGATCGCCACGCCGAGGAGGCGGACGCCGTGCGAGCTCGCGAACCGTCGCCCGAGATCGCGCCACTCCCCGGTGCCGAACTGGCTGAACGTCCACGTCTCGTTCACGACGAACATCACCAGGAAGGCCGACTCGGCGCTGACCACCTTGCCGAGGACGGGCCGAAGCAAGCCCGTCTCCACGACGAGGGCCAGCACGGCCATGTCGACCACCATGCCCAGGCCCCCGGTCACCAGGAACCGTTGGAAGCGTTCGGGCGCGACCAGGCCGACCAACCGGTCGATGATGCCGGTGCCATCCGTGACCACGGCGGCCTCACCCCTGTCCCTGCTCGGGCGATCGCCGGCGGATCGAGACGAGGGCGCGTGAGAACTCCTGGATCGCGGGGACGACGCTCATCGACGAGCGCGATCCGCCGTGCCACTCGACGGGTACCTCCGCGATCGAGTACGACGCCCGGCCGGCGGCCACGAGCAGCTCCATGTCCCAGGCGAACCCGCGCTCGGTCAACCTGGGCCCGATGTCGTCCCACACCTCGCGGCGGAGGGCCTTGGCTCCGCATTGGTAGTCGCTCAGCCGGACGTCGAAGAAGCCGTGGGCGAGGACCACGAGCCCGGAGCTGAGGACCTCGCGGAGAGCCGAGCGCCCCTCCACGTCGGCCTGGGGGTGGCGCCGGCTTCCGACGGCGATGTCGTCCCCCTCGGCCACCTGCTGGACGATCCGATGGACCGAGCCGACCGACGTCGACGCGTCGGCGTCCGCGAACGCGCGGATGTCGGTGTCGAGCGCCTCGAAGCCGTCCATGATGGCCTGCCCCTTGCCTCGGCGAGCGGAGGCGGCGTTCACCTCGACCCCAGGCACATCGAGCGCCTCGGTCTCACCCTCGCGCGGCATGTCGAGCTCGATGCGGAGGTGGGCAGGCTC
Organism: Thermoplasmatales archaeon SW_10_69_26; assembly: GCA_003009755.1. Taxonomy (GTDB): domain Archaea; phylum Thermoplasmatota; class SW-10-69-26; order SW-10-69-26; family SW-10-69-26; genus SW-10-69-26. The sequence goes on from PXUB01000025.1 coordinate 155,305, forward strand.
GATCGTCTCGAGGAGCCCCCGGGCGTAGCGGTCGACGCGCTGGACGTTGGGCTGGAACGCGGGCAACACCAGCCCGACCTCCTCGTCGTCGAGATCGCCCGGGGGCACACCGTGAACTACGTCGCGGTCCGTCGATAAGGGACGCGCCGGGCGAACGTCTGAGGCTCCTCGACCCGGAGCGGCGGGGCTGGCCGTTCATCTGACCCCTCGGAAAGGGCCTCGGGCCGGGCGGGCATGGGTGGGGCGATGGCTTCGACCGACGGGACGGCTCGAGCGAGGGTCCCCCTCGCGGCGGTCGCTGTGCTGCTGGGGGCGGCCGTCCTGGCCGCGACCATCTCGATCGACGGGAGCCTGCGCGCCGCGGTGGGGTTGGCCGCGCTGGCGGCGACGGGTTCGTTCTGGGGATTGGGGCTCCTCGGGCCCGAGCTCGGCTCGACCGACGTCTCCGCTCGGACCCGAGCGATCGTGGAGTCGGGATCGGTCGGGGTCGTGTGCGTCGCCGCCGGGCTCAGCCTCTACTACGTCAGCGTCCACGCCTGGACGTTGGTCACCGGCGAGGCGGCTGCCTTCCCGGACCTGCTGTTCCGTTGGGATGCGCACTGGTTCGAGACGATCGTCCAGTACGGGTACGACGAGCAACCGGTCCAGGAGGGGAAGCTGATCGGTCAGGCGAACTGGGCGTTCTTCCCCCTGTACCCGATGATCGTGCGCGGCGTCGTGACCCTCACGGGCATACCGGTTGCGACCGCCGGCACGGTGACGTCGGTCGCGGCGCTCGCGGTCGGATGCGCGTTCACGTACCGCTACCTGGTGCTGACGCGGTCGCGTATGGTCGCCAGGATCGGAGCCTCGCTGCTCGCTGTGGGTCCCTACTCGTTCTACGCCTACACGCTGTACAGCGAGGCGCTCTTCGTGTGTCTGATCGCGATCGGGTTCTGGGCGTTGCACACCGGACGGTACGCGGCCGCGGCCCTCGCCGGCGCGGCGATGTCGGCCACGCGCGGCGTCGGGGTGCTCTTCGGGCTCGCGTTCCTCCTGCATCTCGTCTGGCGGACCGACGCCTTCGATCCGTTGCGCTCGCGGGGCTTGGGCCGGGACCGCTCCACGCTCGAGGCCGTCGGGGCGCTGCTGCGCGACCGGCGCATCCAGCTGGGCGCCCTGATCCCCGTCGGGTTGGCCGCCTTCGCGGCCTACCTCTGGTGGCACGTGGGCGACCCGATGGCGTTCGCCTCCGTCCAATCCGCCTGGGGTCGCGAGCCCGGCGACCCGTTCGGTCGCCTCGTCGACGGGCTGCTGGGCGCCGACGGGTCCGACCGCTACCTGGCGGGGTTCGGGATCCTCGGCCTCGCGGCCGCCCTCGACCTCGTCCGCCGGGGCCGACCCGTCGAGGGAGTGTTCGGTTTCGCCTTGCTCATCGTGCCGATCGTCTCGGGGCTGAACAGCATCCCGCGGTACGTCTTCGGGACCGCCGTGCTCGTCTACGCCCTCGCCGACCACGTCTCGCGGAACGAGTGGACGAAGGCGCTGGGGCTGGTCTTGCTAGGGGCGGCCAACGTGCTCCTGTTGGCCCTGTGGTTCAGCGGCCACAACATCGTGAACTAACGCCGCCGGCGGCCGACGGCCACCGCCAGCGCCAGCGCGCTCGCTGCCGCAGCGAGGCCGGGACCCGCCACTTCGGAGAGCGCGCTACCAGAGGGTGCCTGGCCGGTCGCCGCTTCGACGGGGACGTCCAGCCGTACGACCTCGCTCGGTTGGGAGTAGTAAAGCGAACCGTTGTGCACCTCGACGTCGTAGGCTCGCTTGGCGGTCTCGTGCACGACGGTGTCGGTCCAACCGCCCGCCGGATCCTCGCTCAGGCGGTGGATCGCGGCCTCGTTGAGGGAGGCCCAGTACAGGTCTCCATGGAACATGGCGGCGCCGGTCGGGGCGGCGGTGGTGTCGTTGTGGAAGACGCCGATAGGGTCCGTGAACGCCGGCTCGTCGCAGGGCTCCTCGATCGGTTCCCACCTGTCGTAGTCGTAGCGGTGGTAGCCCTCGCACTCGGGCCAGCCGTGGTTGTTGCCGGGCTCGACGAGGTTGATCTCGTCGCGCTCCTTCTCGCCGTTCTCGGTGGCGAACAAGCGGTCGTTGGCCTCGTCGTAGGCGAGCCCGTAGACGTTGCGGTGCCCGATCGAGTAGACGTAGCCTTCGATCGTGTCCTCGGCCGGCGTGCCGTTGGGGTACAGGTGCAAGATCTTGCCCAGCCGAGAGCCGGGGTCCTGGGCCTTGCGGCCCTCGTTGTTGTCGCCGGTGGAGACGAACATGCGGCCCTTGTCGTCGAACTCGATGCGCCCGCCGTTGTGGACGACGTTGGCCGACACGTTCACCAGCCGGTGCTCGCGGCCGTCCTCGATCCGGCTGAGGACGTTGGTGCCGCCCTCGGGGTCCTCGGGGTCCCCGACGGTGTAGTAGACGTAGAAGATGCCGTTCTCGGCGACGTCGGGATCGAGCGCGAGGCCGACGAGACCGCGTTCGGCCGGATCCTCGATCGGCGCCCGGTGGAACGCGGAGGAGCGCTCACCGGTGGCTGGATCGTGACGGGTCACGTTGCCGCTGTTCATGTCGGCCCACCACAGCTCGCCGTCGGGAGCGATCGCGATATCCACGGGGCGCCCGGCCTCGTCGACCAAGGTGGTGTTCTCCGCGGCGTCCCAGTCGGGTTTCCCCTGCTGGGCGAGGGCGGTGGCGGCCCAGAGCAGGCCGGCTCCCAGGGCGAGCACGATCGCCCAACGCAGGCCCCGTCGAGGTCGAGCGACTGGGGACGGCATCGAACCCGGGCAGGCGGTCGCGCGGACAAGAGAGGCGACCGCGAGGGTAGATGTTCAACGAGACGGGCCAGGCTCTGCCGGCTGTGACTGAACGGATCTCGCCGTCACCCTCAAACCATCCACCGTCAACCCTGAAGGCCGCCGGCACGGCATGGCCTTGCATGCGTTGGAGCTGGGTGTTGATCGGGCTGGGTCTCGTGCTGGGAGCGATCGCGGTCGGCGCCTCGGCCGCCGACGGAACGATCGCTCTCTGGACGGACGAGGCCCCGTCCACCGTCGAGCCTGGCGGATCTCAGACGTGGGAGGTGGCGGTCGCCTACAGCTCCCCGACGCCGATCGTCGACGAGGTGGACGTGACCGTCACCGCCGCGGATCGCTTGGCTTGGGCCGAGCCCGAGCTCTCCCCGTCCACCGTGACATTCGACCGCAGCGACACCGAGCCCGGGCCTCCCCCTTACCGGTACAACGAGAACGTCACGCTCGGCGTCTCGGTTCACGAGTTCGCGCCCGCGTTCGTCGCCAAGCCCATGATGCTCACCCCCGAGGCCCACGGGGAGCTGCGAGATCCTGCAACGCACTCCACCCAGGTGATCCTCACGCCAGGGTTCCGGGCCGGCCTGGAGGCCCTGCCGGCGGATCCGACGCTGGAACTCGTGGCCGACGAGGAGGGCCACGCGCGGGCCGAGGTCGCCAACCGCGCGAACGGGGACACGCTCGTCAGTCTCGAGGGGATCTCCGCTCCGGACGGGTGCGAGGTCGACCCGGTCGAGGACGAGGTTCTCGTCCAACCGGCCACGGACGCGAGACCCGTGCTGCACGTCACTTGCCCCGGAGAGGCCGACGGCGGGACGCTGACGGCCACGTTCGGCCAGGTGTACGCCTACGATCGCTCCATCGAGGGGGCCACCGCCGAGGCCAGCTGGGAGCTGACCGTCGAGGACGAGGCCGTCACCACCCAGTCCGCGGTCGCGGGCACCGGCTCGGACGCCGGGCTCGGGCTGGCCGCCGGGATCGGGCTCGCTGCGCTGGCGACCGCTGCGATCGCGCATCGGCGCCGCGGATGAGCGGGCAGGCGTGACCGGTCGGGCGGCTGCGAGGGACACGCCCGCCCTCAGCGGTGGCCTCGGTCGGGCGTGCTCTCCCCAAGCCCGGTCGGGCCCTGTTGTCGGCTCAATACCGACCGGGCTTGGGGACTTCCCCCACCACCATCCAGACCCCCTCCTGGCGGGGGTCGGCCTCGCGGAGGACGAGCTCGTCCAGCTCGCCGGTGCGGTCGGCGTGCGTGCCATCGCAGGGGTAGGCGCAGACGCCGTCGACACGCACGACCTCGATCGTGGTGCCTGGGCCGGGGTAGGGCTGGCCCTCCTCGAAGGGCTGGGGATCGAGCTTGTGCTCGGCCACGTCGCGGGGATCGTAGGCGCGGTCGACGGGCACGTCCTGCTCGATCCAGGTGTCGACCCGGTCGACGGCCTCGGCGAGCACGTCCGGCCGGATCGACCAGCCGCGCAGGTCCAGCCGGAAGCGCCCGCCGCCTTTGACCTCGGGATCGTCGACGAGCGTGACGTCCACGATCTGCGTCACGGCCCGTAACAGGAGGTGCATCGCGGTGTGGGCCCGCGAGTCCAGCTCACGTTGGTCCTGGTCGAGGTGCAGCTGGAGGTCGTCGCCGGCCGAGAGGTCGGCCCCGTGGATGCGGTGCCAGATCGCCCCGCCGCGCTCGACCACCGCGACCAGGTCGTGCTTGTCGCCGCCTTGCACCCACACGGTGCCGCCGTCGGCGCGTTGGGGGTGCCGGTAGGCGCGGCTCTTGGGGCGGAACAGGGTCCGATCGAGGCGGAACTCCGCCCCGCGGGTCTCGACGACCTCGGCCAGCGCGGTCTTGCGGCCGGGCTCGGTCTCCCACAGCCGCTTGGTGCCCTCGCTGCTCACGGTGGCCCGAACGGGAAGGGGTGCCTCAACCTTGCCCCGCAGCCGTCGGTGCCGGCAAAAGCGTCGGCTCGCCGGTGACGAACGTCTGCTTGTGGCTTTGCGCGCGTTCGTAGTGCCAGTCGTCGGTCGAGCGCTCGGGCAGCTTGGCCACCGCCAAGGCGCAGGACCTCGAGGCGTTCGCGGCGGACGCGCTGAACGGCGGGTCAGGCGCAAGCGCTTAACGGCGACGGTCGCCTTCGCCCCACGATGCCGATCGTCCTCGCCCTCGATCAAGGCACGACGGGCACGACCGCGCTCGCCGTCGACGAGGACCGCCAGGTCGAGGCCCGCCACACGGTGGACACGCCGCTGGAACACCCGCGCAAGGGCTGGGCGGAGAACGACCCCGAGGCGATCCTCGACGCGTGCGAGCAGGCGCTGGCCGGCGTGGTGGACGAGATCGACACCGACGAGGTCGAGGCGATGGGCATCACGAACCAACGCGAGACGACGCTGGCCTGGGACGCCGACAGCGGGGACGCGCTGGCCCCGGCCGTCAGCTGGCAGTGCCGCCGCACCGAGCCCCTGTGCCGCGAGCTCGAGGACCGGCCGGCGGCCGTGGCACGCATCCGCGAACGCACCGGGCTCGTCGTCGACCCGTACTTCTCGGCGACCAAGATGCGCTGGCTGCTCGACAACGAGGCCCGCGTCGAGGCGGCGCTGGCCGAGGACCGGTTGCGGTTCGGCACGGTGGATGCCTTCGTGCTCGACCACCTCACCGGTCACCACCTCACCGACCCGTCCAACGCCTCGCGCACGATGCTGTACAACCTGCACGAGGGCACCTGGGACCCCGAGCTGGCCGAGCTGCTCGACCTCCCGCTGGAGCCGCTGCCCGCGATCCGCCCCTCCTCGGGCGGGTTCGGCGACGTCCACCCCGACACACGCCTGGGCGAGGCCCTGCCCGAGTTGCAGGGCGTGCCCGTGGCGGGCGTGGCCGGCGACCAGCACGCCTCCCTGTTCGGTCACGGCTGCTTCACGCCCGGCGAGTCGAAGGGCACGCTGGGCACCGGCGCCTTCTTCCTCGTCAACACCGGCGGGGAGGTGCTGATCCCGGAGGGCGGCGTCGTGGCCACGGTCGCCTGGGATCTCGGCGACGGCCCGGTGTACGCGCTCGAGGGCTCGGCCTTCGCCTGTGGGTCGGCCCTGGAGTGGGCCTCCGAGGCCGGCTGGCTGCGTGATCCCACCTCGCTCGACGAGCAGGCGGGCAGCGTCGACGACGCCGACGGGGCCACGTTCGTGCCGGCCTTCTACGGGCTGGGCGCGCCCTTCTGGGACGCCGACGCCCAGGCCGGACTGATGGGCTTGTCCACGTCGACGACGCGCGACCACATCGCCCGCGCCGTCGCCGAGGGCCTCACCGCCCAGAACGCGCTGCTGCTGGACGCGCTGGCTGAGGCCGGCCAACCGATCGACGTCGTGCGCCTCGACGGCGGTGTCTCCCGCGCCGACGTGCTCTGCCAGCTGCTGGCCGATGCCACCGACCAGCGCGTGCTCCGCACCGAGGAGGGCGACCTCACCGCGCTGGGCGCGGCTGGGCTCGCCGGCCTGGCCGAGGGGGTCTGGACGCGCAAGGACCTGCGCGAGGACGCCACCGAGACGTTCACGCCCCGCGAGGAGGCGGCCTTCGTCGATCGATACAAGGCCGCCGCGCGCGGCATCGCCGACGTCGAGCTGACCTGACCCGCCCGACGACCGTCCGCACCGCGAGGCGCGCGCCCGCAAAATTCGAGCCTAACTCCCGGCACCAGGTTCAAGCACGGGCACGCGATAGCCCGCCCCGATGGCGCACTACCTCGTCCAGGCCTACCCCGACCACGCCTCGCTGCCCGACCTGCGCGAGCGCCTGCTCGAGGAGAAGATCGCCGACATCGATCCCTTCGGCGACGAGCTGCAGGACTGCCTGGAACGGGCCCGTCTGGATCCGAGCACGGGCAAGGCCGTTTGGGAGGAGGAGGACCACTGCTCGCCGCCCCTGGCCATGGAGCGCGAGGCCGTGCTCGACGAGCACTTCGACGAGATCGAGGTCGAGGAGGTCGATCCCGGCGAGGGCTGGGAGGCGATCGACGAGCTGCCCTCCCTGTGGTGGAATCCGGCCGAGGCCGAAAACCGCGACACCAGCGCCGACGAGGAGCCCCCTGGACCCGACCCGGGCGCCGATCGGCCGGACCTCTAGGGTGTCCGTCGCCGGGGGCAACGAGGGCATCCTTTTAGGGCTCGGCGACGTGCGTTCATCCTGATGTCGGCTCCGCGCTCGCACGGCTGGCTGCTCCTCGCCCTCGGGGCGATGCTCGTCATGGCCCCCACCGCGATGGCTCAAGGCAGCGAGGATCTCCCCCCGATCATGCCCCAGGACCTCACCGCGGACCCCTCCTTCGAGAACGTGTCCGCCGAGACGGAGGAGATGGCGTTCACGGTCCAGCTGACCGCCGTCGAGGAGGCCTACACCGGCGACTTCACCGTCGACCTCTCGATCGAGGAGGAGCGCGTGGCTCTCATCGAGGACACGTGGACCGCCGGCACGCAGACGCGGAACGTCACCACCGACGAGGACGCCGACCAGGGACCGGGCACGTGGTCGCCCTCCGTCGGCCTGCACCCGTTCAACCTGACCGTCTCCGCCGACGGCGAGTCCTTCCCCCTCGAGTTCAAGCTCCCAACCGGGCCCGACCTCACCGTGGAAGGCTCCGAACGCGGCGCCGAGCCCACCCTCGACGTCACGATGGAGCCCGCCGAGCCCGCCCCCGGCGACGAGGTGACCTTCCACCTCAACGTCACCAACCAGGGCTCGTGGGCGACCCCCGAGGGCACCCCGGCGCCCGTGGCGTTGACGCTGGACGGCGAAGAGATCGGTCGGACCACCGTCCAGAACCTCGAGGCCGAGGAGGACACCCAGCTCACGTTCGCGGACGCCTGGACCGCCGAGGGCGGCCACCACACCATCGCCGCCACCGCCGCCAAGGACGCGTTCGAGGAGATCCTCGACGAGAACAACAACGCCTCGATGGCCTTCACCGTGCAACAGCCCGGCCTCAGCGTGCGCGCTCTGGAGGCCAGCCCGAGCCCGGTGCCCGCCAACGGCAGCCTCACCCTGGAGGCCACGCTCGAGAACACCGCCTCCGAGCGGCGGGAGGCCAGCACGACCGCCGTCTACCTGGACGGCGAGTTGCACCGCGAGACCGACACCGAGGCGGTCGAGCCCGGGGAGACGACGAACGTCACCTGGCAGCTGGAGCCGGACGTCGGCGTGCACGAGCTCACCGTCCTGCCGGAAGCCGAGGACGCCCCCGACGAGCCGCCGGCCGACGCCAGCTCGGCCACGCGAACCGTCACCGTCGGTCCCGACCTGGCCGTGACCGGCGTCGGCACCGAGCCCGCGCAGCCGCTCACCGGCGACGAGGTCACCGTCAACGCCACGGTCACGAACCGCGGAGCTGCGACGAACGGCTCGGTCCCCGTCGCCTTGATCGATCGGCTCGGGGACCAGACGTATGCGAGCACGAACGTCTCCGCGTTGGAGACCGGCGAGCGGACCGAGGTCGAGCTCACCCTCGAGCCCGAGGCCGGCGACTACGATCTCCTGTTCCAGATCGATCCCGAGGAGGCCATCGGCCAGGCCGAGCGCGGCAACGACCACGGGTTCGTCTCCTTCACCGTCCGCGAGCAGGAACCCGAGCTCGTGATCGAGTCGGTCGGGTTCGAGGACGAGCTGGTGCCCGGTCAACGCCGGCCCGCCCAGGTCACCGTCACCAACGAGGGCTCGGACACGGTCACCGATCTCGAGGCTCGCTTCCAGGTGGACGACACCCTGCTCGGCCAAGGGGCCGACGTGGGCAGCTTGGACCCCGACGAGACCGCGACCGTCGAGAGCCGCAACTGGACGGCCGAGGCCGGCGAGCACGAGCTGTCCGTCCGCATCGGCTCCCCGCACGACTTCGCCGCCGGCCACCCGCTGGTCTCGGCGACGCGGACCGTGACCGTCGCCGACGCCGACGCGAACCTGACCGTCGGCGAGCTGGCGACCGAGCCGGCCCGGCCCAGCCCCGGCGACGAGGTGAAGCTGTTGCTCGACGTCACCAACGAGGGCCCGGTGCCGGCGACCGGGTTCACCGTCGAGTTCACCGTGGACGGCGAGCGCATCGGCATGCGGACCGTCGACGAGCTCGCGCCCGGCGCCAACCGGACGCTGGAGAGCCCGGCGTGGACGCTGGACGCCGAGACGACCTCGGCCAGCGCCGTCGTCGCCCCGAACAGCGAGGACCTCGAGACGCGGGAGATCACCGCGACCCTCGCCGAGGCCTCCAGCGACGTGCCGGGGCCGGCCCCCGTCGCGATCCTCGCCGCGATCGCGTCGGCGGCCGTGGCCGGCGTCCGCCGGCGCGGGTAGGCCCGTTCCGACGGGTTCATGGGGTCCTGGATGGGTTCTCGGCGCGATGGCCGCCCACCTGCTCGTCGAGTACACCGCGCGGGACGACGCCGTCGACGAGGCCCAGGCGGCCGCTCGCCGCTTTTGGGAGGACTCGCTCGAGGAGCCCCACCTCGTCCGCCACGAGGCCCACCGGATCGGCGAGACGCGGACGTTCCTCCACGTGCTCGAATTCGAGGACGCGCTCGCGCTCCGCGAGCACCGGGAGCGCCCGCACACGGAGACGTTCACCGAGGAGATCACCGAGCTCCTCGACGGCGAGCTCGACGTCCGCCGTCTGCACCCCGTGAGCGAGGGCTAGGTCCGCCTGCCTGGGGCCTCGACCGCGAAGCCTTTTAAGCTTCGAGCCATGGCTACATGTTCTGCGTCCATGTCACACCTTCGGGTCATCGTCATCCTCGCGTCCTTCGCCGCGGCACTCGTGCTCGTCTCCGGCGGAGCCCAAGCTCAGCTCGACGACCCGGACCTCGTGGTCACCAACATCACCACCGACGAGACCCCCACGCCGGGTACCTCGACGCGGGTGCAGACCACGATCGAGAACCAGGGCGGCAGCCCTTCCAACGACTTCACGGTGAACTTCACGCTCGATGGGGACCAGCTGGGCCAACCCGTCGACAACGGGAGCTTAGGCGAGGGCGAGAGCGCGGTCCTGAACTCCACGGTCCCCTGGACGGCCGAGGCCGGACAGACGCTCGTTGGCGTCAGCGTCGAGCACGACGACGGCGACTTCACGCAGGAGTCGAACACCGACAACAACGACGACAACCGCAGCTACACGATCGGGGCCGACCTGCGGGTCGACAGCTTCGATGTGGACCCGGTCGAGGTCGTCGAAGGCGACGAGATCGAGCTGACCGCCACGATCGAGAACGCAGCCGACCCCGAGGACGTGGCCCCCGACGCGGGCTCGTTCGAGGTCGGCTTCCCGATCGACGGCAGCAGCACGCTGGCCCCCGTCTCCGTCGAGGGGCTGGCCGCCGGCGAGTCGACGACCGTCTCGCGGACGTGGCCGACGACCGAGGGCGACGAAGGCCAGTACTCGGTCACCGCCGACGCCGACACCGACGAGGAGGTCGCCGACCGCGACCGGTCGAACAACGGTGCCGACGCGGTCACCGTGCAGGTCCGCAAGGCCCTGCCCGACCTCGTCGTCGCCGGCGCCACGTTCTCCCCCGACCCCGCCCAGGCCGACCGGCAGTTGACGTTCACCGCGGAGCTTCGCAACAATGGCCAGACCGACGCCGGCCCGCACAACGTTTCCCTGATCGTCGACGACGAGACCGTCGACCAGACCAGCGTCGACGGCCTCGACCAGGCCGGCCAACGCAACGTCTCCCTGACGTGGACCGCCGAGGCCGGCAACCACGACATCGAGATCCGCACCGACGTCGACGACGCGATCGAGGAGACCAGCGAGGACAACAACCGGTGGACGCTCACGCTGCCCGTGGGCCCCGACCTGGTGCCCGACAGCCTCGACATCCAGCCGCCCGAGCCCCGCGCCGGCGACCGGGTGCGCTTCACCGTCCAGATCACCAACGACGGCCAGGCCGTCGACCAGCCGTTCTCCGTGTCGTTCGCGGTCGACGGGACGCCGATCAGCTCGGAGGAGCTCACCGGGCTCGACGGCGGCGAGGCCCGCAACGTCACCAGCATGCCCTGGAACGCGACCACCGGGGACCACGACGTGACCGCGATCGTCGACCCCGACGACGAGATCGGCGAGGTCGACCGGCAGAACAACCAGTTCGAGCAGTCCCTGACCGTGGGCGAGCCGCGCCCGAACGTGGTCGTGCTGTCCGCCAGCCTGGACCCCGTCGCCCCCGAAGACGGCGAGCAGGCGACCGTGCGAGCCAAGGTCGAGAACGCCGGCGCCCGCGAAGCCGACGCGTTCACCGTCCGCAGCCTCGTCGACGACGAGGAGAGCGGCCAAGCCAGTGTCGACGGGCTCGGCGCAGGCGAGACGACCGACGTCGAGCTGGGCGAGTGGACGGCCGAGACCGGCTCCCACGAACTCGCCATCGAGGCCGACGTGGACGAGGAGATCGAGGAGGGCAACGAGCAGGACAACCGGTTCGTCCGCGAGCTCGGCATCGGCGCCGACCTGGACCTGCTCGAACTGTCCGTCTCCCCCACCGACCCCGAACCGGGTGAGAACGTGACCGCGTTCGCGCTCGCCCAGAACAACGGCTCGGTCGCCACCGCGGCCACGAACGTCAGCTTCCACCTCGACGGCGATCGCATCGGGACGATCCCGCTGGACGGCTTGGGCCCCAACGAGCAAGGTAGCGCCGAGATCACGTTCACGGCGGCCCGCTCCGGCGCGCTCGAGGCGCGCCTCGACACCGACGACACCGTCGACGAGTACGACGAGGACAACAACCAGGGCCAGCGAGCGATCGAGCTCGCCAGCGAGGCCCAACCGCCCGATCTCACGGTGCGCTCGGTCGCCAGCGAGGGCGACATCGGCCAGGACGACGAGGTCCGCTTCGTCGCCGCGATCGCCAACGAGGGCGCCGGGCCATCGCCCGAGGCGCTCGTCGAGTTCCGCGCCGACGGCGAGCCGATCGGGGCCCCGGTGAGCGTCGACGGGCTGCCAGCCGGCTCGGCGACCAACGTGACGAGCCCGGCCTTCGAGCCCGACGGCGAGACCGAGCTCGAGGTCGTCGTCGACCCCAACGACGGCGTCGGCGAAGCCGACGAGACGAACAACGTCGTCACCGAGTCGATCGACGCCTCCGCCGCGGTCGGCGTCCCCGTTCCACCCATCGCGGCGATCCTCGGCCTCTCGACGGCCGCTCTCGCGGCCCGCCGGCTCGGTGGGAGCAAGCGGAAACCTCCTTAAACGTAGACGGCTAGTTCGAACCCTCATGCGCCTGGGGACCCTCGTGGCAGCGCTCACGCTCGTCTTCGCCGCCTTCACCCCGGTTGTCGGGGCTCAACCGGGCACCGCCGCTCCCGATATCGAGGTCACCGACGTCGGGTGGGACCAGCTCGTGCTGGACGAGCCCACGACCTTCACCGCCACGGTCCACAACGGCGGTGACGAGGCCCGCGAGGAGCCCTTCGACGTCGTGGTGAGCCTGGAGGACGCCGGCTTCGAGCAGACGGTCACGGTCGACCAGCTCAACGCCAGCGAGACCGTCACCGTGTCCACGCCCGAGCCCTGGACCGCGAACACCGGGCGCTACACGGTGAACGCGACCGCCGACGTCGACGAAGGCGGGACGCTGGACGAGAACCGGAACGCGAACAACCACCGCAACCGCTCGTTCGCGATCGGTCCCGACCTCACGCTGCACGAGATCCGCCTGGATCCGTCGACCCCGATCGAGGGCCAGGGCGTGCAGGTGTCGGCCAAGATCGAGAACGTGGCCCGGCGCGGCGAGCACGACATCCAGACGCCGTTCACCGTCTCCTTCGACGTCGAAGAGACCGAGGTCACGCTCACCACGGACCCGATCCAACAGCTGCGCCCCAACGATCCCGTGTGGGTGCAGGCCAACCAGGCTTGGACGCCCGAGGAGGGATCCTACACGGTGAACGCCGAGGCCGATCCCGACGGGAACGTGACCGAGATCAGCGAGGACAACAACACCGCCCAACGCGCCGTCACCGTGAAGGCGGCCCAGCCCGACCTCGTGCTCACCGACGTTTCCCCCAGCCAGCGGCCGGCTCCGGGCGACGAGGTCGCGGTCCAGGCGACGATCGAGAACCAGGGCACCGCGGACGTCACCGACGGCTTCGACGTCCGGTTCCGGATCAACGGGACCACGCACGGGCCCGACGTCGCTGCCGGGATCGACGAGGACGGGCTCCAGCCGGGCGAGAACGTGACGGTGAGCAGCCAGGCGTGGACCGCCAGCGAGGGCTCTCACCAGCTGGAAGCAATCGCCGATCCCGCCGACAACGTGACCGAGAGCCGCTCGGGGAACAACGAGCGGGTGCGCACCGTGCACGTGGGCCCCGACCTCGTCGTGTCCGACGTTCTGTGGACGCCGGACCCGACCGCCGTCCGCCACGAGACCTCGATCGAGGCTCGCGTCCTCAACCAAGGGACCGTGGACGTGACCGAGACCACGAGCCTCGACGTCGAGATCCCCGACGAGGTCTCGTTCAGCGCCGACGTGAGCCCGCTGGGGGCCGGCGACTCCGTGCAGCTCACCGTCGGCACGTGGGAGGCCCCCACCGAGAACACGACCTACCCGGTCGAGGCTCGGGCCGACGCCGACGAGGACGCGTCCGAGATCGACGAGGACAACAACCTCCGCGAGGAGCAGATGGTCGTGACCGAGGCCCGCCCGGACCTGGTGACCAGCGAGGTGCGCCTGGACCCGCCGACCCCGGCCTCGGGCGAGGACGCCCGGATCGAGGCGACGATCGAGAACAACGGCTCGGCCGCGCCCGAGGAGGACATCGAGGTCCAGTTCCGCGTGGACGGCGAACCGGTCGGCGAGCCAGGCACGATCGACAACGGCCCCGTCGAGGAGTTCGGGCCCGGGAGCTCGACCACCGTGACCAGCGACGCCTGGACGACGACGACCGGCGTCCACGAGGTCTCCGTCCACGCCGACCCCGAGGGCAACGAGACCGAGATCCGCGAGGACAACAACGAGGCCACCCGCGAGGAGGCGATCGGTCCGGATGCCCAGCTCGTCGACATCGACCGCTCCCCCGAGGATGCCGACGTGGGCGAGACCGTCAACGTCGACGTGGTCGTCGCCAACGCCGGCACCGAGACGATCGACGACGTGCCCGTGGACGTCCTCGTCGACGGCGAGCCCGTCGGCAACGCCACCGCCGAGCAGCTCGAGCCCGGCGCCAACGCGACGGTCTCCGTCCCGTGGGCGAGCACCGAGGGCGACCACACGGTGCGCGCCGTCGCCGATCCGGGGGGCCTGGTCTCCGAGGCTCGCGAGGACAACAACGCCCGCGAGGAGAGCTTCTCGGCGACGACCAGCGCCGACCTGCAGGCCACCGCGATCCGATCCAGCGACGACCCGCGCACCGGCGACAAGCTGCGGTTCACCGCGCGCGTCGCCAACACCGGGACCGCGCCGGTGGAAGGCAGCTTCACGACGACGTTCCACGTCGACGACGAACCGATCGGGACGGTCGAGCTCGACGGCATGGGCGTGGGCAACTCCACGACCGCCGTCAGCGACACGTGGACGGCCGAACCCGGCAGCCACACGGTGCGCGTCGTCGTCGACGCCGACGACGCCGTGAGGGAGGAGGACGGCGAGGACGACAACGAGCGGACGACGCAGATCCGCGTCGCCGAACCCGACGGTGACCAGCCGACCCGGTCGGGCCCGGTGAACCTCACCGTGTCGGGCATCTCGGTGCCGGACCCCATCGCGCCGGGCGACGCCGTCACCTTCCTCGCGACGATCGGCAACGAGGGCGGCCAGCGCGCGCCGGTCACCGAGGCTCGCATCCTGATCGACGGCGAGGCCGTGGGCCAACCCGAGGTCGACGAGCTGGGGGCCGGCCAGCGTATCTCGGTCACCAGCGACACCTGGAACGCCACGCGCGGCGAGCACACGATCACCGTGATCGCGGACGTGCTCGACGACGCGGACGAGAGCGACGAGGAGGACAACGAGCGCGTCAAACGCATCCAGGTCGGCAACGCCACCTCGCCCGACGAGGGCAACGAGGCCGACGGCGGCTTGTCGCTGGGCCCGGTGTCCACGACCGAGCCAGTGCAGGCCGGCCAGACGACGCGTCCGACCGTCGAGGCCACGAACCGCGGCCCGGACCCGGTCGACGTGACCGTGACGTTCTACATCGACGGCTCGCAGCTGGGCGAGGCCAGCCTCGTCGGGCTCGACCCCGGGCAGACGGCGACGCTCGAGGGGCCCGACTGGGAGCCCACGCCAGGCGAGCACACGATCACGGCCCGCGCCGACGACGCCCAAGCCGAGACCCTCGTCGACGCCGGCGAGGCCACCGACGACGCGCCCGCGCCGGGCCTGGCGGCTTCGATCGCCGCGCTGGCCGCCGCCGGGTTCCTGCGTCGGCGGTGGTGACGTGACCTCGCCCGCCATCGAGACGGACGGGCTGATGAAGCGGTACGGCGACGCGATCGGCATCGAGGGCCTGGACCTCGAGGTCGACCGCGGCGAGGTCTTCGGCTTCCTGGGCCCCAACGGGGCCGGCAAGACGACGACGATCCGGCTGCTGTTGGACCTGATTCGGCCGACGCGCGGCTCAGCGCGCGTGCTCGGCATGGACGTGAACGAGGCCTCGCTCGAGGTGCGCCACACCGTCGGTTACCTGCCCGGCGAGCTGGCGCTTTGGCCGGATCCCACACCGCGGGAGACGGTTCGCCACCTGGCGAAGGTGCGCGGCGAGCGCGTGCCGGAGCCCGAGATCGAGCGCCTGGCCGAGCGGCTGGGCGTGCAGATGGACCGGCCCGTGGGGGAGCTGTCGAGCGGGAACAAGCAGAAGGTCGGCCTGCTGCAGGCGTTCGCGAGCCGACCCGAGATCTTGATCCTCGACGAGCCCACGCGCGGGCTGGACCCGCTCGTCCAACAGGAGGTGCGCCACCTGATCTGCGAGGCCCGCGAGGAGGGGCCCGCCGTGTTCCTGTCCAGCCACGTCCTCCACGAGGTCGAGCAGGTCTGCGACCGGGTCGCGATCGTGCGCGAGGGCGAGCTGGTCACCGTGGAGGCGGTGGACGAGCTCGTGCACCGCAGCGTGCGTCGGATGAACGTCACGTTCGCCGAGGCTCCGCCGGCGGACCTGTTGGCGGGTATCGAGGGCGCGGGACGTGCACCGCGACCGGGGCGGATGGCGTTCACGGTCGAGGGCGCCATCGACCCCGTCCTGAAGCGGCTGGCCGAGCGCGAGGTGCTGGACGTGCGCAGCCACGAGCCCAGCCTCGAAGAGGTGTTCCTCGACCGCTACGAGGAGGACGACGGTGGGGCGTGACCTGCTCGGCAAGGGCCTGCGCGACGTGCGCGTGGCCGTGGTCGGTTGGACGCTGGGGCTGAGCGCCTACGCCACGCTGTTGCTGGCCGCCTACCCGTCGGTCCGGGACAACGAGGCGCTGGCGGCCTACGTCGAGTCGCTGCCCGAGCAGATGCTGGCCTTCTTCGGGGGGGCCGACCTGACGACCGTGGGCGGGTACTTCCAGGCCGAGCTGTTCAGCTACCTGCCGGCACTGTTGGCCGTGTTCACGGTCGGCAAGGCGATCGCGTCGACCGTGGGCGAGGAGGAGTCCGGCGCCATGGATCTGGTGCTCGCGCAACCGGTGCCGCGTTGGCAGGTGTTCGCCTCGCGGTTCGGCTCGCTCGCCATCGCGACCACGCTGATCGCAACCGGCTTGGCCGTCACGCTGGCCGTCGGCGGCGCGATCGTGGGCATCGCGGGGGCCAACATCGTCGCGTTGGCCGCCTGGTGCTACCTGGGGGCCCTGCTGGCGCTGGTGTTCGGGGCTGCCACGATGGCCGTGGGTGCCCTCGCCTCCTCGCGACGGGCGCCGCTCGTCGTCGGCGCCGCGCTGGCCGCCGGTACGTTCCTCGTCGACGGGATCGCCCGCCTCGTCGACCAACTGGATCCCTACCACCAGGCCAATCCCTACCACTGGTACGCGTTGACGAACCCCGTCGCCGGCGAGGTCTCCTGGTGGGGGTTGGGAGGCCTCCTAGACTGCCGGACGTGTTTTGCTTAAGCTCTCGCGCCGGTCTGAGCGAGGCAAGGTCGCGGAGCCCGAGGAAGGAAACCCCTTTGGGGGAGGGTGTGTAGCTGTCTCAGTTCACCCCGCTGACCAACCCCTCCCACCGCACCGGCTTGGCCGAGACCAACGAGCTTAACGCTTGCTCGAACCC
>PXUB01000026.1 GCA_003009755.1 Thermoplasmatales archaeon SW_10_69_26
CGTACTCGTCTGAGACCGAGCGCGCGGTGTCCATCAGCCCTCTGCCGCGGTTGGAGACCGCCCTCCGCAGTGGGAACGGCGGTCCCCAACTTCGTACGAACGACCATCGCCTCGATGTCCACGGTCGTTCGTACTCGTCTGAGACCGAGCGCGCGGTGCCACCGCTCGGTCTCAGACCTCTTCCTTCCACGTGCGGAACACGGCGGAGGTCTGGGTCTGGCCGACGCCGCCGAGGTCGCGGACGCGGTCGATGACGAGGTCGCCGATCTGCTCGAGGCTTTCGCCGCGGACCTTGGCGATGATGTCCCAGTCGCCGGAGATCATGTGGACCTCGTAGACGGCGTCGATGTCGCCCAGTTCGGCGGCGACGTCCTCCTGGCTGACGGAGGATCGGGCGTCGTAGGTGAGGAAGACGAAGGCGGTCGTGGCTTCGCCAAGCGCCTCGTAGTCGGGGATCACGGTGTACTGGCGGACGATGCCGCGGTCCTCCATGCGCGTGATCCGGTCGTGGACCGTGGTGCGAGGGATGCCGGTCGTCTCGGCGATCGCTTTGGTCGTCTCTTGGGCATCCTCGCGGAGCGCTTCCAGGATGCGCCGGTCCTTGTCGTCGAGCACGCTCGTCGGACCAGCGGACGCCTCGTATAAAGGATTGTCAGAACTCCGACGGGGGAGGGGAGGACCGGCCAAAGCGACGTCCTCCCCGCCCTCGTGGAGCGATGCCACAGGCTCAGCTGCGCCCGATGAAGGGATGAGGCTCGTGCCGGCGCGTGTGTTGGACCTCAGATCAGGACCTTGTCGGAGTGGTCCTGCCAGTCGCCGGGGTTGTCGTGGGCTTGACTGGTGCACTCGTACCCGGACCGTTGCAGACCGGAGAAGCCGTTCGTCTCGAGCCAGATGACGCCGGGCGTCAGGGCATCGGCGCCCTCGCCGCCGCCCTGGCCCCCGTCGGCAGAGTGGACGTAGGCCTGCACCGAGGCATCGCCGGTCACGGCGAAGCCCAGGGACTCCTCGACGACGCTGTCGTCGGTCCACATGTGGTTGCGGACACCCGTGCACTTCTCGTGCGCGGGCGGGTCCTCGTCACTGTGCTCGCACCGCCAGTTGCGGTCTCGGTCGTCGCACTCGCCGGGATAGGCGGCCTCGTGGGCCACGGCCGGGACGGCAACCGTCACCAGCCCGACGGCCAGCGCGAACGCGATCATCCTCTTCATGGGATCCTCCACCGGTGCGTTCACCAGCTCCCCCATCACCCATCGCCTGTCACGGCTCGGTAGTGACATGGACCGACCGACGGGAACCGGCCAGGGCCTCGGGGGGGGACCCGGACGCCGGCTGTCTCGTTAGGCAGGGGCCGCGAAGGACACAAAGGATCGCCAAGGCCACGAAGGGCCTGTGACTCGCCGCCGGGCGGCCTTGTCACGGCAGCTGCTCGCCTTTGTGCCCTGGCGTCCCCTCGCGTACTTGGTGGTCCCCCCGTTTCTTATCCTTACAGCCCGACCCGGACGACAGGAAAGTTCTAAGGGCTACGCCGGATAAGGGTCGCTCATGGGCGCTGACGGCTCGCCGACCCAGCTCACCGACGACGAATTCGATGGCTTCGTGAACGGCAACGACGTCGCTCTCATCGACTTCTGGGCCCCCTGGTGTGGCCCTTGCAAGCAGATGGAGCCGATCCTCGACGAGCTGGCCGAGGAGCGGGACGACATCGCCATCGGCAAGATCAACACCGACGACAACCCCCAGACCCCGCAGAAGTTCGGGGTCATGTCGATCCCGACGCTGCTTCTCATGGTCGACGGGGAGGTCGTGGATCAGATGGTCGGTGCCCTGCCGAAAGAGGACATCGTCGAGCGCCTCGACAAGAACACGTGAGGCCGCGGGTCAGTCCGGCATCACGGGCCGGACGCCGGCCACGATCCGTCCCCGGATCGTCTCCCAGGTGAGCGCGAGCACGACGAGCCCGAGCACCGAGATCACGCCGACAGCGACCAGCAGCGCGGCCGAGCCAGCGCCGGGGTCGACGGAGAAGTAGAACAGGTTCACGCCGGCGTGACCGACCATGCAGGCGCCCAGGCCACCGATTGACCGCAGCGCGCCCATGCCGAGACCGAAGACGAGCGGGCCCAGCAGGTGGGCCAGGCTCGTGTAGCTGGCGTGCGCGAGAGCGAAGATCACGGCTTGGGCGAGCAGGGCGACCCAGGCGCCGCGGGCCCCGGGCCACAGGGTCTCGAGGCCGCCTTGGAGGAGGTTGCGGTAGTACAGCTCCTCGGCGACGGCGGGCGTGACCGACAACAGGACGACGTGGACGAGGGTGGCGTTGGCGAACAGGGCGCTCTCGTCGGCGGTCTGCAGGAAGGAGGCCGGTCCCTGGAGCGCGGCCAGTGCCAGGCCCTCGGCGGCGACGATGAGAGGGACGGCCGCCCAGCCGAGGGTGAGATCCATCGACCAGGCCGAGGCTCGCCGACGGAACGGGGCCAGGAACCGCCCGGCGGTCTCCTGGGCCCCCAGCGCGGCCGCGAGGGCGAGCCCGGTGAGGGGGACGAGCAGGTTGCTCTCGACGATGTTCCACGGCATCCGGGCCAGCTGTCGGGGCGTCAGGGCCTTCAGCGTGGTCGGCTGGCCGACGAGCTCGGCGACGTGGACGAAGTCGAGGATCGCGTCGGTGGCCGGGTAGAGGATGGCCCCGATAGCGATCGCAGCCGGCAGGCAGGCACGCTCGTCCCGGGCGAGCCAGAGCAGCGCCCCGGCGAGCGCGGTCGCGCCGGCCAGCAGCGTCTGGCTCATGCCTGGCGGCCACGGAGCCGGGGGATGCGCTGCTCGAAGGGTTCCCCGGCCCCGAAGACGGCGGAGCCGGCGACGAGCACGTTGGCGCCGGCCTTGCGGACGCGGGGGGAGGTGTCGGGACCGATGCCGCCGTCGACCTGGAGCTCGGCACCGCTGTCGTGCTCGTCGAGCAGCTGGCGGGCCCGGCGGACCTTCTCGGGGGAGGTCTCGATGAAGTCCTGTCCGCTGAAGCCGGGGTTGACCGTCATGACGAGCAGCAGGTCCACGAGATCGACCACGTTGCGGACGACGCCGACGGGGGTGTGCGGGTTGAGCGCGACCCCGGCCTTGGCGCCGGCGTCCCGGATGCGGGTGAGGGTCCGGTTGAGGTGGGTGGCGGCCTCGGCGTGCACGGTGACGATGTCGGCACCGGCGTCGAGGAACTCCTCGAGGCGGTCGTCGGGCTCTCTCACCATGAGGTGGCAATCCAGGGGCGCGTCGGTGATCGCGTCGAGGGCCTCGACGACGGGCGCGCCGAACGTGAGGTTCGGAACGAAGCGCCCGTCCATGGCGTCGACGTGGAGGTAGTCGGCGCCGGCGTCGAGGACGGCCTGGGCTTGGTCACCGAGGCGAGCGAAGTCCGCCGACAGCAGCGAGGGTGCGACCTTGACCTGGTCGGGAGCCATCAAGGGCGCACGGGCGTGGACGCTCTAGTAGCTTGGCCTTCCTCGGGGGCGATGTCGGCGACGGTGAGCACCGTCTCGGCTTCGGGGCCGTCGTCGGTCGTGATCCGGCGGCCGGTGTCGAGCACCGCGAGGCCGGCTTCGGCGAGCGCGTCGCTGACGAACTCGGCGTCTTCGGTCGGGACCGTGATCGTCGTCTCCCGTGTCATGGGAACCTGTCAGGACCTCGGCGAGCCCTTCAACGGAATGGTATCGTGATGTTCTCATTTTGAGAACATGTTGGGACGGGATCGCCCGCTGAATGGTTCGCTCGTGGGAACATGTTGGGACGATAGAAGAGGGAACGAGCAGGAGAGGGCAGCGAGGGCCGCCCTTACGACCGTTTCCTATAGTTCGAAGGCGTTCGGGACGCCCTCGGAGCCCCTCACATGAGGGAATCGACGGTCATGTCGGACAGCTTCTCGAGCCGCTTCCCCTCGGGATCTTCTGAGAGGATGTCGAAGTATCTCGTCAAGGCTTGCTCCACGGTCGAGCTGATGTTTTGACCCTTCAGAACCTTCAGAGTGTGGAGCTTCACGTGGTACTCCACGGGGATCTTCACCTTGATCTCTTTCTCTTCGTCGCAGTCTTCGAGAGCGTCTTGCGTTGCGTTTCGAGCCAAATTCCTCACCCCTCCCACCCCATGGGGAGTCAGCCACCCATGCGATGGGAACACACAGACAGGGTAGGGTTCACTTAACGTTTCTCCTACTTAACCCCATATTCCCATCGTGGGAACATCATGTTGTCACAGTGAGACTATTCCGTGCGGTCACGGAACAAACGTTATACGGTTCCATTCGCAGGGCCCTCTGCGATGGAGCCCGTGGCCGACCAGGTCCTCGACGGCTTGCTCGAGGGGCTGGTCCTGCACGCGATCGAGCGCGATCCCAGCCACGGGTACGGGATCATCAAGGACTTGGAGGCCGCCATCGGCAAGGAGCCGAGCAAGAACCGCGTCTACCGGCTGTTGCGGGAGCTCGAGGAGGAGGGCCTGGTCGACTCCGAGGAGGAGACCGAGGACTCGCGGACGCGGCAGGTCTACTCGCTCACGGACGAGGGCATCCAGCGCCTGGAGGCCTACCGGGATCTCCCCGGCCCGTTCACGGGCCGGCTGACGGGCTTGTTCGACGTCGACGGGACCCACGCGGCCCCCCAGACGGAGGCCAGTGATCCCCCAACGGGCCCGGACGTGGGTTCCGATTGGGTGGCCCAGCAGCTGGCGGAGCTGCCGGCCCGACCGGAGGTGCAAGCCCCGCACGCCGAGTTCTCGCTGGAGCGCAGCCCCGGCGAGGCTCGGTGGCGGTTGGTCGTGGAACGCCACGAGCCCGAGGACTACGAGGGCGCCGAGTCCTGCCCGTTGACGTACGTTTACCTCGCCATCCACCGGTTGCTTTACGGGCCGAGGAGCTGAGGATCAGCCGTTGTACCGCTGCCAGAGGTAGGCGATCCCCAGGGAGAGGACCGTGAACGCGACGGTGAGGGCCAACGCGAGGTAGACGACCTCGCTGACCTCGAGCTGCGAGATGTCCAGGAAGTCGAACGCGCTCACGCCTCGGCGAGGCGGCCTGGAAGATGAAAAGAGCTTCGCCGGCGGCCCGGTGCACCGACAGCGGCGGAGGTCGCCGGGCAGGTTTGAGCAAGGATTAAATGGAGTGACGGGAACAGCTCGGGCGTGGCAAGCCTGCGGCCTGGCTCGCCGGACGGTGACGATCCGAGGGCCACCTCGGCGGCTCGCGAGCCCTCAGCCTCGGCCGGTCGCTGGCTGCTCGTGGCTCTCGCGGTGCTCGTCGCGACGTTGACGTTGGCCACCCCGGCCAGCGCCGCCGGCGAGGACCTGACGATCCCCGAGGAGTTCCGGGACGTGGTCGAGGGCGACAGCGTCCCGATCAACGTCACCTTCGGCACGCTCTCCGACGACGAGGACGACGAGGCGGACATCCGGGTCACCTGCGACGGCTGCCCGACCTGGATCCGGACCGTCACGTTCGACGAGGAGAAGGCCAACTGCGAGACGACGGACGCCTTCGTCGACACCGAGGACGGACAGGCCAAGCGCTCGGAGGCCGTCTGCCGGATCTCGTTCCCCGAGGGCTTCCGCGACGAGGACGGAGGCCCGCGGCCAGCCGAGATCGGCGAGCCCGCGCGCACGACCACGTACGACGTACGGATGGGGGTGGCCGGCGAGGAGGCGCGGACGACGTTCCAGGCGCACCTCTCCTCGGCCTCCACGTGTCGACCGCTGCCCGGCGAGACGAAGACCGGCGTCGGGCAACGCAGCGACGTCCTCCTGCTGTCCACGAGCGGGCACCCGCAAGGCGAGGAGGTGACCTTGACGATCCGGTCGGCCAACACCGACCTGTTCGAGCGCACGTTCCAGAGCGCGGGCGAGTCGATCGCCTACCACTTCCGCTGGCAGGTTCCGCTGGATCTCCCGATCGAGGGCGACGGCCGCGAAGCCACGCTCATCGTGGATGCCGCCAGCGGCGGCGAGACCGAGACGATCGCGTTGCGCCCCGCCGTCGCCCAGGCGAGTCCGTTCCTGCAACCCGGCCGGTTCAACCAATCGGTGGAGTACAACCGGACCCAGGAGGTCAACGTCCAGACCGGGTTCGACTTCTTCGCGGCCCCCCAGGACTGCAAGGACGTCGCCTGGAACCGGGACATCCAGCCGGTGAGGGAGGACCAGGTCGGGGACGATCCTCCGCGCGTGCTCGTCCGACGGCTCAGCGAGGCGCCCGGCTCGCCCCCGGTGGAGACGGTGGACACGGCCGACACCGTGTTCCGAGCCTCCGACGACTTCTTCCTCGTCAACTACACGATCCCACGGGACGCCGACGCCACCGAGGCCGAGGAGGAGGACCCCGTCTACGACGTCAAGTTCGAGGAGACCGAGCTCGCCGACGGCAACTACATCGGCGAGTGGAACTCCACCGACTACGAGGTCTACCCCTACGAGATCGAGCCGGAGTTCGCTGTCCTGCAGGAGGAGGTCGAGCGCCTGGAGACCGCCAGCCTGGTCATGAACCTCACCTACGCCGACGGGAGCACGTTCACGCCGGCGGACGCCGACGGGGACCTCGAGGTGGCCTTCGGGTTGGAAGGCGAGGATCCCGAGTTCCAGCAGGTCGCCAACCACCGCGGAGACGGGGTGTGGAACGTCTCCTTCGACCTCGGGTTCGACTACGAGCCGCTGGGCGAGTACACCTGGCGCATCAGCGAGCTTCGCGACAACAACGGACCCCGGGGCGAGCGGAACCGCGTCCCCGAGACCGTCACCGACGTCGTCGACGTCGTGAGCGCCCGCCCCCGGCTGAACGTGACCACGATCGTGGACGACACGCGGGTGGAAAGCGTGGAGCGAACCCAGCGCGTGCAGGTGCGCGTGGATGCGCGTTTCCAGAACGGACAGCCGCTCACCGAGGAGAACATCGACCCTGCGATCGGCGGGATCGGGCTCGACGTCGACAAGCGCAACGAGTTCGGGCGCGTCGTCGACCAGGACAGCTACGTGATGAAGCACGCCGGGGATCCCGGCACCTGGATCGAGTCCTTCCGGATCGGACGCAGCCCCTCCAGCGCCCCGGTCGGGACCTGGGATCTGAGCTTCGAGGCCCGCGACGACCGGACGCCGGCGAACGAGAACGTCACCTCGGTCCCATTCCGGGTGAACCCCGCGAACGTGACGGTGGCGGACCAGAAGGCGCCCCCGCAACTGGTGAACAGCTCGCAGGTCTCCTACGAGTTCCGGCTCAACTACCCGGACGGCTCCCTGGTGTCCGAGCGCCTCGTCGACGAGTCCCGCGGAGGCCAGCTCGACGTCCGGCTCGAGCGCGTGACCCGGGCCGACCAGCCGGCCACCGTCGAGCGCGAGCTCGAGCCCCGCCCGGTCGCCGGGGGGCAGGCTTGGCGGGTTCAGATGAACACGTCCAAGATCGTGCCGGGCACCCACTTCTTCAACGTCACCGGCCAGGACGTGCACGGGAACGCGATCGGGCCGCAGGCCAGCGACCTGTTCACGGTCCTGTTCAACGGCGAGTTCCGCAACTCGACGACGCCGATCTGCCCCGAATCCGAGCAGGGTTGCTCGGTGCAGCGCGGCGAGACGGTGTACGTCGTCTTCCCGGGCGCCTCCGGCGACCAGGGCATGTTCGGCGAGCGGCCGGAGATCCGCGTCCTCCGCCAGGACGAGGAGTCCGGGCGGTGGATTTTGTTCCGCGAAGACGTGTGGCTGTCCTCCCAACAGTTCTTCAACCAGACCGGCCGCGACGCCGGCAACAACCACGTCGGTCGGTTCTCCACCGATCGGTCCACGCCGGCGGACACCTACCGGCTCGTCATGCTCGGTCGCGACAACGATGATCGTGGCTTCGTCGGGTACTCGCAGACCTTCAACGTCACGCGCGTCCCGGTCGAGCGCGAGATCGTGCAACCGTTCCCGGATCGGGCGAAGAAGACCGAGGAGATCGCAGCCCGGATCGAGAGCCGCGCGGGCGACGTCATCGACTCGACCGTCGTGGACGCGGGCCCGATCCGCGCTCGCAACATCCAGACGGACACGACGGGGGTGGGCACGTTCCTGCGCTGGCAGCCGCCCAGCACCTTCCCGACCGGGCCGGCCTCGGTCACGGTCGAGGGGCGGGACCTGTTCGGGAACCCCTTCGAGGTCGAGCTGGGCCCGATCGAGCTTCAACCGGTCGAGATCCGCACCCAGCCGGTGGGCCAGATCGCGACCACGGCGCCGCGCGGCCAGCTGTTCAGCTTCGATCTGCAGATGACCTACGAGACGGGGACCACCTTCACCGCCGGCGACGGCGAGCCCCAGGTCCGCGTGGTGGACGCAACCGGGAGCCAGGTGGACAGCGGTCGGGCCTCCTTCCAGGGTGAGACCTGGGAGATCCGTTGGCGACCGCCCGCCGATCTCTCCTCGGGGAACTACCGGGTCGAGGTGACCGGCACCGACCGCTCGGGCAACGTCGTCGAGGACTTCACGACCGCGCCGATCTCGGTCGTCGCCGGCACGGTGCGAGGCGAGCCCAGCCAGCAGCCGCCGAGCAACGTCCGCCGCGGCGAACGGGTGCAAGCCGCCCTCACGTTCCCGGCCGCGATCGAGGAGGGCCAGGCCGTCGTCACGACCGGGACCGACGAGGTCGGCGAGCCGCAGACGACGATCGACGGCTCGACGGTCCGGCTCAGCTTCCCGACCGACCGCAGCACGGGCCTCGTCGACGCCCGGTTCTCGTTCACCGGCACCGACATCGTCGGGAACAACATCACCGGGCAGACCGACCGGTTCTCGGTGCGCGCTCAGGAGATGGCGATCCGATGGATCGAGCAGCCGCCGACCGAGGTCACCAAGGACCAGCCGGTCGAGGCGGCGTTCGTCGTGGAGTACCCGGACGGGACGCCGATGCGTCCCAGCGAAGGGGCACCGATCGTGGGCCTGTTCGCCGCCGACCAGCCGCTGGGCCAGATCGACGCCACCCCGCTGGAGGACAACCCGGTCGTGTGGACGACCAGCTGGGAGCCGCCCGAGGACGTCCGCACCGACATCGCCTACCGGTTCAGCGCCAGCGCGCGCGACTCCTTCCGGAACGAGGCGCCGCCGGTCTCCTCGCAGGGGTTCTTCGTGCAGAACCCGGTCGTGCCGGATTACGTGCCCGTGGACGCGCCCAGCGCCGTTGCCGCCTTGGCCGCCCTGGCCGGGCTGGCCCTGGCTCTGCGCCGCGAGCAGCGCGCCTGAGGGTCACTCGGCGCCGGCCGAGCGCGTGAGCCGCACCCACAACGCGACGGCCAGCGTCACGACGATCGGGGCCAGCGCGAGGCCGCCGATCAGGGCGAGCTCGAGCCAGCCGACGCGCCCGACGAGCACCGTGGACACGCGCCGACCAGACCCCTGGTCCCTTATCGCCTTGGCGGCGGCTGGCGGTGTCACTTCCTCCGCGTGAGGGCACCCCGTCGCCGGCGCCCCGGCGTCGTGGACCGCGACCCGGCGAGGCCGGTCAGGACCGCTCACGCTGGCCGCCGAGGACGCGGCGTCCGCCACCGATCCCCGGTGAACCTGAGGCCCACCGAACCCCTGGCGAGGCGGGCTCTGGCCCTCCGCGTCCACCCAGCGTGCAGGAAACTTTAAGTGTAGACTGGCGGACGTGGCGGTTGCCTCGGGACGCCCCGGGGCACGTTGCCGAACCCGCACGCGCCTCCGCTCCACCCCGCGCTCGCCGGTGAGCGCGACCGTGCACCCCCGGTCCCAACCACCGATAGCGTCAGCTGTCGGTCGAAGGGGGTCCACGGTCGTCGGCCGGCCCGGTCGGGGCTCGCGGTCTCCCCGCGGCGCCCGATCGGTGCGCCGTCCACGGTCTCCCCGTGGCGGTGACCCGCGTGGTGGACGCCGCCGACCCGGCGGACGAGATCGACCAGCGCCAGCTGGGCCGCTCTCGTGCGCCGGGCTCGATCGGCCTTCCCCAGCGGAGCGTGTGCACCGCGAAACCGCACCACACGCAACCGAGGGATCCAACACATGGCCATCAACCAGGAACGTCTCGCCAAGATCCAGGACTACGGGCTGACTGAGTACGAAGCGCGCGCCTACCTCGCTCTGCTGGACTTCGAGGTGGCGACAGCGAGCAAGGTCGCGCGACTGGCGCGCGTGCCGCGCACGAAGATCTACCAGGCCCTCGAGGACCTCGAGGAGAAGCAGCTGGTCCGCGTCATCCCCGAGCGGCCCAAGCGCTTCGTCGCCCAGCCCTTCGACAACCACATCGAGCAGCTCGAGCGCGAGCACGAGCGTAAGATCGAGCAGCTCGAGGAGGAGCGGCGCGAGCTCGCCGACGAGTTCGAGCCCAAGGGCACGGTCAACCTCGAGGACCCCGGCCAGTTCGTCATGATGCGCTCGCGCTCGAACGTGACCGAGAAGATCATGAGTCTGATCGAGGGCGCCGAGGAGTCGGTGCTGCTCGTCGGCTCCGAGATGACGCTGGCGCGGTTCGACTACTTCGAGCCCACGATCGCGGAGGCCGCCGGCGACGGCGTCATGTTCACCGCGATGGGGCCCCTCACAGAGGAGAACGAGGAGGCCGTCGAGGAGCTGTCCGCGCACGGACGCATCCTCTCCTACTCCGACGCCACGCCCGGCCAGTGCCTGATGATCGTGGACGGCGAGGAGGTCCTGCTCACGCACGCCGTGCCCGACGACACGCACATGTTCCAGGGCGAGGACGTCGCGCTGTGGACCGACGACCAGGCGATGGTCGCCTCCTTCGAGTCGATCGCCGAGATCGCGCTCACGGCCGCGCAGGTCGTCGAGGACGACCTCACAGCGGACACCGAGGCCGCCGAGGAATCCGAGACCGCCGTCGCCGCCAACTGAGGTGGACAGGTGTCCCTCACGCCGCGTGACGGACCGGACCTCAAGGTCCCCCCGTCGGACAACACGGCCACGGACGAGAGCTGCCGTGAGGCCGAGCCCATGAACGACGACACCGCGTCCGCCGCGAGCGACGTGCTGGCGACCCTGTGTCGCATGTCGCTGCTCCGCAACGAGTCGCTCACCGTGAGCGGCGGCTACGCGCGGACCCCGCCCCACGACGCGTAGATCGCTTGGAGGTAGACCTTCGTGCCCGAGGCCCGCGACCGTCGGCTGCTCACCCTCGCCCTGGTGGCAGCTGTGCTGACGGCGGGCCTTTTGGGCACCGTGGACGCGACCAGCCACGTCGGGAACGAGCACCTGACGACCGGCCACACCGAGTTCGCCGACGCGTCCACGTCGTTCAACTCCTGCTTCGCCGGGCTCGCCGGCCTCCTGATGCAGCGCGTGACCTGGTTCAACGGACAGACGCTGTTCACGCGCGCCGACAGCGGCGGCGACAAGCACGTGTACGTGGCCGAGCACCTGGAGGATCGCGACGGCGACGGCTTCAACGAGAGCACCGGGTTCCGCGTCGATCAAGATCCCTCGCAGCAACGGCTCTACCGGACGAACAACACGTACACGTTCACCGACCCGCACGACAAGCAGAACGACGTCGAGGACCCCAAGCAGTGGGTCGTGAAGGAGTACTTCGAGCTCCGCGACCGCAAGGACATCAACGCCGAGGTCACCAAGGGCGACACGGGCCCCGACGAGGAGGCCTACGAGAAGGACAAGTTCTACGTCTTCGTCGTCCAGACCGGCGACGCCCGCACCGACGGCACGCTGCAGAAGGACTACAACTTCGCGATGGTGATCGACACCTGTCGGTTCTACGGCGCGCAGGCCGGCGAGGCCGATCACAACGGGACGAGCGGGACCAGCGGCGACCCGTGGGGCCAACACGAGGAGCAGGACGGCAACCACACCCACGGCGTGTTCTCGATCGACCTCTGGACCGGCGGCGAGCCGAACACGGTCGCCGGCGGCAACGCGCAGGTCCCCGACGACCGTGACAACAAGGGCAACCAGTCCGTCGACGACGACCCGAAGGACGGCCAACCATGAGAGCCCCCCAGCCGACCGTATCGCGCAGCCGACGCTCGCCGGCCCGAGGCCAGCGTCGGCGCTTCCCCCTCACCCCTCACCCCTTCACCGTCACCAGGTCCCCCGGGATGGCCCGGGCGACCGTTGACCGCCGCTCACGCGGCGACTGCCGAACCCGCAGGACGTGGCCGCCCCCCTCTCTCGGGCGGCCGCATGCCGGCGCTCAGCCGGCGACCGCGCTCACGCGCGGCTCCGAGAGACGAGGTGTTGCACATGGCGATCGAACAAGAGCACATGGAGAAGGTCCAAGACTACGGCCTGACCGAGTACGAGGCTCGGGCCTACCTGGCCTTGCTCGAGCTACACGGCGGGACCGCGCGCGAGGTGGCTTCACTGTCGCGCGTGCCCCGCACGAAGATCTACCAGGTCCTCGACGACCTGCACGAGAAACGGCTCGCGGAGGTCATCCCCGAGCGCCCCAAGCGCTACGTGGCGGTGCCCTTCGAGGAGTACCTCGAGCGCTTCGAGGAGGAGTACGAGGAGAAGCTCGAGAAGATCTCCCAGGACCGCGAGCTCGCGCGCGAGGAGCTGGTTCCCACCGGGGAACGGGAACCCACGCAAGCCGGCGCGTTCCAGATCTTCAAAGGCCGCAAGAACGTGACGACCAAGATCGAGGAGATGCTCCAGGAGGCCGACGGGGAGGTCTTCCACGTCGGCTCCGGGCCCGCCGCCGAGCGGTTCCAGTACCACACGCCGGTGCTGGAGGACCTCGACGGCGAGGACGTGACCGTCCGCGCCCTGTTCCCGAAGACCGACGCCAACGAGGCCGCGTTGGACGAGCTCGCCGAGACGTGCGTCGTCCGCGATCGCGAGGATCCGGGCGCCGGCTCGGCGATCATGATCGTCGACGAGGACCAGGCGATCGTCTGGCATCCCGTGCCCGACGACAGCCACGTCTTCCAGGGCGACGACGTCGCCATGTGGACCGACGACGGTGTCGTCGTCGAGGACCTCAAAGCCGGTTTCGAGGCCTCGTGGTCCACGGGCGAGGAGGTTCCCCCGTGTTCCCCACCAGCGTGACACAAGGATGCCTTTGCGTAGGCTACCGAATCCGTACCCTGCACGGAGGCAACGAGTCCGTGACTGCGACCAAGCGTGGTACGTGCCATCGCTTCACGCAGCCCCCTGTTTCGAGATTGGAGGTGAGAGAAGGTGAATAGCCGCAAATTGATCGCGCTGTTCCTGGTGTTCGCCCTCACAGGCTCAGCACTGGCAGCGCAACAACAGCGATTGTACCGAGGAAGTGCCGATGGCGATGCCGAAGCTTCCGGCGTCACCGCCGTGCAACAGCACAGCGTGTTCATCGAGATCGTCGTGCAGGACGAGGATGAGGACGAGCAGGTCCACAAGTTCGCGGCCGTGGTCGGGCTCATCAAGAAGTGCAAGCAGGTCCGCAACGTCTTCGACAACGCGGTCCTGTGGTTCAACGACCAGTTCCTCTTCGGCGACAAGCAGAACAACGTCGAGGAGAACGAGACCGACAAAGGCCTCGACTCCCAGCCCGACCTGACGGCCGAGGAGCTCAACGCCACCGCCGAGGAGAAGGGCTTCGTCGGCGAGTCGTGGAACGGCACCGCCCGCTGGGGTGGCTGTTACACGCCCGACGGGTTCGCCCACGCGATCGGCGCCGACGATCCCTTCGGCACCGTGAACGTCCAGGCCGGTGGCGCCGAAGAGAACGTGTCCGCCGAGGACACGCAGACCGGCATCTTCTCGGCCGACGACAACAGGGACGTCGTCAAGAACCTGATCGACCTGGATCAGGACTGCAGAGGTTGCATCTTCGAGTACGACTCGAGCTTCTTCGTGGTCGACCCCAACGGCCACGAGTGGATCGTGGACAAGTACCTCTACCCGCTCTCCGTGGTGGGCAACCTCTTCTCGTCCGGTCAGGGCGACGACTGCGGTGACAGCGAGTCCGACGACACCGCCAGCCCCTTCACGATCGACGACCCGCGCGAGGGCCACGACCCGAACACGTGTAAGGACGACACCGAA
Organism: Thermoplasmatales archaeon SW_10_69_26; assembly: GCA_003009755.1. Taxonomy (GTDB): domain Archaea; phylum Thermoplasmatota; class SW-10-69-26; order SW-10-69-26; family SW-10-69-26; genus SW-10-69-26. The sequence continues at coordinate 13,999 of PXUB01000026.1, forward strand.
GACGACCGAGACAACCACCGAGGCGGCAGCGAGAGCGGCTTCGCCGACCCCGCGCTCTACGAGCCGCTGTTCTCGGTGCACCTGCAGACTGACACGGACACGCCCGACGGTCTCGGCTTCGCCGACCAGGCGCGCTTCCAGTACAACGCCACCGCGGACGACACGCAGGCGACCGCCGAGCGCAACGGTGCGATCTACCCCGGCGAGGACGCGCAAACCCGCGAGGCGTGCGAGACGACGATCACCCCCGATCGGCGCTGCTCGATCGAGTACAACTTCCTGATCGCCGTGGACTTCGCCGCCTTCGACGGTGGCGGGACCAGCACCGGCGACGGTGACCCCTCGGTCACGCAGCGCGGCGAGAACGAGAAGACGGGCTGCGCCGTGGAGCACGGCGAGGGTGGTGCGGACAACGACACCGCCTACTGGCAGGGCAACTCGCACCCGCACAACCCCGAGAACCGCTCGGCGTCCCCGAACCACTGCCACTCGTCGGTGAACCTCGACATCTTCTTCCACAGCACCGCTCCGCAGTACACCACGGACCACCAGTACTGGACGGACAGTGCTGGCACACCGGTCAGCTGGGGTCCGGAGTGTAACAGCGAGGAAGACACGGAGGAATTCGACGACGGGCAGGACGAAAGCGCGATCGACGCTCGCACCCCGCTCGTGTGCGACGACGACAGCGACGCTGGCGAGTTCCACGCCCACGACGGCAACCAGACGATCAGCGACGACCGCTGACCCAACCGGCCACCGTAGCGGGGGGGCGACCTCCCCCGCCGTTTCGGCCGCGCGGTCCGCCCTCGCTCGGTGGGGGCGGACCCACCTTCTCTCGCCGTTCTTTTTCCCGACTTTCTTGACACCCCACCAGCGGTGCCGTTCCCTCGGCATGGCACCCGTAACGACGCACCGTGACGGACGGGTCGTTATGGGGATCCTGTCCCACGCCAGGCGTGGGTGTTGCCGTGTCCGAGACCAACGGTTGGACGCCGTACCCGCACGAGGAGGTGCGAGTCCACCGGCTCTGGCGCAAACGCATCCTGCTCGGGCTCGTGATCGCGGCCCTGTTCCTCGCCTGGGCGTTCTCTCTGGGCGTGACCACGGACACCGAGGAGCAGGTCGACGTCTACGGCGGCGACGACTCCGAGGTCTCCGTCGAGCGGCCCGAGGAGCAAGACCGCGGACCCGCGGCAACGGTGACCCTCCGACCGGGCGAGGTGGCCCGCGTCGACGAACCGTTGGACGTCGGCGAAGAACAGACCGACAGACAGGGAACCGGATCGTCGGTCCCCGAGCAACCCGATGGCATCCCGTTCCTCGGCATCCTGCTCCTGTTGGGACCGTTCATCGCGGCCGTGCTCGCCTACCGCAACCTGGCCAGCCAGGGCGACGTGGCTGAGGCCAACTACGGGATCTACACCGGCCCGATGCCCTACGAGATGATCACCGCCGGCCACGCCGAGCTCGTCCAGACCGGTGAGCACGTGGAGCAGAACCCGTTCGGCAAGCGTCGGCGGGACTACCTGCGGGAGACGATCGAACCCCGTCGTCGGTTCCGCGAGCGGTGACGGCTCCCGCCAACCGCGGCCCCTGGGCCGGCTGTCTGGTTAAGCAGGGGCCGCGAGGGACACGAAGGATCGCCAAGGCCACGACGGGCCTGTGACTCGCCGCCGGGCGGCCTTGTCACGGCAGCTGCTCCCCCTTGTGCCCTGGCATCCCTTCGCGTACTTGGTGGTCCCCCCGTTTCTTATCCTTACAGCGCGGCCCCTGGGACCCAACAGTTTAACCTTCACGTTGGAATCCACCATCCATGGGGCTGCGGGACGTGCTGGGGGGCCCCGGCGACCGTACCGCCGGCCGAATCCTCGCGATCTCCCTCGTGGCTAGCTTGCTCGCCGTCCCGTTGACACCGTCCGCCGGCGCCGAACACGGCGACGTCGGCGTGAGCCTGGAACCCTGGATCGTCTCCTGCGGGAACGAGGACTGGATCGGCTTCCAGGGTCGATACAGCCTCCTGTTCTACCGCTTTTGCTTCTTCGTCGACGCAGAAAGCCCCGACTACCCGTTCCGGGTGCTCGACGAGTTGCTCTTCCCGCCGGACCTCCAACGGGATCGCTGTCCCGGGGACTTCTCGGGCCAGATCGTCACCGTCGGCGACACCCGAGCCGGGCTGTGCACCAAGGTCGAACACACGATCCCTCGCAACCCCTTCTTCATCCACGTCGGGGTCGACACCTCCAGCTGCGAGGTGCCTGGCCCCCAGGAAGGCGAGGACCCCGCCGTGTACGTCGCCGACGGCGGCGTGGGGGTCTGCGTGGTCCCCGTCGTCGATCCAGGCCCCGACACCCCGAGCAGGTTCGTCTCCCTCGAGCCCTGCGAGCCCGAGACCGTCGACCCCGAGGCCCGCGTCGGCGGAGGCGGCGCACGCGTCTGCGCGGATTTCCACGTGCTCGGCTTCGGCTCCGACGAGGTGAACGATCTCGTGGAGCAGGGCAACGAGACCGCCAACGAGACGCTGGACGCCGTCCGCGGCTTCGCCGGGCTGGACGAGGAACCGTAACCTCGGGCTCCGACCCTTCATGTGAGGTGCCCAGGTTCGAGACCTCGTGGCCGAGGACGCCAACCCCCTCCAGGAGAGCATGGAGCGGACAGCTCGCATCGGCGAGCTGTTCCTGCCAGCGCCTCCTCTGTTCCTCAGCTACCTGTTGATCGTGCTCGCGACGGTGGCCAGCGCCGCGCTCCTCGGCGCGGACCTGTCGGCCGCCGTCGACGCCGGGCTGCTCGTCGCGCTGCCGGCCGTGTTCGCCTCGCTGGTGTCCCCGATCGTGGCCCGGTTGCTCGGCACGCGGTACTACCTCGACCGGGCGGCCACCGTCGCCGCGATCGGGGCCGTCGTCGTCAGCCTGGGGGTCCTCGCCACCGTCCTGCTGGGCCTGGTCGGGCTGACGCCGGCCAAGGTCCTGTTCACCGCCGTGGGGCTCGCGTGGGTGGCCGGGTTCGCGGCCGCCGTCGTGCTCGTCGACAACCGCCACCCGGTCGCGCTGGGCTTGTCGGCGCTGCAGCCGCTGTCGACCCTGCCGGGCCTCGTCCGCATCGTCGGCACGGACGGGCTGCTCGTCGGGTTGGTCGTCTGGGTGGCGATCGTGGCCCCGTTCGTCGTCGTTTTGCGGCTCTTCGATGCACCGCTGACGCGGAACTTCGGGATCTCGGGCGCCGATCTGTTCCGCGGCTACCTCGACCACGTCACGACCGACAGCTGGGAGGCCGAGGACCTGCTCGAGAAGGTCGGGCAACCCGTCCAGGCGCCGGTCGCCGTGCTGGCCTTCCACCGCGAGGACGGCTCGAAGAAGGCCTGCGTCGTCGTCCCCACCGTGCACCCGGGGCCCTTCGGCGCGCTCGGCGGCGGGGATCTGCCGGCCAAGATGCGGGACGCGCTGCTGGACTGGGAGCACGTGCTCGTCCCGCACGGCGCCGCCGACCACGACCTCAACCCGGTGACGAGCGAGGAGGTCGAACGCCTGGGCGCCTACGTCAGCGAGCTCGCCGACCGCGTCGACACCGAACCCGGCGGCTCCCGCTTCGTCGAACGCGGGGAGACGGTGCGCGTGGCGGGCCAGCTGTTCGGCTCGGATGCCCTGTTGACCTACACCTCGTGGCCGGAGGCGATCGACGACGTCGACCCGGGCGTGGGCCACCACGCCGAGCTCGCCGCCCAGGGGAGCGGGGCCCGCGAGGCTGCCTTCGTCGACTGCCACAACTCGATCCGTCCCGGCGCCGGCGCCGTGTTCCCGCTCACGCCGCGCGCCCTCGACATCGAGGATCGGGCCGGAGAGGTGACCCAGGCGGCGCTGGACGAGCGGGTCAACCAGCTGCGCGTCGGGGTGGCCCAGGACCGGACGCTGGGCATGCGGCACCTGATCGGGCGCGCCGGCTGCCAGGTCCTCGTCGTCGAGGCCGACGACCAGCGGGTCGCCTACATCCTGTGGGATGGCAACAACATGGAGCCGGAGGCCACGGAGGCGATCCAGGAGGCCGCGGGGACCGTCGTGGACGAGGTGCGCGTGATGACGACCGACAACCACGCCGTCAACGTCGAAGGCGGTCCCCACAGCCCGGTCGGGATCGCCGTCCGCCACGAGGCGCTGGCCCGCATCTCGCGCGAGACCGCCGAGCGCGCGATCGAGGACCTCGAGCCCGTCGAGGCCGGGATCGCCAGCGGGCACGCGTGCGGGATCAACGTCGTCGGCCACCAGCGCACCGCTCAGCTGTCGGCCAGCATCAACGTCATGGTGAGCGTGTGGCCCGAGCTGGCCCTCGCCCTGCTGGGGCTGTGGACGTTGGGGCTGGCCACCGTGTTCCTGGCGTTGTGAGGGGTGCCCCTCGGCCGATGCCCTGACTGAGTGAAGGAAAAGCGAGGAGGGAGCCAAGCGGCGACGGCGGGCGAACGCGGAGCGCTCGTCCGCACGGGAAAAGCGCAGACGCTTATATGGGAGGCGTCGGCGAGAGGTGGGAGCGAGGACCCACGTGGGCTGCAGAACGACAGTTGGTGGTCACGATCGCGGCGCCGACACGGTCGTCGGCTTCGTCCTCGTGACCGGCATCTCGTTGTTGATGATCTCCGTCGTCATGCTGATGGGCGCGCCGGCCCTCGAGCAGGTGCAGTCCCGCCAGCAGACGGACTCGATGATCGGGGCCTTCCAGCGCCTCGACCGCGGCGTCAGCACGCTGTTGTCGGGCGCCCCCGCCGGCACCACGCCCGCCTGGCAGGTCTCGATGGCCGACGGTTCGATGAGCCTGGACGAGGGCGGCAAGCACCTGTGGGGGTACAACGCGAACATCGACCGGAACGGGACCACCTACGAGGTGTGGTTCGGCGAGTACGCCGACGGCGACGACCAGCTCAAGATCCACAACAACGGGACGGCGTTCGGCTCCGACGAGTTCCAGCTGGAGGCCTACCGTTACGAAGCCGGCGAAGAGGTCGCCCAGCACGTCTTCGACCGGAGGTCGCTGAACTCCAGTGAAACCTTAAACATCAGCGACCCCGCCTTCTGGGATCTCGAGGGCCACTCTACACAGTTCAAGGTCTTCAACCGCAGCTCCAACCCCGACCGGCCCGTGGCCCACGCGTGGTTCATCGACGGCGGCGCCGTCGAGTGGGAGCTGTCCCGCGGGGGATCGATGACCCAGATCCTGTACCAGAACACCGCCATCGTGGCCGCCATCGACGGCGGCCAGGTCATGCACAACACCCCGCGGCTGCGCGCCCCCGACGATTCGGGCGAGGGAACCGAGGACGTGTTCGTCCGCGTCGTGAAGCTCGAGGGCGCCCTCGCCACCGGCGGCCGTTCCTCCACCGAGGTGCTGGTGTCCAGCCAGGGCAACCACGAGCGCGTGGCCTCCGGCAACGCGACGAAGGTCCAGATCTACCCGCCGACGTCGATGAGCGAAGCCTGGGAGCGCTACCTCACGAACGAGAAGGCCGGGTTCACGTACACCTGGGAGGACGGCTTCTCGGTCTTCGACGGCAAGGAAGCGGCGGTGTGGTACACCTCCAACGATCGGCTGTCCACCTCGCTCGTCGAGACGACCGTCACGTTGTCGCGGTCGGGAGGGACCTAGCCGTGGACCTGCTCGAACGCTGGCAGCGCCGGCTCCGCAACGACGAGGGCGCGACCGAGGTCATCGGCTACGTGTTCATGTTCGCCGTGGGCTCGATGGCGCTCGTCTTCGCGATGGACGTCCTCGTCGACGCCCAGCAGCGAGGCAACGAGGTGGCGGCGGCCAAACAGGCCGAGCAGTTCGGCCAGCTGACGGGCAGCCTGGCCGAGCAGGCCTCCCGGGTCGCCCAGGCCGCCCCCAACGCCACGTACAACACGACGTTCGACCTGCCGAACCCGGTCGGCACCAACATGACCGTCACGATCAACCGCGAGCTGTTACCCAACGGGACGGCCGCCGACTGCGGCTTCGAGGCGACCGTCCACGTCCGCTCCGGTGACCAGCGGGTCAGTACGAGCTTCCCCCTCGGCAACGTGTCCACGGTCGAGATCGATGGGGACTGTCTCGAGTTCAAGGGTGAACTCGACACGTCCGCCCAAGCCGCAAGCGTTAGGTACGACCCTCCAGGGAAGACCCACGCGGCCCCGACGATCGTCCTCGAACCAACCAGCAAGGTGAGATGATGGAGAGCCTACCCTTCGACGAGTTCCTGCAGACGCTCGCCGCCCACGATGTCTACCCCGACCCCAGCCACATCCAGGAGACGGACGTGGAAGCCATCTGGGCCAACCTCGACCCCTCCGACCGGGAGGCTCTCATGCGAGAGATCGGGCTCCCCGTCGGGGAGATGACAGGGCTCGAGCCCCGGATGGAGGACGCCGAGGTCGTCTTCGACGTCCCCGGTTCCCCCGCCTCGGGGCCCGACCCCGAGGACGTGACCGCACGGGACACCGACGAGCCCGTGGGACCCCAAGCGGGCCCGGGGAACCAGCCGCAGGCCTCGCCCTTCGAGGACCCGGACGCCGGCGAGGCCGGGGAGGCCGACCCGGCCATCGAGGCCGCCGACGCGTTCAGCGAGATCGATCCCGACCAGATGGGATGGCTCGGCGAGGGCACCCCGCTCACCGACGATCCCGAGGCGGGCGAAGGGCTCGAGGATATGGACGAGCCCGTCGAGGACGCGGCCGCGGTCGAGCCCGTCGTGGAGGAACCTGGCCCCGAGGAGCCGGACGCCGAGCCGGCCGACGCCGACGCGATCGGCTCCGACGATGGCGGTCTCCCCGACGAGCGTGGGCTCCCGGACGCCGACACCGTGCCCGCGCCCGACGACGCCGACGTCGACGGCGGGGTCGGGGCCGCGGACGTGGAGCAGCTGGAGGGCGGCGAAGCGCTCGAGACCGTCGACGCGGCCGAGATGGCCGAGATCGAGGTGGACGAGCTCGACGACGGCGCCGTCGAGGAGATCGTCGAGGACGAAAGCCGGAAGGACAGCCGCCGCGAGGTCGAGATCTACCCGGTGTACGAGCCCTACGGGTACGTCCGCATCCTCTACGACGAGGAGGACCACCAGTACCTGTACGAGGTGATCGAGCCCGAGCTCACCGAGCGCGAGGAGAAGGTGCTCGACTTCATCCAGGAGACGATCGTCGACGTGATCGAGGTCGGTCTCTCCCGGTTGACCGAGGAGGAGGCCGAGGAGATGCTCGTCGACCTGACGAGCGAGATCATCGAGGACTACTCGATCGAGGTCGACGAGAAGATGCGGATGCGGCTGACGTACTACATCGTCCGCGACTTCCTCGGCTACGGCAAGCTCGACGTCATCATGCGGGACCCGATGATCGAGGACATCAGCTGCGACGGTGTCGGGATCCCGATCTTCCTCTACCACCGCAAGTACGAGTCCATGGCCTCCACCGTGTCGTTCGAGGAGGAGAACCTGGACAGCTTCGTGATCAAGCTCGCCCAGCGCTCGGGCAAGCACATCAGCGTGGCCGACCCACTGCTCGACGCGCGCCTGCCGGACGGGTCCCGCCTGAACGCGACCCTGTCCGACGAGGTCACCACGAGCGGGTCCACGTTCACGATCCGCAAGTTCCGCGACGAGCCGTTCACGCCGACGGACCTGCTCCGCTTCGGCACGCTGAACCCGAAGATGCTGGCCTACTACTGGCTGGCGATCCAGCACGGCGCGTCGATGATCGTCGCCGGCGGGACCGCGTCCGGGAAGACGACGATGTTGAACGCGGTGATGCTGTTCATCCCGCCGCAGATGAAGATCGTGTCCATCGAGGACACGCGCGAGCTGAACCTGCCCCACCCGAACTGGATCCCGGGCACGACCCGCAGCGGGTTCGGTCCCCGCGACGACAGCGGGCGTCAGGCCGGCGAGATCAACATGTTCGAGCTGCTGAAGGCTGCGCTGCGGCAGCGGCCCGAGTACATCACCGTCGGTGAGGTGCGCGGCGAGGAGGCCACCGTCCTCTTCCAGGCGATGGCGACCGGTCACGCCGCGTACGGCACGATGCACGCGGACTCGGTGACCAGCGTCATCCACCGCCTCGAGGGCGAGCCGATCAACATCCCGCGCCCGCTGCTCGAGGCCCTGGACATCGTCAGCATCCAGATCCAGACCCGCATCGGCGGTCAGCGCGTCCGCCGCACGCAGAACATCACCGAGATCGTCGGGATGGACCCGAACACCAAGGAGCTGTTGACGAACGAGGTGTTCGAGTGGGACCCGGCCGACGACACGTTCGATCACAGCGGCATCTCGTACGTGCTCGAGCGGATCCAGAAAGAGAACAACATGACGGACGCCGAGCTCGAGACGGAGGTCGAGAACCGGACCCTCCTGATCGAGTGGATGAAGGAGCACGGCGTCCGCGACTACGTCGACGTGGGGACCGTCGTCCAGTCCTACTACAACGAGCCCGAGGAGACCGTTCACAAGATCAAGGTCGACATGGGGCTCGAGGAGCCCGAGGAGGGTGAGGAGGACATCGAGCTGGAGGACGAGCTGCTCGAGGACCGCGAGATCAAGGGCGCCGGCGAGAAGGGCGACGAGTTCGACCCCACCGCCGACATCCCCGCGCCCGAGGACGCCAGCCTCGTGGCCCCGCTCGAGGACGAGACCCTCGACTCGATGCAGGACATGGGCGGCGAGTTCGACCCCGTCGAGGCCACCCAAGAGGGCAGCGAGGAAGGGGCCGAGGACGACCTCGAGGAGATCGACGCCGTCGACGACCTGGAGGAGGTCGACCCGGTCGAGGGCGACCTCGACGACCTGGACCCGGGCCAGGCCCGGACCCTCGAGGACGGCGACGAGTTGGACCCCGTCGACGCCGACCCCCCGCCCAACGACCCCGACGAGGACGCCGACGACCCCGAGCCCACCGAGGAGGACGAGCTCGAGGACATCGACAAGATCGAGGACATCATCGACGAGGACGAGGAGGGCTAAGGTGGGCCTGTCCAACTTCCAGCGAACCTCGTACCGGCTGCTCGGCGGCTTCGCCGCCAAGCACCTCGACAACACGGATCTCGAGGAGGCGCTGCGCGAGGCCCGGATCCCCGTCCGCTCGGAGGCCTACCAAGCCACCGCCCTCGCCAGCGCCATCGTCACGTTCCTGGCCACGCTGCTCTTGTCCGCGTTCGTGGGCCTGGTCCTGTTGCCCGCGGCCGGCATCCCCGCCACGCAACCGATCGCGCTCGTGGCGCTCGTCTTCACCCCCGTCCTGCTCAGCGGGGCGGTCTACGGCATCCTGCTCACCAGCCCGAAGAGCAAGGCCAACAAGCGCGAGAGCGACATCGACGAGCACCTGCCCTACGGGCTGAACTACATCGCCGCGATGGCTTCGGCCGGCGTCCCGATCCACACGATCTTCCAGTCGCTGGCCGCCCAGCCGATCTACGGCGAGCTGGCCAACGAGGCTCAGGCGATCGCCAAGGACATGCACCTGGGCATCGACAGCGTGCGCGCGCTGGAGCGCGCCAGCCGACGCACCCCCTCGGATCGGTTCGCCGAGGTCATGCAGGGCGCCATCACGACGGTCACCAGCGGCGGCGACATGCAGAGCTACTTCTCCAGCAAGGCCGAACGCTACGCGTTCGAGAACCGGCAGGAGCAAAAGCAGTTCGTCGAGGTCATGGGCCTGATGTCCGAGACCTACGTGACCGCCGTCGTCGCCGGGCCGCTGTTCCTGATCGTGATGATGGCGATCATGTCGATGCTCGGCGGCGGCGAGCCGACGACCCTGCGCCTGATCGTGTACCTGGTGCTGCCCGTGGCCAACGCCGCGTTCGCCTACGGGCTCGCCGAGATGACGCCGGAGGTGTGATCGCGTGGATCGATCGACCCACCAGACCCTCGCCGCCGTGCTCGCCGCCGTCGCCATCCTCGGCGGTATCGCGAGCGCGATCGTCCCCGGGGACCTCGCGGCCAGCCTCGTCGCCGCCGGCGCCTTCGCGGCCCTGACGGCGGGCCTGCACGTCGTCCGCCCCCGCATCGACACCGAGCGCGCCCAGGCCTCCAGCACCGGCGCGAACCTGCTCGGCATCGCGACCGCCGCCGCGATCGGCCTGCTCGGCTTGCTGCTCGTCGCCGCCGCGGCCGCGCGCTTCGGGCGCGTGCGATACCTAGGCAACGTGCCCCTGCTGCTGTCCGAGAACTTCACGCTCGTCACCGGGCCGCTGACGGTGCTGTTGGCCCTGACGGTGGCGATGGCCAGCCGCGACGAGCTGGCGCTGGCCGAGGCCCCCACGCCCGACCGGCGCTGGCTGACGGCCACGCTGCTCGTGCTGGGCCTGCTGGCGACGGTCGTGATCGCCATCCCGGCCGCGCCCGGCGAGGCCTGGCAGGCGCCCTACGTGCTGGGTCTGGCCGCCTGCGTGGGCTGGCTGGACGCCGTGCACCTGGCCGGACTCCCCCGGCCCACCCAGGTCACCTCGTGGCTGGAGCGCGGCGACTCCCGGCACAGCCGCCTGATCGTCGAGGGCCTGGCTCGGGCCGGCAACGGTGCCGTCCTGCTGGCCGGGCTGGGCGCCACGGTGTTCCTCGTCCTCGGCTACCCCACCTACGGCGTGCTCACGCTCCTCGCCGCCTCCGTCCTGCTCGTCCTCACCACGCACAGCGCCGTCACGCTCACGAAGGCGGTCCCGGCGGCGCTCAGCGACGACCTGGCCGACGCCGAACGCAACAAGGGTCGGCTGCGCGTGCTGTCGATCGGCACGATCGCCGCGATCGTGATCGGCGGCCTGCTCACGATCGCGGGCCTGATCTCGGTCACGACCGGCGGCTCGCTGGCGGAGACGCTGGAGCTTTTGCGCCCGATCCTGGGGGTTGGCATCGCGGCCCTGGCCGGCGTGAACTTGGCCCGCGCCAACCTCCCCAGCTTCGAGGAGCACGGCCCCGCCCGTCGGGCCGTCTCCGCCACGGCGTTGTCCATGCTCGCGGTCAGCGCGTTCTTCTCGCTGCTGCTCGAGCTGGGCATCATGTCGGGCCCGATCACGGAAGCCCACCTGGGCCTGGTGTTCCTGTACGCCGGCCTGCTCAGCGCGGCCGTGTTCGTGCACGCCCGCGGGCTGCTGCCCGTGCCGGGCCTGGCCCTCCAGGAGGCCGACGAGCAGCACGAGACGCGCACCGAGCACGGTGACGAGCTGCAACGCCGCGTCGTCATCCTGTACGCGACCGCCGGCTTGTTCCTGGCGGGCTCGATCGGGCTCGTCGGCGCGCTCGCGACCGGGCACCTCGACGGCTTGGTCCCCGAGTCCTCGGAGGGCCGCAACGCCGCGTTCCTGGCCCTGGTCGCCGTCGGCGTGCTCATCACGCTCGGTCTGCTCATCGCGTTCATGTACTCCCGGCGGCTGGAGACGCCGCCCGAGGAGCAGATCGACTTCGAGAAGAGCTACACGCGCGAGGAGGTCGTCCGCCTCACGGTGCTGGGCGTCTCCGGCACGCTGGCCTTCGTGCTCGGGTTCCTCGGCATCATGGTGTACGCCGGCCAGCTCGAGTCGATCGGCAGCCTCACGCTCGAGAAGCGCTACGCCACGGACTTCTTCGTGGCCGCGATCCTCATCGGGATCGGTCCGGCCGGGTACATCCGCAACCGCGAGAACAAGCGCATCAAGGCGATCGACCAGCGCCTGCCGGAGTTCCTGCGGGACCTGGCCGAGAGCCAGCGCACCGGCATGACGCTCACGCAGGCCGTCATCACGGCCAGCGAAGGGAACTACGGGGCGCTCACGCCCGAGATCGAGAAGATGGCCGCCCAGATCGAGTGGGGGGTCAGCTTCGAGGACGCGTTGCAGAGCTTCGCCCAGCGCGTCGACACGCCGCTCGTGCAGCGCACCGTGAGCCTCGTCATCGAGGCGTCGACCGCCGGTGGCAACGTCAAGGACGTGCTCGAGGCGGCCGCCGAGGACGCCCGCGAGATCCAGATGATCCACAGCGAGCGCCGCAGCGGCATGCAGATCTACGTGATGATCATCTACATCGCGTTCGCCGTGTTCCTCGGCGTCATCGGCGTGTTGAACGTGAAGTTCATGCCTGAGGTCGCCAAGGCGGTCGCCGGCGCCGAGGGCGTCTCCGTCGGGTCGATCACGTTCGAGGAGTTCGACATCCAGACCTTCCAGACGCTGTTCTTCCACGCCGCCATCATCCAGGGCCTGGGCGGCGGGTTCGTGGCGGGATCGATGCAGGACGGCAAGCCCGTGGCCGGGCTCAAGCACGCCTTCGCGATGACGATGATCGCCTACGTCACGTTCCGGCTGTTCCTCGGAGGGTGACCATGGGGAGCAAGTCGACGACCGGCGGCCAAGGGATGCCGGACGGGGCCCAGATGCTGCTGCTGGCCGGGTTCGTCATCTCGGCGACGGCGATCATGGCGATCGGCGCCTACAGCGCGCTGCAGAGCGGCAGCACGCAGCTCGAGGAGCGCAGCAACCGCCCGCTGGTCGACCTGTTCCTCAACACGCGCAGCCGCGCGGTCAACTTCTTCGGGATGGTCACGAGCAACGACACGGCGCTCAGCGTCCAGGAGAACCTGGACGGCTACCTCTTCTCGCAGTACCAGACGGCCCGCTCGCTATCGTTGGAGATGAACGCCTCCCTGGCCGGAGCCGACGCTCAGGCCCCCTTGAACGAGTCGGCCGCCTTCACGAGCGACCTGGACGGCGACGGCACCAGGGAGTACGTCGACCGTCGGGGGAACCTCTTGTGGAGCCACCGGGGCGGCGAGTGCTTCGGCGGTACCAAGTACGACGGGGACAACGACGGGTTGGTCACGGCCGACGACGACGACCGCGTCCTCGGCGCGATCTTCTGGCTGAAGGTCGAGGGCGTGGACGCCGAGCTCCAAGAGTACGTCGTCATCGACGTGCCCGATACCGACGCCGTCGCGGCCTGCGAGTCGTGGCCCGGTGCCTGGGGCAACGCCAGCACGGACCCGGGCGACTACTCGGTCAGCCTGAACGACGTGGATCAGACCGGTCTGGGCCCCTACGCGGTGGGGGACGACGGGGACCTCCTCGAGCGTCAGGGAAGCCAGTGGGCCCGGATCGACGACGACGGCCCCTCGGGCAACGGGCACAACCTCCACGGCGCCGACGCCACCCCCGACGGCGACGAGCTGTGGATCGTGGGAGCCTCCGGCACGGTCGGCGAGTACGACCCGGGAACCGACACCATGAGCGACCACACGGGCTTGGGCAACAGCTACACGGACCAGCTGACCGACGTGGCGGTGACCGGTCACAGTGGCGAGGCCAGGGTCTACGCCGCCGACTCCAGTGGTCACGTCCAGATCAGCAGCGACGACGGCGGCTCCTGGACCGACGTCACCCCCGGCAGCGGGTCCTCGATCGAGGGGATCGACTTCTACGACACCGAGTCCGGCGTCGCCGTGGACACCAACCAGGCGGTCTGGGAGACCACCGACGGCGGCAGCACCTGGAACAAGATCGGCATCTCCGACACCTCCGAGAACTTCCACGACGTCGACGCGAACGCCGCCTACGACATCTGGGTCGCCGCCTCCGGCGGCAAGGTCTACCACTTCGACGGCGGCTCCTGGACCGAGACGGTCGTCGACGGGACGGACAGCCTCAACGCCATCGAGATCGAAGACGGCGCCGGCCACGCGGTGGGCGACCAGGGCGACATCTACCACTACGACGGCTCGTGGACGGAGGAGAAGACGCAGTCCGAATCGATGAGAGGCACCGAGATCGGCTCGAAGGCATACGCCGTCGGCGACAACGGGACGATCCTGGAAACGGACTAGCCCGCTGGTCATGGTTGGCTTAGGCTCTCGCGGGTCTCGGGAGAGCGGGTACGGTCTCCCGGGAGGACGAGCCCGGAGGGCTCGTGCGCACAGTCGGTAGGCTAGATCGGGGGCGGGCGGCTGCCCGCGCCCCTCTCCCCCCCTGGCGCCTCGGACCATTTATTAACCCCCAGCCGCTGGCTCCGCTCGGATGCTGCACGAGACGGTCGTGCAGGGGCTCTGGCTGATCCTGCCCGCCTACGCCTCCAACATGCTGGCTACCCTCGTCGGCGGCGGCCCTCCGATCGATGGCGGCCGCTCGTGGTCCGACGGCCGGCGGATCCTGGGGGGTGGCAAGACCTGGCAGGGCTTGATCTTGGCCCCCCTGTTGGCGATCGCGATCGGAGCCTTGCAGCATGCCTACGCGGCCGACGTCGGGTTCGGCGTCACCGACTTCGGCACGAGCCCCGCTTACCTCGTCCATGTCTACGCGTTAGCGCTGGGCGCGTTGCTCGGCGACCTGGGGGCCAGTTTCCTCAAGCGCCGCCTCGGCAAGGAACGGGGCGAGCGCTGGCTGGGCCCCGACCAGTACGACTTCATCGCCGGCGCGCTCCTGTTGGCCGCCCTGGCCAGCCTGGCGACGATGGCTTGGACGGGGAGCTGGTGGCTGTTCGAGGCCCTGACCCTGGGCCCGTTCCTCGCCATCCTTATCTTGACCCCGGGCTTGCACCTACTCGTGAACGGGATCGGTTACCTCGTCGGCGTCAAGGAGGTCCCCTGGTGACCCTCGCAGATCTGTTGCACGATGCAGACGCGTTGCGGACCGGCGAGTTCGAGCTGGCCAGCGGCGAGACGTCCCCGTACTACGTCGACGTCAAGCACGCCTGCTCGAACCCCAGCGTCCTGCGCGCGCTCGCGCAACACGCTCAGGTCTACGCCGTGGGGCACGATGCGATCGCCGGCACCGCGCTCGGCGGCGTGCCCCTGGCCGTGCAGCTGGGCGTCGAGACGGGGCATCCGATCCTGCTCGTCCGGGGCGAGGCCAAGGACTACGGGACCGGATCCCGGATCGAGGGACCGGTGGACGACGCCGAGGAGGTGCTGATGGTCGAGGACGTGACCACGACCGGCCAAAGCCTTCGGGAGGCGGTGGAGGCGGTCCGGGACACGGGGGCCTCGGTGGCCCACGCGGTCACGATCGTCGACCGCGAGGAGGGCGCCCGGGAGCTGTTGACGGAGGCCGACGTCGCCCTCCACGCTTTGACGACGCTGTCCGAGCTGACTGATGCAACGGGGGTCGAGCCTTGACGGAGCAAGACGTACTCTTGGTCGGTGGTGGAGCCCGGGAACACGCGATGGCGAAGGCGCTCGTCGACGGTGGCGCCCGCGTGTACTCGGTGATGAGCAACGAGAACCCTGGCGTCGCGGAGCTGGCCGACGACTACGCGATCGGCCAGGAGAAGCACGTCGCCGGGATCGTGGACAAGGCCCGCCAGTGGGGCTGCACGCACGCGCTCTCCGGCCCCGAGGGCCCGATCGCAGCCGGCGTGACGGACGCGCTCGCCGACGCCGGCGTCACGGTCGTCTCGCCCAGCCAGCAGGCGGGCCGCATCGAGACCGACAAGGCCTGGATGCGGGACCTGATGGAGCGCCACGGCATCCCGGGCCGGGTCCGCAACCGTCACTTCGCGAACCAGCAGGGCCTGCGCGAGTACGTCGAGGAGCTGGGCGAGGTCGCCGTCAAACCGGTCGGCCTCACCGGCGGCAAGGGCGTCAAGGTCACCGGGGACCATCTGGCCGGGACCGAGGAGGCGCTCGAGTACGCCAACGACGTGTTCACGAGCGGCCTCGGCGGTGGCCAGGTCGTCATCGAGGAGAAGCTCGAGGGCGAGGAGTTCACCGTCCAGTGCTTCACCGACGGCGACACCGTCGTCCCGACGCCGCCGATCCAGGACCACAAGCGCGCCTTCGAGGGCGACGAGGGCCCCAACACCGGCGGCATGGGCGCCTACTCGGGATCGGAGGGCCTGCCGTTCCTCTCCCGCGTCGACTACGAGGCCGCCGTCGACATCGTGCGCGACATCGTGCACGCCCTGCGCGACGAGGATCGCCCCTACGTCGGCCCGATCTACGGCCAGTTCATGCTGACCGCCGACGGTCCCCGCGTCGTCGAGGTCAACGCCCGCTTTGGCGACCCCGAGGCGATGAACACGCTGGGGATCCTCGAGACACCGTTCACCGACGTCGTCGACGCGATGGCCGAGGGCACCCTCGACGAGCTCGAGGTCACCTTCGAGCCGACGGCGACCGTCTGCAAGTACGTCGTGCCCGAGGGCTACGGCTCGGACCCGACGCCGGACACCACGGTCGAGATCGACCGCGAGGCGATCGCCGAGACCGGCGCCGAGCTGTTCTACGCCAGCTGCGAGCCGACCGAGGGTGGCGTCGTCACCACGACCAGCCGCACGCTGGCGCTCGTCGGCATCGCCGACACGATCGAGGACGCCAACGAGCAGGCCGAGCAGGCGCTCTCGCACGTCAAGGGTGAGGCGATCGACGCCCGCCACGACATCGGGACCGAGAAGCTCGTCCAACGACGCGTCGAGCACATGCGCGAGCTCGGTCGGCCGAGGAACCCGGAGTCGGTCTGACGGGTCCCGAAGGGTTGATCGCGTCCCCCAGCGTCTCTAACGGTACGACGGCAGTCCGGGGGACGGAGGTCGAGGGATGACCGACTCGGCGGGGGACACCCAGGCGCTTGCCCGCCGGTCCCCCACAGGGGTGGCGTTGGCGACCGCCGCCACGCTCGGCCTGTACGCGATCTTCGGGGTCCGCCGGACGAGCTAGGCCGTGGCCGCCATCGACCCCGAGCGGGACCAGGCGCGCCAGGACGCACGTCGGGGGCTGCGAGCCGCCGCCGGGGCGACGACGCGGTGCACCCCGGCGTGATGATGGGGGTCTGTTCCTCGGCCTCCCCAGAGGGCGTCGACCAACGGGCCGGTGGAGCGGAGGACCCTGAAGCCTCGAACGCGAACCCTGAAACGCGCACGCCGGGCTACCCGGCCCGGGTTCGCCGGTGATCGACCGCATCCTCGTCGGCACGGACGGCAGCGAGCTGGCCGACCAGGCCACGCGGGCAGCCTTGCGGTTGGCCGAGGCCTGCCAGGCCGAGGTGCGGTTCCTGCACGCGATCGAGCAGCTGTCGATGCTGGGCCCAGCCCCGGAGATGGAGCCGCGGTTGGCGCGGGCCCGCGAGGACGCCGGAGAGGAGATCCTCGCGGAGAACCTGCGGTGGGCTCGCGAGCGCGAGGTCCCCGCCGACACGGTGCTGCGCGACGGGTCGGCCGGCGCGTTGCTGCTCCAGGAGGCCGAGGACTGGCAGGCCGATCTGGTGGCGGCCGGCTCGCGGGGACGCTCGGGCTTGGAACGAGCCGTGCTGGGCAGCGTGGCGGACGCGCTCGTGCGCAAGTCGCCGGTGCCCGTGTTGACCGTGCGGGAGTCGCCGTTCGTCACGAGCGGCTCGATCGAGCGCATCCTGTTGCCCTCCGACGGCAGCGAGCTGTCGCTGACGGCGGCCCCCTTGGCCCTGGAGCTTGCGCGCCAGACGGGCGCCCAGCTGGACCTGTTGCACGCGATCGAGGACGCCTCCCCAGGCGAGAACGGGGACGGGACCCAACGAGCCTTGGACCCGCTGGTCGAGCGCTGCCGGGAGGCCGAGGTCGCCTTCGAGCGGTTCGCCGTCGACGAGGGTCCCCACCGCGCGATCGTCGACCACGCCGACGACCGCGAGGTGGACCTGGTCGTCATGGCCACCCACGGCCGAGGCGGGCTCGAGCGGTTCCTCGTCGGCAGCATCACGGACAAGATCGTCCGCACGGTGGGCCCGCCGTTGATCAGCGTGCGGCCCCACGAGGTCTGAGCCCCGATCTTGGGCGCTACGCGTTCGCCGAGCTCGACGGGAGCCCAACGCTCGTCGTGCCCCCACGATGGCGGGCCCGCGAGACGAGAGCACGCGGAGATAGGGCTATGCTCTCACCATGGCCGGCGGCGCCCGGTCGAGGAACCGAACCGTGCCGTGCAAGCCCAGCGAGGCCACCGCGAGGGCCAAGCCAGACCCGGGAACCTCACGGGCGCGTCGACCGGCGGGCCTCGAGCGCGGTGTGCTGGTCGAAGACGTCGTGCTCGACGACCTCGGCGAACCCGGCCTCCCGCAGCTCGTCGGCGATCTGCTGGGCCGAGAGCCGGTGATCGACCGGCGGGCCCTCGTCGGTGTCGATCGGGGCCCAGTCGACGACGAGCATGTGGCCGCCCTGCTCGAGGACGCGGAGGACCTCGGCCAGCATCGTTCCACGGTCGTCGACCTCGTGGTGGAGGTTCACGGACAGGACGCGGGCGAAGGAGGCCCGTCGGAACGGGAGCTGGGTGGCCGAGCCCTGCACGGTGTGGATCGCCCGAGGCGAGCCCCGGGCGCGCTGGCGCAGATCGGCGAGCATGCGCTGGCTGTGGTCGAGCGCGACGACGGTCCCGGGCTCGAGGCTCTCGGCCAGGGGTCGGGCCAGGTAGCCGGTGCCGGCGCCCAGGTCCAGGCACTGCATGCCCGGCTGGGGGGCAAGCAGGTCGACGACGGTCTCGGGCGGCAGGCGCCGGGCACGGTCGTCGGCCTCGAGCTTGGCGCGGTCCTCGGGTCCCAGCCGGTGCTCGTCCACGAACGGGGACCGCGGTCCACGCCTTCGCCTTTTCGGGCTCGCGGGGCACGGCGAGACCGCGGCGAGGGCGACCTCACTCGTGCGGCAGGCCCCACCGTCGTCGTCCTCGTCCTCGCGGGCTTCCTGGAAGGCCTCGGTGAACCCGGCACCGAGGACACCGGCCGGGAGGGCGAACATCGCGACGCCGAGCAGCGCGGCAAGGCCGGCGATCAGACGGCCGCCTTGCGTGGCGGGCGTGATGTCGCCGTAGCCGACGGTGGACATCGTGATCAGGCCCCAGAACATCGTCTGCGGGATGCTGGAGAAGGCCTCGGGCTGAACGTCGCCCTCGACGACGTACATCGCGCTGGAGACGCCGAGCAAGAGCACGACATCGATGATGAGCACGGCGCCCAGCTCGCCTCGGCGAGCGTGCAGGACGCGACCCAGCGTGCGCAGGGCCGTCGAGTAGCGGGCGAGCTTGAGCACGAGCAACAGCAAGAACAGCTGCACGATCGAGGAGAACTCGGCGCTGCCGAGCGTGAGGATCTGCGCCAGCAGCGCCAGGTAGAACGGGAGCAGGGCGAGCGCGTCGACGAGCGCCAGGGGCGTGGTCGCGTAGCGCAGTCGGCCCTCGATCGGGCCCTCGAACTCCTCCTCGCACGTGCACGCCCACAGGCGGAGCGCGTACTCGGCGGTGAAGCCGAGGACGGCGAGCACGAGCACCGTGTCCAGCAGCCAGCCGATGCTGGCCGCGACGGCGTCGACCGTACCCAGCAGGACCGAGGCGAGCGTGAGCACGATCGCGGCGACGATCGCCACGTCCACGCCGCGGCTCGCCCGGTCGTGCCCCTGGCCGGCAGACAGGAGATCGAAGACGCGAGCCCGGCCCGTCCGCTGGTGCGGTGGGCGGTGAGCCAGGTCGGGCGCCTCCGTGAACACGGGCTCTCCGGGACGGGCGCGGGGGGTGATGAAGCTTGGTGGTAGTGGGAACGGTCCCCTCCGGTTGTCAGCCTGAGCTCGGCAAGGGTCGAGCTTGACGGTGGAGGCACAAGGGAAGGGCCGAGGCGAGCACCGTCGGGAACACGAGAAGAACGCTCCGCAGCGGGGGACGCCCGCCACGGAGCTCGTCGCCGGGAGGCCCTCAGCCGCGGCGCACGCGCAGTGCCCCGACGGCGCCCACGCTACCGATGGCCGCCATGGCGACCAGCGCCGGGTTCCCGAAGAACGGGATCGCCGTCACCTCGGCGGTGGGGCAGTCCTCGGCCTCGCCGGCCTCGTTGGCCGCTGTCACCTCGTAGGTGTACGTCGTCTCGGCCTCAGTTTCGGTATCCGTGAAGCTCGTATCGTTGGTCTCGGCCACGTGCAGCATCTCGCCGTCCTCGGTGGCACGGTAGACGTTGTACGTGCTCGCGTTGGCGGAGGCGTCCCAGCTCAGGCGGATGTTCTCGTTCTGCTGGGCTTGCGCCTCGAGGTTCTCCGGGCAGGCGGGAGGCTGGTTCCGCATCTGGTCGCCATCGCCCGAGCCATCGCACGTCTTGTAGTTCACCTCATGGCTGGGCGGCCCGTGTTGTCCCTCTGCGTCGAACCGCAGGTAGATGAGGTAATTGTCACGTTCCTCGAGCGTGAACGGGCCCGCCTCGAAATCGTAGGTGCCGTTCTCGTTCTCCGTCCCGTTGAACGTGCCCACCGTGGTCACAGTGACAGTGGGTCCGGAACTGGTCGTGGCGTTGATCCACCCACTCTGATGGGAGAGATTTTGACCCTTCACCCAGAACTCACAGTCCAGTTCCACCGGGTTCGTAGCCGTCGAGGTCCGGGGTTCTCCCTCTTCGCTATCGTGGAGCGTGAATCCCCCGTGATCCTCGGAGGACACGTGTGCCGCAGCTCCTCCCGCGAAGGCTCCGACCACCATCAAGCCAGCCAAGGCGAAGGAGATCCAGCGCTTGGCCCGTCGGATCGCCGTCTTGTTGGTGTCCATGTTGGTTCACCTGCACGCTGGCGTCCTCCAAGGGGGGTGATTAGGCGATTGAGGGACATTTGTGAGGATACAGGGACGAACCGAGTGCCGACACAGCGAACCTCTCCCCCCGGGGCTTGGTCAAGAGGTGGCCGACGGCGGTCGGCGCAGGACCTGAGGATTAGCCCCGCATGCTCACCACGTCCACGTGCAGGTTGCGGTCCTCGGTATCGGTGTAGGCATCGTTGGTGAAGCGGATCTCTACGTCGTGGCTGCCGGCCGCGACCGAGAGGGGTACGGTGTACTTGGTCCAGTAGTCGTGGTTCACGGTCCAGTTGGCGATGACGTTCCCGTTGACGTAGGCTTCCATGTAGGGCCATTGGCCGTTGGCGGGCTCGCCGCGGGCTATGACGCGGAGCTCGTTGGTGGCTTCGTCGACCGTGGCGGTGTCTTGGCAGGAGCCCTCGGTCCAGAGGTTCCAGTAGGTGTCGCTGGAGGCTTTGGAATCGGGTTCATCGTCGCCGACGTCGCAGGTCATGGCCTCGGCTTGTTCGACCCAGCGGACGATGTGGCGTTCGTCGAGGTAGGCTGCATCGAGGAGGAGATCGTTGTCCTCGCCGTTGTGGGCATGGTTGTTGGTGTAGCGGATCTCGAGGTTGTGGGCGCCTTCGGAGAGATCGACCTTGGTGGTGTAGGTTTTCCAGTCGGCGCTGTCGACCGTCCAGTTTTTGACGAGGTTGCCGTCGATCCAGGCTTCCATGGAGGGCCAATGGCTTCCGTCGATGGGGTCGCCGAGGGCGCGGATGCGAAGTCGGTGGGTGCCGTCGTTGTCGACGGTGAGGGGGGTTTGGCAGTAGCCGTCGTCTTGGAGGTTCCAGCGCGTGTCGTTGGAGGCTTTCTCGTCGTCGCCGGGGTTGCCGTCCGTGCACGCCATGGCTTCGGCTTGACCTCGCCAGATCTCGTGGAGGTGGCGGTCGATCTTGGTGACGTCGATGTGGAGGTTGCGATCGTCCCCGCCGACGACGTTGTCGTTGGTGTACCGCAGCTCGAGCGTGTGGCCGCCGGCGGCGAGATCCACCGTGACACGGGGTCGGTGCCATGTGTCATTGGCGACGGTCCAATTGGCGACCTTTTCCCCGTCGATCCAGGCTTCCATGTAGGGCCACTCGTCCCCGTTGATTGGGTCCCCACGGGCCCAGACGTTGAGTTGGTGGGAGCCGGATTCGGAGACCGAGAACGAGATCGAGCAATCACCGTTTTGATCCAAGTTCCAATAGGCTCCGTTCGAGGCTTCCGAGTCTTCGCTCTCGCTGCCCACGCTGCAGGTCATGGCCTCCGCCTCGTCGTGGGAGAGGGGAACCCCGGCCTCGCTGACGTGTAGGGAGTCAACGATCAGGTTCCGGTCTTCGCCGGTGTCGCTGTTGTAGTCGTCGTTGGTGAACCGGATCTCCCAGGTGACGTCGCCGTTCGACAGGTCGGCACGCGTGCTGTAGGCCTCGACGGTCCCGTCGTCGACGTCCCATTCGTCGACGAGTTCCCCGTTGGCGAACAGCTGCATGTGGGGCCGTTCCCCGTTGGCCTTCTCGCCTTCAGCGTGGATCGTGATTTCGCGTTCGCCGGGGATGGCGTTGGTCTCGGTTTGTCGGATCGAGCCGTTTTCCCACAGGCCCCAGGCCTCGTCGTAGCTGTATTCGTCGCCGGTGACGAGGCTGCCGACTTTTTTCGTGTCGAAATTTTCAGTTTGCGTGGCTTGGGGGAGGTCGGCTTCGCCGAGATGGAGGACGTCGACGATCAGATTGCGGTCGTCGGTGTCGGTCTTATAGTTGTTGGTGAACTTGATCTCGAAGGTGACATCGCCCCCTGGTAGGTCAGCGCGCGTGCTGTAGGATTCAACTTTGCCGTCGTAGACATCCCATTCGTCGATGAACGCACCATTGGCGTAGAGTTGCATGTGGGGGAGCTGGCCGTTGGCGGCTTGGCCTTCGGCCTTGATCGTGATGTCGTGAGGGCCGGGGTAGGGGTTGTGTTGGGTGTCTTGGATGGAGCCGTTCGTCCACAGCCCCCAGGCTTCATCGTGGCTGTACTGGTTTCCGGTTACCTTGCTGCCGACGTTGTGGGTTGTGAAATCCTCGGCTTGGGTGTCCTGGAGGTCGGGATCGCCGATGAAGACGATATCGACGAACAGGTCGCGGTTTTCGCCGGTGTTGTCGTTGTAGTAGTTGTTGGTGAAGCGGATCTCGAAGGTGATGTCGCCTTCGGGGAGGTCGACTTGGGTGTTGTAGGATTCGATCTTCCCATCGTAGACATCCCACTCGTCGACGAGTTCCCCGTTGGCGAACAGTTGCATGTGCGGGAGCTCGTCGAGGGCTTGTTGGCCTTCGGCTTTGATCGTGATGTTGCGGTCGCCGGGGTTGTGGTTGGTTTCGATGGTTTCGATCGAGCCGTTGGCGGCGATGTTCCATGCTTGGTCGCCGTTGTATTTCGTGTTGTCGACGAGGCGGCCGACGTGCTTGGTGTCGAAGTTCTCTGCTTGAATCGTTGAGTGCAGCGTGTCGGCTGTAGCTGTGTCTTCCTGGCGGAGCCAGTCTTGGACCTCGTAGAACCCGTCCTTCTTGTAGTCCATGTACTCGGAAGCGTAACCCCAGCAGCATTCCGCCGGGCCATGCCATTCGTTCTCGTTCCCGTCATCGTTGAGGCTGCGGAAGATGAACCCCTGGAGGTCGTACTCTTCGTTGAAGGTGTCTGATTGGTAACGGAGTTCTGCAATTTCCTGGGCTTGTTCTTCCTCGTTCGTGTAATTGGAGCCTCCGCTTCCGTCGTCTCCCCAGGATGAGACGCCGAAGTCGTAGATGAAGGTCTGATCTGGATGGACGGGGTCGGGAAACTTGGTTTTCAGTTCGCTGAGGATGGTGTCGATGCGTTCGGCGGCGTCGGTGATTGGATAGCCCTGGTCACGGTAGGTTGACCATAGGAGTTGCGTGCCGAGGATTTGGGATTTATTGACGGCGTCTTCGAATTTGGTCCAGTCACTGGTCCCCCACTCTCCGAAGCCGACGATCGTTTTCACGCCGTCGACGGCCCGGAATTTCTCGACCATGTCGACGAGGTAGGACTCAAATTCGTCCTCGTAGCTTGGGTCGGCGATTCCGTTCTTCGCCCTCGCCCAAAACCCCAGACTGGCCTCTGATCCGACTCGACCCAGTAGAAACTGATTCGAAGAATAAACGGCGGGTTCGGCGACTTTTGTTTTGA
>PXUB01000027.1 GCA_003009755.1 Thermoplasmatales archaeon SW_10_69_26
CAGAACATTTCCGGTCCCACGGTCTCCCCCTACGAGCGGTTGGCCAGGAAATGTTCACCAAATCGAGGGGGAGCGGTCTCCGTGACCCCCCTCACGGCGAGGCCGCCCTCAGGCGGCGATGATACAATCCTTGCACGTTGTGAGGTTTCCAAGCGTTGTCGCCTTCGACATCGAAATGCCCTCCGGGCATTCCTTCGTCTCGGCTCCGCGCTTTCACCGCCTGAGGCCGAGCGAGAGCTTAACCCAAGCACAGCCGGCAGTCTAACCTGCCCGCGGATCAGCGTGTGAAGACACGAGGCCGGTCCTTCTTCCCTCCCGCCAGCCCTGGCCTCGGAAGCGCGATGGCACCGGATGCCACGACCCGATGGCTGGCCTCCATGGTCCCCTTCAAGTCCGCCGAAGGGGTGACCGCGCCCGTCGTGCCGATCCTGGCCACGGTTCTGGGCGCCGGCGCCAGCGCGATCGGCGTCATGGAGTTCCTCTTCCAGACCATGATGATGGCGGGCGCCTTCACCTGGGGTCACGCCAGCGACCGGTTCCGGTTGCGGAAGCCGTTCCTCGTCGCCGGGTTCGCGCTCGCCGGCCTCGGTATCCTCGGCATGGGGCTGGCGCCGAACTTCGCCACGATGCTCCCCTCCCGCATGGTGATGGGCTTCGGGATGGCCTCCATCGGGGCCGTGGGCGGCGCGCTGCTGGCCGACCTCTCCCAGGCCCGCGACCTCGGCTCGCGGATCGGCCTGCTGAACGCCGTCGGCGGCGTCGGCTACACGGTCGGCCTCGTCGGTGGCGGCCTCGTCGTCTACTGGTACACCGATCTCGCCCCCGGCTGGCTGTTCACCGGGGCCGGCCTGCTCGCGCTCGTCTCGATCCCGATGGCCGTGCGGTTGGTGCGCGAACCCGACGACATCGCCGAGGAGGACGGCACCGATCTCGCCTACGCGGACGAGGACACGCCGACGATCGAGGTCACCCAGGACCGCACCTACTCGCCGTTCGTGTTCGTCCACCGCCCCGAGGAGCTGTCCGTGACGCGGCGCGCCGCCGCCTTCCTGTCCTCGATCTTCCTCGTGTACCTCTCGATGAGCGCCGTGATGGTCCTGTTGCCGCTGTACCTGTTGGAGGTCGGCGGCGGCAGCGAGGCGGCCGTGTTCCTCGTGTTCGTCGTCCACTCGGCGGTCAGCGCCTTCTCGTTCACGCCCGCCGGTCGCCTGGCCGACCGGATCGGCTACCGCACGACGCAGGTGTCCGCGATGACGCTGCGCATGGTCGCCTTCGCCTTCCTCGCGATGCCTTTGTTCGCGACGACCGGCCCGATCGCCGGCGTGTTCGTGGT
The DNA here is from genome assembly GCA_003009755.1 of Thermoplasmatales archaeon SW_10_69_26. Taxonomy (GTDB): domain Archaea; phylum Thermoplasmatota; class SW-10-69-26; order SW-10-69-26; family SW-10-69-26; genus SW-10-69-26. The sequence continues at coordinate 1,334 of PXUB01000027.1, forward strand.
CGTCGGCGTCTCGACGGCGGTCATCGCGTCCACGGGCCCGGCGACGCTGTTCAAGGGCATGCCGTTCCGCGAGCGCGGCGAACTCAGCGGGATCTTCAACGTCGCGACCGGCGCCGGCAAGGCCACCGGCAGCATCACGGCCGGGTTGATCGTGGCCTTCGCCGGCTTCCCCAGCCTGTTCCTGCTGGCGACGATGATGACGGGCGCCGGCACGATGGTGACGGCCTACATCGCCTACCCCGAGGGCGCCCGGTTTTAGCTCTCTCCGCTTCCAGCCCCAGGCGACTAGATCCTCGAGCGCCGCCAGCAGCGATCCGCCGTCTTCGGCGAGCGCGTACGCGACCCTCGGCGGGGTCTCGTCGTCGATCCGGTCGACGAGGCCTTCCTCGGCCAGGCCCTCGAGCCGGTCGGCCCACCACCGAGGCTCCCAGGGGCCCTGTGTCGGCACTCGGTTCGTCCCTGTATCCTCACAAACGTCCCTCAACCGCCTAACCACCCCCCAAGGAGGACGCCAGCACGCAGGTGAACCAACATGGACACCAACAAGACGGCGACCCGACGGGCCAAGCGCTGGATCTCCTTCGCCCTGGCTGGCTTGATGGTGGTCGGAGCCTTCGCGGGAGGAGCCTCGGCGCACCCGTTCGAGGATCACGGGGAAGTCACGCTCCACGATAGCGAAGATGGGGAGCCCCAGACGTCGACAGCCACGGAATCTGATCCTGTCGAGCTGACATGTGAGTTCTGGGTGAAAGGCCACAACCTCTCCCACCAGAGCGGGTGGATCAACGCCACGACCAGTTCCGGACCCACTGTCACTGTGATCACTGTGGGCACGTTCAACGGGACGGAGAACGAGAACGGCACCTACGATTTCGAAGCCGGACCGTTCACGCTCGAGGAAACCGACGACTACGACATCTACCTGCGGTTCGACGCAGAGGGACTACACGGCCCGCCCCAACATAACGTGGAATATGAGGCGTGCGATGGCTCGGGCGATGGCGGAACGCCTCCGCCAACGCGGACAGCTACCACGTCTACCGTGCTCACGCGGACGGCGAGATGACCCACGTCGCCGAGGTCAACGATACCAGCTACACGGACACGGAGACGGAGGCCCAGACCACGTACACCTACGAGGTCACGGCGTCCAACGAGGCCGGCGAGGCCGAGGACTGTCCGACGGCTGAGGTGACGGCGATCCCGTTCTTCGGGAACCCGGCGCTGGTCGCGATGGCGGCCCTCGGTAGCGTGGGCGCCGTCGGCGCCCTGCGCGTGCGCCGCAGCTGATCGATGGCCATCCGTCCCCCCCCGAACTCTGCAGCGGCCCCCCGCTGTGGAGTCTCTCAACTCTCCTTCTCACTTGCCCCCTGTTCTGTAACCCCAATCCCTGACCAACCGTCGTCGGAGCCGACGGGGGAGCGGCGAGAGAACATCCAACTCGATGTCGATGCAGAGCTGAGCGCCGCCAGCTTCCCATCGTCGGCGTCAAACGGGGACGCCGTCTACTTCGAGGGCGTCGCCGTCACACCGGGCGTCTACGTGGCCGAGGAGGGCGTCGAAATCGAGATCACCGAGGACCACCTCGACGCCATCGCCGCCCGCCTGCCCGACGTTCAGGTCATTCGCTGAGTGTTCGCAGCTGAGATTGCAGACTCAGCACCTGTTGTTCTTTTCAGAGTTGTAAGGAGTGAACGCTTCTGTAAAGATACGTGGAGCCCGCGACCTGCTCGGTGGGTTCAGCTTCTGGGGACGTCAACGCCCGCCTGCACAGCGTGTCGGGGCCCAAGGAACCCCCTCCTCAGCCCGTATCCTTCCACCGCCTCCTGCCACTCGTCGATCCGTGACAGCCACCGATCGGTCTCGTCCTCGCTGAGGCCCATGCGTTCCAAGGCTTCCTCGAGCCCCTCGGCCAGCGACTCCACGACATCCCCCGGGAACCGGCCCAGCCCGTGGATCTTCTCCCATCCCTCGAGGTAGACGTCCAGCATCACCGCCAACGCTTCCGCCGCGGCCGCGGGAGCCCCCTCGCAGGTTAGGCGGTCGGTCAGCTCCACGAGTTCCGTGATGCCTTCCTTGGTGCGGATGGCTCGGGCGTACGTGTAGCCGGTGCCGGCCTGGCCGCCGTGGAGGAGCATGAGCACCCGCCGCCGGAAGGGTCCGGCATCGAAGTCCTCGGTGGCGGCCTCGTCGGCCTCGAGGACGCGCACGGTCTCCCAGCGGGCCTCGAGCAGGTCCAGCACCTCGCTACGCGAGATCGCCAGCTCCTCCACGAAGCTGCGAAGTTCCCCCTCTGACAGCTCGCCGATCTCGACCTCGGGCGTTGGACGCTGCTCGAGCTCCTCGTCCCCTCCGCGGATCGCAAGCAACACGGCCACCACGTGCTTGCACCAGCCCTCGCGGTCGTCGGGGCACGAGCACGAGACGCGCCCCAGCTCGTCTCCGTCCGCCCCAGCGAGCTCGACCTGGTAGGGCTGGGCTCTGGAGCCGGAGACCCGGGCCTGGACGTGCTTGCCGCGAGCGATCACCGAGAGCACGGCTTTCGCCTCGTGGTACTCGACCCCGCGCTCGAAGGAGCCCTCGGCTGCCCGTTCTTCCAGCTCGTCCTCACTGAGACGAAACCCGTCCATCGGCTGGACGTGGCAACGAGCTGACCCGTGGTATACGTTCGTCGGGGAGCGATGGGGTTCAGCGTTGGCTCGGGACGTCAGGCGCTGGCAATGGAGGTGAGCACCGGACCTGGGCGTCTTAGACCAAGCCCTACGACCATGCGCCCATCTCCGGCTGAGGCGGCTGACCCGTCGATCCCTCACGCCGGTTCAACCGCTCTCTGACGGTGGTGGGATGGGCTGTGAGCCGGGCGAGCAAGAGGCGGGTGTCCTGCCGGCAGCGTAGGTGAGCCGCTTGGATCGCCCCCTCGGCTCCAGGGAGAACGAGCAAGTGGACGCGCCGTAATTCTCGTCCGAACCCCGCGGTCGCTCGGCTCGGCCGGCTCGGAGGTCCGACCAGCCGTCCGCCGGACCTCCTCGTGAACACGGTTCAAATCACGGCGGGCGTGGCTGGCTACACGTTGGACCAGGGTATCGAACCGGCAGCGCGCATCCGAGACCGCGGACGCTCGCAGCAGCTCGCTTGCGGTCTCGGAGCTCAGACGGACCCTCGCTGCCGCCTCAGGCCCGTCGAGCTTCTCGACCTGGTCTACACTGTGTGACACGACCAGGTCGAGAAGTGGACGCGCCGTGATTCTCGTCCGAACCTCGCGGTCGCTCGGCTCGGGCGGCTCGGAGGTCCGACCAGCCGTCCGCCGGACCTACTCGTGAACACGGTTCAAATCACGGCCTTGATGCTGCTTCTCGACCTTCCTGTTGCTACAAGCGAGAAGGTAAGGTCGAGAAGTGGACGCGCCGTGATTTGAACACGGGGCCTCCTCCATGCCAAGGAGGCGATCTTCCGAGCTGATCTACGCGCCCAGCGGAACGGCGGATGAGACGCGCCGACGGTCGGCACGACACGGAGGAGGCATGGAGGCACCACAGCCGGTGCCCGTCACCCTGGCCTTCTTCCAGGGTCGGCTGCTCCAGCCCGCTACCCCTATTTCTTCGTTTTGGACCGTGCAGGAACGACCCACGCCCCGGAAACCGCCGAGATCCCCCTTTCAGCACCCCCAAGGGACGTTCGCCACCCCATAGCTTATAAGTACCCGGTTTCTGTAGATGGAATCATGGAGACGGTGGTGTTGGTCAACGCGGCGCCGGGGTACGAGGAGCGCGTCGCTTCCGCGCTTCAGGATGAAGACGGCGTCGCTGGCATCGCGGCCGTCCAGCAGGAGAACTTCAACATGGCCATCCTGCTTCAGGTGGATGGCCCGAACAAGCTTCAGAAGTTCCTCACGAACACCCTCATGTTCGTCAGCGGGGTCCAGGGCGCAGAGCTCGACAAGGATCCCACCGACGATCTCATGGAACGCCTCGAGGGCGAAGGCCCAGGCAGCCCCGAGGGACGGGGCGGCGGCCGCCGTGGTGGTCGTGGCGGCGGCGGAGGCCGCGGACGACCTAGCCCTGGCGGCACCGGCCCCGGCGGCCAACCCACCGGTCCAGGCCAGGAACCCGGCCCCGGGCTCCCCGGCGACGGCGACGAGGACGAGGACGACCGACCCGGCATCCCCGGCAAGCCCGACCGCGAGCCCACGACCGGCAAGGACCCCGGCGGACGAACCCCCGGCGGCTCTCGCACGCCCGGCGGCGGAGGCCACCGTGGCGGTCGGCCCAGCCGCGACGATGACGACGAGGACATCCCCGGCATCGACGAGGCCGACATCCCCAGCCCGGGCGACGACCGGGACGTTGGCGGCCCCCGCGACCCCGATCCCCGCGAGCTGCGCGGCGAGAAGGACGACGAAGACGACGACTGATCTTCTCACCACCGGTGGGCCCAGCCGGGCCCGCTACCGCTCCACCTCTCAGCAGCGCATCGGTCGATCGTGACGGTCGATGCCGAACCGATCGATGTGACCCGACGGAGCTGTGATGGCATCAGACAAGCCGACCCCGACCGCTCACGGGGACCGAGCGGTGGGCCACCTTGGGTTCAGGTGACGGAGGGATCGGAGATCCCTCGACCACGGGACGCACCCTCCAGACGAGGGCCGCTCGAGGGTCCGGTTGTCGTCCGGAGGCTCGGACAGGTCCTCGCTGCCGGCTGGGACCCATCGAGCTTCTCAGCCGTCCGGCTGTAAGGAAGAAGAGGTCGGATCGGAGATCCGGCGGCTTCCGAGACCGGGCGGGTCAGCCGGTCTCGGAACGCACACGGGTCCTCTCTCGGTTGACGTGAGGCCACAGCGCTCGGACCCGTGGCGCTTCTCGACGGCCGGGCTGCTATCGGGGTCGGCCGTCGAGAAGTGGGCCCGACCTGATTCGAACAGGTGACCTCCTCCATGTCAAGGAGGTGTCATAACCAACTAGACTACGGGCCCGGCAGCCCCCGCACGCCAGCCACAGGATAAAAGCGTTGCCCGGCAAGGGGACGCAAGGCTCACTCCTCCTCGCGGACGAGCTCCTGCGTGCTGCCCGTGGCGCGCAACAGCTCCTGCAGGGCCTGATGGTAGGCGTCCCCGCGGGCCTCGACCAGCTCCTCGACGTAGGGAACGAGGTGGCTGGCGGTGTCCTTCGTGCGGCCATCGACCGTCCAGGTCCGCGAGGGCAGCTCCAAGGCTTCGACCAGGGCCAATCCCACGGCGCGCTTGTCGGGGTCCGGGGCCGAGGTTAGAAGCTGTTGGGCGCTGTCCCTCCCCTCGCCGACGAGGCGGCGCACGGTCTCGTGCGCCAGATCCACGGGCGAGGGAACCTCCTCGTAGGTCGGCAGCTCCTCCGCGACGCGCTGGCGGGCCCGCTCCTTGCGGATGCCGTCGAGCAGTTGCTCGATCTCGCCCGCGTCGGCATAGGGATCGTACATCTGGCGCCCCTCCTCCCCGATGACGGCGACGAGGACGTCCTCGCCGAGCGGCTCCCAGATCTGCTCGAGCAGCTCGACGGGCGTGCCGCGGTCGAGGACGACCGGCCGTTGCAGGCGTTCGAGGGCGGCTTCCACGAGCGAGCGCTGGGGCTCGGGGGGATCGATCTCGTCGACGAACCGGTCGAAGGGCGGCTTGTGGACCTGCTTGCCGTGGATCACGAGCGGCTCGTCGCGCTGTCGCAGCTCGTAGTAGCGGGCCCGGCGAGCCTCCTCCACCAGCCCGTCGTCGTCCTGCTCGCCGTTCACGTAGGCCTGCAGGACCGAGCGGGGCAGGTGGACGTCCGCCTCGGGCGCCGACCCGCCGCTGGGATCGCGCAACCGGGGCAGGTGCACGTCGACGTCCACGATGTCCAGCGGCTGTGGGGTGACCATGACCTGCTGCATGACGCCGAGCAGGTTGCCGGGCGAGCACTCCGGGCACACGCGGATCCGCAGCCCCGCCGAGGGCCAGCCGATCTCGATGTAGGTGCCGTCGGTGAACTCGTCGTGGATGTGCTCGCACCGGGCCAAGTTCGGCGAGGCTCGCCCCACCGGCAGCCCTTCGACGAGCATGTCGACCGTCTCCTCGGGCGGTTCGCCGTCGTGGGCACACACCAGCCCCTCGCGGGTCGCGTACACGACCTCGCCCTCGTCGATGAAGGGCACCGCTTTGAGCAGGCGCAGGCCACGTTCGAGGTGGTGTTGCATGCCGACGTGAGCGAGCGCGGGCGCGCTGCCCCAGGGAGCGATCGGGACCTCGCCCTCGTGGGTTCGAACGTTCTGGAAGAACTCCAACGCGTCCGAGCCCTGCTCCGCGATGCGGAGGGCGACGGCGTAGGCCCGGCCCAGCTTGTTGCCCCAGTTGCTCCAGCGCTCGAGCTTGTCCTCGTCGCCGATCATGTCGTGGCGTCGGTCGACCGCTTTCCGGGCCCGCTTGAAGTAGCACAACAGCGGGCAGCTGCCCTTGCACTGCGGGACAGCTCGGTCCGGGTTGTCGCGGACGGCTCGCACGCTGTCGATGATCTCGTCGGCGATCTTGTCGCTGCCGCTGCGCACGGAGCCGTGCCGCTTGCGCGCCATCGGCTACGCCACGAGGCTGATGTTACAAAAGCCCGGGTCCGGAGACCGTCTCACTTGACCCAGTTGTAGTCGCGTTGCTTGGCGGAGTCGCCGAAGCCGCACGACGCACAGCGCTTCTTGCGCGTGTGGAAACTGTGGTTGCCGCAGCGTCGACAGCGGACGTGCGTCTTCTTGTTCTCTTGGCCGCTGCTCGGCGTTCCCTTGCTCATTCGTACTCACCCTCAGGGGGAAACGTACACGATGCTGTCGCCTCGGATCACGACCAGCTCTTGGTCGTTGACCACCTCGTCCTCCGTGCCCGCGTTCAACACCTCTTCGGCGTCCTGGAGCACGATGTTGAGGTGCGGGTGGTCGTACCCGTGCAGGGTGCCCCGGTACTCGCGCCGGCCCCGGAGGTGTACGATGACACGCTCGTCTAGGGCGGCGTGCAGCACGTCGAGGGGGCGGTTGTCCTGCTCCTCGTCGTTCATAGGGCGACGGGCGGGTCGACGGGCGGACCGTACATGAACGTTGTGGGACGGTCGGCGGCCGTCGGCTCGACCGCGCATCGCACCGTCCACCGGCTCGTCACGGTTTCTGGGCCCGACGTTGAAGTGAACGAGGCGGAGAGGTGGGCGGCCGGTGATGACCTCTGACGAAGACATCGACGCTCGTTCCGACGCGGTGGCTGCTGGCCGCTCTCCTGCTGACCGTCATCGCCGTCGCCAGCGGCGCGGCAGCGCAAACCTGTACCCCCCAGGGGCGGCTCCCCGTGTACTTCTGCATCTAGGTTGAGCTGACAGCCGACAGAGGACGCGGGCGCCCTCGCGGGCGCCCGCCCTTTCTTCCTTCTTCTACTCCTCGTCGGGCTGTTTGACGACGGTGCGGCTCTGCTCCTTCATGAACTGCGGCAGGTACCAGTAGCCGCCGGCGAACTTGCCGGTCGTGCCGGAGAACTTCCAGCCACCGAAGGGCTGGGCTTGCACGAGGGCGCCGGTCGTGGCCGAGATGTGCCGGTTGACGTACGTCATGCCGGACTCGATCTCGTCGAACCAGCGCTCGATCTCCTCCTCGTTCTCGCTGAACAGGCCCGCGCAAAGCGCGTAGTCGCTATCGTTGGCCTTCTCGATGCCTTCGTCCAGGCTCGAGATCGGATGGATCGTGACGAAGGGGAGGAAGTGCTCCTCGCGCGCCAGCTCGTGGTCGTGGGGGATGTCCCGCACGACGGTCGGGGCCACGAAGCGGCCCTTGCCGAGCTCGCCCTCGTCGAGCACCTCGCCGCCGACGAGAACCTCGCCGTCCTCCTCGGCCGTCTCGACGATCGCCTGGTAGTGCTCGAGGCTGTCCTCGTCGATGACGGGGCTGATCATCGTCTCCCGTTCCTCGGGCGGGCCCACGGGCGTGTTCTCCTCGGTCTCCTCGACGAGGCGCTCGGTGAACTCATCCACGAGCGACTCGTCGACGTAGACGCGCGCCGTGGCCGAGCACTTCTGACCGCTGAAGCCGAAGGCGCCGTTCTTGACGCCGGGCACGGCCTTGTCGAGGTCGGCCTCGTCGGTGACGATGACGCTGTTCTTGCCGCCCAGCTCCGCGATGACGGGGCCGCGCTTGCCCTGCTCGAGGAAGGTCTCCTCGGCGTGGGTGCCGACCGTGCGGGAGCCGGTGAACACGACGCCGTCGACGTCCTCGTGCTCGACGATCGGCTGCCCGGTCTCGCGACCGCTACCGGTGACGACGTTGCCTACCCCCTCGGGCAGGCCGGCTTCGCGGTAGATCTCGAAGATCTCGTGCGCGATCAGCGGCGTCGCGCTGGCGGGCTTGAGCACGGCAGCGTTGCCCGTGATGAGCGCGCCGGTGCTCATGCCGGCGAAGATGGCGCCGGGGAAGTTGAACGGCGAGATGACGCCGAACACGCCGTAGGGCCGCAGCATGTTCGTCGTGTGCTGACCGGGCGGGACCTTGCCGGTGTCGTACACGTAGCCCTTGTGGCGCCGGAGCTCGGCGCTGTAGAAGTCGAGGAAGTCGATCGCCTCGTCGATGTCGGCCATCGCCTCCTCGCGGTTCTTGCCGTTCTCGAGCGTCATAAGGGCCGCCAAGTCGAACTTCCGGTCGCGCATCTCGTCGGCGGCGTCCTCGAAGATCTCGGCCCGCTCGTCGTAGGGCGTGTGCTCCCAGTCGGACTGGGCCTCCTTGGCGGCCTCGACGGCCTCTTCGACGTGCTCGGGCGTGGCGCTGGCGAACGTGCCGATCTCACGCTCGAGATCGCCGGGCGAGGTGACGGTGAAGGTCTCGTCGGTGTCGACCTCCTCGCCCCCGATGATCAGGCCCTTCTCGACGGGAAGCTTGGCTTTCCAGGACTCGACGGCGTCCTCGTAGCTTTGGTGGAACTTCTCCAAGGCTCCACGCTGCTTGTAGTGATGGACGGTCAGCTCGTTCTCGAACGTCATCGATCAGGCACCCTTAGCCCGCGATAGGCCCCTCCACCCAAAAGGGTTGCCGGGCAGGCACCCTCACGCCAGCCCGACACCTGCCTGCCGCTGGGCTGACCGCGCCCCAGGGTTTTTGCCCATCGCGACGCCTGGCTTGGGGAGGTCGGGGCCATGCAGGAACGATACGCAACCATCCTCGAGGACGCAGGGCTGGATCCCTCCACGCCCTTCGACGGCGCGACCGACGGCGAACAGTGGTACGCCTCGGGCGACGAGCTCGAGGTCACGACGCCGATCGACGGGGACACGATCGGCACCGTCCGCCAGGCGACCGCCGAGGACTACGAGCGCACCGTGCAGCGCGCGCAAGACGTCTTCGAGGAGTGGGCCAGCGCGCCCGCGCCCGAACGCGGCGAGGTCGTGCGCGACCTCGGTGAGGCTCTTCGAGACAACAAGGCCGAGCTCGGTCGCTTGATCACGCTCGAGATGGGCAAGATCGTCGAGGAAGGTGAAGGCGAGGTGCAGGAGGCCATCGACATCGCCGACTTCGCCGTCGGCCTCTCCCGCCAGCTGTACGGGAAGACGATGGCGACCGAGCGACCCGACCACCGCATGTACGAGCAGTGGAAGCCGCTGGGCCCGATCGGCATCATCACGGCGTTCAACTTCCCGTGCGCCGTCTGGTCCTGGAACAGCTGCATCGCGGCCGTCTGCGGCGACACGATGATCTGGAAGCCCTCCTCGGCCACGCCGTTGACCGCGATCGCGGTCTCCAAGCTGGCCAACGAGGTGTTCACCGACCACGGCTACCCCGGCGTGATGAACCTCACCATCGGGCCCGGATCGACCGTGGGCGAGAAGATCGCCAACGACCGGCGCCTCCCGCTGGTGTCCGCGACCGGCTCCACCGAGATGGGCTACCACGTCGGCGAGACCGTCGCCTCACGCATGGGCAGCTCGATCCTCGAACTCGGCGGCAACAACGGCGTGATCGTCACCGACAGCGCCGACCTCGACCTCGCCGAGCGCGCCATCACCTTCGGCGCCGTCGGCACCGCCGGTCAACGCTGCACCTCGATCCGCCGCGTGTTCGCCCACGAGGACGTCGCCGACGACCTCGTCGAGCGCCTCGTCTCGACCTACGAGCAGGTCGACATCGGCGACCCGCTCGACGAGGACACGCTCATGGGCCCCCTCATCGACGAGGACCCCGTGGACAGCATGATGGAGGCGATCACGCACCTGGAGAAGCAGGGCGGCGAGGTGCTCACCGGTGGCGAGCGCCTGCCCGAGCTGGGCCCCAACTACTGCCAGCCGACGATCGCCGAGGTCGAGCACGACGTCCCAATCGTGAAGGAGGAGACCTTCGCGCCACTGCTGTACGTCATCCGCTACGAGGACCTCGAGGAAGCGATCGAGTGGCACAACGACGTGCCCCAGGGCCTCTCGAGCGCGATCTTCACCGAGAACGTCAAGGAAGCTGAACGGTTCCTGGGGCCCCACGGCTCGGATTGCGGCATCGCCAACGTCAACATCGGCACCTCCGGCGCCGAGATCGGTGGCGCCTTCGGCGGCGAGAAGGACACCGGCGGCGGCCGCGAAGCTGGCTCCGACAGCTGGAAGCAGTACATGTGTCGCCAGACGGTGACGATCAACTACAGCGACGAGATGCCGCTCAGCCAGGGGATCGACTTCTCGGTGGAGTAGCCGAGAGACGCCTCGGGGGACCTCGTGAACGCACCACGGGCGTCTCTCGGCTGAGTACGCCCGACCACGGCCACCACCGAGGGCGTACGAATCGCGGGGGTCGCTGCCGCCCGGCCGACCCTCGCGAAAGACCGAGGCCCGCGCGAACACGCCTCGGTCGGATCCGAGCATCGACGGCCCGAGGACCCCGCGCGGGTCCGATGATCGGACTATAGGAACGCCTGGGGTACCCCACGCTCGCAGCGGGACCCATCGACGGCTGCACGTGAGAGCTTGTGAGGCCACGCGTGCCAACGGTGGGTATGGCACGAACCCGCGCGAAGCGATCCAGCGCCCGACCGACGGCCCGCGGCGCCTGCCCGAACTGCGGCGAACTCGTCCCCCGCTTCCAGCACACATCCGACGGTCGCGCAGCCGAGGTGCTGGCCTGCGAAGACTGCGGCCGGTTCGCCTACACCTCCGAGGGCGCCACCCTGCCCCTCGCCGTGCCCAAGACCACGCCGGAGGGCGACCACCCCGCACCGGAGACCAACCAGCTCACGCGCCGATGACACGCCTGCCCGGCGTCGATCGCCGTCGCTGAGACGCACTCCTCCCCCACGACGATCCCCGGCGATCGGCGCCGTCTAGCCCCAGGCGAGAGCCCCGCGGGCCTCACCGTCTGCTCTCCTTCCTTTCTTCTCCCATCTCGACCCGACGGAACAGAGCCTGGTGCTTGTTGGACGGGGGCACGGATCGCGGATCCGTGCTCTCGGCAAGCTTACAGGCTTGCCTCGGCTGGAGCGTCGAACCTGCACGGTCCCGCCAGGCAAGCGACGCTCCAGATACGACCGGATCAGAGATCCGGCCTCTCTCGACCTCGCTTACAGCGAGGCCTCGAAGTCCTCGACCTCGGGATCGAAGTCCTCGCGAGTGTCGATGTTCCCCCACTCGCGGGCGAGCTCGCGGCAGAGGATGTAGTACACGAGCGCCAGGGATCGGCGACCTTTGTTGTTCGTCGGGATGCAGAGGTCGACGTTGCGGAGCTCGTTGTTGGTGTCGCACAGGGCGACGACCGGGATGCCGATGTTGAGACCCTCGCGGAGCGCTTGCGCGTCACCGACGGGATCGTTGAGGACGATGACCTCGGGCTCGAAGAAAGTGCGAGTCTCCGGGTTCGTCATCATGCCCGGCATGAAGCGGCCCGGGATGGACTCGATGCCGAGCTCGTCCTCCATGACGCGGATCGGCTTCTGCCCGTACTGGCGGGCGCTCACGAACACGACGTCTTCGGGATCGTAGTTCGAGAGGAAGCGAGCCGCGGTGCGGATGCGCTCGTCGGTCTTGGCGACGTCGAGGACGAACAGACCGTCGTTCCGCACGCGGAAGATGAAATCCTCCATGGCGGCGTTCTTCTGTTGGGTGCCGATATGGACGCCGCTGGAGAGGTACTGGTCTTCGGGGACCAGCATGTCGGCCCGGTCGCCCTCGTCGTCTGCGTTCGTGTCTTCGGTCTCGGTTGCTGCTTCGGGCACGTCAGGACTCTCCGATTCGCTCTTCGATACGGATCAGCTCGTTGAGCTTGGCGATCCGTTCGCCACCCACGGCACCCGTCTTGATGGCGTGACAGCCGAGCGCGACGGCAAGGTGTGCGATCGTCGCGTCGGGGGTCTCACCGCTCCGGTGGCTCATCACCGTCGCGAGCCCGTGGCGTTGCGCCAGGCGGACCGTTCTCACGGTCCGAGTGAGGGTGCCTATCTGGTTCGGTTTGATAAGGATTGCGTTGGCCGCCCCCTGTTCGATGCCGCGGCGGAGGCGATCCTCGTTCGTGGTGAACAGGTCGTCGCCGACCACGAGGACGTCGTCGCCCACGCGGTCGGTGAACGCGGCGAACGCGTCGAAGTCCCCCTCGTGGAAGGGGTCCTCGACGCTGGTGATGGGGTAGCGGTCGACGAGGTCCACGAGGAACTCGATCTGCTCCTCGGTGGTCCGCGTCTGGTCGGTGTAGTTGTAGGCCTTGCCGTCCCACAGCTCGCTGGCGGCGACGTCGAGGGCGATCGCCATGTCGATGCCCTCGTCGCGGCCGATGAGCTGGCAGGCCTCCTCGGTGATCTCCAGGGCTTCGTCGCTGGAGACGGGGGCCACCCAGGCGCCCTCGTCGCCTTTGGCGATCGTCTCGCCCGGGCGGCGGTCGCTGAGGATGCGAGAGATCTCGCGGTGCGCTCGGGCTTGCGCGAACACGGTGCGCGAGGGGCGGCGGTCCTGGGGAACCACCATGAACTCCTGGATGTCGGTGCCGCCGATCGCGTGCTCGCCGCCGCCGATCACGTTGCCGAACGGGACGGGCAGTTGGTCGGCGAGGGCGCCACCCAGGTGGCGGAACAGTTCGCGGCCCTCCTCGCTGGCGGCCGCTTTCGCGCAGGCGAGGCTCGTCGCCACCGTGACGTTGCCGCCGATCTGGTCGAAGGTCGGCGTGCCGTCGGCCTCCTCGATCCGGGCGTCGATGTCCTCTTGGTCGCGGACGTCGGCGCCCTCGAGCACGGGCAGCAGCCGCGAGCGGGCCTGTCGGATGCCCTCGTCGACGCTGCCGTTCGGGAACGCGGTGACCTCGTGCTCGCCGGTGCTGGCACCGGACGGCGCAGCGGCGGTGCCGAACCCGCTGGGGGTCCAGACGTCGCACTCGACGGTCGGATTGCCACGGCTGTCGAGGATCTTGCGCCACTGGATGGCGACGATCTCGGTCACGGCCTCACCGGCGGCGTTTGTCCTCGGTCGTGCCGGACTCGGCGCGGAGCACCGTGATCGGGATCGTGCCGGCCTCGAACTCCTTCTCGGCCACCTTGATCGGATCGAGCGCTTCCTCGGGCTCGACCGGGACGAGGATCGGCGCGCCGCTGGAGATCTGCAGCGATCGCGCTCCGATGATCCGGGCCCGCTCGAAGCGGTTCACCTGTTGGGCGGAGCTGGAGGCCGTGGACGGCATCGACGAGACTAAGCACATCCCATACGAAAACCTTGGGGGCGGGGGCCCGGTCGTCCCTCAGAACCGGTTGACGTCGCCCTCGCCGCCACCCTCGACCGTCGACCCGCTGGAGCAGGCGACGCAAACCTGGGGGTTACGATCGTCGGAATGCTCCTTGCACAACGACTTCCCGCACATCTGGCACGTGCGGGAAGCGGCCTGACCGCAGTAGGAGCAGGTGCCGAGGGTGGACATCGACGAGGACAGGTCCGGTCCCGGTTGATGAGGGTTGGGACGTAGGCCGCCGACGGCGGGAGAGGGGGCGAAGGTTCGAGCGAGGGAGACGGGGGAAGCCAGCGGTCGGCGGGAGCGGCAGGACGGGGCCGGGCTCACCGCGTGCCGAGACCGACCGTGGACGCGGGGGACCGTCGAGAAGTGCGGATGCGCTGTCGCGTATCGAGACCGACCGTGGACACGGTGGGCGAGGTCGGTCTCGGATGCCGGCCGGATCGAAGATCCGGCCTCATCCTGCCCTCCGCACTCATCGGTGACTGTGGCAGTCGGGGACTGTGGAGAAGTGCGGAGGGCAGGATTCGAACCTGCGAACCCCTACGGGAGCGGGTCTTGAGTCCGCCGCAGTTGGCCAGGCTATGCTACCTCCGCAACCTGGGAGCCCGGCAACCGAGAAGGCTTTTTTATCCTTACCGCAAGGAACCTGCGAATGCGG
>PXUB01000028.1 GCA_003009755.1 Thermoplasmatales archaeon SW_10_69_26
CGAGGGCGGGGCCAGCGGGAACCACGCGACGAGTGCGGCGACGGGCATGGTGACCGAAGCCGGCAGTCCCTAGCCTGGGCTAGGCGTTGCCGGGTTGGTTCACCCCACCACGCGGCCTGTCCGGGCAGGCGATGGGCGTGTGCCCGGGCGGTCGCTTCTTCTCACCTGTTCACGGGGATACCGGGGCTCCGCGCGTTGGGGCTCACCACGCGACTGGCTTGGGCCCCCGGATCCTCTCCATCTTCTTCTCCTCTCCGAGATCTCCCCTTCGTGACTCCGTCAGGCCCGGGAACCGTGGGGTCCGGGTTGGGAACGTTTATGGTAAGGGGTCCGCACTTGGGAGAGTGATGGCTCCCTCGGTCCGAAGCCAAGCGCTCGAGGATCTCCAGCAGGAGACCCAAGAGGAGCTGTCCAGCGCCGTCGAGAAGTACGAGCTCGAGTGCCTCAAACTCATCGAGGCGGTCGAGCGCTTGGATTCGCGTGGCGAGAAGCACACGCTCCGCAAGATCGCGGACATGACCGGCCTCAGCAAGGACGAGGTCAATCGCTACCTGACGGACGAGGTCAACGAGCTGTACAACCTCAAGCGCCTCGAGCACGTGCGCTCCCGCAACCGACCCCTCTACGACCACCTCATCACGAGCGGCCCCCCGCGCGTCGAGGACGGCGACTGGGTCGGCATCGAGGCCAACACCAGCAAGTTCCGAATCTTCAAGGCCGTCGCCATGAAGTACGGCTACAGCGTCGAGGCCGCCCACGCGCAGGGCCGCATCGTCGAGCTGGAGTACCAGGGCATCGAGGAGCTCTCCTACGAGCGCCAGGGCCTGATGTTCAGCTTCCAGGAGCCGGTCCTCTATCTCGACCAGTACCGCCCCAGCGCCGAGGAAGCCGCCGCCGAGAGCCGCTGATCGTCGGCGGCCCGGCGCCGTCGCTAGACTGCCGGTCTTGTTTTGCTTAGGCTCTCGCGCTGGTCTCAGCGTGACCAGGTCGCGGAGCCCGAGGAAACCAACCCTCGAGGGTTGTCGATGGAGTGCGACAACGAGGGGCCCGCCGCAGACCGGCGCACCAGAACATTTCCGGTCCCACGGTCTCCCCCTACGAGCGGGTGGCCAGGAAATGTTCACCAAATCGAGGGGGAGCGGTCTCCGTGACCCCCCTCACGGCGGAGGGTGCCGCCCAGAGGCACATCGCGGTCGGGTGCCAACAGCACCGGGCCCCCGTCCTCGCCCGGCACGCCGACGGTCAAGACCTGGCTTTCGAACCCGGCGATGGACACGGTGCCGAGATCGGTCACGCACAGGACCTGGCGGCCGACGAGCTCGCCCGTCTCGTAGTTGAGGCCCAGCTGGGCCGCGGAGCGCACCGGCTCGTCGCCGAGGTCGATCTCGAGCTTCACCATGCCCGGCGTGCGCGCCTCCTCGAAGGGCGCGGCCTCGCGGATGCGCCCCACCTGGATCGTGTTGGACAGCGGCGTGTCGGCCATCGCCGGGACGATGGCTCGATAGGGCATGAGGGTTGCGGCACCGCTGTCGAGACGGAGAAGAGAGGAAGGGGAGGTCGGGCGGACTTAGCCGCCCGCCGCCGTGCGCGCCTCAGCGCAAGCCGGCGAAGCCGGCGGACCCGCTCGCGGAGGAGCCGCTGTCGGACTGGGCGCCCTGTTCGCGGATCTCGATCGGGCCGTTGTCGGTCTCGGCGTCGATCGATTGCTGGATCGACCTGTCCTCGTAGCCGGCGGTGCGCGCCGACTCGCTGTGGTCGGGACCGCGTTCGTCCCCGGCCTCGGTCTCGTCGTCGCTTTCCTCGTCCACGAGCTCGACCTCGACCGGGCCGTTGTCGGAGGCACCGGTGACCTCGTAGCCGATGTCGTCGCCGTGGGCCAAGAAGACCTCGATCGCGCCGTTGTCCGAGACCAGCGACAGCTCGCCGGAGCGGATCGGCTCGGTCTTCATGTCGATCCCGCCGTTGTCGGTCTCGATGGAGCCCTCGGAGAGCCTGGACGAGGCCACGCTCACGTGGCCGTTGTCGCTCGTGGCGTCGAGCACGGGCACGTCGCCGACCAGGCCGATGTCGCCGTTGTCGGTCGCGAGCGCGGCCTCGTCGGCGTCGGCCTCGAGGTCGATCGCGCCGTTGTCCGTCTCGACCGTCAGCTGGCTGGCGGTCACCGCGGTGCCGTTCACCTTGCCGTTGTCGGTGGCAACACCGAGCCTCGCGAAGTCGAGCTCCTCGAGCTGGACGAGCCCGTCGTCGGCGAGCATCCGGGCCGATTCGCCCTCCAGCGAGGACAGGCCCCACGAGACGTCGAGCCCATCGTCGTCGTGGCCGTCGAGGTCGGCGCGGATCGTCCCGATCGTGGGCTGCGAGGTGTCGACGCAGTCCCCGTCGGGGGAGAGGGTGACGAGGCTGATGTCGGTCGTGTGACCCTCACCTTCGCAGGCGTGGATGCTCTCGTAGGTGAGCCGCTGGGGCACGTGGGCGACGATCGCGCGGTCGGCCTGATCGCCGGCGTTGGCGTGCTCGGACTCGACGTCGACGTTCGTGGTCGAGGTGTGGTCGACGACGAGGGACAAGGAGATCGCGTCCTCCTCGGTCGTCTCCTCGAACGTGGCCTCGGTCTCGCCGTCGTCGACGGTCGTCTCCTCGCTGGCCTCCAGCACGTCGATCTTGTACTTGTCCTGCGACCAGCCGACGACCTTCACGGTCCCACGGTCGATCCGCAGGTCCAGGGTCCCGGCGGTCACGTCCTCGGGGACGTCGCCTTCGAAGGTCTCGATCGTCTCACCCTCGGCGGCCGCCATGGCCGCGGGTGAAGGGGTCTCGTCCTCCATCGTGTCGGTGTAGGAGGCCACGCCCAGGACGGCGGGCGCAGCCAGCAGCGCGAAAGCGATCGCCAGGTGCGTCGCGTCGAGGCTCATGGTGCTCGAACCGACGACCAGCACGGAGGAGGATAAGCAGGTTGGTGACGTTGTTGAAGCCCGGCCGCCTGGGTTCCCCACCCCGTGGGTGAACAGGCACCTTATCGCCGGATAGGCGGCTTCGATCCCGAGGGCCCATGCTGCGTCGTCGCTTGCTCGGGCTGTGCCTTGCATTCGCCGCGGTCGCCATCGCCGGGCTCGGTCTCGACGGAGCCGAGGCCGGCCACGAGGAGGCGTTGGCCAACACCAACTGCCCCGAGCATCCGCCGATCGCGATCACCGAGGACGTCGGCGAGCAGGGGTTCGTGCTCGGGCCCGAGGTCGGCCCTCTCACCGCTCCCACCTACCGCCCCGGGAGCGGGGTCGTCGCCGGCAGCGGCACCGCCGTCAACCCCTACGTGATCGAGGAGTGGTGCATCAGCTCGGACCCGCAGGCCTGGCCCACGGACACGCCCAACCGGGACGTGGCGATCTCGATCCAGGACACCAGCGCCCACGTCGTCGTGCGGGACAACGTGGTCGCTTCCGAGGGGAACTTCGCGAGCGGGGTCGAGATCCGCAACGCCGAGCACGTGCGCATCGTCGCCAACGACGTCGCCGGCCACGCCCGCAACGGCGTCCGCGTCGTCGGCTCCGAGGATGTCGACGTGCAAGCCAACCGGCTGGCGGGCAACGGCGACCTCGGCGTCCGCGTCGACGGCGGGCTCACCGTATCCACGACGGGGAACACGATCGTCGCCAACGACGAGGGCGCGGTCCACGTCACCGGCACCGCCAACGCCGCCGTCGAGGCCAACGACATCGCCGACAACGGCGACGGCATCGCGTTCGTCGACGCCGACACCCCCGCCGTCGACGACAACACCATCCAGAGCAACGGCGACACCGGCATCGCGCTCACGCGCTCCGACGAGGGCGCCATCCGCGGCAACGAGATCGACCGCAGCGGTCTCCCCGACGCCATCCGCCTGTTCGACACCGACCAGACCACGATCGCGGACAACACGATCACGCGGACGATCAACGGCATCGGGCTGTGGGTCGCCAGCGACGACAACACCATCCGATCCAACACGGTCCGCTCGACGAGCGGCGACGGGGTCACCGTCTCGTTCTCCGCGAACACCGTCGTGAAGGCCAACACGATCGAGGACAACACCGGCCACGGTCTCCGCCTCGCCGGCACCGGCTCGCTCGTCGAAGCGAACACGATCCTCGGCAACGACGCCGGCATCGACGTGGGACAGGCCAGCACCGGCGCCACGATCGAGGCCAACGAGCTGGCGAGCAACCGCGTCGGCGTCGCGATCGAGGCGAGCCCGACCGACGGCCTGCACCGCAACGTGATCGAAAACAACGCCGAGGCGGGGCTCGCCGTCACCGACGTCGCCGAGCCGGTGCCCGCCCAAGACAACGGGTGGGGTCACGACTCGGGCCCCAGCGGAGGCGTGGCGGACGCCTGCACGGGTGCGGTCGCCGACGGCGACGGCCAGGCGATCGCGACGAGCAGCGCCGACGTGTGCTTCGACCCGTGGCTCGAGACGGGTTAGGCCGCCTCGTCGGACCGGTCCGCGACGGGTGGGATCGACGGCTGTCGGTACAGCACGGCGCGCGGGTGCTGTTTCAACGCCTCACAGGCTGGCGGGAGGTTGGACCCTCTCGCGTTCCCCGGGGGCTGGTCGCGTCGAGTCCCCTCACCGCCGCACCCGGACGGCTTTCGCGGTGTTCTTCTCCGCGGCTTTGCGGGCGGGCGGGATCGTGCTCGCCACCGTCGCCACGAGGCTGATCGAGACGAGGATCGCGATCGACGTCCAGGGGACCGAGAACGTCGCGCCGGCGTCCGCGAAGAACGCCAGGAAGGCGGCGTAGGCGGCCGCGACGCCGACGGCCAGGCCTGGGATGATGCCCAACAACGCGGTGAGCAGGGCTTCGCCGACGAGACTGGCCGTCACGTGCTCGCTGGGGATGCCCATCGCGCGCATGATGCCCAGCTCCTGCTCGCGTTCGAGGGCGGCTTTGGCGGTCACGATGCCCAGGCTGGCGACGCCGATCACGAGCCCGATGCCCAGGAACACCTGCAACACGGTGTAGAAGCGAGCGTTCTGCTGCTGGGTCTGGACGGCCTGCTCGCGGATGTCCTCGGCGTTGAGGCCCAGGTCCTGGAAGTCGGTCTCCAGCTGGCGGGCGACCTGTCGGGGGTCCTCGCCCTCGTCCACCCTCACGAGGATCGAGGTGCCGTGCGTGGGGAACAGCTCGCGTACCGTGTCCTCGTGGACGAAGATCCCGCCCAGGTACTGCTGGCGTTGGGCACCCAGCACCGTGAAGTTGGCCGAGCGCCCGCCAAGGTCGACGGTGAGCTCCTCGCCGCCGTCGATGCGGCCCAGCCGGCCGGCCTCGTCGGCGTCGTAGACCCGGGACACGATCGCGTTCGAGCGGTCCTCGCGGATCGCCTGGTAGGCCTCCCGGTCGCTGTCGAAGGTGCCCGAGCGGCCGGCCAGCTCGTAGCCGTTCTCCTCGGCGAAGCCGGGCGTGACGCCGTAGAACACGTCGATCGGGGGCCCGTTGTACTCCGGTGGCCGCCCGTCGATCTCGACGATGTCGCCGCCGACGATGCGGGCCCGTGGCAGCTCCTCGCTGGAGGCGACGCGATCCAGGGAGCTGGGTTGCTCGTCGAGGTTCTCGTCCGCCCAGGCTTCCAGGTCGTCGACCGGGAGCCGCGTCTCGGCGTGGACGTCGTAGCCGCCAGCCTCGCGTTCCGGTTCGACCTCGAAGACGGTGAAGAACGTGGAGAAGAAGATCAACACCAGGATGACCAGCGCGAACATCGAGGCGGTCAGCCCGGTGCGAAGCTGCTTGCGCGTCGGGTAGGAGAGGGCGACCATGCTGGCCGGCGCCAGGCGGCCGGCGCGCCGGGCCAGGCCCTTGAACAGCTTGGGCAGCCCGGGGGCGTTGAGCACGGCGACGACGGCCGCGATGACGAGCATGACGCCGCGGATCGGCACGATGTAGGAGGTCTCGGCGGCGGAGACGTCCTGGAAGGCCAGCACGGTCCACAGGCCGTAGGCGACCACGGGCGCGCTGGCGGTGAAGCGGGCGATGCGCTTCCCGTAGCGGCGGGTCAGGCCCCAGCCGACGGCCCCGATCACCGCCGCGGGGCCCAGCACGAGCAACGTGTAGAACCCGGTCGGGAGGTAGGCCAGCCCCGCCAGCGTGCCGACGATCGCGGTCGCGCGCACGGCCAGTTTCGGGTCGCGGGAGACGGGGTCGCGGCGATCCTTGAGGCCGCTGGCGATGTTCACCCGTGACAGGCGCACGCCGGTCAACAGGACGGCGACCATCGTGATCGCCAACCCGGCCGCGGCGGCGACGAGGATCGTGCCCCAGTCGACGACGAACGGGATCGGCAGGCTGTCGGGCCCGATCACAAAGTCGTTCACGGCGCCGACGAGCACGTAGGCCAACCCCAACCCGGCCAAGGCGCCGACCGGGACGCCGGGGATCGCGTACAGGAGGCCTTCGAGCCCGATCGTGGCGGTCAGCTGGCGGCGTTTGGTGCCCAGGGCCCGCATCACGCTCATCTCGACGCGGCGCTCCTCGCCCAGCATCGTGAACAGGTTGACGACGAGCAGGACGCCGGCCACGATCGTGAACGAGGACAGCGTCGTCAGGAACCGCGTGAACTGGCTGCCGGCCTCCTCGGCCCGCTCGACGACGGCCTGCTTGCTGGGCTCGACGCTGAGCGCCTGCACGCTGGGCTGATCGACGTCGGCCTTCGTGTCGTTCAAGGCCGCCTCGAGGTCCGGCATCACGTCGTCGGTGGCTTCCAAGCCCTCGCGCACGCCGCCGGGGTTGGAGACGCGGACGAGGTTCACTTCGTCCTCGCGGTCCAACAGCGTCTGCAGGCGCTGCATCTCGAAGAACACGGCCGGTTCGCCGGTGAACCCGCCCTTGCCCTCGCCGGACACGACGCCGGCCACGTCGACGGTCTCGCGCTCGGTGGCTCGCTGCTCGGCCAACCGTTCCTGCAGGGGCCCCAGGTCGGCGAGCGCGCGCCGGCCTTCGCGCAGCTCCTCGAGCGAGAAGGCCGGGCGGAGCACGATCACGAACAGCTGGAAGGGCTGCTCGGCGGCGGCTTCGGCGCGCACCTCGGCCGTCCAGTTGCCGGCCTGGGCGGTCGCGTTCACGAACGCCGGCGCGTCCGGCGAGCCCGAGGTCCCGTTCGTGTTCTCGACCGTCGTCCCGTCCGGGGCTTGCAGGGCCAGGTCGAGGTCGGTGCTGTTCTCGGGTGAGCCCCAGCCCAGGACGCCGACGACGCGCTCGTCGGCCTCGTCGACCTCGAAGGTGAACGTCTCGCTGACGGGCCCGGAGCTCTCCTCCGGGAGCGGCGGATCGAGGGGGCCGCTGGGGGCCGAGCCGGCGCCGGTCAGGTTGCCCTCGAAGCGCGTCACCTCGGGCACGACCGGGTCCAGGGGCGGAGCATAGCGAAGCTCGAGCTCGTCGCCGGCGGACAGGTCCAGCCGGTCGGCCAGGCGCTCGTTGACGAGCACGCCCTCGGTCAGGTCGTCGGCGCCCTCGACGGCCTCGAACCCGCCAAAGCCCTCCTCCTCCGCTGGGTACCCGATCGTCAACGCTCCCGGTTCGGTCAAGCCCTGGCTCGAGCGGGCGACCGTCGCATGGGTGACGGCGGGTGAGACCTGCAGGTCCGGGCGACGGTCGTTCACCGACCGGGTGAAGGCCTCGGCGGCCTCCTCCGGCACGAAAAAGTCGCCCTCGCTTTGCACGGTCTCGTCGGTCTGCCCGAGCACGTCGAAGGCGACCTGCCGGATGCCGCCCTCGGCGGCTTGCCCGGCCAGCAGGGAGGCCGAGAGCACCATCGTGCCGACGGCGACGGCGGCCGCGGCGGCGATCGCTTGGGCCTTGTGGCGCTTGGCGTTGCGTTTGGCGATCCGCCACAGCTGGCCGCCGATCACCCGGGGGTGGCCTCCTCTCGGACGAGCTTGCCCGACTCCATGTGCAGGACGCGATCGGCGTAGTCCAGCACCTTGTCGTCGTGCGTCACGATCACGTAGGTCTGGCCCAGCTCCTCGTTGAGCTCGGCCATCAGGTCCAGCACGCGGAGCCCGGTGTCGCGGTCGAGGTCGCCGGTGGGCTCGTCGGCCCAGACGATCTCCGGTTCGTTGACCAGCGAGCGCGCCAACGCGACGCGCTGCTGCTCGCCGCCGGACAGCTGGTTGGGCAGGTGCTCGGTCCGGTCGCCCAGCCCGACGCGGTCGAGGGCTGCCTGGGCCGTCTCACGGGTGGGATCGGGCTCGTGGCCGTCCAACAACAGCGGCATCTCGACGTTCTCGACGGCGGTCAGCACCTGGACGAGGTTGAACGCCTGGAAGACGAACCCCATGCGTTGCGACCGGATGTCGGTGCGAGCGTCGTCGGCCAGCTCGTCGAGCTGCCGGTCGTCGAAGCGGACCCGCCCCGCCGTCGGGACGTCGATCCCGCTCAGACAGTTGAGCAGCGTCGTCTTCCCGCAGCCGGAGGGACCGAGGATCGCGACGACCTGGCCGGCGTCGATGTCGACGTCGACCCCGCGCAGCGCGTGCACCTCGCCAGCCTCGGTGCTGTAGGTGCGCTCGAGGCCGCGGGCCGAGACGAGCGGCGCCGTCACGTCCGGGGCTAGTCGGGCCCCCTACAAAACCGGTCGGGCCGTGCTCCCGTCAGGGGCCCTCAGTCCCCGCCGTAGTCCTTGGCGACCTCGACCATCCACTGCTCCCACCGGAACCGGCAGGAGGGGTCGTTCTCGACGTGCTCGTAGAAGCCCATGCCCTGGTCTTCGATCGGCTTCCCGCAGACGACGCACACCTTGTCGGGGTCGAACGACAGCTCCTTCGCGGGCGAGGCCATGCATCCTGTTGAGGCCGCGAGGAAGAACAGCCCTCGGGGGCTCGAACATGTTCGGCTACTCGGCGTAGGCCACCGGGTCCTCGACGCCGGCCTCGGCGAAGCCCTGCAACCGCAGCTTGCAGGCGTCGCAGCGTCCGCAAGCTTGCTGGCCGCCCTGGTAGCAGGTCCACGTCAGCTCCAGCGGGGCCTGCAACTCGTTCCCGAGCTCGACGATCTCGGCCTTCGTGAGGTCGACCAGCGGGGCCTGGATCGACACCGGCTGGCCCTCGACGCCGCGCTTGGTGCCCTCGCGGGCGGCCGTCTCGAACGCGTCGAGGAAGGCCGGCCGGCAATCGGGGTACCCGGAGAAGTCGACGGCGTTGGCGCCGATGTAGATCGTCTCGGCCTCGCGCGTCTCGGCGAAGCTCGTCGCCAAGGACAGGAACACGAGGTTGCGCGCCGGCACGTAGGTGACCGGGATCTCCTCGCTCATCTCGTCCTCCTCCCGGTCCACGGGCACGTCCTCGGCCTCGTCGGTGAGCGCCGAGCCGCCCCAGGCCGACAGGTCCACGTCCAGCTCCACGTGCTCGTCCACGTCCAGCGCCTGGGCCACCTCGCGCGCGGCACGCAGCTCGCGCTCGTGTCGTTGGCCGTAGCGGATGGTCAGGGCGTCGATGTCGTACCCGTCGGCACGGGCCATCGCGGCCGTCACGGTGCTGTCGAGCCCGCCGGACAGGAGGACGAGGGCGGAGGCCATCACGCCGTCCAGCGGTGCGCCCAGGTTAAACGTTCAGGCCACGCCCCGTGCGAGTCGGGCACGAGGCGCGCTGCGTGGTCCCCGGTGGAGACCGCAAACCTCATCCTCGCCATCCCGCCTATCGCCGGTGCATGTTCGCACGGAACAGGGTGGTTGGAGCGGTACTGGCTCTCGCGCTGCTCGGGATGACCTTCGTCCCCGCCGCCGCGGCTTCGAACGATCCCGTCGAGGACGCCTGGCAGACCTACGAACAGGTCCGCGACGAGGCGCTAGGCGTCTACGATCAGGTGCTCGACGAGGTCCACGAGGCCGTCTGCCTGCTGCTGAAGGACGACAGCGGCTCGACGTGGGGCTGCATCCAGGTCTTCTACTGCGGCAGCGAGCACTGCATCGAGGGCAAGATCTGGGCGCCCTGAGCGCCGAGGGCGTTCTCTCAAGGGGCCTTGGCCCCTTTCCTCCTTCTTCTCCTCTCTCGCCGAAGGAATCCGGCACGTTTAACAGGCTGCACGATGCATCGATTCACGCTGGGATGCACCCACCTTTCTGGCTCCGCGCGAGCCAGGCCTTGGAGGGACAACGTTGGAGTCCATCGTCGAAGACGCCGTCAACCGCGTGGCCGAACAGCAGGGATCATCCACCGACGACGGGACACCCGAGGTCCCGACCGGTGAGGAAGACGTCGGCACGTCCGACGAGGAGCTGGAGGAGCTGCTCGATGGGCTGAACACCGACGTCACCGTGCTCGGCTGCGGGGGTGCCGGCACGAACACCGTCGACCGCCTGCAGAAGGCCGACATCGCCGGCGCGGACTTCTACGCGATCAACACCGACGCCCAGCACCTGCTCAACTCCGAGATCGACAACAAGGTGCTCGTCGGCGAGAACCTCACCAAGGGCCTGGGCAGCGGGTCGCTCCCCCAGGTCGGCGAGAAGGCGGCCAAGGAGTCCGAGCCCGAGCTGCGACAGATTGTCGAGGGCGAGGACCTCGTGTTCGTCACGTGCGGCCTCGGCGGCGGCACCGGCACGGGCTCGGCGCCCGTCGTCGCCCGCTACGCCCGCGAGGCCGGCGCGCTCGCCATCGCCGTCGTCACCTTGCCCTTCACCGTCGAGGGCGACGTCCGCATGAAGAACGCCGAAGCTGGCCTGGCGCGGCTGCGCGATGCGGCGCACACGACGGTCGTCATCCCCAACGACAAGCTGTTGGACATCGCGCCCCAGCTCCCGTTGAACTCCGCGTTCCGCGTCGCCGACGAGGTCCTGCTCCGCTCGATCAAGGGCATCACCGAGATGGTGACCACGCCCGGCCTGGTGAACCTCGACTTCGCGGACTTGCAGACGGTGATGAAGAAGGGTGGCGTCGCCATGATCGGGCTCGGAGAGGCCGAGGGCGAGGGACGCACCCGGGAGGCGATCGAGGAGGCGCTGCACTCGCCCCTGATCGACGTCGACGTCTCCCAAGCCACCGGCGCCTTGATCAACGTCGTCGGTGGCCCGCAGATGACGATCAAGGAGGCCGAGTCCGTCGCCCACGAGGTGTTCGACAACGTGCAGCCCGACTCCCGCATCATCTGGGGCTGCGGCGTCGACGAGGACCTCGAGGGCGAGATCCGGACGATGGTCGTCGTCACCGGCGTCGAGTCCAGCCAGATCCTCGGCCCCGACAAGAAGGCCAAGCACAAGGCCAAGCAGAAGGCCACCGAGACCGGCGACGATCCCGACTTCGTCCTGTAGGCATCAGGTCCCGTCGACGCTGACCGGGAACCTGCCGCTGTCGTCGTCCACCTGGGTCTGGACCGGGCGGCGAGTTGCCCCAAGGCCCTCGCCTGGCCTGTCACCTCGCCGGGGGCCGAGTCGACCGGACCCTGCGGTCGAGGGCCGGGACGCAAAGGGCTTAAAGGGGTGTTCTCTGTGCCATCGATGATAGCAATGGCCAAGCGTCAGCGCCCGGGCCACGAAGACGACCCGGAGTTCGTGGACAAAGCCTGGGAGATCCAGGGTGAGATCGAGTCCCGGGCCTCGCGCATCGGCAAGGGCAAGTACGGGCGCGTCCTCCGGATGGCCCGCAAGCCCTCGAAGGAGGAGTTCAACCGGATGACGAAGATCACGGCGATCGGCCTCTTCGTGATCGGCATGGTCGGTTTCTTCGTGTTCTACCTCATGCGGTACATCCCCGGCGTCCAGCCGGTGAGCTGAGATGGCGGACGAAGCCGACAGCGAGCAACCCGAAGCCGAGGAGACCGATCCCGAGGATCTGTCCGGTCAGGTCTTCGTGATCAAGACCACCATCAACCAAGAGGAGAACGTCGCCAAGATGGTGGAGTCGAAGGCCGAGCGCGAGGGCGCTCCGATCCTCGCCGCGCTGGCTCCCAACGAGCTGCGCGGCTACCTCTTCGTCGAGGCGGCCGAACGTCGCCCGCTCGAGCAGATCACGCAGACCATCCGCCACGCCAAGACCCTGCTCGACAGCAAGACGGACATCGCCGACATCGAGCACTTCCTCACCCCGAAACCGGCCGTCGAAGGGATCGAGGAAGGCGACATCGTCGAGCTCTCCGAGGGCCCGTTCAAGGGCGAGCGCGCCCGCGTGCAACGCATCGACGAGAAGGACGAGGAGATCACCGTCGAGCTCTTCGAGGCGATGGTTCCGATCCCGGTCACCGTCCGAGGAGATCACGTCCGCGTCCTCAAGAAGGACGAGGAAGCCGAGGACGTCGGGGCCGCGTGAGACGGCGGGTCATCGCGAACCTCGCGTGAGCGTCGTTGCCGTCTCACGCGGGAGCACGACCGACCGCGGATACCACTGAGGTCGTGCGAACTGCCAGCATCGTTAGCCTGGGGGCTACCGTGCAGGCTCGATGCTGGCAACCGCGAAACGCTCACCATCGCGAACCTCGCGTGAGCGTCATCGCCGTCTCACGTGCTCTCCTCCGACGATCGTGGCCGTCCTCCCCGCAGCTGGACGTCCACGTCTCCATCGCGATCGGCCGATCACGGCGCTCGCGGAACGCATCCCCGGCGCCGCTTGCACCTGCAACCAACGCCGAACCCTGGCAACGGACCGGCGAGCCATTTCGACGTTCGGGGCAGGAAGCTTAAGTGCCGCCGGTCACACGTCACATCGAAGCATGGCCAGGAACTACAAGGTCGTGGTCGCCGCCGTGGGCATCCTCCTCGCCGTCCTCGGCGGGCTGTGGGGTGCCTGGGGCCCGGTCATGGCCATGGCCGAGGCCGGCGAGGTGGTCTGGGTCACCCGGCTGGCGCTCGTCGCCGGCATCGGCGCCGTCGTCGCGGCTGCCAGCGTCATGCGCGGCCGGGTCCCGACCGGCTCGGCGCTGGCGCTCGTGTGCGGCGTCGTCATCCTCGCCGCCGGCTCGGCCGGTGCCGGGATCGTCGTCGTGCTCGGCGCGACGATGGTCTTCGGCGCTGGGGAGGAGCCTCAACCGGCCGACGTCCGCGAGGCGCTGCGCAACGTCGCCTCCTGACGCCGCCGTCGGGTGGCGGTCTCCCGCCCACCGACGCAGTGCTTAAGTACCCGAGCGTTTTCGCTGGGATCGCCGCATCCACCGGGGCCGAGGTCGGCCTCGTAGCACGGCCCGCTTGGGCGTGGTCGCGGCAGGTGATTTCCCATGGCTGAAGAGATCGACGTGCTCGTCGACGGCGGCGAGGCCTCCGCTGGCCCGCCCTTGGGACCCGCGCTTGGACCGACCGGCGTCAACGTGATGGACGTCGTCGAGGACATCAACGAGAAGACCGAAGCCTTCGAGGGGATGCAGGTCCCCGTAACCGTCAACGTCGACGACGAGGGCGGCTTCGAGGTCGAGGTCGGCACCCCGCCCACCTCCGCGCTCCTGCTCGAGGAGCTCGGCGAGGAGAAGGGCTCGGGCGAACCCAACCGCGACAAGGTCGGCAGCCTCGACCTGGATCAGGCGATCCAGGTCTCCGAGCGCAAGAGGGTCGACCTGCTCGGCAAGAACCAGAAGACGCGCACGCTCGAGGTGCTCGGCACGGCGAGCTCGCTCGGCATCGAGATCAACGGCAAAGACGCCACGCGCGTCCAGGACGAGATCAAGCGCGGTCGCCACGACGACGCCTTCGAGGGCTGAGGCGCCCCGCGATCTCCCCGGCGTATCCTCCACGATCCGATCCAGCCTCGGCTGTGTCTGGATGGGGCGGTGAGCTGTCGAGGGCTGGCCGCCGGGCCTCGAGCCGGGACGGTCCTCGCGGCTCAGGCTTCGGCTTCGATCTTCGGCTTGCGGCCTTCCCGCCACAGCTGCTCGAAGTCCTCGTGGATCTCCTCGGCCAGCTCCTTGTCGGTCACGAACACCGAGCCCAAGGTCTGACCCGGTCGAGCGGGGTTCTCGATCAGCAGGATCACGCCCTCCCGGTCGAGCACGTGGAAGCCGCGGGTCTGCTGGGTCGTGAACCGCATGGTCGGCGCGCCGCCTTCGCCGATCAGCCCGATCGCCCACTCCTCGGCGGTCTCGAAGGCGCCCTCCTCGTGGACGACGAGCATCCGGAAGTCGACGTGCTGGCGGCGGACGTTCTCCTTGATCGCCTCGACCGTCTCGCTGGCGCGTTCGACGGCCTCCGGGCTGGCGGACTGCTGGACGGCGGCGTGGTTGACGACCGCGAAGTAGCTCTCCTCGGCCTCCATCGCCTTCGTCAGGTGCTTGTCGACGAACTCGTCCCATCCCATCGAGACGCTCCAGAACGGCGACTCGCTGGGCGGCGTGCGGGCGCGCTCGGCGAGCTGGGTCTCCAGGACCGGCAGCTTCTCCTTGATGGTCTGGAACTCCTGCTCCTTCTTCCGCTGCAGGCGCTGGATCGCCGTCGAGACGTCCCGCGCCATGTACTTCTTCGGGCGGGACTGCTGGACGTCCACCAGACCCATCGACTCCAGGCGGCTCATCGCGTCGTAGATCTTGCTCGTCGGCACGCCGGAGCGTTCGCAGATGTCCTTGGCTTCAGCGATGCCGAGCGGCAGCAGGGCGAGGTAGGCGTCGATCTCGTACTTCGTCAGGCCGAAGTCCTCGAGGATCGTGCGGGCGTCGAGGATCGGTCCCTCTTCGTCGGCAACGGCCGGTGTCTCGGTCACTGTGGACGCCAACCACCTCCTCCCTCAAGAGGGTTCACTCCGCAAAGTAGGAGACGATGGGTTGCGGCCTGAGTTCACTCCGCAACGTAGAAGCCGCTCGGAAAGGGATTATAAGCTGCCATCCGTAACACGTCCCGCGGTCGACGACCGCGTGCCAGGGGGCCGTCTTGCCTCATAGGTACCCACCGCAACGAGGTCCCCCTGGCCCAACGTTTCCCTCCCCCAGCCACGCCCGACCACCCGTGGGTCTCTTAACCCTCGTCCCCCTCCGTTCGGGCGTGCCGCGTTCCTCGCGCGAGATCGTCCGCACCGCTGTCGGGCTCGCCGCGCTCGCCCCAGCCGGTGGGCTGTTCGTGCTCGCCGTCATCCTGATGCGCGACGGCGGCGCCGGCGTCTTCGCCGGCCTCTTCGTCGGTCTGCTGGCCGTCGGGCTGCTGGCGGTCGCGTTCATGATGACCTACGCGCCGGTCACGATCGGCAACCTTCTCGGCGACGACGGCGACGACGAACCGCCCCATCCGGACACCGACGGCCGCCCCCCCGAGCCGGACGAACGACGGCCGCGTCCGTGATCAGTCCTCCGGCAGGAAGGCCTGCTGGGCTTCGACGACCTCGGTACTATCCGCGCACTCGGCGTAGGCCGCCAGCGGTTGCTCGTTCATCGCCCAGAAGCTCTCGTGCCAGCCGAACTTGCTCATGGCGGTCTCGGCGTCCTGGCGGCGCCCGAGGATCGTCAACGCCGAGGCCACGGCCTCGACCGTGCTCAGCTGGAAGGCTTTGCCGTAGTTCACGGGGTTGGCCGCCACGAGGTAGGGCAGGGCCCGCGGTTCGGCCCGGTCGCCGAGCTGCTCGAAGGCTTCACGAGCGCGCTTCCACGAGCAATCGAGCGCGGCGAGGCCGCTGGTGGCCAGGTGCTCGCGGTCGGCCGGCGATAGCGCCTGGTCGGCGAAGGGATGCAACAAGACCGCGCCGCGGGGGACCTCGCGCTCGTCGACGAGCTCGGCCATGTGGAAGCGCTCGAGCTTGCGCGCCGTGCACTTCGCGGGATCGTCGTCGTCCTCGTGGACGACCAGCACCCGCGACTCCAGCGGCGTCAAGGCGTCGGTCACCGTCTCACCTCGCCCGTAGGCACGGTGGCCCCGTGTGCGCTGGCACCGGATGAGCGTTCCGGCTGGGCGGTGCTCACGGCGACACCTCGAGATCGAGTCCCACGTGGGCGTGCCCGGGTCCCATCGTCTTCACGACGCGGGCGCCTTGGATCTCGACGTCCACGTCCGCCAACGCCTCGTGGCCGTTGATGAGGTCCCTGCCGTGCTCGATCGGGTCGGGTTGGGGGGCTTCGTCGTGGTAGTGGATGCACCCGCCCTCCGGCTTGAGGGCGTCGAGGGCGGTCTCGAGGAAGGCGTCCGTGCCTGGGAGGTAGCCCATGTGCACGCGATCGGCCACCCCGCTGGGCGCCCCCTCGCGGCAGTCGCCCTCCCGGATCGCGATCGCCTCGCCCAGCTCGTTCAGCGCGCGGTTCTCGCGGAGGAACTCGACCGCCGTGGGGTTGGCCTCGCAGGCGATCACGCGCGCCCCAGCGGAGGCCAAGGGCAGCGCGAAGTAGCCGATGCCGGCGAACAGGTCCACGACGGTCTCGCCCGGAGCCACCTCGTCCCGCAACCGGTGGCGCTCGGTCTTGTTGCCGGGGCTGAACATGACCTCCCGCGGGTCCAGGCGGTAAACGATCCCGTGCTCGCGGTGCACGGTCTCGGTGTCCTCGTCCCCGCACAACAGCCGGGTCTCGGGCTCGCGGAACTCGCCGCTCGAGCCCTCGAGATGCACGACCGAGCTCACGTCGAGCACGTCCGCGTACGCCCGGGCCACCGTCTCGGCTTCCGGGTGCAGGTCGTCGGGGAGGCGAAGCACGAGCACGTCGCCCAGCTCGGTCCAGCCCGTCGGCACCGCGGCCTGCTGTTCGGCGTCGAGCACCGGGTCGAGCCGTTCCCGCACGATCTCGATCGGCGGGCGGCGGGGATCGTGCTCGAGCTCGGTCTCGACGAGCCGGGCGCCCTCGAGCAGCTCGGCCGCGCGAGCCGGCCGCTCGACCGGGATCAGCACCCGCTCGTCCTCCCGATGGACGCGGTAGCGATCGTCTCGCAGACCCTCGCCCCCCAGGCGCTGGAGCGCGTCCCCGGCGCTGGCCGCCGGGACGCTTACACAAACGCCAAAGGGAGGGGCCGCCGTGGTCATATCGATGCGAACCAAGTTCGTCCCCCTGATTGCGTTTTCGCTGGTGGCTCTCCTCGCGGTCGCGGGGACGGCCGCCGCGCAATCCGAGGACCCCACCCCCGAGGCACCGCGATGGCTGGAGACCGAGCACGAGGTGTCCTTGGACGAGGATCTGCGAGAGCTGAGCCTCGATGGGACGACCGATCTCCACGAGTTCCAGACCGACAACCGGGCGCTGGAGTTCGAGTGCGGCGGCTCCGTGTGCACGGCCGACGACCTGCGCGAGACCTACCAACAGAACCCCGATGCCCGGGACGACCTGGTCGAAGCGATCGAGTCGGCCGTCGAGGAGCGGATCGACGCGGCGCTGGCCAACCTGGCGAGGGGGGATGCCTCGCCCTCGAGCAACGCGACCGTCGACGAGAGCGCGCTGGCCGAGCCCGTCGAAGGGAGCCCCTACCAGCCCGCCATCCCGATCGCGGCCGAGGGCTCGGTCGCGCTGGGCCTGCTGGACGGGACCGACGTCGACGCCGACCAAGCCGAGGCTCTGTTCCGCATGGGCGCCCAGGTCGACCAAGCCATCGACCAGGAGGTCCGACCCGGCACGAACCTGACCTTGACCCTCTCCGCCCCGTCGCCGGCGAGCGTCATCTCCGCGAACGCGGGCACGACGGCCGGCGATGGCAGCCAGGTCACGTGGACGGAGACGAACTGGCGCAGCTCGGAGCCGGTCGCGATCGAGGACGAGGTTCGCCTGGGTGACCCCAGCGTCGAGGTCCCCAACGCGACGGACGCCGAGGTCGGCGTCAGGCTCGACATCGCGGACGTGAACGTTCGCTACGGTGACGTGTTCGGTGACGCCGCCCCCGCCGACGCCACGGTCGCCGTCACGGTCGACGGCCGCTTCGCCGCCATCGAGAACCCGCGCGAGATCGACCGCGTGCACCTGCCCTACCTCTCGGCCGACGCCATCCGGATCGCGCTCGAGAACGACCTCCTCGAGACCCGGCAGCTGCTCTCGCTCGAGGAGCAGGCCCGCCGACAGATGAAGCAGACCATGGAGGAGATCACCGGCGAGTCCGTGCAGGTCTCCGGCGGGTTCCCCGCGGGGGACCTCTCCAGCCAGGCCGTGGGCGAACCGGCCGGCACCGGCGAGCCGATCACGCTCCGGTTGAACACCAGCGCCCAGGTGCCGTTCCCACCCGAGCAACCCGCCGGCGCCCAGGGCTTCACGGTCACGACGCTGTCGATGGGGTCCTTCGATCTGCCGAACATCGACACCCCCTACGGGAGCGACTCGGCGATCACGGTCGTGCTCCCCGAGGGCCTGGACCTGGACTTCGAGCCGCCGGCCGGCTACGACGTCGAGGAGACCACCCAGGACGGACGGCAGGCCTACGTGTTCGCCTCGAACGGGGAGGATGGCTCCGGCGAAGCCGCCACGGTCCAGAACGCCGACGTCGTCGTGAACCACCCCTTCGTGTGGGACGTGTTCTGGCCCGTGCTCGTCGCGCTGGCGCTGTTGTTGATCGTCCTCCCGGCGGTCGTGATCGGGTTGACGATCCGACGCCGCCGCAGGCGCGGCCCGCCCAGCGCCGGCGAGTCGGCCCAGCCGATCGCCGGTTCCCAGGCCAGCCAGCGCTCCTCGCCCGACGAGGAGTAGGCCTACTCCGTGGGCACGTGATCCAGCGTGAGGTTGCTCGCGAAGCCCTTCAGGACGGCGGGTGCGTACCGGATCAGGCCGGGTTCGGCCTTGATCAAGCGGAACGCGAGCTTGCTGACGTAGTCGATGTCCCCGTGCTCGTTGAGGATGCGGGTGACCTCGGGCTGGGTCAACCGGTCCCAGATGTCGTCCAGGTCCTCGTCGTCGAGCTGCAGGAAGGCGTGCCGGAGCGTCATCATGATGCGCAGCTCGCGCCCGATCGAGGACGACCACGCCTGGTGGTAGGCCTCCAACCGCTCCTCGGATAGATCGTCCTCCGCCAGCGCCTCCCCAAGCTCGTCGGCGAGCATCTCGGCGCAGCAGATGCCCGTGTAGATCCCGCCCCCGGTCGTCGGTTTGGCCTGCCCCGCCGCGTCCCCGACCAAGGCCACGCGGTCGCGGACGGTCTCCTCGGCCGGTCCGAAGGGGATCGTGGCCGAGATCGTGAACTGCTCCTCGGCCCCGTCGAGGTGCGGGGCCGACAGCGGATCGTCGAACATTCGCTCGTAGTAGTGCTTGGCCGGCTGGGGCGCGTTCCAGACGCCGGCCTCGACCTTGCCCCGGTCCTCGCCGGTGGGGACGATGTAGGTGAAGAAGCCGGGCGCGCGCTCCTCGCCCAGCCACATCTCGACGCCCTCCGGGTCGAGCCCTTCCAGGCCCGTCATCTCGGCGCCGTGCAGGCTGATGTACTGTCTGGGCTCGAAGAGGTCGAACCACTTCCCGACGCGGCTTTGGGCGCCGTCGGCGCCGACGATGGCGCGCGCCTCGATCGTCCCCTCGTCCTCGGGGGTCCGATAGCTGGCCTCGACGCCTTCGGCGGTGTAGCGGGCGCCCGTGACCTTGGTGCCCAGGCGCTGCTCGGCGCCGGCCTCGCGAGCCAGCGTGGCCAGCTTGCGGTCGACGGCGGCGCGGTCGCTGGCCACGGACTTGAGCTCGTCGGCCTCGAGGTGCAACAGCGTGCCGTCGGGAGCGTAGATGCGGGCTTTGCGCAGCTCGGTGTGGACAATCGGCTCGACGTCGAAGGGAAGCTTGTCCATCAGGTGCGGCGTCAACAGGCCCCCGCACTGGACAGGGTGGCCGATCTCGTCGTGCTCCTCGACCTGAACCACGTCGTGGCCCTCGCTGGCCAGCTCGCGTGCGACGGTGGACCCGGCGGGGCCTCCGCCGACGACGAGCACGTCACGCATCCCGACCGCTCCCGGCTGGACGCATCAGGCGCCCAACCGGGAGGGAGTACAAGAGGCCGGGGGACGCCCGGCTCGGTCGGCCCACCGGCGGCCGTCGAGGCCCGCGGTGATCGGCAGGCCCGCGCCGGCGTCCTCGGTGTGGGGGCGGCGCCAGCCTCGGAGCGCGGGCTCGGCCGCTGCCGATGGATTCCGGCATGCTTAAGGGAGGCTGGGGGTAATCCGGGAGGCGGTGCCCACCTTGAACGAGGCCGTCGTGCAGCTGTTGATCAGCTGGTCGGACCCGAAGGCGCTGGGGGCGGGGATCATCGCCCTCACGCTCGTCGGCGTGATCGCCGTCCTGATGAACCAGAAGAGCAACCAGACGGCCAGCAGCGCAAGCGCGGGCGCCTCGGCCACAGCCGGCGCCGCCAGCTCCTCGCCGGACCCGCAACCGATGCCGTCCACGCCCGAGCAGCTCAAACAGCGGGCCGAGTCGGCCGACACCTCGCTGTCCAGCGGCGAGGGCGAAACGGTGGCCGAGATGCTCGCCAGCGAGACGTTCGACGACACCGAGCTTTTGTCCCGCTTCGTGCGCGACGCCGACGGGGAGGAGGTGGGCGAGACGATGACCGTGACCGAGGACGAGGTCGTCGTCAAGCAGGACGGCGAGTTCTTCGCCGTCGACCCCGACGCGATCATCGAGAAGGACGGCAACCTCGTCCTCGACCCGAACGTCGACTGGGACGAGGCCCGCGAGCGCGGTGAAGCCTGGCGCGAGGCCAACCTCGACCGCATGCAGTACGACGAGGAAGGCCTCCCCGCCGACGATTGATCAACCGAGGCCGACCGCGAACCGGTCCTCCATCGCCAGCGTCTCCGTATCCTGGATCGGAGCGCTCGCCAGGCTGGGCGCCTGTGTCGTCACCGAGACGGTGTGCTCGCCCGGAACGAACAACCCACCCACGTCGCCGTCCAGTTCGACGACCAGGCTGCCGTCGGCGTCCGTGAGGACCTCCCGTTCCTCGGTGACGCGGTCGAGGCCTTCGTGCCGCATCGTGACGTCGACCGTCGTCCCCGCGAGGGGCGTGCCATCGTCGTAGGTCACCGTGGCGTGCACGAGCCGCGGCACGTGGGGACCTTGCTCAGCTCGATGGACGAAGAGGTCGCCGGTCAACGCGTCGTCGACGGTCACGTT
Source organism: Thermoplasmatales archaeon SW_10_69_26 (assembly GCA_003009755.1). GTDB lineage: Archaea > Thermoplasmatota > SW-10-69-26 > SW-10-69-26 > SW-10-69-26 > SW-10-69-26. The sequence continues at coordinate 20,916 of PXUB01000028.1, forward strand.
CCTCGCGGTCGTGTCCGCGGCCAGCTGGGTATCCTGGGCGGTCAGCTCGACCTTGTAGGTCCCGTGCTCGTCGAAGGCTTGGGTCACCTCGGCTCCGCTGCGGTAGACGCCGGAGACGTTCCACGACCAGCGCCGGATCGCGTCGCCGTCCGGGTCGCTGGCTTGCCCCTCGAAGGTCACCGGGTTCGGGGACCAGCGCGTGTCCGCCTGGGTCTCCGTGGGTCCGGCGATCGAGGCCTCCGGGGGGCGGTTGGGCACGATCTCGAGCTCGATCTGGTGCTCGGTCACGTCCTGGCCGTCGTCGGCCTGGATCGTCACGGTGTGCGTGGTTTCGGCAGCGTCGCTGGGCGGCTGGACCGTGATCCGCCACTCCTCGCCGTCCGCGGCGAAGGACGCGCTGGCGGGGAGTCCCTCCGCCGACAGCGTCACGTTGTTCCCGTCGGCGTCGTCGGCCTGCCCCTCGAGCACGGTCGTCTGCCCGCTGGAGGCCCGAGCCTGCTCGGGGCCGGTGAGGCTGGGCGGCCGGTTCGTGTTCTCGACGTCGACCGAGACGCTGGCTTCGGCCGTGCCGGTCGGCGTGCCGGCGTCCTCGACGGTCACCGTGATATCGGTCGTGGCGGGCGTGTCCGAGCGGTTGGTCACGTCGTAGTCGGGCGTCCAGGTGAGCGTGACCTCGTCCGGCGCCGTGAGATCGGCCCGGGCGCCGGTGGGGCCCTCCACGTCGGTGACGCGGACGGGGTCCCCGTCGGGGTCGTCGGCGGCGAGCGCGACGGAGAGCGTCTGGCCCTCGGCGGTGGCGGCGGTCTCGTTGCCGTCGAGCGATGGGAAGCGGTTGACGTCGACGGTCTTCTGCACGGTGCGGGCGTCGCCGTCGTCGTCGACCGCGGTGAAGTTGGCAGTGTAGGTGCCGCCCGTCGGGTATGTGTGCGTGGTCTCTTTGGTGGTCGCCGTCTGGCCGTCGCCGAACGCCCACGTCGTCTCCTCGACGGTGCCGTCGGAATCGTCGGCGGTGCCGGTGACGGTGGCCTCGAGGCTGCCGGGCGTGGTGTCGACGGTCCCGGTCACGTTCGGGGGCACGTTGGCGACCTGGATCTGCGTGGTCTCGGTCCAGGCGTGACCGTCGGGGTCGGTGACCGTGACGCTGACGTTGTAGGTGCCGTCGTCGGCGAAGCTGTGGGTTGGGCTCTCGGCCTCGGAGGTGGTGCCGTCGCCGAAGTCCCACGCGTACGAGAGCGAGGCATCGTCGCTGTTTTCGTCGGTCGCGTCGGCGTCGAAGGTGACGGTGTCCTGGGTCGTCGGCTCGCTGGGGTCGATCGCGATCTCCTCGACGACCGGGTTGGCCGCGTCGACGAAGTGGAGTGTGGAGGCGTTGCCGATGATCGGGATGCCCTCGCCGGCGAGCACCTCGCTTCGACCGTCGTCGTCGACGTCGGCGGGGACCGGGCCGGAGATGCCGCCGTCGTCGGGGAAGGAGACCGACCAGCGCGGCTGGGTGTCGGCGTCGGCGAGGTCGGCGCCGTCGACGGCGAACATCCGCCCGGGCAGGGCGTCGGAGTTCACGACCTCGTCGGTAACGTTGATCGGGACGGTGGAGCCGAGAAGCTCGGTGTCCTCGTCGCCGTCGATGTCGGCCACGGCGGGGCTGGCGGCGACCCAGGGGTCCTTGCCGTTGACGGGCGGCAGCGCGATCTTGCCGTCGTCGACGAAGCCCTCGGAGGTCAGCTCGAGCGACTGGATGCCGTTGAACACGCCGACGGAGACCTCGGGGACGTCGTCGTCGTCGATGTCGGCGATCGCGGGCGAGCTGATGGCGACGAGCGGACCCACGGTCGCTTCGTGGTCGGCTTGCACGGTTCCGTCGGGCTCGACGGCGTAGAAGTGGCCGCCCTGGGCGCCGACGACGATCTCGGGTGTGCCGTCGGCGTCGAGGTCCTCGGCGGTGGGGGAGCCCAACGCCGGGCCGCTGAGGCCGACCTGCCAGTCGATCGACCAGGTGCCCCCGGAACGCTCGAACGCGTAGAGGCTCTCGCCGCCGGTCTTGGCGGAGGGGAACAGCTGGGATAGCGTGTCGGGGACGCCGGTGGCGATGACGAGCTCGCGGGTGTCGTCGCCGTCGAGGTCCTCGTAGAGCGGGGTGGACCACGCCGGGCCGTCGAGCTCGATCGCCTGAAGCTGGTCACCGTCGTCGTCGTAGATGAGGAGGCTGCCGTCCTGGTCGCTCGTGGAGCCGCCGAGCGCGATCTCCTTGCCGTCCGTGTCGTCGAGGTCGGCGACGATGGGGCTGGAGGCAAGCAGGTCGCTGCTGGTGTCGCCGACCTGGGCGCTCCACTCCTGGATGCCATCGCGGGCGTTGAACACGCGGAGGGTGGAGTCGTCGAGGCTGGGGAGGACGACCTCCTTGACGTCGTCGCCGTCGAGGTCCTCGACGGTCGGCGAGGCGATGTAGCCGCCGGTGGACCCTGCCGGTGTCGTGGACCACAGCGTCTCGCCTCCGGGGGTGATCGCGTAGACGGTTCCCGGGGTGTTCTGGGCGGGGTAGGAACCGACGACGATCGTCGTGTCGCCGTCGACGGTCGTCACGGCGGGCGAGGATTCGATCGCTCCGTCGGCGTCGAAGGTCCACGGTTCGTAGGGGGTCTGGATGGCTCCCGCCTGGTCGGCCAGGCTGGTGTGTTCGTCGTCGTGGCGGAACTGCGACCAGTCGGCGATCCCCGTGGGTACGAGCAGGGCGATAGCGGCCAGGATGGCGATGACGCGCGTCAGTTGCACGGAAAGCTAGCCTCCCGCGTGAACGAATAGACGAGATGCATGTAAATCCAAGGGCCCAACCGGGCGTGGTGAACGGACGAGAGCCACGCGAGCACGGTCGGTGTGGGATCGTTGGAGAAAGATAGGAGAAGAGGAGAGACGAACGGGAGGCGATCGCCTCCCGATCGTGGTTCAGGCGGGACCGTTCAACTCGCGGCCTGCGAGACCGGCACCGTGTCGAAGCTCGCGGAGACGGCGCCGTTGGCCAGCGAGACGTCGCCGGCGAGGTAGGAGCCGCCCTCGGGGATCCCGGCGTTGGTGGCGCACGCGGTGGTGGCCTTCTGCACGTTCTCGGCGGACGGGGTGGAGGCGTCGAGGTCCTCCGTGCCGGCAGAGGCCGAGCCCTCGTCCCTGGCGCCACCGTCGCGCGGGTTGCAGGCACCCTCGGCGGCGGCGCTGTTCTGCACGCCGTCCTCGCCGCCGGTCGCGAGCTGCGCCAGCGGGGTCGTGGAGGCGAAGGTGCTGGCGGCGCTGCCGCCGTTGTCACCTTCGACAACGGTGACCGCGAGGTCGAGGTGGCTGCCGCCCTCGGGCGTATCGCCGTTGGAAGCGGCAGCGATGCAGTTGTTCAGCGCGGTCTGGACCGTGGCGGGGTTGGGCCCGTCGGACGAGACGGAGCCGTCGTCGCCGACGGCCGCGCTCGCGCTGTCTTCAGCCGTGGAGCCGTCGTAGTTGCAGGCGCCACTCCCTTCGGCACTCACAGCGGTGTCGGCCACAGCGGATCCGGCACCTGTGAAACCGACGAGAACCAGCAGTCCCAACATCATGTATCTCTTCATATGGGTTTCCTCCCAACCCAACCAATGGGGTAGGGGTTAAAGAATGCATTGGCGCACCGTGGAGACGGTTGCAGCCGCGCAGCTTTGCCCCCCACGGTGGGGCAACGACCTTACCTCTCGAGGAGATCCGGGGTTCGTGGCTCCCAAGCTCGTCGTCTGCGTGCGCACGGATCTGGGGATGGGGAAGGGCAAGACCGCCGCCCAGGTCGGACACGCGAGCGTGAGGGCGGCCGAGGCGGCTCGTCGCCAGGACCAGTCGACGTCCAAGGCGTGGAAGGACGCCGGCCAGCCGAAGGTCGTCGTGACGGTCACCGGCTCCGATGAGCTCGACGAGATCCGCCGCGAGGCGCGCGCCGCCAACCTTCCCACGCACACCGTCACGGACGCCGGCCGCACGCAGTTGGAGCCCGGCACGACCACGTGCCTGGCGGTGGGACCAGCCGACGGCGACCGCGTCGACGCCGTGACCGGCCACCTGACGCTGCTGTGAGGTCTGGGTTCACGGGCGTCACCACGAACCTTTCGCCCGGGGTCCGAGAGAGCCCACCCGTGGACGATGGGACGGGGCCCCGAACTCGCGGTGCTCGGAATCCTGGCTCTATCCCTGGGGCTGCCGGTCGCCAGTGCCCTGGAGGGGGAACTTCTGGTCAACGAGGAGCGGCTCGAGCGGGGCCAACCCGGCGTCGTCCACGCCGTCGTCGACCTCGGCGGAACCGATGACGCGGGGACGTGGGAGGTCCACGTCTCGATCGACGGTCCGGGATCGGACGAGCAGATCGTCGAGCAGCGCAGCGCGTTGCCCTCCTCCGGGTCCCGTCTGGTCACCCTCGCTTGGACCCCTGCTCAGGCTGGCAACCACACCTTGCAGGCGGCGGCCGTCGTCGGGGGCGAACGCCACGTGATCGGGGAGGAGCGCACCGTCTTCGTCTCGCCCGGACGCTCGAGCTCCAGTTCGGGGCCCAGCGCCGGCGTGCTCCCGCACACGGCGCCGGGTACCGTGCAGTGGGCGATCGCGTTCGGCGTTCTGTTCTTCTTCGCCCGGGACGGCCTGGACCGCCAACGGCGAGGGCCGCCGACCCCGGTCATCCCGGGGACAGATCCCGCTGGGCCTGGAGCCATCGATGGGGGTCGAGGTGTGGGATGAGCTCCAGGTGAAACGCCCCCGAGCGGGGGGCGAACCCTTATCTACCTCCTGTCCCGATGGGCAGCGGGTCCCCAGATGAGCGCCCGCCTTGTCCTTGAAGATGGTACCGTCCTCGAAGGCGAGCCGTTCGGAGCTCAGACGACGAGCTTCGGCGAGCTCGTGTTCAACACGTCCATGACGGGCTACCAGGAAGCCCTCACGGACCCCTCCTACACGGGCCAACTCCTCATGTTCACGTACCCCCTCATCGGGAACTACGGCATCCTCCCCGACGCCTACGAATCCGACAGCGTCAAGGCCTGGGGATGCGCGGTGAGGGAAGCCTGCGAGTCGCCCTGGCATCCCCGATCGGAGGCCAGCGTCGACGAGTTCCTCGCCGATGAGGGGGTGCCGGGCATCACGGGCATCGACACGCGATCGGTGACCGTGGACGTCCGCGAGCACGGCGTCATGAAGGCAGCCATCACGACCGAGGAGGACCGCTCCACGGACGACTTGCTCGCGGAGGTGGGCTCGATGCCCTCGCCCGACGAGGACAACCTCGTCGCCGACGTCAGCGTCGACGGCGTCGAACGCTGGGGCGGCGAGGGACCCCGCGTCGTCGTGATGGACTACGGGTGCAAGCACTCGATCCTGCGCAACCTCGAGAAGCACTTCGAGGTCTACCGCGCCCCCTGGAACGCCGACGCCGACGAGGTGTTGGATCTCGACCCCGAGGGCATCATGCTCTCCAACGGGCCCGGGGACCCGGCCCACGAGGAGATCATGGAGCACGCGGTGCCGACGATCCGGGACCTCATCGGGGAACGCCCGGTCTACGGGATCTGCCTGGGCCACCAGCTGATGTCGCTGGCCCTGGGCGGGGACACGTTCAAGCTCAAGTTCGGCCACCGCGGCTCCAACCAGCCGGTGAAGAACCGGCGCACGGGCCGCGTGGTCATCACCAGCCAGAACCACGGGTTCGCCGTGGACGCCGACACGTTCGAGGACCCCGACCTGGAGGTCGCCGAGACCAACGCCAGCGACGGTACCCTCGAGGCGATCGGCCTCCCGGGCAAGCAGGCCTACAGCGTCCAGTACCACCCCGAGGCGAACCCGGGACCGCTCGACACCGAGCACTTCTTCAACGAGTTCGCCGAGGAGATCACGGGAGGGGGAGCCTAGATGCCGCTCGACGAGTCGCTCGACAAGGTCATGCTCATCGGGTCCGGGCCGATCGTCATCGGCCAGGCCGCCGAGTTCGATTTCTCCGGGTCCCAAGCCGCGCTCGCGGTCGCCGAGGAGGGGATCGAAACCGTGGTCGTCAACTCCAACCCGGCCACGATCCAGACCGACCGCCGCATGGCCGACGAGGTCTACCTCGAACCGCTCGAGGTCGACGTCATCGAGGAGATCATCGAGAAGGAGGACCCCGACGGCATCCTGTCGGGCATGGGCGGCCAGACCGCGTTGAACCTCTGCAGCGACCTCGCCCACCGCGGCGTGCTCGAACGCACGGACACCGAGCTGCTCGGCACGCCCCTCGACGCGATCAACCGCAGCGAGGACCGCCAGCTGTTCAAGGACACGATGGAGGAGATCGGCGAACCCGTCACCAAGGCCCACACAGCCGAGTCGATCGACGAAGCCATCGAGCACGCCGACGAGCTCGGCTACCCGGTGCTCGTGCGCCCGGCCTACACGCTCGGGGGCACCGGCGGCGGCACCGCCGAGGACCGCGACGAGCTCGTCGACATCGCCGCGCGCGGCATCCAGGCCTCCCGCATCGGTCAGGTCCTGCTCGAGCGCAGCCTCGAGGGCTGGCAGGAGTACGAGTACGAGGTCATGCGCGACGCCGAGAACAACACGATCACCGTGTGCAACATGGAGAACATCGACCCCATGGGCCTGCACACGGGCGAAAGCGCCGTCGTCGCGCCCTCGCAAACCCTGTCGGACCGCGACTACCAGATGCTGCGCTCGTCGGCGATCAAGTGCATCCGCGCGCTCGACATCCGCGGCGGCTGCAACATCCAGCACGCGATCAACCCCGAGACGCGCGAGTACGTCGTCATCGAGGTCAACCCCCGGGTGTCACGGTCGAGCGCGCTCGCCAGCAAGGCCACCGGGTACCCGATCGCGCGCGTCGCCGCCAAGATCGCCTGCGGGTACAACCTCGACGAGATCCCGAACGCGATCACCGAGGAGACGCCGGCCAGCTTCGAGCCGGCGCTGGACTACACCGTCACCAAGATCCCCCGCTGGCCGTTCGACAAGTTCCCCCACATCGACCGCTCGATGGGCACCCAGATGAAGTCCACCGGCGAGGCGATGGGGATCGGCCGCACCTTCGAGGAGTCCTTCCTGAAGGCACTGCGCTCCCTCGAGCAGGGCTACCACGCGCTCGAGTGGCGCGACGCCACCGAGGACGAGCTCGATCACGCCCTCACCACGCCGACCGACCAGCGCCTGATCGCGCTCGGCGAGAAGTTCCGCCGCGGCGCGACCGTGAAGCAGATGCGCGAGGTCACTGGCATCCACCCCTGGTACCTGATGAAGCTCGAGGGGATCGTCGACAAGCTCGGCGACGCCGGCTCCGCCGAGACCCTCGATCCCGACGCGATCCGCGAGGCCAAGCTCAACGGCGGCACCGACGCCGACCTCGCCCAGCGCTGGGACGTCGACCCCCACGAGGTCCGGCACGCCCGCCTGGACGAGGCCATGGATCGCACGTACAAGATGGTCGACACGTGCGCGGCCGAGTTCGAGGCCCGCACCCCCTACTACTACGGCACGTTCGAGACGAGGGACGAGGTCGACCACCAGCCGCCCGAGGATGGCCCCGCCGACAGCGTGGTCGTCGTCGGCGCCGGCCCGATCCGCATCGGGCAAGGCATCGAGTTCGACTACTGCTGCGTGCACGCCGCCCAAGCGATCGAAGAGGCCGACCAGGACGCGGTCATGGTGAACAACAACCCCGAGACCGTGTCCACCGACTTCGACACCAGCGAGCGGCTGTACTTCGAGCCGTTGACGCTCGAGGACGTGCTCAGCGTCGTCCGACGCGAGGACGCCCAAGGCGTCATGCTCCAGTTCGGCGGGCAGACGAGCGTGAACCTCGCCGTCCCGCTGGCCAGGGAGCTCGAACGCGAGGGCCTGGACGCCGAGGTCATGGGCACCAGCCCCGAGGCGATGGACATCTGCGAGGACCGCGAACGTTTCACACAGATCCTCGACGAGCTGCACATCACCTACCCCGCCGCCGGCTCCGCCGCCTCCCTCGACGAGGCGCGCGAGATCGCCGACGACATCGGCTACCCGGTGCTCGTCCGGCCCAGCTACGTGCTCGGCGGGCGCGCGATGCAGGTCGTCTACGGCGAGGACGAGCTCGAGAGCTACGTCGACGAAGCCGCCCAGGTCAACCCCGAGCACGAGCTGTTGATCGACAACTTCCTCGACCAGGCGATCGAGGTCGACGTCGACGCCGTGTCCGACGGCGAGAACGTCGTCATCGGCGGCATCATGGAGCACGTCGAGCAGGCCGGCGTCCACAGCGGCGACTCCACCTGCTTGCTCCCGCCCCAGAGCCTCACCCCCGAGGTCGAGGACACGATCCGCCTGTACACCCGCAAGCTGGCCCGCCGCCTGGACGTCCAGGGCCTGCTGAACATCCAGTACGCCGTCAAGGACAACGAGGTCTACATCCTCGAGGCCAACCCGCGGGCCTCCCGCACGGTGCCCTTCGTCTCCAAGGCCAGCGGCGCCCCCCTCGCCAAGCTGGCCTCCCGCGTCATGCTCGGCGAATCCCTGGACGAGATGGACGTCCCGATGGACCCCGAGCCGCCGCGCGTGGCCTGCAAGGCGCCCGTGTTCCCCTTCCTCAAGCTGCCCGGGCTCGACGCGATCCTGGGCCCCGAGATGAAGTCCACCGGCGAGGTCATGGGCATCGGCGAGGACGCCGGCACCGCCTACGAGAAGGCGATGACCGCCGCCTGGGGCGAAAAGCTCCCCGACGCGGGCACCGTCTACATCACGGTGCGCGACGAGGACAAGCCCAAGGTCCTCCCGATCGCACGCAAGCTCGTCGACGCCGGGTTCGACATCGTGGCCACCAAGGGCACCGCCGAGCACCTGCGCGACTTCGACGTGCCCTGCCAGACGGTGTGGCGCATCAGCGAGAAGCAAAGCCCCGACGCGCTCGACCTCATGCGCAAGGGCGAGGTCGATCTCGTCATCAACACGCCCACCACCACCAAGGGCGCCCGCGCCGACGCCTACAACATGCGCCGGCTCGCCGTCGAGCTCGACCTGCCGTTCCTGACCACCGTGCGCGCCGCCCGCCACGCCGCGCGCGCCATCGCCGACACGAGCGAGGCGTGGGACGTCGAGTCCTTGCGCGACCTCCACGGCTTCGAGGCCGAGCCGCTGGGGCGCAGCAAGCCCGGCGTCCAAGCCTATGACCTCCACTAAAACGGCCCAGCTCCGCGTCCACGGCACGCCGGCCGTCGCGACGACCGCCGGCGACGGCGAGCAAGCCGTCTTGTGCGTCCACGGGCTCGCCAGCCAACGCGCCTTGCTCACCCCGCTCGTCGAACGCCTGGCCGAGGCTGGCTACCGAGCGCTCGCGCCCGACCTGCGCGGCCACGGCGACAGTGGTGGCCCCCGTGGCCTGCTCTCGCGGGACCGCGTGCTCGCCGACCTGCGCGCCTGGCACCGCTGGCTGGAGGACGAGGGGACCCAACTGCGTGCGATCGTCGGCCACTCGCTGGGCGGCCTGTGGGCGCTCGCCGCGCGCGAGCACCGGGGGATCGACGCGCTGGCGATGGTCGCCACCCCCGCCTCGATCCGGCGCGAGACCGCCTGGCTGGAACGCGCGATCTACCGGGTCGGCTACCGCCTGCAACGCCTGGTCGACCCGCTCGGTCTCACGCTGCGGGTCCCCAACCGTGTGGGTCTCGACGACGTGCTCGAGACCGAGGAGGCGATCGAGAGCGCCCGCCGGCTGGATCTCGTGCAAGGCTCGATCCCGCTGGCCAACGCCCGCGAGCTGCTCGCGCTCGACGGCCCTGCGATGGCCGCCGACACCGAGATCCCGGCCATCGTCGCCCGACCGACGCGGGACCGCCTCGTGCCCGAAGCCAGCACGCGCGCCCTCTACGAGGCCTTGGCTGGTCCCCGCACCTGGCTCGAGGTCGACGGCCCGCACGAGTGCTTCTTCGACGTCACCGGTCGAGCGTGCGCCCAGGCGATCGTCGACGCGCTCGCGGCCGCCCTCGAGGGCTCACATGAGGGCCAACAGGACCGCGATCGCAAGGAACAGGAGACCGATCGCAGCGTAAGCGAGTAGTCCCGACCTGTATCCAACCATCCTATCGTTCACCTCGCCGCGACGGGGGGTTTGGCCCTACCGGTCGGTGAACCTTGGACCTCCCCTCCGCTACCCCAGGTCCGTGGACACCCCTCCGGCGAGGGGTTTAGGAGGGAACCAGCCGTGTCCGGGCCGGGGGACACGGTGACGCTGGCGGTCTTCGACTTCGACGGGACCCTGATCGAGGGCGATGCAGGCGTCCACTTCGCCCGTCACATGATCCAGAAAGGCTACCTTGACGCCATCACCGACGGATCGATCGCGTCTCGCGCCTGGCAGCTCACCCGCATGAACTGGGCCACGGCTCGCCTGCTGTTCGACCACGCCCGCCTGCACCTCGGGTACGAGCGCGGCGACATCGACCGACGCCAGATGGTCCAAAGCGCCTACGCGAACTTCGACGGCCTCGACCCCGCCACCGTCGCCGACGAGATGGACCGCTTCGCCCGCGACAAGCTCCCGGCCAAGCTCCGGCCCAACGTCGTCGACCGCCTGGGCCAGCACGCCGCCGAGGGCGATCACGTCCTCGTCCTCTCCACCGGCCTCCACGACCTCATCTGGCCGCTGCGCGAGGAGACCGGGCACGCGTTCGAGGTCGTCGCCTGCCACCTCAAGCAGCGCGAGGGCGAGCTCACCGGCCAGGTCACCGGCCCCACGACCGGGGCCGAGAAGGCCACCCGGCTCGTCGCCGTGGCCCGGCGCAGCGGCCACGACCTCGACGAAGCCTACGCCTACGCCGACCACGAGACCGACGCCGACATGCTCGAGGTCGTCGGGAACCCCGTGGCTGTGCATCCCACAGACGAGATGCGTCGGCGGGCGCGTGAGGAAGGCTGGCCGATTCTCGAGCGGGGGCGGCTCGAACCGAACGGTTAAGCTTGGAAGACCCCGTCGAGCCTCACGACTGTGGCACCGGCCTGGCAGATCTGGATGCTCGCGGCGGCGGCCCCACTCCAGCTGGCCGTCGCCTACTGGTGGTTCCGGGGGCCCCGATTGGAGGGGACGCGGTACTGGGTCAGCGGCCTGTTCGCCCTCAACGGGCTCGCCACGGCCGCCGAAGCCACGAACCTCCTGATGGCGGAACCGCTCGGCTTCGTCAAAGGCGTCGGCCGCGTGTCCTCGATCTGGACGAACTTCGCCGTGTTCGGTCTCGGTCTGGTAGCACTGCGGCTCCACGAGCGACGGCGGACGGCTTATCTCGCGATCGTGGGCGTGTTCGGCCTGAGCCTGGCCGTGGCCTCGCCCTTCGAATACATGCGCCGAGCCTTCGAGAACACCGCCTTCACGGACAGCATCCAGCGCCAGAGCCTGAGCTACGCCATCTTCGCCAGCGCCGCCGGGCTGGCTTACCGGGCCGGCGAGGCCGAACAACCCCGGCGGTCGTTGTGGGTGCTGGCCCTGGCCGGCATCGTGTTCCGCTTCGCTGAGCTGTCCATCGCGTTCAACTCGCCACCGAGCGTCGACTGGAACCCAGCCGCCCCCCTGGAGACCTACGAGTCGGTGTTGCGACCGCTGTGGCTCGTCGCGACCGTGGGCGCGTTTGGATCCATGCTCGTCCACCGGTCCCGCGGCGCTGCTGTCGACCGCCCGAACCTCTACGACGGCGCCATCCTGCTGTTTCTGGGTGGGTTCATCTTCGGTGCCGGCCGCGGTGTCGGTCAGATCGGTTCGCTGGTCGCCTTCTTCTCGCTGGGGTTCGTCCGCCCGCTCGTCTTCCTCGGCGTGCAGAACCAACTCCTGGACGGCTCCTTCCGAGGGACGGGGCGCTGGCGGGCCCTGCGAAGCGGTGGCATCGTGTTCGTCTGGGTGCTCGTCGGTTTGCCTGTGGGCTACCTGATGGAGCTGACCTCGCTGTCCTCGTTCCTCATCGGTCTCGGACTTGGGGTCCTCGCGATCTCGGGCCTCCACATCCCCGCCCGGCTACAGGCCCCACCCCAGGAGCATGGCTCCGAGCGAGGAGAACAGGACACGGCCCCAGAGGAGCCCGACTGGCCCCTCGAACCCGACCGCGTCGCCCTGCCCGACGACTGGCGGGAGCGCGTCGAGGACGGGTACAACGCCTACACCCAGCTCGACCGCTCCACGCGGGAAGCCTTGGACGACCTTGCCCGGTGGCAACGCATCGTCCTCGCCCTCTGCGCGGCGCCCAGCGGACACAAGATCCCACCCTACGAGCGAACGACGCCTGGCATCCACCTCGTCACGCATGCACCCTACTCCGGGATCGGCCCCGAGATCGCCCGGACGAACGACCGCGCCGAGGCGATCGTCGACGAGCTGGACCTCGACCGACCCAAGGCAGCGAGCCTGCACGGGGACGAGCCCCTGATCGAGTCCAGCCTCGGTCAGGCCGAGGGTCTCTCGAGCCCCCGGGCCAAAAGCTACGAGCTGACCGAGCTCGGGGACCGGGTCGCGGAGGCGCTTCGCCATCAGGTCGGGCTCGCGGAGTCCGACGACGAGCAGATCCTGCTCGTCCTCGGCGAGGGTTACGCCGACGCCTGAACCCGCGGAAGCTTGCACCTAAAGATTCCGAGGTAGGATACCTCGGAATCAGAGGTAGGTGAACGTTGAAGGTCACCGGTTGGACCTGACGCCATCGAGGAGGCTTGGACCGGATGACAGGCAAAGAAGGCGCCGGCACGCTGCAGAGGCTCGCTGCGATCGTCTTCGCGATCGCGCTGACCGTCTCGATGATCCCCGGGCTCACGCCGGGTGTCGACGAAGATGAGGAGCTGGTCCCCTCGGCGTCGGCCACCCACGCTAGGTACGTCGACTTCTCGTGGCAACAGACCAGCGACGAGAACACGATCGAGTTCTCCATCAGCAACGCCTGGCGCCGAGACGCGAGCCTGGACTGCGCGGACATCTCCAGCGGTTCGCCCGACTACTCGGTCAGCTGCTCTGGCGACGACGGTCACCCCGTCACCGGTGACATCTTCGCTGAGCAGCAAGGCAACACCCGCTTCACGCCGGAGAGCGGGACGACCATCGGGGACGGCGACGGTGGCCCACTCCTCTACGAGGTCACCGCCTACAACGTCACCGAGAACTGGGTCATCGGGGTCGCCCTCGACCCGGACGAGTTCCCGACCGAGGACACCACGATCGAGCACACCTACGCCTCCGGCGGCGAATACGAGGCCTACATCGACTCCTGTTGTCGGATCTCGGCGAACGCGCACCCGTGGGACCACATCAACAACCCCGATGGAGACTACCGCTACGAGACGGACGTTCAGGTCGGCGGCGACAACGACTCGCCGACCACGAACATGGTCCCGATCGCCGCGTGCCCGATCGACGACGAGTGCGAGATCGCGATCCCCGCCTCCGACCCCGACGGCGACGAGCTGCGGTTCCGGCTCGCCACCGACGAGGAGGCGACCGGCGGATCCGGGTTCGTCCACCCGGGCCACGGCCAATCCTCGGTCGACGATCTCGAGATCAACGAGACGACGGGCCAGATCACGTGGAACACCACCGGCGCAGAGGCCGAGGACTGCTCTGCAGACTGCATGACGCTGTACTCCACCCAGATCGTCGTCGAGGATCTCGATGAGAATGGCAACGTCAAGAGCAAAGCGCCGGTCGACTTCCTGATCCATCTCACCGAAGACACGGTCGATCCCGGCACGGCACCCACGTTCGCGCACCCGCCGACGCCGACGTGCGGCGAGACGGTGCCGGCCACGCCGCAAGAGGAGGTCAGCTTCGACGTCCGCGCCAAGGGCGAACCCGACCGGAACGTCACCCTGCAAGCCTCCGGGATCCCGACCGACGCCAGCCTCGATCCCGAGAACCCCTCCGACAACCCCGTGGAGACCACGTTCTCCTGGACCCCCAGCGAACAGGACCTCTCCAGCCCTGTCGTCATGACGTTCAGCGCGACCGACGACGAGGGCCTCCAGGAACGATGCTCGATCACGGTCGCACGGGAAGGGGTGGACCTCGAGGTCGTCGACTTGCAGATCACCGGCCTTCGAGGTTCGCCGGACACGTTCGAGGTCGGCGAGGACGTCCAGGTTCAAGCGACGATCCGGAACAACGGTGGCGGAGCCATCCAGGACGCACCGATCCGCATGGGCGCCCCCTCCGACACGCAGGAGCTGACCACCACGTTCGATCCCTCAGAGGCGAAGAAGGTGAGCTTCTGGACCACCTTGGAGGTCAGCGGGCCTTTCGAGGTCACCGTCACCACCGACCCCGACGACGACATCCACGAGTTCGACGAAACGAACAACCAGCGCTCGGCATCCGGCATCGTTCACGCTGGCGTTACCCTCCAGGGGATCCACTCGCGGACCATGGAGGATCTCGGGACGACCCACGCGCTCGACCTTTACGCGCCCGGTGAGGAGGTCAAGCTCCACCTCCACGTCCAAGAACCGGATCCGCCGTCCCTCGATCCCGCGGATGTCGACCTCGCGCTGGCGGGGCAACCCCTGCCGATCGACGGCTTCGACCAGCAAGGGGCCAGCTTCACGGTCGACACCGCGATCCCCGACACCGTGCCCCCGTCCGACGAGCACGCCGAACCGAAACCGCTCGTCGGAGAGGCCTACGACCATCGGCTCAACCTTCGCATCCCTAGCGAAGATCTAGCCGGGGCGGCCTCCGTGACCGTCCTCCACGACGGGATCAAGATCGGGTTGGACGACACCTTCTACGAGCTGGATGGCGGATGGTTCACGAGCTCCGTGGAGGCCCATCCCGACCTCGGGACGATCTGGGTCCAGGAAGGTGAGCAGGCCGACCTCAGGTCCTCCGAGAAGCACGTCATGGGCGGGTCGCGCATGATCGACGTCCCCTACCACATCGACTTCGAGGACGTGCGGAGGACCACCCTGGTCACCCAGCACGGCCAGCCCGGCGTGGCGCACGGGGAGATCAAGATCACCCAGGACGAGGCATCCCTCCGTGCCTTCGTCGGCGGCTACGAGGATGGTGGGCTCGACTGGACCGTCCCCGTCTCCGGCTCGGACGATGTCGACGCCAGCGAATCCCCCCTCGACTCGTTGGCGAACCAACCCCTCGTCCCGTACCTACCCAACGGCAACGAGATGACGGGGGGAGGTGTCTACATCGCCACGGGGGCCGTCGAGGCGAAGGAGTTCCCCGAGCACCGGATCCAGTGGACGACCATCTCCCTCGACGTGCCGCCTGGCTTCGAGACGGCCACCACGTGCCGCGAGATCGCCGTCACGGGGGACCACCCCCACCGGTTCTCGTTCCCCGTCCGTCCTGGCGAGACCCTCCCCACCCCGACCTCCCACGACATCCAGGTCCATGCCTACGAGGGCCGAACCTGCGACGACCTCCCCGATCCCGACGAGTCTGAGTGGTCCCGGGCGATGAGCGTCGACCTTGTCGACGGTTCGCCGACCGTATCCCAGGTCCAGACGGTGTTGGGTGACCGTGTCGACGACGTCGCGGACAACGGGACCCGCTCGCTGCTCGGCAACTACCACCGCGACAACCTCGTCTTCTGGAAATCGGTGCTGGGTATCGGCATCACGGCGGCAGCGGCCGGGGGAAGCGACCTGCTCGTCGACTACCTCAGCGAGGCCCTCAGCGGAGCCGTCGAAAGCGGAGCCCTCAGCCAGGGTACGATCGAGTTCCTCGGCGAGACCATTCCCGCCCTGTTCGCCATCGGGACCCACGAAGCCCTCGGCCACCTCGCCGACGATGAGGTCGATCACCTGCTCGCGGAGACGACGTACGAGGATCTCGAGGATGGAAAGATCGAGGCTAGCTCGCTCGGCGACGATCTCGGAACGCCCGACGCGATCCAGCTCGGCCTGTTCCTCCGACACCACGAGGACAAGATCGAGCCCTGGCGGCAGCAGGTCGACACCGGCGACCTCTGGAGCGGATCGGACCCCAAGATCGACATCGACGATCTCGAGAGCCTCGGGAGCCACCTTCACCGCACCGACGAAGCCTCGTGGATGCTGTCCCTGGGCGACGTCCGGACGGGCTCGGGCCACGTCCCCGGCATCACGCTTACCACCCCGCCCAGGCCGGGCCTCCCTGCCGACGAATGCAAGGCAGCGTTCGACTGCTACTACTTCGGTCAGGAGCATCTCTACGAGACGGGGACCGACCCGAACGAGCTCGTGGCTCTCACCGACAGCTACCGGATCGCCAACCACGTCGGCATGGCCAGCAAGCTCGTCGGTGCCGGGCTCGCGCCGTTGACCGGGGGGGCTAGCGCCTCGATCGGCGCCCTCACGGCCGCCGGGGTCCAGGTCCCGTTCCTCGTCTTTTCCGCCTTGGGCGATGGATCCGCCTACCAGCAGGGGACCATCGATCTCATCCGCGAGGCCAGCCCTCTCGGCCGGGAGACCACCGAGATCGAGACCGGGGTCATCTCCACGAACTCCTCGGTAGAGCACACCTACAATGCGAGCGGCTTCCTCGAGCGGGTCAACGTGTCGGTCGTCTCCTCCGGTGATCACCTCGACCTTGCCGTCCAGAACGCGTCGACCACGTGGACCGCTTCGGCCGCCAACACGACGACCAAGACCGGCAACGAGACCTGGGTGGAGGTGCCGATCGAAGCAACCAGCAACCTCACGATCACCGTCTCGGGAGCCACCGTCGACGACCTGGACTACCACGTCCGGGTTTCCCAGTTCCTGGACGACGCGGCGCGGGAGGTCGTCGTCCAGCCCGAGACACCGAACGGGACACCGGTGAACGCCGACGAGGTGCAGGTGAGCGGCCCGAACGGGACGCTCGACGTGGACGAACAGGGATCCGGGTACCGTGTCCTCACGTGGAACGACACCACGCTCGACGTCAGCGTGGACGACCCGGCCTACCTGTCGGCGCAAACGACCCACCACGTCAACACCACAGCCGAGACGATCAGCCTCCCCGTCCCTCTCACGCCGACCATCGTGCCTGGCAACGTTTCGGTCGCCGTCACGCAGGGGAACGACACTTCTCCATCCCTCGCGATCGCCAATAACGCCGCCGATCCGATCGACCTGAACCTCTCGCTGGAGGGCCGCGTCGCCGGGATCGCCTCCGTGCCGTCCACGACGACGATCCCCGCAGAGGACACCAGCGAGGTTCCGGTGAGCGTCACCACGAACGGTTCGACCCTCGTCGGTCGCCACGATGGAGCCCTCCGCGTAACGGAGGCCGGGAGCTCGCACGGGGAGGCGGCCGTCGAGGTGTTCGTCGACGGTCCCGTCCTCACGCGGAACGTCACGAGCGTCCACGAACGGATCTTCCAGGGCGACAGCTCGGCGACCGCGGTCACCGTCCGGAACCAGGGGCTCGCCAACGCGACCGGTCTCTCGTTGGCGACCGACCTCCCGTCCTGGCGACGGGCGCGAACTCGGACACGTCGGACCAGCCGATGGCCGACCTGATGGCGACGGCGCGCGAGGCCGAGGAGCGAGCGGAGCACGCTGACGGACCTCGACGACGACGGGACCGACGAGGAGCTCGTGCTCAACCACTCGACCGAGGATGTGGCCTCCGTCACCGTCGAGGGGGACAACCGTTCCCTCTCAGCCACGCTGTCCGCGGTCAACGTCGACGGGGACACGGGGACGCTGCTCGACTCCCGAACCGTCACAGCAGCCCTCGGCCAGGCGGGCGACTCCTTCCTGACACGCTGGGCCGACGGCGGCGTCCGCGTCGATCGCATCGTCGAGCTCGGGGCCGACGAGGTGTCCGTCGAGTACGACGTCGAAGGCGCCGAGGGCGATCTGGTCCTCGATCAGTCCCTCTCCACGGACGGCCAGGAGGAGAACGGCGAGATCCTCCCGACGACCTGGAACGCGACCGCTACGCCGAGCTTGACGGTCGTCTCATCCCACGAGGAGGACCTCGGGTCAAACAACGTCCAGATGGCGTTCCGACACGACGAGGCCCCCCATATCACGTTCCAGCCCCGCTCGGGGGTCACGCTCCCGGACCTCTGGGACCGTCCCGCTGATCTCCACGGATCGGCCGTGAACCTGACCGGCACCGTCACCTCCACATACGTGGACCGGTTCGTGCTCGAGAAGGACGGGACGGGGGTCCTCGCCCATCACAACGCCTCCGACCAACTTACCCGAGGCGACGAGGTCGTCGTCAGAGGGGAGGTCGTCCACGACCTCGGCGGTCCCCACGTCGAGGTCGCCAACGTCACCGTGACCGACCAAGCCCCCGTTCCCGAGCGGTCGCTACCGTCCGATCTCGGCGACGCCGTGACCAACAACGGCAACGTCCGCGTCGGGTTCACCGGCGAGGTCGTCGAGGAGGGGCAGGCCGCCTACGCCTTTGAGACCACGAACCGCACCATCCCCGTCTACCCGTGGTACCGAGCCGGGCCTCCGGATTTGTCCACCTTTGAGGTCCACCAGATCCAGGGGTCGCTCGTCGACGGCCCCCGCGGCCCGGGCGTCCTGCTCGACGACTTCTCCTTCGTCCCCGCCCACGTGGGGGACATCCGGCTCCAGGATCGCACCTTCGATCTCGGCGACCTGGACACCTACACACAGCAAGGCGACCTCGTCGCCGACAACGCCACCGTGCGCGTCACGAACACGTCCTTCGTCTTCGACGGAGGCCTCGGCGATCGCTTCGCCCTCGAGATGACGAATGGCAGCCGGCTGACGCTTGAGAACGCGAGCCTCTCCGTCTCAGATCCCTCCGTGGCGGCGACGTTCGCCAACACCACCGTCTCGCTGTTGAACAGCACGATGCACGGCCTCGACCTCGCATCGGCGGAGTCCGTCGACATCGAGGCCCGCAACGCGAGCCTCGCCGTCGGCGGAGACCCCGTGGTGTCGTCGGCTCGCCTGGACCTCAACGCCAGCCACCTCGGCGTCGACGGCGACCTTCAGCTCGCCAACGGGACCACGGTCCACCACGCGAACGGTTCCGCGCACCTCGGCGGCAACACCGAGATCAGCGCCGACTCGCAGATGGAGCTCGTCAACACGAGCGTGAAGCTGGGCGCGGACGACGGAACAGGCGGGGTGCTCGAGACCGCCGGTCAGCTCCAACTGGCGGATCTCGACGACCAGCGGTTAACCCACTCGGGCAACGCGATCGTCGAGGCTCCCGCCAACCGGAGCGAACCGATCGCGCTCCGCGCCACCGACTCCGCGAACCTCACGATCGATCGGGCTGTCCTCACTGATCTCGGAGCCCCCAACGGGACGTCGATGGACGCCGGCTTCGTGATCGAAACCGACGACGCCGCGATCACCGAGTCGGAGATGGAAGACTTCGAGGACCTGTTCCTCGTCCGCGACGCCTCCCCCCGGATCTCGGGGAACAACATGGAGCACGGCCGAACGGCGATCGAGGCCGTCGGGGGAAGCCAGGTCCTGGTCGAGGACAACGCGATCGTGCGGACGGATGTCGGCGCCCGCCTGGCGACCGAGGCTAGCGCGCCCACGTTCACTCAGAACATCTTCGACGACGTGGGCCAGGGCGTCGTCGTCGAGGACGGGACCGCGAGCATCCTCGACAACGCGGTTCACCAGACCGACGAAGCGGGCATCCGCCTCGTCGACGCCGAGCCGACGATCGCCAACAACTCGTTCGCGTTCAACCGCGGATCGGCCATCCAGGCCGTGGACGTCGACGTCGACCGCGAGGACCCGGGAGCCAACGAGTCCCTCGTCCCGACGAACAACACCTTCCGCAGGAATCCGGTCGACTACGAGCAGCGTTGGACGCTGTCCCTGGACCTCACCGGGACGGATGGGGAGCCGCTGACCACCGGCAATCTCACCATCCGGAACGCGAGCGACGAGCCCGTCATCGAGGGCCGCCCGATCAGTTCGGGTAACGTCACCGCAGAGCTCGCGGCGTACACGATCAACGCGACCGGCGTCCGGGAGGACCGGACCCCGCACACGGTCCTCGTCGACACCGCCGAGGGCCAGCAGACCGAGACCGTGCAGGCCGCCCCCGACGCCACGCTCAGCCTCGACCAGATCCCCGTCCCCACGTCCTCCGGCTCCTCCGGCGGCGGTGGCGGGGGAGGCGGTGGTGGCGGTGGTGGAGGCGGCGGAGGGGGAGGTGGAGGCGGAGGCGGTTCCGCCTCGCCCAGCGTTGCTCCCTCCGAGGGCGAACCTGCCCAGGTCGAGGGCGAGGCCAGCGACGAGGCCGGGGGCACCTTCACCGCCGAGGCCACCGTCGAGGGCACCGGCGAGGTACGCATCCAGATGCCCGAGGACAGCCCCGTCGAGCGAGTTGAGGTCCCGGTCGAGCAGGCCGGGGACATCCAGACCGAGCTCGTCGTCCACGACGATCCGCCCGATGCGTTCCCGACACCACCGACTCAGGCCTACATGGACACGGGGACCTACCTCGACCTGGACGTCGACGGTAGCGCGCAGACCGACGAGACCACGGTGCGGTTCACCGTCCCGGAGGAGCGACTGGGCTCGCTCTCGCGTGACCAGGTCGTCCTCCTCCACGGTACCGAGGACGGATGGGAGCCCACCGACACCCGCCCTGTTGGGACCGAGGACGGAGAACGGGTGTTCGAAAGCGACGTCGATGCGTTCAGTCCGTTCATGCCGAGCATCGACACCCAGCCGCCCGATCTCAGCGACCGACAGCCGGCCCCCGACGCGACGACCGCCAATACCACGCCCGAGATCGGTCTCGCGTGGAGCGACAACCGCGAGCTCAACCTCTCCGCGGCAACGTTCGAGCTCGATGGCACCCAGCTCTTGGCTGAGGCCGACACCGAGGGCATCCGGTACACGCCCGCGGCCCCGCTCGCCGACGGGAAGCACACGGTCCGGGTCGCGATCGAGGACGAAAGCGGGTTCCCCGCAGAGGCGACGTGGACGTTCACCGTCGACGTGCCCGAGCCAGGACCGGTGGCGAACCTCTCCGCCAGCCTCCAGGCTGGGGACGGTGAGGAGGCGACCGTGATGCTGCGATGGTCGCCCGTCGACGACGCCGACGCCTACCGGATCCAGCAGGATGGCGACGTCGTCGACGAGGTGCCCGCCCAGACGCTGGACCCCTTGCCGGCATCCGGTCTCGTGCAGCACGAGCTGGCGGCCCCGAGCGAGGGCTCGGCCACCTACCGCGTCGTCGCCGTGAACGCCGCCGGCGAGACCGGCCCCGCCTCGGAGCCCGTCGAGACCGATGACCAACAGCTGGAACCGGCCGGCGAGACCGGCGCCCCGGACGCCTCCGAAGGCCTTCCCTGGGGCTACATCTTCCTCGGGATGTTGGCGGCTGCCGCGGTCGCCGCCCCCGCCTACCGCCACCGCGACCGGTTGCGGGATCGGTGGTCCCAGGTCTCGGACCTCGTCCACGGCGTCTTCGTGGCCGACCCCTCGCTTCCCGCGACCCGCGAGCAGGCGCTCACCATCATCGACGAGACGCGGGAACGCTTGGAAGCCCTGCGGGCGGCGAAGGACCCGTCCGTGCTCAAGAATGCCGATGAGCGGTTGGCGAGCCTCGAGGAGGCCGTGCGCTCGGCGGAAACGGTCGACGAGATCGAGACCCACCTCGGGGTGCTCGAGGAGGAGATCCTCGAGCCGCTGGCCGACCACGAGCGAACCCGCGGTAGCAACCCGGAGGACGGCCACCAGGGCTCGTGAAGCCGGCCGCTTTCGCCAGCCTTGAAGGCCCGGGCCCGCCTATGAGGGCCCCATGGCCCGGGCCCATCTGCTGGCCGTCCTCCTCTTCCTCGCCCTGCCCTTCGTCCCCGGCTGCACCGACGGCCCCACCGCCCCCTCGTCCGACGACGGGACGGGCAACGGCGAGGCGCGCACCTACGAGGAGTGCGACGCGATCGTCGTTCCCTTCGAGGCCAACGGCACACAGTGGGAGGCCGGCCGCATCTCGTGCGATGCCAACGTGCCTGGCAAGAACACGGTGAATCCCACCTGTGGCCAACCCGACGAGGTCGAGCTGTCGGCCGCCGCCAACCTGACCAGCGGCCACGTCCAGCTCGTCGTCGAAGACGGCACCGGCGAGCGGATCGTCGACCACCGGCTGGAGGACACCGACGGTGAGGCCCGCCAGGTCGCCGTCCCCTCCGGCGAGGCCGGCGACTGGACCCTCACCGGGGAACGCTTGGAGGGCTTCGAGGGTACCTACCGGGCCGAGCTCGCCTGCCCGACCTGACGCGGCCGGGCGACGCCGTCACTCGTCGACGAGGCTCAGGTGCTCGGGCGGCACGCGCTCGCAGGTGAACACCGCCGAGCTGCGCCGGTGCACGTCGATGCCGTGCTTGCGCACGCCGTTCACGTCGATCCGCAGGACGACGATGCCGTCCCCGTGGCGGAGGCCGACCTCGCGCGCCTGCGCGGCGGCCGGGCTCAGGTGAACCTCGCGCCGGCCCTGCGGCGTCAACCCCTCCTCGCGGATCGCCGCCCATCGCTCGCGCGTCGTACCGTGGTAGAGCTGGCCCGGCACCGAGCCCTCGTCCTTCTCGATCGCGACCTCGACCGAGTGCCCGTAGGTGGCTCGGACCCGGTCGCCGTCCCGCTCGAAGCGACCCTTCCGGTCGGTCGCCAGCACGGCTCGCACGTGGTCGACCCGCGCCCACGCGCAGCGGTCCCGGGCGGCCTCGATCAGATCCGCCAGCGGCGTCCATCCGGCGCGATCGAGATCGAGCCCGACGTCCTCAGGGAAGTGCCGCAGCGCGCCCGAGCAGAACGTCGACAACCGGGTGCGGTGCTCCTCTTCCAACAGCTCGTCGCCGCGATGCCCGCTCGTCGGGCAGTAGGCCTCGTCGAAGGGGCCGTGAGCGGGACAGCGTCGGAGCATCGACCCAAGGCAGCCGCGGCCCGGCGGAAGGTGCTTGCGCCGGGTGTCTCCACCGCTCGGCTCTCCGCCACTCGTCCTTCTCCGTGCCCTCCCCGCCGCCCTCCCTTCCAGCCTCCTCTCGCCTCCGTTCCTTCCCTCCTCTGTGCGTTCTCCGTGCTCTCTGTGCCTCTCTGGTTGGCTCTCTGTGCCCTCCGCTGGGCTCTGTGCCCTCTACACCCCGATGTCCTTCCGCCGGAACCCGGCGATGCCGACGAGCACGAGCGCGGTCCCCAGCGCTAGACTGCCGGCTGTGCTTGGGTTAAGCTCTCGCCGCCCTCAGGCGGTGAAAGCGCGGAGCCGAGACGAAGGAGTAGCCGGAGGCTACTTCGATGGCGAAGGCGACAACGCTTGGAAACCTCACAATTCGCAAGGATTGTATCATCGCCGCCTGAGGGCGGCCTCGCGTGGAGGCGCCGGTCTGAGGCGGGCAATCTTGCTGTACGAATCGAAGATTCGTACGCAGCCGAGATCGGTCCGGACGGCGGACCGATGCTCGGCCGTTGTCGCCCTCCGTCGAAAACCCAAAGGGCGAGGGTCTGTAGTTGTGTCAGTCACCTGCGAACCGTTCGCCACAACCCCCGCTTGGAGGATCCCCCCTACCCGCCTCCATGACCGACGAGATGAGTTTGACCGAGTTCTACGAGCGCTTCC
>PXUB01000029.1 GCA_003009755.1 Thermoplasmatales archaeon SW_10_69_26
CCCGAGCGCGGTGCCGTAGATTCCGTTGGCCAGGCCCTTCTCGTGCTCGGGTGAACCACGGTTCACGAGCGTCAGGTTCGAGGGCACCATCACGCCCATCCCGAACCCGGCCACGATCGCCAGCAGGCACAACCCGCCGAGCACGAACCAGTCGTCGGGCACGGGCAAATAGACGGCCAACGCGGGCAACCGCTCGACGAACGGCAAAAGCCCCAGCGTGATGCCGCCGACGAGCGTGCCGGCCAACAGCACCTTGCGGGGCCCGTAGCGGTCGATGCGGTCGGGCAGCCCGATGCGAGCCACGAGCGAGAACACCTGCCGCAGGGCGATCAGGACCCCGACGACGAACGCCGTGAAGGCCAGCCCGCGGATGTAGACGGGGAAGAACCCGGACAGGACACCGGTGAGCAACCCGAACAGCAGGGTCCCGAACGCGGACACGCGGATGTCGGGATGCTTGAAGATGCGCCAGGCGCGCTCGTAGACGCCGCCCTCGGGTTCGGGGCGGTCCTCGGGCTGCTCCTCGGGCAACGAGGCGACCAGGGCGAGCCCGGCCACGCTGGCCCACAGGTACACGGACAGGCCCCACTCGAAGCCGAACCGGTCGGCCAGCCAGCCGCCCATCGGCGGACCGACGAGGAACCCCGCGCCCAGCGCCAGCGCGTAATCGCTGGTCGCCTTCGGCACGTTCTCGGCGCTGACGCGATCGAACAGATAGCTGTTCGCGGCCACCCAGAACACGCCGCTGGCCAGCCCGAACAGACCCTGACCGACGAGGATGTACCACTTGCTCGGCCCGAAGATGTAGAACACACCGGCCAGCCCCGAGATCAGGAACGTCGCGACGAGGCTCGTCTTGCGGCCCTTGCGGTCCGCCAGGTCCCCCATCGGCAACCGCAAGAACACCTGCGCGAACCCGTACACGCCGCTGACGAGCCCGATGAAGAAGACCGAGGCGCCGAATGTGATGTCCAGGTGCTGGGGCACCAGCGGGAAGCCCACCGCCATCAGGAGGACGAAGAAGAACGTCGCGACGTACAGCTTGAGGAGGGCCTTGTCCACGCCGGCGAGCATGGGGACGTCGGTGATGAAGCTATGGGCGCCCAGGGTGGGGCGTGGCGGCTTTCGGTCGGGCGAGCGTTCCCTCGTCCGAGCCGATGCCCTGGGACGAGGAGGAACCCGACGAAGCCAAGCGGCTCGTGTGCGGCGTCTGCGAGGAGGTGTTGGCCGGAAGCTACGCCGGCGAGCGGGATGGCCGAGGACGCGGCCGAGGAGCACGAGGCCGCCAAGCATCCCCACCGCGACCGCGTCGTCGTGGTGCCCGTGAACGAGAAGCTGGTCGCCGAGGAGGGCGCCGACGAGGGGGTCGAGACGGCTCGTGCCGCCCAGGAGCGGCCGGGCTGCGGCCGACGGGCTGCCTCCTCGGGCAGGGCCTCATCGAGCTGTAGCTTCAGGGTCCCCCTCGCGGGGACTTGACAACGGTGTGGGCTCGCTACCACGGATGCGATGATCGACGACCGCCGCCACCCGCTGCTCTCGAAGGCCGAGCCCGTCGGTCAGACCCAGCTCGGCGACGAGCAGGCGCCCAAGGACCGGCTCGGCAGCCGACAGGTGCAGGAGGTCGAGGCCGAGACGGCGCTGACCGACTTCACGCGCGGCGGCAACGTCACCGGCGAGGCCTGGAGCCTCAACCCCTACGCCGGCTGCCACCACGCCTGCACGTACTGCTACGTGCCGAACACGATCAGCGCCGAGCGCAAGCGCTGGGGCAACTACGTGCTCGTCAAACGCAACCTGCTCCGCCTGCTCCGCGACGAGCTCGATCGCAAGCAGCCCCGCACCGTCTACCTCTCCACCGGGACCGACCCCTACCAACCGATCGAGGCCGAGCGCGAGCTCACGCGCAAGACCCTGCGGCTGTTGTCCCGCCACGACTGGCCCGTCGAGGTCCTCACCCGCAGCCCCACCGTGTTGCGCGACCTGGACGTGCTCGAGGACATCGACCACCTTCGCGTCGGCATGAGCGTGCCCACGCTCGACGACGACGTGCGCGAGATCCTCGAACCCGCCGCTCCCTCGATCGAGGCCCGCCTCGACACGCTCAGCCACCTCTCTCGCGCCGGGTTGACCGTGTTCGCCAACTACGCCCCCGCGTGCCCGCTCACCGGGGACCTGACGGCGATGGACGTCGCCGAAGCCTTCGGCGAGGCCGGCGTACAGTGGGTGAACACCTCGTTCTTCCGGCACCGTGGCCACATCGTGGTCCCGATCTGGGACGAGGTGCGCGGCACCGAGGACGAGCACCTGGCTCGCTTCGTCGCGAACCGCGAACCCCAGGAAACGCTGCGCGCCGAGCTGCAGGAGGCGCTGGGACGCCTGGGGATCCCGCTGCACACGGCCTTCTACAACCCGCCGTTCGAGATCGCCGGCGTGCGCTCCGGGTACAAGCAGCTCACCCTGGGCCAGGTCCCGGTCGAAGCCCGACCCACCGCTCCGGCAGCCCGCGAAGCGGTGGCCCCGTGACGCCCGCGGGACCACCAGCAGCTTTAGGCGGTCCCTGGCCTGCCCTCTCGTGGCCGCCGCGCGCGGCCGGTGACGTGCCATGACACCCGACGAAGGACCCGATGGCGGCAAGCAGCTCGTGTGCGGCGTGTGCGAGGAGCTGTTGCCGGGCAGCTACAGCGACGAGCGCGAGGCCGAGGAGGCGATCGAGGAGCACGAGATCACCGAGCATCCCGACCTCGGGGAGGACGAGGTCGTGGTGGTGCACGTGTCCAACCAGCTCGTCGACCTCGAAGGCGAGGAGGGCGTCGTCGAGATCGCCAAGAACGCCCAGGACCGGCTGGACAGCGGCGACGTCGGCGAGTCGCTGATGGGATGAGCCGACGCGCCCCTGCCGTACAGATCCCCGGCCCGGTCCCTCAGGCCTATCGCAGGCGACGGTCGCCACCGCGTCCCGCGGGTCCCGACGCTCATCCCGACGTCCGTCGGGAGGGGCCGATGGCCCCCGCGAGGGGAAGCCTTCGACGCCGACGGGTCCGCGGCTACACGCCCAGCAGACCGTACCGGGTGGCCACGGCGAACGTGGCGAACGCGAGCGCGCCTGCCATCACGGGCGTGATCAGCCACATCGACACGATGCGGCGCGTCGTCGCCACGTCGTAGTCGCGGATCGAGCCCTCCTCCATCCGGGCTCGGTCGCGGGGCCGGGTCGGCTCGAAGCCCAGCGTGCGCATCAACGACATCTCCCGGGTCGTGCGACCCCAGCCGAGCCCCATCACGCACAGCTGCAGCTTGACGGCGAGGCTGGCGGGGATGCCCAGCCAGGAGAGGAACGTGATGATCGAGCCGGTGAGCACCATCACGACGATCCAGCCGTGCAGCGGCAGCTGGGTGATCTCGTTGCCGACGGTCTCCATCGTGCGGCCCCCCAGCAGGAACCCGCCGGCGCCTATCGCGAGCCCGCCGATCACGACGGCCGGCACCATCCCGACGGTGCCAGAGCCGACGAGCGGCGCGACGGCGTTGGCGACGTTGGAGGCGCCCGCCGAGAAGGCGACGAAGCAGCCGCCGAGCACGACGATGCCCTGCTGCAGGCGGTGGGCCCGGTCCGTGTCGGCCTGCCAGAACTCCTCGAGGTGGCCGAAGAGGTAGCGGCCGGTGATCGCCGACAACCAGAACGCGGCCATCCCGGCCACGAACCACCAGGTGACGACCTCGCCGACCGTGCCCCAGTCGAGGACGCCGAGCGCGGCCCCCATGCCGACGACGGCGCCGACCGCAGTATAGCTGGTGCCGGTCGAGACGCCGACGAGGTTCGCCACGAGGATGCTGAGACCGATGAACAGCATGACGGCGGTCGAGGCGGCCAGCGTGAAGTGCTCCTCGGCGACGAACTCGGTGCCCAGCGTGTCGACGACGTTGGGGCCGACCACCAGGCCGCCGACGAGCGCGAACACGGCCATCAGCGCCATCGCCCAGCGTTTGCCGAGCACGCCGGCACCGGTGGCTGGCCCGAAGGCGACCCCGGTCGAGGATCCGCCGATGTTGACCCCGACGAAGGCGGCGGTGACGACGCCGACGACGCCGAGGAGGCCCAGCCCGGCGATGACCATCGCGCTTGCCAAGCCCTCCGCCTCACAAGAACCTCGCGCTCTCGGCGGCCGGGGCTCCTCGGCGGCGTGGACCTGCCCTCGCCCGGGGGAACCGGGTCCCTGGCGCCTCTCCCGGCGAAAAGCTCTTGGCGACGTTCGGCCTAGGAGGGGAGGCGATGACCCGTGCCGAGACGACCCCCCGGCGTTCGCCGTTCGCGATCGACCTCGTCTACGGGCTCGTGTTCATCGCGGGGTTCGCCTACCTCGCCCTCGTCGAGATGGACGCCCGCGTGGCCGCCTTCGAGGCAGGCATCGTGATCGGGTACTTCCTGCGCGTCTGGGAGAAGATGACCCTCTACGAGCAGGCGCTGGCCAGCCGGGTGTCCGAGGAGGCCCAGCGCCAGGTCGCCAGTGAGGTCGAGGCCCAGGTCGGCCCGGAGGTCGAAGATCACGTCGACACCGAGATGGGCGACGTCATCGCCGACGAGGTCGAAGACCAGGTCGCGCCCGAGGTCGAGGATCGGGTCGCCGAGGAGCTCGACGAGCGGCTCGAGGAGGAGGCCCGCGCCCGCGCCGACGGCTCCGAGGACGGCTGAAGCCTACGCCGAGCCCGTCTCGGGCTCCGCCTCGGGGTCGGGCCCGGTCGTTTCCTGGGCCCGACGCTCGGCGAACAGCCGGCCCGCCTGCACGAGCACGACGAGGTGCACGATCGCGACGAGCACGAACACCGTCACGTAGGGCCACGTCGTCTCGATCACGGTCTGCAGGTACATCGTCAAGACCGTGACGCCGTCCAGCAGCCACAGGACGCCGGTCGCGATCAACGTGGCCTCCAACGCCCACTCGCGACCGTCGCGTAGCACGACGGCGAGCCCGCCGTGCACGATCGGGCCCACGAGAGCGACGAACAGCAACAACGCCGCGGACGCGATCGCGAACGTCTCCGTCACACCGGCGAGGATCGCCAACCCCAGGAGGCCGGCCGCGACGGTGACCAGCATCCTGATGGCGGTGGCGATGGCTTCCAGCTTCACCAGAGAACGCACGTCCACAGTCACAGCCCCTCTAGGTCAGGGGACACCAAGACCCTTACGTTCTCGGCCAACCCCGACGCGAGCCACGGAACGGTGGGCGGCCGTTGGAACCTAGCTTGATAACCCCCAGCAGGGTTCGCCTCGCCGGTGGCGCACGTGAGCGACGAGGACGAGTTCTACACGCGCGAGAACCTGCTGTCGGCCCCTGTCGAACAGCTGGACCCCACGGAGGTCGACACCGTGGCGGAGCTGCTGGAGGGCATGGCCGGCATGAGCTTCCAGGCGCGCAGCCTCGGCCAGTGCCTGCGGGTCTGGCAACGCGCCCTCGAGGACGGCGAGCGGCCCACGGTCATCCTCGGCGTCGCCGGCTCGCTGATCGCCGGCGGCATGCGGCGCGTGATGAGCCGCCTCGTCGAACACGGTCTCGTCGACGTCGTCGTCAGCGCCGGCTCCCAGCCCTACCAGGACCTCTACCAGGCCCGCGGCGAGGACTACGACCACTGGCGCGCCACCCCCGAGATGGACGACATCGAGCTGCGCGAGCTCGAGCTGGATCGCCTGTACGACACCCTCGTCGACGAGCGCAGGTTCGCCGACACCGACCAGCTTTTGGGCAGCATCGTCGGCGAGCTCGACCCCGGCCGCTACACGACCCGGCAACTGTACGACCACCTCGGCGCCCGCTTCGACGACGACGAGAGCCTCGTCGTGCAAGCCCACCGCACCGGCACGCCGATCTTCTGCCCGGCCCTCAACGACTCCAGCCTCGGCATCGGCATGGTGCAGGACCTGCTCGAGGCCCGCGAGGAGGGTCGCGAGGTCCCCACCCTGGACCCGATCCTCGACCACTACGAGCTGGCGCAGATCACCGGCGCCAGCGAGAAGACGATGGTGATTTACGTCGCCGGCGGCACGCCGAAGAACTACATCCAGCAGACCCAGCCGATCAACCACTACCTCGGCAACGACGTCGGCGGCCACGACTACGCGATCCAGATCACCGCCGACGCCCCCCACTGGGGCGGCCTGTCGGGCTGCACGCTCGAGGAGGGCCAATCGTGGGGCAAGATCGCCGCCGAGGCCACGCGCGCCACCGCCTACTGCGATGCGACGATCGGGCTCACGATGCTCGCCACCGCGCTCTTCCAACAGCCCGAGCTGTGGGAGGATCGTGGGCGGCTGAGCTTCGACTTCGAGGACAACGAGCTGACGCTCGAACGCGAGGCCGCCTGAGGGCACCGATCGAGCCACGGACCGGGGGGCCGAGGACCCACGAGCTGGGGTTCACACCGTCACCCGTTCATCGACAGGGTCCTTCGACGACCTCCCGTTGACGACGGGACCCGAGGGAGGCCCCGTCAGGAGGTACCGACAAGCGAAAACTTGCGACGGTTGTGGCGTCCGGCTTCGGGGCGCTTCTCGGTTCCAACGTCGCAGACCCTGCTCACTTCGCCCACCATCCGAGAGGTGCGACCGAGGTGGACGGACCGAGCTCGGGCTCCCCCTCCGGGGGGTCCGACGGTGGCTACCGAGCGTCGGAGGCCGAGCGACGGACGTGCACGTCGACTTGATGCCGCACCCCGGTCGATGAGCCTCGTGTTCCTCAGACGTGAGTGGTGGCTGCCACGTCCGAGGCTACGCACGGCCTCCGCGACGTCTGCGGTCGGCCGTGCTTTCGCCAGAGACCGCGTTCCATGGCCTCGAGGTCCCCGATCGAGAGCGGTCTCTGGCGATCCTCTCTTCGGGGGTCGCTCGGCTCATCGCCGGATCAGGCCGGATCGGAGATCCGGCCGCTTCCGAGACCGCGGGTCTGCCGGTCTCGGGCCGCACACGAGCGCTCGCTCGTGCTCTCGCGACGTCCGCACTCGCTCGCGCCCGTGGCGCTTCTCAGCCCCTCAGCTGGGCTGTGGACGAGAGGGGCTGAGAAGTGGGACCGCCCGAATTTGAATCGGGGTTAACCCGCCCCCAGCGGGCAAGGATACCAAGCTACCCCACGGTCCCAGTGGAATGCGGGGAATCCCGCCAAACAGGGAACCCGCTATAACCGTTTCGGGAGCCCCCTCGACCGGCTCGATCCCTCTCGGCCTCTCTCCCTTGGATCTCCGCCTTCGAGAAGGCGTCTGCGCTCCGTCAGCCGGGGGTGGACAAGTGCCATCTCCGATGGGCTTAAGAGGAGAGAGAACGACTCTCGGCCACCTCATGGACGACGCGGACACCGGAGGCGACACCGCTGACGGCTCCGATCTGCGCGAGCGGGTCCGTCGAGCCCTGGCCGCGGAAGGCTTCAGCTGGGAGCTGTGGCAGAAGCCCGAGCGCGGCCAGATCTTCGGGATGATCCGCCGAGACGGCGAGATGCAACTGCACGTCCGCTACTACGAGGACGACGTCGTCAAGGCCGAGCGCGAGCTCGCCAACGATTACGTCGAGCACCTGCTCTCCCCGCGCGTCTCCGCGCACGAGGAGGTCGAGGAGATCCTCGAGGACCACGGGCTCGGCGACGAGGTCGACGTCGAGGAGAAGCGGTTCCCGCCCCGGCACGACGGCGTGGACATGCCCAGGACCCGCACACGCTGGAAACCGCTCGTGGTGGGCGTGGGTGTCGCGCTCGTCGGCGCGGTCGCCGGCACGGGTCTTCTCTTCTCCGGCGGCGAGTGACCGCCGGCGAGCCCCGCTGAACGCTCGTCTCACAGGGAACCGAACAGCGGCGGGTCCACGCTGGGACCCGCCGCCGGACCCCCTAAGCCTCGAGACAACCCTTGGGCGTGTCAGCGCTGGTCTCCGTGGCCGGGATGGTGCACAGGATCTCGTGGTCGCGCGTCTCGTAGAACGGCGTCACGCGGGCGTTGCTGGACACCGTGTTGTCACCGGGGAACACCGGCGTGTCCACGACCGGGCCCTGCTTGCCCCAGAAGTTGTGCGTGGCGTTCACGCGGGCCTCGACGTTGGCGCGCAGGCCGAAGTCCTCGTTGCCCACGATGTCGCACTCGTGCATCCACAGCGGGTCGTCGTCATCGTCGTCGCCCGGCGGCTGGGGGACCCCGACGCTGGGCGGCTCCGGGACCGGGACCTGCAGGTCGACGTCGACGTCGCCCGAGACCACGACCACGCCGTCGGCGTTGAAGCTGGCTTCGCAGTCCTCGACGATGAACAGCGTCCCGCCCAGGCGCATGCCGGCTTCGCCGTTGCCGGAGAAGTTGCCCTCCTCGACGCGGGCTTCGCCGCGCAGGTTGACCCCGTCCTCGCTGTTGTTGCGCGCGAACACGGTCTCGAGGCGGGTGGTTCCGGTGGCCTGGATGCCGGTCTCGTCGTTGAAGGAGGCTCTCACGTCCTCGGCGTGCAGCTCGCCGGCGACGTCGACCCCGATCTCGTTGTCGACGACGACGGACTCCTCGAGCGTGAGGGAGCCCTCGGCGTGGATGCCGGTCCCGGCGTTCTTGCTGGCGTTGACGTTGGTCATCTCGACGCGGCCGTCCACGTCGGCGCCGATCTCGTTGCGCACGAAGACGTCGCTCTCGAAGCTGCCGCCGCCCTTCAAGTGGACGCCGGCCTCGGCGTTGCCTTCGAAGCGGTTGTCGACGAAGACGCCGGTGGCGCACTGCGTCCGGTAGGTGTGGTGGCAGCCGGAGACGTCAGCGATCCCGTCACCACTGTTGTCGACGATCACGTTGCCCTCGAAACGGGCGTCCGTGCGCTTGTCGAGGTGGACCCCCGCCTTGTCGTTCTCGGCGAACGTGTTCGCCTCGATCGTGCCCTGGAAGTGCACGAGCACCGCGCCGACGAGGTTCGACTCGATGTCGTTGTTCAGCACCTCGACATCGTGGCGCCCCTGATCGAAGCTGCCCTTCAGCACGAGGCCGGCCTCGGTCGTGCTGCGGATCGAGTTGTCCACGATCACGCCCTCGGCGCCGCCGCGGAACTCCGCGCCGACGGCGACGTGGGCGAACACGTTGGCGCGCACGGTCACGAACCCGCCATCGGCTTCCACGCACACCGTCTCGGGCGGATCGATCTCGATGTCGCAGATGTTGTCCTTGACGAACGTGCGGGAGTCGACCGAGACGACGGCCTCGTTGTTGGAGAGGAACGCGTTGTCGCGGACGCGGACGAAGGCCGATTGCTCGACGTGCACCCCGACGTCGTTGTACTGGAAGGTGTTGTTCTCGATCGTGACGTCCTTGCTGTCGTAGACGACGACGCTCCCTTGCAGGAACAGGCTGCCGAAGCCGTCGTCGCGTTGGCCGGCCACGATCTCCTCGTCGGTAACGTTGACGCCGACCTCCTCGTAGAAGATCCGCTGCTCGTCGGGGTTGACGGTGCCGTCGACGTTCACGCCGTCGATGAAGTTGCCCTGCATGAGGGGGATCGACCCCTTCGAGTCGTAGGGCACCGACATCCCCCACCGGTTGTCGTTCAAGACGTTGTCCTCGAGCGTGATGATCGAGTGCGACAGGCGGATGCCGACGTCGTTGCCGACGAGCGTGTTGTTCACGACGCGGCCCTCGCTGCCCTCCAGCCGCAAGCCCTCGTTGTTGTTGGGCCCGGCCTCGTCGCCGTTGTCGCGGAACACGTTGTCCTTGATGAGGACCTCCGAGTTCGTCGATCCGAAGGCGCCCCGCCAGTTGTTGGCGATCGTGTTGCGGAACATCTGGACGGTCGATCGCTCGAACGCGATGGCGTCGCGCTTCTGGTTCGTGACCTCGTTGTCCTGCATGTACAGCTTGGCGCTGTCGACCACGATCCCGCCCATGCCCTCCGAGATCGAGTTCGAGATCAGGCGGGCGTGAGCCGAGTCCTCGACGTGGACGCCCCAGCGGTCGGCGAGGCTCACGTTGTTGTTGACGAGGCGCGCCTGCGTGGCCTCGGACAGGCGGATGCCGTCGTAGACGGCCGTGACGTTGTTGTTCGAGATCTCCGGCGAAGAGGACTGGGCCCAGATCCCGTGTTGGGCCAGCGTCACGAAGTTGTCGTCCAGGGTCGGCGAGCCGCCATCGATGCCGATGCCGAGCGTGCCGTCATCGTAGGCGGTGTTCGTGCCTCGCACGTCGTTGCCGGCGACGAACGGCGAGCTGTTCTCGAGGTCGATCCCCGTGGACGCGAAGTCGATCACGTTGTCCACGACGGTCCCGCGGTCGCCGGTGTTCGACAGCACGAGACCGGCGTCGCCCTCGAGTTGGTTGTCGCGCACGATGAAGTGCTCGTCGGCGATGTTCTGGATGACCATCGCCGTTCCCGAGGTTTGGATCCGCCAGTCCTCGATGATGAACGGGTCCGTGGGCGTACCCGAGGCGCCAGGGTTGCGGATGCAGGCGCAGGCGTTCGTTCGCAGCTCACCGTCACCGTCGATCGTGATAGGGGCGTGGGGTTCGTCGGCCGTTCCTCTCGTGATCTCGGCCAGACTGCCCAGACCTCCCGTCAGGGCTAACAGCGCCATCGCCACCGCTTGACCTCGCACGTCGGACACCTGCTCGCCCGTTCACGAGCTCACATAAAGGCGTCCGGCTGTATCCGACGGTTCGTTACACCCTCGTCGTGTGGTCGTTGACGACGGCCAGCGAGGCCTGCAGGGCCTCCTCCGCGCGGACCGACCGGGTCTTCTGGTCGGGGATCGTGTTCACGAGCGGGAAGTTCGGCGGCGTGTCCAGGACCTCCTGGATGCCGCGGTCCGGGGTCCCGAACACGAGGGTGACCTCCTCGTCGTCGGGCAGGTGCTCGTCCGGCTCGAAGCCATCGCCCCGGCGGCTGGTGCCCAAGATCGGGCCCCGGCCCTCGATCGCGGTCGACAGATCCGGCGTCCGCGTGACCTCGTAGGTGGTGTACTCGTCCGGGTCGGCGGGCTCGACCAGCACGCGGTCGGCGCGCGTGGCCGTGATCGTCACCGGGAACTGCTGGCCCGGTTCTGGCGGCTCCTCGGCGTCGAGCTCGGCCAGCCCTTCGAGCCCGATGTCCACGCGCTTGCCCGCCATCGCGCCCATGCGGACCTGGCCCTGCTCGACGAACGTGTCCACGAGGTGGGTGTCCAGGTTCAAGGGCGGCAGCACGCCGACGTGCTCGAGATCCTCGCTGATCGGGAACAACCGCCGACGCAGGTAGGGCGCCGTCGCCTGGTAGTCGAGGATCTGGGACACCCGACGGCTGCCCCGTCGCTCGGGATCCTCGTAGACGACGACCTCGTCCACGCCGAAGATCGCCGCCGCTCGCCCGACGGTGCCGACGGCGTGCGTCGCCAGCCGGTCGTCGTCGATCGTGGCCGTCAACGAACCCGGCACGAGGATCGACGTCACGCCCGCCACGGGCACCCCTCCTCCGGGCCGACGATCGCGGGCAGTGCCTGGCAGACCAGGGAGACGGCAGCGGTCCTCACGTCGGTCGGGACTCGGCCCCGATGCATCAACCCTTCGGCGCCCGGGCCCCGGGCCGCCGACCCCGGAACTGATGGGAGCCAGCCCGGCTGGACCCTCGTGGACGCGAGGCTGGGTTCCGAGCTCGAGCGACCCACCGAGGGCCCCAGCTCCGTGCCCGCGCTGCTCGCCGTCTTGGCCCCGCTGTCCGTCGTCGTGGCGCTCGAAACGACCGGCAACGTGCTCGTCGCCTTCGCCGCCTACCACCTTGCCTTCTGCCTGATCGTCCCGCTCACCGTGCTCGGCTTCCGCCACCGCGCCTGGGCGCCGGTCGCCGAGGGCCTGGCGCTGCAGGCCCCCTCGCGGGAGGGCTGGCTGGCCGGCGCCGCGCTGGGGGTCGGGACCGCGGGCGCGATCCTCGGCGGCTTCGCGCTCGCCGGCGACGGCCTGCTGGGGCCGGTTCCCGTGATCGAGCGGTTGATCCCGTGGGGGATCGGGCCGGACCTCGAGGTCCCCCTGTTCGTCTACATGCTCGTCTTCAACAGCGGCGCCGAGGAGCTGTTCTGGCGCGGCTACCTGCACACCGAAGCCGCCGCCCGCCTGGGCTCGATCGTGGCGATCCCGCTCGTGGCGGTGGCGTTCGCCAGCTACCACGTGTACACGCTGGCCGCCCTGCTGCCCGACCCTGGCCTCGTGGCGTTCGCCGCCGCCGGCATCCTCGCCGGCGCCCTCCTGTGGGCGGGCCTCCGCCAACGCTACGGCTCCGTGTGGCCGGCGGTGCTGGCCCACGTCGGCGCCACGGCCGGCTACATGACTGTGTTCGCGTGGCTGGTGTGAGCTCGACGGGGCAGTGGTGATTCCTTCCGCAGGCACAGGGTCGGAACACTCAAGGACGCCGACGGGTAAATTACGTCCGTCAGGTGACCCACGTGGACGAAGATCCCCGCGACGACGACCGACGGGACCCGTTCGAGGAGCTCCGCGACCGGTTGGAGGAGGACCCGTTTCTAGGCCCTTTCTTCGAGGATCTCGACCGCGAGTTCTCCCGTATGCAGGAGTCGCTGGCTCGCATGCTCGAGCAGATGCAGGACGGCGACCTCGACCCGGACGCCGACCCGTTCGTGTACGGGTTCTCCGTCCAGATGGGCCCCGACGGTCAGCCCGACTTCAGCGAGTTTGGCAACGTCGAGGGCTCGGGACCGGCCGACGCCGGCGCCTTCGAGGAAGCTCGCAAGCCGCTCGTCGACGTGCAGGAAGGCCAAGCGACGATCGCGATCACGGCCGAGCTGCCCGGCGTGGCCAAGGAGGACATCGACCTGCGCGCGCTGGAGGCGCAGATCGTCGTCAGCGTGGACGACCCCGACAACCGCTTCTTCAAGCGCATCGACCTCCCCACCGAGATCGAACCTCACACGACCGACGCCACGTACAAGAACGGCGTCCTCGACATCGAGGTCGACAAGGCCCCCGACGAGGAGGGCACCCCGATCGACCTCGAGTGACCCGCCGACCGCCACGGCTTCGGCCCCGAACCTGAGGAAAGAGCCAAATACGTCCCCTCGGCGAGCCGAAGCCAACCCGGCCCGACCACGACCGAGCCTGCGCGCCCGGTCCCGCCCCGCCCCCCTCGGGCCGGGTTCCTCTCGGGCACCGTGCCGTGGATCTTCGGACCACACCCCTCCCCGGATGGCACGGTGCCCTTCACCCCTCCTCTCGACGGAAACGAACAGACCTTCACGACACCGTTGAAGAAGGCCCCGAACCTTCTCCATCCCGTGTTGGGGAACAGGCAGGCAACGGTTAGCGTCAGCATCGTGTTGATCGTCAGCCTCTTCGCCACCGGCGGGGCCCTCGCCGAGGAGATCGAGGACCCGACGGGGACCGCCTGCGTCGGCGTGGAGGACGAGGCCGAGTGCGAGCAGCTCGCCGTCGCCAGCGACGGCGACGCGGAGAGCGACGTCCTCGCGGTCAGCGG
Source organism: Thermoplasmatales archaeon SW_10_69_26 (assembly GCA_003009755.1). Taxonomy (GTDB): domain Archaea; phylum Thermoplasmatota; class SW-10-69-26; order SW-10-69-26; family SW-10-69-26; genus SW-10-69-26. Next base: position 13,442 of record PXUB01000029.1, read on the forward strand.
GACCGGCGACGCCGACGCCGTCTTCGTCGCCGGCACGGGAACGGGCGACGCCGACGGCAGCGCGGTGGGCCTCAGCGGCACCGGGAACGCCACCGCCGTCTTCCTGGCAGCGAGCGGGACCGGCGACGCCGAGACCGAACGCCTGCGCATCGCGGCCGTCAGCGGCACCGGCAGCACCTCCGCCGAGGTCGTCGAGGTCAACGGCATGAACGACGCCGACGGCTGCGTCGCCGTCAGCGGGACCGGCAACGCGGACGCCGACTGCGGGTCCCCGGCTGGCCCGGCCGCCGTCAGCGGCTGCGAGAACGGTCAAGAGATCGACCGCTCGGAGGCCTGCCGCGACCCCGACGAGCGCGTCGAGGCCGCGAACGCCGCCGCCTGCGACGCCGAGCTGGCCACCGCCGACGGCGACGGCCACGCCTGGTGCGGCGTCCAGATCGGCGGCTGCGTGCAGGTCATCTACGGCGCCGCCGCCGGCCCGGTCTTCGTCGGCGGGTACAACGGCTGCCAGGTCGGCGTCTTCTACGACGACAACGGCCACGACGACGCGCCGCTGCCGTGAGGCGGTCACACCGAACCGGTGAGCTTTTAGCCCGCGCAGGGCCTCCCCCGGCCATGGCCATGGGACGCCTCCTGCGCGGCCTCACCGGGCTCGTCGCCTCCTCCGTCGTGCTCATCCTGCTCGGTCTCGTCTACTTCATCGTGACCGCCTGGATCGTCTCCTTCGGCGTCGAGACGGTGATGGGCGCCACGCCCTCGGCCGATTTCGTCGCGCTGTCCGCCGCGCTGTTGTCGCTGGGCAGCCTCGCCGGCTCCAGCTACTCGATGGGTGACCTCGGCTCCCAGGAGGCCGAGACGGACCGCTACGGGACCAGCGAGGTCGCCTGAGGGACAGCCTCGATCTCGGGACCGGCGTGGCCGGGCCGTGAACCAGGCCAAGCTGGGCCTGATCGTCGCCTTCGTGCTGGCCGCGCCCGTGACCGGGTGCGCCCAGGAGGCCGGCAAACCAGTCCGGCGGCCTCGGCCCGCTCAGAACGTCAGCGTCTCGTCGTTGCGCTTGGCCTGGGAGACGAGGTCGCCGGCGCCGCCGAACTCGGCCCAGTCGACGAGGTCGGCCTCCTCGATGCCGCGCGCGCCGGCGCACGGCTCGCAGACGATCGCGCTGCGGATCGCATCGTTCTCGCGGAGCGCGTCGAGCACCTCGGCCACCGGGGGCAGGCCGGGCGCCGTCAGCTCGCCCAGCTCGGCGCGCTCGGTGCCGAGGTAGGTCGCCTCCTGCATGAGGAACAGGTCCACCTGCTCGCCGTGACCCATCGCGCCCTTCGAGGCCACGAACGGGAGCACCGCTTTCGTCGCGTTGTCGGGACCGATGGTGGAGATGACGTGCATGGGATCGGCGACCGAAGGCGCGGGCGGCCTAAACGGTTGAGGGTGGGACCGTCGGTCCCGCGGTCACTGCGATGGGAACATCGAGCCCGGTCGACGGGTATCCAGCTATCGACGCCGGTGATCGCGCATGCACGGCCGCATCGCGTTCCCGTCTCACTGCGATGCGAGCATCGAGGCTAGCGGTATCCCCAAGCCTAGCGATGCTCGCAATTCGGACGGGCTCGGCGGTTTCTGTGGTCGCCCGTCCTCTCGCCAGAGACCGCGTTCCCCGTCCCCGAGATCCCCGATGGCGGGCGGTCTCTGGCGATTCGTACGAACGCCTCGCCTGACGGCTCGCCGTTCGTACTCTCGGCGTGAAGTACCTCGAACGCTGCGGTCTACCCTTCTCGGTACTTCACGCCGAACCCACCACGAGGATGGTTCCAGTCGACGCTGCCGGGGGTGCACACGATGTCGCAGGTGCCGCACTCCACGCAGTCCTCGTACTGGAACGTCATCTTGCCGTCGACGAGCGTGAAGCAGTTCACCGGGCACGAGTACATGCACATCCGGTGGGTGCACGTCTCGCAGATCTCGGGATCGATCGAGATGTGGGCGTGCTCCTCGTCGTCGAAGTTGTAGCTGGTCGCCCCCAGGCGTGCCTTGATGTCGAACTTCTCGTCGGTTAGTTGCTGGCTCATAGGTTCTTCCCCGCGTTCAAGGCGTCCTTGATCATCGTGAGCGGGCTCACGCCCTTCTCCTTCATCTGGTTGCGAACGACGTCCCGGGTCTTCTCCTTCGGCGTCTCATCCTGTGTGAACATTTCGGTGAACACCCCTTCCACTAATTCGGGGTACAGGTGGTGGATGCGTTGGTTCCAGACGACCTCCTCCATGTCGGAGAACCGCTGGAAGTCCTTCCAGATGTAGGACTGCTGCAGACGCCGCTTGTACTCCTGCATCGTCTTGCTGGAGAAGTCGCCGCGCTCCTTGGCATCGAGCACCGTCTCGGCGGCCCGGATGCCGGACCCGACGGCGTAGTTCATGCCCTGGATGACCATGCCGTTCGAGAAACAGAAGCCGGCCGCGTCGCCGACGAGCATCCAGCCGTCGCCGTGGCGCTTGTCGACGTAGTCGAGCCCGCCCTCGGGGATCAGGTGGGCCCCGTACTCGATCAGCTCGCCGCCCTCCAACAGCGGCTCGATCGAGGGGTGCAGCCGGAACTCCTCCATGATGTCGTGGCTGACCTTCTCCTGGTTCCACAGGCTCTCGACGCGGACGACCACGCCCAGGGAGATCGACTCCTTGTTCGTGTACAGGAAGCCGCCGGCCATGACGTCGCCCTCGGTCCAGCCGCACACGTACTCGTGGGCGACGCCGGAGCTCCCGTCGACGTTGAACCGCTCGTCGATCGTGTCCTCGCCGAGCTCGACGATCTCCTTGATGCCGAGCGCGGCGTTCTCGATCGGGATCTTGTCGTCGGTCTCCTCGCGGAGCCCCATGTCGATGGACAGACGCGAGTTCGCGCCGTCGGCGATGACGACCGCGTTCGCGCGGATCGTCTCGCCGGCCTGCTCGACGCCGACCGCCTTGCCGTCCTCGAAGACGACGGACTCGACGTTCACGCCCTCGACGACCATGCCGCCTTGCTCCTCGACCTTCCCGGCGAACCAGGGATCGGTCTTGGCGCGCAGCACGATCCAGCCGGGGTGCGGGGGTTCACGCCATTCCCCCCGATCGAAGTTCACACCGAAGTCCGAGCCCTCGGTCAACATGTGCACGCCCTTGCGGGTGACCGGGCGCTCCACGGGTGCCTCCTTGTACCAGTCCTCGCCGACCAGGTCGTCGAGCTCGTGGCCCCAGATGACCCCTCCGGAGAGGTTCTTGGAGCCGATCGGTTTGCCCCGGTCGACGAGGAGGACGCTGGCCCCCTTCTCGGCCAGCCGGTAGGCGGCCGCGCAACCGCCCATGCCGGCGCCGACGACGATCGCGTCGAAATCGTCCATCGTGTGCCTCTACGTGGCTCGGTCATTTCAGTACTGCGCTGGGGAGCACCTGCGCGGTCCCCGTTCGGCCCAGCCTCTGCCGGGCCGTGCCCCCAACCCGGCTCGGCCGCCGACCTCGAGCAACCGGTCGGTCCGGCCGACCTTGACGCCCTCCTGCCAGATCGCCTCGACCGCGGCCTCGTGGTGGGCCCGGAACCGGTCTGGACCCCGCCGGCGAGCGTGCTCCCCGCCGACCAGGATGCGGCGCGTGTTCGGGGACCGGCGGCCCGTAGAAGGTCTCCCCCAGCTCCTCGGCGAGCCGACCGGTTGCCCACCCAGCTCCAGGCACGGTTGTCATCGAAGAAGACGTACATCCGAGGCGAGGGGGTCACGGTAACCCACATCTGCGCCGAAGGCCTCGAACACCGGGTGAGGTCGCGGCAACCGGGACCCTGAAGTCCCACCCTGCCTTCGCCGGCACGATGACCTCCCAGGCCTCCGAGGACGGCCGAGCCCTCGCCCTGGCCGTCGTGTTCGGCCTGCTGTCCGTGCCCTGGACGTTCGGTTTCGAGCTCGTCCCCGGGCTGCCGCTGTGGCCCGCGTTCGTGGCCTCGGCCAGCGTCTTCGCCGCCGGCGGCGGTGCCGACGGGTTCGCCCGCAGCCTCACGAACAACGCGCTCGGCGCTGGCTACGCTGCGGCCACGCTGCTCGTCGTCGCTTGGGCCGGTGCCGGCATCGGCGGGCTCAGCCTCGCCGTGGGCGCGTTCATGTTCCTCGCCAGCCTGCACGCGCTCGTCGACGCGCTGTCGTTCACGCCGGCCGTGTTCCTCGGCTACGCCTCGCTGTTCGGCGTGGACGCCGGGATCTACGGTCTCGTGTGGGCCGGGCTGGCCGGGACGCTGACGGCCGCCCTGGCTGCGATGGCGATCGGGGCCGGGCTCGGGTGGCTAGCCGAGACGCTCGCTGACCGGCTGGCCGCCCTTACAACACCAGGTCGTCGAACGTGAGTCCGATCGCGCCCTGCTCGAGCAGGTGCGCGATCGCCTGCTCGCCGTCGTCGGGGTCGACCGGCTTGAACGCGTCCATCAGCAGGAACACGTCGTAGCCGTGGTCGAGGGCGTCCTGGGCCGTGTTCTTCACGCAGTACTCGGTCGTGAGGCCACCGACGAACACGCGCTCGACGTCGTTGTCCTGCAGGAAGGCGTCCAGATCCGGACCGCCCTCGAACGCGCTGTAGTCCTCCTCGTCGGCGTCTCGGCCCTTCTTGACGTGGTGGGTGTCGGCGGGCAGCTCGAGATCGGGGTGGTACTCGGCTCCCTGGGACCCCTGCAGGCAGTGCGGGGGCCAGGGGCCGCCCTCGCCCTCGAAGGACATGTGATCCTCCGGATGCCAGTCCCGGGAGGCGGCGATCGGCAGCTCGGCCCGGTGGAAGTGCGTGATGTACTCGTTCAGCGGCGGAACGACCTTGTCCCCGTCCGGCGCGGCCAAGGCTCCGCCGGGCGTGAAGTCGCTTTGCACGTCCACGACGATCAGCGCGTCACCGCCGGTGATGGAGGCGCGCATCGGAGGTCACCACCCGTGCTAGGGGGGTCGCAGGGCTAAATAGCCTGCGCCGACCGCTGGCGACGCCACGCCCGCGCCTCGCGGACCCCGCCACCGAACAGCAGGCTGAACGCGATCGGCGGGACCAGCGTCGCCGCGGCCAGCTGGCCGCGCAGGAGCCGAGCGACCGCAGCCGGCACCGTCCACACGAGGAACGCCGCGAGGACGAACAAGCCCCCCGCTGCCAACCCGTGCAGGTGAGCCCGCCGACGGTCGATGGCCGGATCGGTCACGCTATCCAGATGACCGCGACAGCACTTCAACCCCTCGCCGTCCCCCCAAGGCCCCACCTGGCCCACGTGGTGAACGCCTCGACCGCGGCTTGGCTCTCCCGGCCCGGCTGTCTGGTTAAGCAGGGGCCGCGGAGGACACGAGGGATCGCCAAGGCCACGAAGGGCCTGTGCACTCGCCGCCGGGCGGCGTTGTCACGGCAGCTGCTCCCCGTTGTGCCCTGGCGTCCCTTCGCGTACTTGGTGGTCCCCCCCCCGTTTCTTATCCTTACAGCGCGGCTCCCCCGGGACCCACACTTGAAGTACGAGGCTGACCCATCCCAGGACGGGCCCGAGGTGGACGACCTGCTCGATGCCGAGCTCGTGGACGCGATCCGCAAGGACTTCCCCATCCTGGATCGGAAGATGAGGGAGGACCAGCGGCTCGTCTACCTCGACAACGCAGCGACCTCGCAACGCCCCACGCAGGTCGTCGAGGCGATGCGCCGCTACCAGCAGGAGTCCAACGCCAACGTCCACCGCGGGATCCACCAGCTCGCCGAGGAGGCCACCGAGACCTACGAGCAGGCCCACGCGGACGTCGCCGCGTTCGTCGGCGCCGAGGGCATGGAGTGCGTGGCGTTCACGAAGAACACGACCGAGGCGATCAACCTCGTCGCGCAGGGATGGGGTCTCACCAACCTGGAGCCCGAGGACGCGATCCTCGTCACCGAGCTCGAGCACCACGCCAACCTGGTGCCCTGGCAACAGGTCGCCGACCGCACCGGCGCCGAGCTGCGCCACGTGGCCCTCACCGACGACGGCCGCTTGGACCGGGCCTCGTTCCACGACCAGCTCGACGAGGACGTGGCCCTGCTCGCCGTCAGCCAGGTCAGCAACGTGCTCGGCACCGTGAACCCGGTCGAGGCGATGACCGAGGCCGCCCACGACGTGGACGCCCGCGTGCTCGTCGACGCCGCCCAATCCGTGCCCCACATGCCCGTCGACGTCGGCGAGATCGGCTGCGATTGGTTGACGTTCTCGGGCCACAAGATGTTGGGCCCGACCGGCATCGGTGTGCTCGCGGGGCGCCGCGAGGCGCTCGAGGAGACCGAGCCGCTGTTGTTCGGCGGCGAGATGATCCGCCGCGTCACCAAGGACGAGGCCGAGTGGGCCGAGATGCCGTGGTGCTTCGAGGCCGGCACGCCCCCGATGACGGAAGCTGTGGGTCTCTCGCAAGCGATCGACTACGTGGAACGCATCGGCCGCGAGGCGATCCACGAGCACAGCCGCGAGCTGGCGGCCCGCTGCCAGCGACGCCTCGAGGAGGTCGGCTGCGAGGTCTACGGGCCCGCGCCCGAGCACCGCAGCGCGCTGGTGAGCTTCAACGTGCCCGGCATCCACCCGCACGATCTCGCCAGCATCATCGACGACGACGGGGTCGCGATCCGCGCCGGTCACCACTGCGCGATGCCGCTGATGGACCACCTGGGCGTGGCGGCCACCGCCAGGGCCAGCTTCTACATCTATAACACGGAGGAGGACATTGACGTGCTCGTGAACGGGATCGAACGCGCCGAAGAGGTCATGAGCGTCGAGGAGGACGGCCGGTGAGCGACAGCGGCTCTTCGATGTACCGTCAGGACATCCTCGAGCACTACAAGAACCCGGACAACTTCGGGACGCTGGAACCTCACACGCTCGCGCACAACGGCGAGAACCCGCTTTGCGGGGACACGCTCGAGATCACGCTGAACCTCGGCGACGACGGTACGATCGAGGCCGCCCGCTTCGAGGGCCAAGGCTGCGCGATCTCGCAGGCCGCCACCGACATCCTGCTCGGCCGGATCGAGGAGATGGAGGCCGACGAAGTGCTCTCCATGGACGAGGACCAACTGCTCGACGTCCTCGGCATCGACGTCTCCCCGCTGCGCGTCAAGTGCGCCTGCCTGCCGCTCGTCACCGTGCAGGACGGCATCGAGATCCACCGCGGCACGATGGACCCGGTGGACGTCACCCGGACCGAGGATTGAGCGATCGCGATCGGCGCGGACCACACAGAGCCACGGAAACACAGAGGCACAGAGGGAAACCCGATCGAGTCGTCTAGCTCGCTGGTCGTCCCACCCGTCATGCGGACGAGGGCCGTCATGGCGGCCAGGTCGGTCACGACCGAGCGGGCGAGCTCGTAGCCGTCGACCAAGTCGTCGGGAAACACGACGCCGACGCGGTCCTCGACGAAGGCCTGCTGGTCGGCGATGAACTCCTCGATGCGGTCGTCGGTGAGGTCCTCGGTCGTGAACCCCATCCGGCCGCGCACGCGGTGGACGGTGGTGCGGAGGTCGCTCAGCGCCGGTGCCTCCCGCGGTGGGCTATCACGGGAGAGGAGTGGGCGGAGAGGGTGAAGAAGGATTCAGAACAGGAGAACCCCCGATTGGGAGCCTCGGCCCGAATTGCTGGGAAGGGGTTTAGAACGCGGCCGCCGCGTGTACCAAGCTGATGATCAGACGGTTGGCTCTCGTCGCCATGCTCGTTTCGGTAGCGATGGGGGGATGCCTCACCGAACCCGGCAACGTCCGCTGGTCCAACCGGATCGTCGATGGGGAGGGGGTATTCTCCCCGGGGGAAACGATGCGGTTCGAGGTGACGAACGACGTATCTGGTCCGGGACAGTTCTCGTGGGATTTCGGTGACGGTAACGTTGCCACAGGGAGGACTGTCGAGCATACTTGGTCGAGCCCTGGAAGCTATCTGGTCACCGTCGAATCTTGGATGGGCTCGTCCATGGCGAGGATCGGGGTCGCCAATGAGACCGAGATCAGTGGGTTCGCTCCACTATCTGGCGGCCATGCGTCCGGGACGGTGAACAATTCATCGTCCCGCACGCTCGAACTGGATGAGCGGAACGAACGAACAGCAGCGAAGCTCGAATTCGATCGAGGTGGACCGACGAACCGCTACGAAGGCCGTCTGGTCGCTCCGAACGGTTCGGTCGTCAAGGCGGCCTGCTGTCCTACTTCCGAGTTAACCGTGACTGTCGAACGACCTCTGCCGCCGGGCGAGTATGTGCTGGAGGTTGGGACCAGAGAGGGGGCCCCAAGTGATTACGCCGGACAGATCGAGATCCTTTACGAAAACCCGCCATGATTTCTTGAATCCACGGCCGGCCGGATCAGGGGCTGGAGAAGATAAGAAAGGAAAGGAGGGGGAGGGCCGGCCCCCTCCCCGCGAAGCGTTGCTGCCGGAACGCTATGCGCACATACCGTTCACATCGTGGGCGCAGGGGTATTCTCCCGTGTTCCCGATCTCGTCGAACTCAAGGCCGCTATACTTATCGCCATCGCGCGAAAGGACAGTGTCGAGGTGGTAGGAGCGGTGATCGGCGTACCAGCCCCAGTCGACGTACCAGACGTCCCCGTCGGGTTTCGGGTCGCTCTCGACCTGAGGACATGCCGGCCGCCTACGCCTGCACTGAATCATGGATCTCTACGCCTCCCCAGCTCTGTGCCTCTGTGCCTCTGTGTCTCTGTGGCTCTGTGTGGTCCGCACCCACACCGAGCCGCTCTGAGCCTTCTCTACTCGGGCTTGACGGCGCGCAAGCGGACGAGCTCGCTGGCGTCGGGGAAGAACTGCAACCGGCGCTCGGCGGCGTGCTCGAACCCGGCCTCCTCCAGCATTGGCACCGCCTGCGGCGGCAGCTGGCGTGGAGCGTCCGGGTTCCGGGAGTTGGGTGCGCGGAACAGGAACATCAAGCGACCCGCCGGCGCCAGCACGCGGAACCACTCCTCGAGCACCGCGGGCTTCCACGCCCGGATCGGCTCGTCGATCCAGACGCCGACGATCGCCGCCAGCTGGTCGTCGTCGAACCGGAGGTCGCTGAAGGAGTCGATCGTCACGGTCTCGAGGTTGTCCGGCGCCTCGTCGACCTCGTTGGTGGTGCAGACGGTCCAACTGGGGACGTCCTCGGCGATCTCGCGGCCGACGTAACCTCGCGGGGAGCCGAGATCGAAGAGCTCGGTGCCCGGGAACCGGCCGGCCTGCACGCGGATGCGGTCGGCCAACGGTTCGAGGAACCGCGGGGCGAGCAACTCCTCCTGCGGCAGCATCGTCACGGGCCACGCGCAGCACAGGGAAAAGCGTTCGCGGTTCACGGCGGCTGGCCCCCGGCTACACTCGCGCTGTGCGCCGGTTCGACAGTCCCCGAACTGGGCGATCCAGCGGTTGGCCGCCACGGCCGGGCGGCGGATGGCGCTACCCGATGTACTGCAGGTCGCCTTCCTCGCCGGGGCTGCCGGCTTGGCTCTCGATGTCCCGCAGCTGTTGGGTGAGCTTGTCCATCTGCTGGGCGCGGTCCTCGAGGTCGGAGAAGTCGATCTCCATCTCGAAGATCTCGGCCAGCACCTCGAGCAGGGCGCGCGCCGACCGGGGGTCGACGAGGTAGCCGCTCGTCTCGCCCATCAGGCAGATGCCCTCGATGTCGCGCGACTTGCCGAGGCCGAGCAGCAGGCCGGAGGCGCCGACGATGCCGCCGCCGGGCTCGTCCTTGCTGAACACGACGCCGTGCTCCTTCATCTCCTCGACCAGCGGCTCGTGCGTGGCGGCGCCGAGCACGCGGGCTTCGTCCAGGATCTGCCCGGTGCCGTAGCCGCCCAACGTGTAGAAGCGACCCACGGAGAGCTCGTCCATGATGTCGAGGATGGCGTTGGCGAGCGCGTACTGGCCCTCGCCGGTCAGGCCCTGGTAGTCGCCGATGAGGATGACGAGATCGCGGCCGCCGTCCGGGTTCTCCCAGACGTGCACCTCGTTGTTGACGAGGCGTACGGTCCCGTTCTCGTGCATCAGGACCTGGGGCGGGAAGTGCGGGGAGTGGATCTCGGCCACCTGTTCGGCGTCCAGCTCCTCGATGAGGTGGTCGGCGGCCAGCTTGCCGACGTTGCCGACCCCCGGCAGGCCCTCGATCAGGATCGGATCGTTCAGTTCGCCGGGCTCCTCGAGCCACTTGATGTCGATGTCCTTCATGAGGATGCCTCGTCGTCGCTGTCGTCAGCTTCCTCCATGCGCTTCAGCTTGCGCCTGTAGGAACCGTACTTGTCCTCCGGCGAGAACTTCGCCGGCTGGGGGTCCTCGGTCTCGGCCCCGCAGCGCGGACACGTTCCCGAGAAGGTGTAGCGTCCGCACTCGGAGCAGCTGCGCATCATGGACCGAGGCTACTCCTCGTCGAGCTCGCGGTGGAAGGAACCTTCGCCGCCGGTGTCGGCGATCGTCTCGATCGCTCGATCGGCGGCCTCCTCGAGCTCGTCCTCGGCGATCTTGTAGTCGGGCGCGGTCACGCGGACGCGGTAGCGGGGCGCGCCGACGTACTGGACCTCGATGTCGACGTCCTCGTACTCGGTCTCGCCGGCCGCCTCGAGCGCCGCCTGGACCTTGCGGACACCGTCGGAGGCGGGCGAGGTGACGTCGACGTACCCGGTGATCTGGACGAACGGGATCGAGATGTTCTCCTCGGCGAGCTCGGCGAAGCGGTCGAACCAGGGGCCCTCGAACCCGTCCTCCGCCAGCAGGGACGGATCGATCGCCGCCGTCTCGAAGGCCGCATACAGGGACCCGTAGGTCTCCTCCAGGTCGTAGCCGAAGTCCTCGTAGAGACCCTCGAGGTCCTCGTCGCGGTCCTCGGACAGGATCTCCATCAGCTTGCCGGCCTTCTGCTCGTTCTTCCACTCGTTGATCTTCTCGCTCTTCTGGTGGTCGTTGACCTGCTTGAACGAGAGGTCGACCTGGTCCTTGCCCTCGTTGACCTCGAGGACCTTGCAGACGACCTTCTGTCCTTCCTTGATGTGGTCGCGGACGTACTTCACCCAGCCCGAGGCGACCTCGGAGATGTGGATGAAGCCCTCCTTGCCATCGAACTCCTCGAGCTCGACGAACGCGCCGAAGTCCTCGACCTCGGTGACCGTGCAGACGACGAGCGCTCCGGGATCGGGGTACTCCTGGCGCTTCATGGAAGATCAGTCCAGATAGTCGATGAACGTGCTGCCCGTCAGATCGGCCAGGCCGCCTCGCGGCTGGGCGAGCTCCGAGCCGCAGACCTCGCAGGTGATCGGGTTCGAGGGTCGGGCGAAGATGACCTGCTCGTTGCCGCAGTCCTCGCACTCGACCTCGGCGAACGTGCCGCGCTCCCGGGTTTCGGGTTTCTCTTGGGTTTGCTCCTCCGGCATGGTCAGGACTCCGTGAGCTCGAACTTACCGGCGCGGAAGCACTCGGATGGCTGGTGCGCCTTGCGGCATTCCTGGCACCGGTAGCGCAGCTTGACTCGCTGCGTGGGCTTGCGGAGGCCCTCCGGCTTCGGCCGCGGGAAGCCCCGGTAGCCTCGCATGACGCGACGGAAGCGACGCTGGCCCTTCTTCATCTCGGAGGCAGGCTTGGTTCGGACTCGCTCCACGTCGTGATCGTGGTGCGCGTTGCAGAACGGGCAGTGTCGCTTAACGACCCTCGGCATCTTCATTGGATGACCACCTGCGGGAACGGTTCGGGCGGTGGTAGGGCCGTCCTTCATTTAAGCATTACGCGGCGTCGCGGGAGCCAGCTGCCGGAGACCGGAACGTTTACCGCCCCGTCGGCGTTCGCCACCGGTTGTGGCTGATCCCAGCGCGCCCGAGCCCGGCGAGGAAGCCACGCCGGACTCGCTGTCCACCTTCGAGACCGGGACCGAGCCCGAGGAGCCCTCGCCCGACCCGGAGCCGGCGGAGGACGAGACGGACGACCGCGGCCGTCGGACCCTGATCGCGATCGGGTTGGCCCTCGCGGTGAGCCTGGGGACGGTGATCGCCGCCCGTTCGTTGTTGATCGACACCGGCGTCGAGGTCGGCCTCGGCGAAACCGCCTCCGTCGGTCTCGTCGCCACGATCGTCGGCTTGGCGGCCTTCCTCCCGCTTCGGTGGGGGTTCTGGGTCGCCCCGCTCGTCGCGGGCGCCCACTACGCGCTGAACTTCTACAACATGCTGTTCACCGACGAGTCTGTGTACCAGTTCGTCGAAGGGTCGGCCATGGGTTACGCCGTGCTCACCCCCGCGATCGGCGTCGTCCTCGGGTTCGTGCTCGAGGGGGTCTACCGGTTGATCGTCCCGAGTGACGGGTAGCGGAGGTTCCAACGACCCGGCCGCAAAATTAAACCGTTACGGAGGGTCATTCGGGAACGCTGCATGGATCCCCTCCCCTGGGTCATCGACTGGAACCCTGATTTCGAGGACGATCCCCGGATGAAGCGAGCCGTGCTGACCGCGCTCCGCAAGGACGGGGTCGCCGATGCGATCCGGCGGCTGGCTCGCCGCGCTATCGAGGAGGTCGTCGAGAACGGGTTCGAGACCGAGCACCTGCTCTGGCTCGAGACGCGCGACCGGTTCGCGCTCTTCGTGCGCGTCTGGTACGAGCAGACCCAGGACAAGGTGTTCGCGGTCGTCGAGGAGAACGACCTCGGCGACGTCTGCTTCCTGATCCTCGAGGACTACGACTGCGCCAGCTACGAAGGCGAGGACGTCCTCAAGGTCGAGTTCGAGGATCCGGAGACGCTGGGCGTCGAGCCCTGACGCGCGCGGACCCCGGCGGCCGCCGAGGCCCGCTTGGCAGCGTTCACCTCTTCGCCGGCAACGACAGCTGCCGCTGCGAGGCAGGCGGCGGTCGGCGGGCCGGCGGCGGCCGATCCGCGCGTCCGATCAGGAGACCTCGCGCGAGATCTCGACGATCGCGGCCGTGGCCTCGACGGCGTCGGCGCCCGCGAGCTCGGGGCCCAGCAGCTCGGCGCCGGCCTCGGCCCAGGCGCTCAGCGCCTCGGTGAGCGGCTCGTCGTCGGCGAGCACCTCGACGATCGCCAGCTGCTCGCGGTCCTCGGCCTGGCTGTCGTCCACCGGGCCGAGCTCGGCGGTGGGTTCGCCGCGCTCGTCGGCCCCCAGCGGCTCCTCGTCGTGGGCGACGGCGAGCCCGACGAGGAAGAGCCCGGCGTCCACGCGGGTCTCCCACAGATCCAACCCTAGCATACGGTCGACGACCTCTTCGGTGGCCTCGCTGACGGCGAGGACCGGCTCCTCGTCGGCCTCGATCGGGGCGGCGGTCTGCGTCATGCCGATCCCCCCTGCAGGCGGAGGGCCTCGACCTTGCCGGGCCGGATCCGCGTGTAGCCCTCGCGGTCGCCGCCCTTCTCCTGCATCCAGTCCATGCGGTAGACGTCGGGGTCGGCGGCCTCGACGGCGTCGTACCACTTGCCGTCGGGGAAGGCGTCCTTCGTGAACACGACGACCTGGCCCTCGTGGTCGCCGATGAGCTCGAGCAGGCGGTGGACGCCCTCGTCGTCGAGGGTGCTGAACGGCGCGTCGAGCAGCAGGAACGGGTGCTCGGCGGCGACCTCGCGCAGGGCGAACAAAAGCGCCAGGCCCAGCCGGGTCTTCTCGCCCTCGGAGAGAGGCACGATCTCCTCCTCGTCGCCGACGTCGCGGACGACGCGCGGCACCATCGAGGAGCCGCTGAGCGTGATCCGGTAGTCGGCGTCCTTCTGGAAGAGATGGTCGAAGATGCCCTGCGTGCGGTCGAGCAGGTCCTGGCGAAGCTTCGGGAGCGCGGCGTCGATCGTGCCGCGGATCGCATCTCGGTACTTGCGGGCCCGTGAGAGCAGGGTGCTGTCGACGGAGACGTCGTCCATGTCGGCCAGTTTGGATTTGATCTCGTTGAGCCGCTCCTGGGCGTCGAGGTGCTTGCGGACGACCTTGGACTTCTCGTCCTGGATCGAGTTGACCTTCATCTTCTTGGCCTTGATGCGGCGCTGGATGAGGTCGCGCTTCTCCTCGACGTCCGTCTCGAGCTCGGCGTCGAGCTCCTCGAGCCGCTCGCGCTTGGCGCGCAGGTCCTCGGTGACCTCGGCCAGCCGTTGGCGCTGGGTCTCGATCGTCTCCGCCAGCTCGTCGGTGCCGTCCCCGCTGGCCCACTCCTGGAGCCGCCACTCGGAGACCGGCAGCTCGGGGACCTCGGGCTCGCCGGCGGTGAGGGCGTCGATCGTGCCGCGGATCTCCTCGCGGTGGTCGGCGTCCATCTCGGTCCCGCACCAGCACGTGTCCGCCTCGAGCCGATCCTCGAGGAGCTGGGCCTTCGTGACGTCCTCCTCCCACGCCTCGTGGGCTTCGACGGCTTCCTCGTGCTCGGCCAGCAGGGCTTCGACGGCGTCCTCGCAGCCGGCTTCGAGAAGCGTGGGCCAGCTGGGGGTCAGCTCGGCCCGGATGGAGGCCAGCTCGCGCTCGCGGCGCTCCTCGAGGTTGCGGACCTCCTCGCGCAGCTCTTCGCGCTCGGCCTCGCGCTCCTCGGCCTGGTCGAGCTTGGCTTGCTCTTGCTTGAGCTCCTCGACGTCGTCCTGCAGCTGGTGCTCCTCGATCTCCTTCTCGCGCTTCGTCTCGCGGAAGTTCTCCTCCCGCTCCTTGAGGTCGGCGCGCTTGTCCCGCAGCTTGCGGCGGCGCCGGTCGGCGCGTTCCTCGGCCTCGGCTTGCTTGTCGAGGTCGTCGACGATGGCCTCCAGGGACTCGTCGAGGCTGACGATCTCGGGGTTCTGCAGCTGGCGCTCGACGCTCTCCTTCACGACGGGTCCGCTGAGTTCGGCGACGAAGTCGCGCACGTGCTCGCCCGTGAGCAGGTTGAAGCCCAACCGCTCGTGGGGGAGCAGCTCGGCGAGGAAGCCCTCGGGGTCGTCGATCGGGGCCCAGTCGCCGTCCTCGTCCCTCTCGACGACGAGGTCCGAGCTGGGCGAGGTGCCCCACTCGATCGATCGCTCGACGCGGTAGAGCCCGTCGTCGCCGACCTCCAGAATCGCCTCCACGCGGCCGCCCTCCATGTTGCGGAACCGGTGGTGGTTGATGACGTTCTTCTCCTGCTTTTGCTTCAAGGAGCGGAACTCGTCGGCGTCGACGGCGGCCTTGCCGCGGATCAGCCAGCGGACCAGATCGATCGACGAGGTCTTGCCGTGACCGTTGGGAGCGTAGACGTAGGTGACGCCCTCGGTCGTCAGGTCGAAGACCTCCTCCTCGCGGAACGGGCCGACGCCATCGAACGTCAGCTTGCGGAGCAGGATGTCCATCGTCAAGCCTCCTCCTGCAGGATCTCGCGGACGGTATCCTCGAGCTCTTCGCCTTCCACACGCTGCGCGGCTTGCAGCATGGATTCGACGACGTCCATCTCGAGGTCGCGCTCCTCGAGCTGATCCTCCAGGAGCGAGCGCACGCGCGGATCGAGTGTCGGTTCGGTCACGATCGATCGGGCCTCTGGCTCCACCGGGCCCACAGGGGTCCGATGGGACCCCCGCCAAGCCCCAAGGGGTATAAAAACAGCGGGGAGTCACCCCTCGTGGTCGGGCGGCCAACGTGCCACGCCCTGCCGTGAAGTGCCGGGGGGCTGGCGCGTGCCCCGACGCAACGTATTTCTATCGGTCCCCGCTCATCGCTCGGGTGTGACCGTCCGCGACGTCGTCATCGTCGGTTCCGGCCCCGCCGGCCTCACGGCCGCGCTGTACAACGCTCGCGCCAACCTGGACGTCCTCTGCATCGCCGGCTACGAAGCCGGCGGCCAGCTCATGCTCACCACGGACGTCGAGAACTACCCCGGCTTCCCCGAGGGCATCCAGGGTCCAGACCTCATGCAGAAGTTCCGCGACCAGGCCGCCCGGTTCGGGACCGACTTCATCGACCGCGACGCCACGGACGCCGACCTCTCTAGCCGTCCGTTCACGATCGAGGTCGAGGACGAGACGGTGAAGGCCCGCTCGGTCATCATCGCCACCGGCGCCAGCGCCCGCTGGCTGGGCCTCCCCGACGAGGAATCCTACCGCGGCAAGGGCATCTCGACGTGTGCCACCTGCGACGGCGCGTTCTTCAAGGACAAGGAGGTCGTCGTCGTGGGCGGCGGCGACTCCGCGATGGAGGAGGCGCTGTTCCTCACGAAGTTCGCCGACCAGGTCACGATCGTCCACCGCCGCGACGAGTTCCGCGCCTCGCAGATCATGGCCGACCGCGCCCTCGAGCACGAGGACATCGAGGTGCTGTGGAACACCGAGGCGATCGCGTACCTCGGCGACCCGACGATCGAGGGCCTCCGCCTCATCAAGCACCCCGACGGCCGGCCGAAGAAGCGCATCCCCGACGACGAGTGGGCCAACGCCGACGAGCACGGCGGCAAGGTGTACGACTTCGCCACCGACGGCGTGTTCATCGCGATCGGCCACGACCCGAACACGCCGTTCCTCGAGGGCGAGATCGAGCTCGACGAGAAGGGCTACGTCGAGGTCGAGGGTCACACGCGCACGGACGTGGACGGTGTCTTCGCCGCCGGCGACGTCCACGACAAGCACTACCGGCAAGCCGTCACCGCGGCCGGGCTGGGCTGCCGGGCCGCGATGGACACCGAGCAGTGGCTGGAAGCCCAGGACGACTGACCTGGGCTGGCTCCTCGGGGGTTGGACGTCGATCTCGCCGCCATGAGGTTCGACGATCTTGCGGCAGATCGCCGAGCCGACGCCGTGATTGGCGGACTCCTCCTCGGTGCCGCGGGCGAGCATCTCGAAGATGCTCTCGGGATCATCGAGACCGAGGCTCTGCCCGTTGTCGCGGACGGCGAAGGTGTGCTTCTGGTCGCCGGCTTCGTCGAAGATCTCGACACGGGGCGGCTCATCGTCCCGTCGGAACGTGATCGCGTTCTGGATGAGGTTCTGTGGCTGGCTCGCCTGGCCGTGCAGAGCACGATCAGGCTCCTGTCCTAACCTGCCAGGGAATCCGTCAGCCTTGGCGGATGGTCCGGTCCCTTCCGCAGATCGAAGCTCCCGACCGGTCGGCGGAGGCGTGGTTGCGGCGGTAAGCTTTCAACCTTGACGCTACTGGACCGCTGATACCATGACGAAGCTCGGCTTCGTGGGCGCCGGCCAGGTCGGCGCCACCGCTGCGTTCTCGTGCCTGCACCAGCTCGACGTCGACGAGATCGCCATCGTCGACATCCAGGAGGATCTGGCCGAAGGCCAAAGCCTGGATCTGGCCGCCGCCGCGGCCGGCCTGGGCGAGGTCCCCGAGGTCAACGCCGGCGGCGACTACGAGCTGCTCGACGGCGCCGACGTCGTCGTCTCCACCGCCGGCTCCCCGCGCAAGCCCGGCATGGACCGGCTCGACCTCCTCGAGAAGAACGTCGGTATCACGCGCAACGTCGTGGAGGACACGTTCGCGCACGCGCCCGGCGCGCATCTGCTCATGGTGGCCAACCCGGTCGACGTGCTCACCTACGCGGCCTGGACGATCTCGGACCTGCCGCGCAACCGCGTGTTCGGCATGGGCAGCTGGCACGACAGCCTGCGCCTGCGCTTCGTCCTCTCCGACGAGGGCTACGGCACCGACGCCTTCATGCTCGGCGAGCACGGCGAATCGATGCTCGTCGCCAAGTCCGCCGCCGACGTCGGCGACACCGAGCCCGACTGGGCCGACATCCAGGACAAGATCTGCGGCCTGGCGATGAACATCATCGAGAAGAAGGACTACACGAACTGGGCGCCCGGCGTCGCCACCGCCAACATGGTGAAGGCGATCGTCGAGAACGAGAAACGCGTCCTCCCGACCAGCACCGTGCTCCAGGGCGAGTACGGCATCGAGGGCGCCAGCCTCGGCGTCCCCGCCGTCCTCGGCCAGAACGGGCTCGAGCGCGTCCTCGAGTACGACCTCGCCGACGAGGACCGCCAACAGCTGCAGGACAGCGCGGACAAGCTCAAGAAGCAGATCGGCGAGCTGGACTTGTGACGGTCGCGGTCGGCTCCCGTCGCCGGTTGTTTCACTGACCCCCCGCAGCGACGTTGATACCTGTCGCCCACCTCTCCGGAGTTGCCTCGCTTGGAGGGATGGAGGCACCATGGGAGGTGCCCTTCGAGCACGGCGCGTCTCGACCGGGAACGGTTCGAGCCTGTGGGCCCCGGAGGCCACGCCCCCGGGGCCCCACTTCTCCCCCTGAAGATCCTCTTTTCGACGGGGCCTAGCCGCCTCTCGACCGGGGAAAAGGAAAATCGCTGTTAAGGAAAACCCCGGTCGGCAGCGTCCGGAGGCGCCGGTGCCGACCGTCTGGCGCCTCCGGAGAAGACGGATCTTCGATCCGTCCGAAACGCAGGCCCCAGCGCCGCTGACCTTGGGCGCTGTTGGATCCTCGCGCAGGGCTATGTCCGCCTGACGGGCAACGACACCATCGCTCGTCGTGGGTCCCCGACGACCGCCGCCGTGCCTCCGCGACGAAGGACGAGAACCCACAGGCGCAGGGCAACGCTGACGCCGGAGCCCTCAGGCGTGCTGTCTGCCCCGCCGGCTTCGGCGCGCCGCCGGCGAGGACCTCCAACATCTCCTACCGCCGTCACGTCGTCGCGGATCAGGGGTGTGAACCCGTTCGCGTCGATGGCCGCACCAGCCGTGGTACCGTCCGGTCCGTCAACCTCTGTCGACCACGAGCAGGTGGATCGTCAACCGGCCGTGCTTGACGGTCTCGTCCTCGGCGACCGTCAACCCGCGCTCGTCGGCGATGCGGTGGACGAGGTCGGCTTTCGGCGTTAACAGGCCGATCCTGCCGTCGTCGGCGAGGCTGGCGAGGCCGGCATCGATGAGGTCCCGGTAGGTGTCCGCGAGCGGGGCCTCGCCCGAGCGGATGCCGTAGGGTGGGTTGGTGGCGACGAGCTCGGCGTCGTCGACGTGGTCGGGAAGTTGGCGGGCGTCGCCGGCGTAGGTGTCCACGAGGTCCGCGACGCCGGCGGCCTCGAGGTTGCGTTGGGCGCCCTCGACGTGGTTGGGGGCGTGGTCGCCGAGCACGAAGGCGGGCGCTTGCTCGCGGTCGACGAAGGCCTCCGGCGCGCCCAGGTTGGCCTGGTGCTCGGCGAGCGCGGGGGCGTGCCAGGCGAGCAGCTCGTCGCCGCGCAACCGCATCGGGGACAGGCCCAGCGCCCGGCCGACGGCCTCGGTGACGAGCGTGCCGCCGCCGGCCATCGGGTCGGCGAACGGGCCCCTCGCGCGGTGGTCGGCCAGCTCGAGCAACGCGGCGGCCAGGGAGGCTTTCATGCCGGCGGGGTGGTCGTAGTCGCGGTAGCTGCGTCGGTGCAGGCCGGCTTGGCCGGCCAGGTCAAGCCACAGGCGGGTGTGGCCGGCGTCGTCCACGTGCACGCGGACGATCGCGTCGGGGGCCTCGAGGTCGACGGGAGGTCGGGTGCCGAGCTCGGTCGCGAGGTGGTCGTGCAGGCGGTCGCCGACGCGGGCGGCCAGCTCCATGCTGGTGAACTCGTGGTCGCCGGTGCGGTGGCCGCGCACGGCGAAGGGGCCCTCGGCGAACCACGGGTCGACGTCGATCTCGTCCACGAGCGCGTCGAGCCCGTCCCAG
Organism: Thermoplasmatales archaeon SW_10_69_26; assembly: GCA_003009755.1. Lineage (GTDB taxonomy): Archaea > Thermoplasmatota > SW-10-69-26 > SW-10-69-26 > SW-10-69-26 > SW-10-69-26. The sequence continues at coordinate 33,014 of PXUB01000029.1, forward strand.
GGGTCGTCGGGATCGAGCGAGCCGGCGGCCAGGACGAGACCGAGCCGGTGCAAGGTGCGCAGGCGGCCGATCGCGTCGGCGAGGTCGAGGGGTCCGTCGACGGTGAAGGTGGTCCAGCCGGCGTTGTCGAGCGCGTCGTCGACGGGGGTGAAGCCGTTGCGCTCGAGCTCGCGGTGGACGACGGGCCGGAGGCCGGGCGCGATCGTGGCGCAGGCGCGCACAGCGCGGGCAACGGGGGCCCCGGCAAGAAGGCCTCGGTTGCGGGGCCCACGATCGTCCGCCTGCACCGCCAAGCGTGCCTGAACCGCCTTGTGCGGGTCCTCGGGGGAGGCGGCTCGGGAGGGCCGAGGTGACGGCGATCCCGGTCTTCGGTCACCCGACCCTCGTCGGGCTCGCCGCGTTCGCCGGCGTGGGCGTCGTGGCCCTCGTCGGTCGGCAGCGCTGAGGGGACCGACCCTCCGCGTAGCCGCGGGCTCGGCCCACGGCCTCCCACCGTCTGCCGTCCTCTCGCGACCTCGTCGCCGGCCAGGACCCGGTGGCTCTTAGGAGGCGAGGGGATTGGGCCCACGATGCGCGTCGTCGCGACGACGGGGATGCCCGGTTCCGGCAAGTCGTTGGCCGTGGACGTGGCCGAGGAGCTGGGCTTCGAGATCGTCGCCATGGGTGATCTCGTCCGGGAGGAGACCTGCAAGCGGGGGCTGCCGGCCGACCCGGAGAGCTTCGGCCAGGTCGCCAGCGAGGTCCGCGAGGACGAGGGCCCGGGAGCCTGGGCCAAGCCGACGGCCGACCGCGTGGCCTCGCTCGAGGCCGAGGGCGCGCTCGTCGACGGGCTGCGCAACCTCGAAGAGTTGGAGATTCTGCGCGAGGAGCTGGGTCGGCACGTGCCCGTGATCGCGGTGCTGGCCTCGCCGGAGACCCGCTACCGGCGCATGCTGGCGCGGGGCCGTGCCGAGGACGCCGAGAGCGAGGACGAGCTGCACGAGCGCGACCTGCGCGAGCTGGGCTACGGGCTCGGCGACGTGATCGCGATGGCCGACGTCTACGTCGACAACGAGGGCGATCCCGCCCAGACGAAGGCCACGCTGCGCGGCGTGCTGGGCGACGAAGGCTAGATCGAACCCATGGCGTTGGGTCTCCCGGAAATCCCGCAACGTTTCCATGAACCGTTTGGCATCGTGGTAGGGATTGGTCCCGGGGCCGATATCCGCGACGACCGCCCGTGCAGGCGGCTCGGTCTCTTCGTTCGTCGCCCCCTCGCTCTGGGGCGACTCCGTCGCCGCTGGGGGTCCCTCCTCTCCGCCGATGCATCCCGCGAGGCCAGCCACCGCGAAAGCGGCGACCAGCATCGAGAGGCGAAGCGTAGAGAGGGGCCCGCGAGGGCCTCTCGGCCGACCCGTTAACACATCGTTGCAGAACCGCGCAGCCTCGGACTTGCGTATTCACTGGTCGGTAGAAGAACGCTGCCCACCTGTCCTACAAAAAGGGACAAGACTCCCCTCACGACTCGGATTCATTCGGCCACGGGTACAGTGTCTCGCGGAAATCCCGGAAAGCCTGCATGAACCGCTTGGCATTCTCGGACTTCTCCGGCAGCTCGCCGTTCCCCAAGACCACGTTCAACGCCCTCTCGGTCTCGTTGTCTCCCACGTATCCCCAACCCATCTGCACGTAGGGGCCCGGACCAGCGGGGGTTCTGAGCTGGGTTCCACACTCGTGCCTGTAGTCGCCCGTTTCGAAGTACGTTGCGGAGTGGTGGATCGCGGTTCGTAGCTCGGGCAACTGCAGGCGTCCGTCTGCCAAGGGCGAGTCCGGGACCGGGCTCCCCTTCCACATCGTGGCGTTCTCCGAGTTCGAAGGCGGACCAGGGCCCTGAGACCGACGGAGCTCGAGGAGCAGCTCGCCGAGCTCGCCGGCGATCTGAGGGGCCGCGAACGAGGTTCCGGATATGTTGGATCTTGCGGTCACGTGCGCGGGCTCGGGCAAGCGCTGGGTGAAATCGCCGACCACCTCCGGCGGTTTACCCGCCAGGCTCTCACTGCTATCGCATTCGGGGTGGGCTCCCCCAGCCAGATAGACCCAGGGTGGGAACTGGACCTCGGCAAGCGGGAACGGGTTCACATTCGGTCGGAACCCGGTCACGACCTGGTTGCCGGAGAAGGCCACGAACGGGGTCCCTGACTCCCAAACTTCGTACGTCGCCTCTGCGAACTCGCGATCCCCCTGGAAGGCGGTCTCGCTCCGATCCCCGAGAAGGAAGCTCGAGGTGGCGACGTCCACGTAGGTGAGGTTTCGAGCCATTTCCCGGACTGATCCGCCATCGAGACTGTTGCCATCTTGGACAGCCAGGACGTAGCAGCGCTGGCAGGCATCGTTCACCGCCCCCGCCGTTGCCGCCCCGTGGGAACCCGTGCCGTCGTCCGAAGCTCGGCCGGTCGGTTGTTCCGAACACCTTACACCCTGGTCCTCACAGTCCCACGGCCGCGCCGTCCACAGGAGAAGGTTGGTTTGCTCGACCCAGTAGACCTGCCCGCGTTCGTAGGCCTCCCAGACCTTCTCGTCGGCTCGGAGGTTCTCGGTGTAGTCCCCCGAGAACGTCAGGTTCAACGTCGGGATCGAGCACGGCAGACCCGGCACGCTGTGACAGGGATGCGCCGTCCAGTTCGGGCGGCGGAACGCCTCGTGGTAGGGATTCGTGCCCGGCCCGATGTCCGCGACGACCGCGCGCTCGGGCGCATCCGGTGCGGCTTGCGTATCGTTGGTGGAGGGCTCGACGGGTGTTGTCGAATTGGTCTCCGTGCCGACGCAGCCGCTCAGCGCGGACCCGACAAGCAACGCCGCGATCAGCACAGGCACCCAGCTCTCGGAGGCCACTGTAGCTCTCAAATAGTTCAAAGAACCGTATGAACTTTCCGTACGACCTCTTGTCGGACGGGATACCCGCCGGGGAGGACTGTCCCCGGCGGACCCGTCTCCACGCCTCTGTAGCCCGAACTCCCGGAAGTTGCCCGACGTGGAAGCCATCCACCAGTGAGCCTCGGCCGCCGGTCACACGGGGTCCGGCACCGGTCGGGCCGCCCGCGCCGTCGACAGCGCCCACGCGACCCCACCCCAGGCGAGGTAGGCCAGCAGGCCGGCGGCCACGAGCGGCAGGTGGGGCAACGACAGGTGCAGGCCGAGCAGGAACGCGCCGGCGGCGGCCACGCCGTCGGGCACGCTGGCGGCCTGGTCGAAGGCGTCCTGCGGGTCGAGCACGAGCGCCCCGCCGACGACGATCGTCGTCACGTTGGCGGGGAACACGGACGCGATCCCGCCCCACACCGGGCCCAGCAGGTCGGCCGCCAGCGTCGCCGCCAGCACGAGCAAGCCCCCGACGAGCGCCGGCACCCCGTAGCGGAGCACCGCGCCCCCGGCGACCCCCGGCGACCGGGAGGACAGTCCCGGCTGGGCGGCCCGGGCCCGGCGGACGGCGAGCACCGAGAACGCGTAGGCGAGCCCGACGAGGCCCAGGTTCAGGCCCAAGGCCAACCCGGCCCCGGCCCACAGGTAGGGCCCCACGATGGCCGCGTAGACCGCCAGGCCGCCGGCCAGCGCCCCCCAGGGGTGATCGGGGCCGCGAGCGAGCAGCAGGGCCAGCGCGGTCGCGTAAACGATCACGGCCGCGATCCCGAACAGGGACGAGACCGCCGTCTCGGCCGCGAAGGCGCCGCCGTGCTCGTAGGCGATGACGAACAGGCTGACGGCCGAGGTCTTCGGCACGGCGCTGACGACCCCGCCGACGCGAGCGTCCACGTTGTCGCTGATCCAGAGGGCGAGCCCGACGACGGTCGCGCCGAGGGCGAAGCGGACGAGCAGGGCGAGCACGTGGCAGCCGCCTTCAACCAGCCCAGCCTAAAGCCTTGGGTCTCGTGCAGTCGAGGGCCGATCGCGGCTCGGGGCGCCGGTCGAGAGCGCAACGTTTCCCAGCCCACGGCGAGCTCCGAACCCGTGCGAGGCCTGGGCCCGAGTGGGGCTGGCGAGAGACGCGAGGGACCCCCGACCCGTGAGGAGGGACCGGCGGGCGAGGAGCCCCCGGGCGCTCACCCCGGCGCCGGTCTGCAGGGCCGTCTCCATGAGCTCGTCGATCTCGGGGTCCTTGGCGAGCTCGTCGGCGACGAGCAGCGTCTCGACGGCGCCGAGGTCGAGCGCGTGCTCGACCTGGTCGGGGCCGTAGGTGGCCAGGCCGTCGGTGCCGATGCGTTCGAGCAGCTCCTCGACGGCTTGGGTCTCCTCGCTGATGCGCGAGGACTCGGCGACCTGTTCGACGAGGCCGCGGTTCATCGCCTCGTGCACGCCCCGCATGCCGGGGTGGGCGGCGGCCTCGGTCACGATCTGCTCGACGCCCTCGACGGGGTCGTCCTCGAGGTAGGTGACGAAGTGCTCGCGCGCGAACCCGGGCCCGACGATGATCAGCGGGCAGTCGTCGGGGGCGGTCGTGGCCAGCACGTTGCGGATCGCCTCGTGGTAGGCCTTGTCGTCGCGCTCGGCGTCGTACATCTTGCCGCCGCCGTGCCGGGTCTGGGTGGCGATCTCGCGGGGCCCGAACTGGTGGAGCACGGCCACGGTGGCCTCCTCGTCGTCCATGGCGACGATCACGACCGTGGGCTCGGTGGTGGCTTCGACGGCCTCGTCGACGCGTTCGAGCTGGTGCTGGGGCCAGCCCTCGGGTTTGAAGATCTCGACCCAGTCGTGCTCCTCGAGGCTGATCGTGTGGTGGGTGCCGCGGGCGACCTCCTCGGGGCCTTCCTCGATGACGCCGAGCACGCGCAGGCGCTGGGTGGCCTCGTGGAACTCGACGCTTTCGACGTCGATGCCGAGGGTGACGGTGACGCGCTGGGATTCCTTGTCGCGCACCATGTCGCGGTCGTCCTCCAGGCGGCGGTCGGTGACACCGCGCACGCGGTCGCCGGGGCGGATGATGTGGGACAGGTGCCACAGGTCGTCCATCCGGTCGACGCGCAGCTTGATGCGCCCGGTGTCCTTGTCCTGCTCGAGGACCTTCACTGGTCCACCTCGGACAGCGCCTGCTCGTTGATGCCTTTCGAGCGGACGATGCGCAGGTCGCCGGGCGGGAGCACGCGTTGGATCTCCTCGACGGGGACGTCGAACAGCTCGGAGAGGATCGAGGCGAGCTTGCCGGGGCGGGTGTTGCCGGGCTCGAGCACGAGGTAGCTCTCGGAGTGGTGCTCGACGCTGGCGACGGGGCCGCCCATGATCTTGAGGTGGCCATCGTGGCGGACGCGGCCGACCCCGATCTGGACCGGGGCGCGGATGTGGTTGCGGGTGCCGCGGATCATGAACGAGCCGGTGGGCAGGTACTCGCCGGACTCGGGCGTCTTCGAGACCTGGGGTGGGGTGACCCAGTAGGCGGTGCCGCGGCCGACCTTGTTCGTCCAGGCCTTCGAGTAGGAGACGGCGAACTGGGCGGCCTCGGTCAGGGCTTCCTCGGGCACGTCCCCGTCCTCGGCTTTGATGACGACGCTGGGGGCGCCGGGTTCGCTGCTGTGGACGTAGCGGTCGTCGTTCTCGAGGTGCTTTTTGACGACCTTCTCGTTGCTCTTGGCGTCGCGGCCGCCGACCACGAGGTGGCCGGTGGAGGCCTTGGTCCAGCGGAACTTGTCGAACCAGAACTGCTGGGTGGGTTCGGGCTCGGCGCGCTTGGCCTCGAGCTCCTCGACGATCTCCTCACCGCGCTCCTCGACCTCCGTCAGGCGTTGCTTGGTCTCGGCCAGCGCCTTGCGAGCGCCGTCCTGCTTCTCGCGCAGCTCCTTGGCTTCCTCGTAGAGGCGCTCGGCGTTGCGGCCGACGTTGTCCTGGAAGTCGACCTCGATCTCGTGCATGGTACCCTCCCGGTCGGGCATGGCGAGCACGATGGCTCCGTTCTCGGGCTTGGGCTGGCTAAGACGGACGTTGCCGGATTCGATGTCCTCCTCGAACACCGGGCCCCAGCCCTCCTCGTCGTGCAGCTCGCGCGTGTGCTCGAGCACGGCCTCGACGTCCTGGAAGTGGGCGTACAGCAGGTCGCCGTGGTCTTGGCTGATCTCCTCCTGCTCGGCGAACCCGCGGATCCGGTCGCCGATGTCCTCGATCTGACGCTCGAGGCGCTGTTTCATCTCCTCGACCTCGTCGAGGCGCTGGTCGCCGATGCCCTCCTCGACGTGGGGGCCGAACAGCTCGTCGTGGGCGGCCGAGAGGGTCTCGACGCGCTCCTGCTCGAGGTGGCTGTGGATCTCCAGGGGCAGCGGGGTGGCGGTCAACGGCTCGCCGTCCTCGTCGCGCACGAGCACGGGCTCGGGGTCTTCGACGACCTGATCGATCATGTCCATGACCTCGCGCGTCACGGTGGCCAGATCGTCGCTGGACAGCTCGTCGGGTTCGGCGGTCTTGGGCACGCCGGTCCGCTCGCAGACCTCCTCGGCGTAGACGGGGCCGAGGTTGCCGAGGCTGGACAGGGTGCGCACCATGTCGCTGTCGGAGTCGCGCAGCACCTCGATGTACTGGGGCTCGGTCGCGGTGCGCGGGTTGATCTCGCTGGGCGGGTAGCGCCACTCGGCGTTGGGCCGGATCTCGCGCTCGGCCCACTCGGTGTGGATCAACGGCAGCACGATCTCGTCGTCCTTGGCGAGGATCACGTTGCCGTCGTGGAAGCTCTGGACGATGATCTTGTACTCGCCGTCGCGCTTGCCGACGGTGAACTCGAGGATGCGGTCGAACTCGTGTTGTTGGACGTCGAGCACGCGGCCGCCGGCGATGAACTCGCGGACCTGCTTGCTGAACTCGGGCGGTTGCTTGGGGTTGTCGCGGGAGCGGGTGGTGTGCGTGATGTAGCGGCCGAGGCCGATGGCGACGTCGTAGCGGCCCTCGCCGGGGGCGCGGAACGACAACAGGACCTCGTCGCGGCTGGGTTGGTAGCACTTGTCGAAGTTGCCGTCCACGAGCGTCTGGAACTCCCGTTCCAGGCACAGCAGGTCGAAGCCGGACATCTCGCGCTTGCGGTTGGTCACGGACGGCACCTCCGGTGGAGGGCCCAGGCGGGCCGACGGGCGGTTGAGAGGGTCACTGGAAGACCATCGGGCCGACGACGAGCAGCAGGAAGCCGAGCGCGAGCAGGCCGTAGGTGATGTACATCATGCGCTTGCGCTTGTTCTCCTGCTCGGCGACCTCGTCGGCGCATTCGTCGCTGCAGGTCTCCTCGCCGAAGGGGATGGCCTTGTCGCACGTGACGCAATGGGAGTGGTTGGCTACCTTGGGGACCGCCATCGATGGCAGTGAGCCCGCGGTCTGCCAAAAAGGCTGGGTTGGCGTACTCAGGGTGCTTCGACGACCGTCGTGCCCTCGAACGCGACCCCGTCGACGGCGCTGGCGACGTTGGCTTGGTCGTCGCCGTCGACGACGCGGGTCTCGATGCCGGAGCGTTGGATGATCTGGGCGGCCAAGGGGTCGACGACGGCGGAGTGCCCGGCCTCGCGGCCGGCGCCGGTGATGCCGACGAGGTCGCTGAACGAGATCTCGTCCAGGCGGTCGGCGTCGGGATCGCGCTTGGGGTCGCTCGTGTAGACGCCGTCGACGTTCGTGACGACGACGAGGCGCTGGGCGCCCAGGCGTTCGGCGGTCATCGCGGCGACGGCGTCGGTCGTGTGCCCAGGGTGGGTGCCGCCCATGCACACGCGGTCGTAACTGCGGAGGGCGGTGGCCGCCTCGTCGAAGTCCTCGGCCGGTTTCGGATAGGCTTGGTCGCCGAAGGCGGCGACGAGCAGGCGAGCGTTGGCGCGCGTGAGCTGGATGCCCAGCTCGTCGAGGCCGGATTCGTCGAGCCCGAGCTCGCGGGCGGCCGAGATGTAGGTGCGGGCGGCCGCGCCGCCGCCGACGACGATCGCCAGCGGTGCCTCGATCCGCTCGAGCGTGGAGGCGAAGGCCTCGATCGGTGGGGCCTTCACCTGCTCGCCGGCGAGCACGCTTCCCCCGACGGAGACGACGACCGGTGGCTGGGACACGCGTGGTCGTATCGGCCGGGCCAAGAAAAGACTGCCGGCCTCGCGCCGCTCGTCGTGGTATCCGGTCGAGATCTCCTCGCACGCTCCACCCCCTCCTCCACCCACCGCGCAAACGATGCAACAAGGGACGGCTGGGCAAGCCGACCGAACGCCTCAGCCGGCGTCTGGAACGCCTCCCGGGCGAATCCAGGACGAGCCGTTCCTGGCTCATTCTCCGAGAACAACTACAACAGAGCCGGCGACCACCCGGGAAGCCAATTGCCGGGGGACCTCCATTGACTCCGGTCACCTCGCAACGCCAGGACCCGCCAGCCGTTCACCGAGGAGCTCAGAGGCCCACGCGCGATCCACCGGACGATGCTTCTCAATCGCTATCCAGGGGACATGACCTATCCGATGCGGGTCCGCCAGAGAGATCGTTTCGGGAGCGACCTAACGAGTCCCTGGTCTTTATTCGGCTGAGTCCGGTGGCTGGAATGTGAGGGGTCGTACCCATTCGCTATATCGTTCTCATCTTGGTCACGATTGCATTCATTCCGGGGCTCGCCTCGGCGGCCAATCACAGCGACGAGCTCGGGACCTTCGAAAGGGAGGGGGATCGGTTCGTCGGAGAGGAGACTGCGTTCGCTCTCGACGAGGACCTTCCCGGGATACGGAACCTGACGGACCAGACCACGGGCGAGGTCGTCTTCGACGAGGTTCGTCTGGCGGAGCCGGGGGCGATGGACTGGACGATCGGCTTCGATACTTTCACGCTCTCGGCTCAAGACCGCCCGGGCCTGCTCATGGTCCAGGACGACGCCCCGCCCACCTTCCGCGCCTGGTTCCCGGGAGACCAGCAGGGAGTCTGGAACCTTTCCCTCGCGCCCGGGATCTCGGTCCAGCCAGTGGACGAGAGCAACCAGAAGACGCTGATGTCCACCCACGACACATCCTACGAGCTGGACTTGACTAGCAGCAGGATCACCTACCTCGTCGGACAGGGGATCGAGTACGACCCCCCAAAGCGGGTCTTCACCGTTCGCGACCTCTCGCTCGTATACCAGGCAGACCGCGTCACCGTCGAGGGCGACGACGAGGGCTGTCGGGAGGGGCCGGTATGCATGCGGTTCCAGGGGTTCCCAAAGAACCCGGCGCCCGGGGATTCGGTTCAGCTCCGCTTCGAGAACGAGGGAACCGACACGCATGGCCTCTGGGTGGCCGCCAGCGAACCCCTCGACGGGACGAACGCGTCCCCAGAGGAGGCGATCGCAAGCATCGAGGAGGTACCTCCCGGCCAGACAGCATCCGTCAACTTCACCGTTCCCGACGGCGCCGAGAGACTGTACCTGTGGGACGACCGAGACGACCACGAACAGCGGGGGGAATCTCTGCGGTGGGAGCTCGAGAGCGCCTCGCCCGGCGGAAACTCCGGAGAGGTGGAGGATCGGACGAGTACCCCTTCGGCGGGCTGGCTTGCGTTCGCTGTCTCCTCGATCTCGGCCGCGATCCTCCGGACCCGATGGACGTAGGTCTGGTCCCGACAGGATCCCCCAGCATAACCGCCATACCCAGTGGCCTCGATTCCAGATGCAGGGGACTTGGGTGGTGAGAGCGAGCCGGGTCCGACGCGTGGCGCAAGGAGTGGGAGATCCACGCAGGTGCCTACAATCGTTACATCAACTGGTCCCTCCAAGCGGTCGGAGGTTCCCCCTCGGGCGCCACCCTCATCGGAGTCTATCTATTCCTCCGGGGCGGCGCCACCACAGCGTCACGGACACCGGTGGCCCCGTTCGTGGCTGGCCCTGCTGGCGTCGGGGTTTACTTCTATAGCCACGATATCGGTTACGAGGCTGGTGTGAATCTCGCCGAATGCGGGGTTATCATCAATATCCCTGCTGATTTCGTCGAAATCGGGGGCTAGGCTGGCGAGACTCCGCTGAAGTAGCCGGGCAGGCGGCTGGGTGGCTCCTGCCATCTTCCCCAGTTTTCATCTTTTTTCCATTCTCGTTACTCGTGTGAATGGTTCGGCCTGAATTGATCCTCGCTGTCGCAACCATCCTGGCCTCAGCCGGATGCATCGGCACCCCGGGCCAGGATACGCCAGCGGAAGCCGAACCCGCGGACGTCAACCAGGATCGAACCACGAACGCGAGTCGGCCCTCGAACACGACGATCGCCAAGCAGACGACGATCCTCGTCGGCTTCGAGGCGACCACCTGCGCCGACCAGGTTCCGCGGTGTGGCGGCGCGTTCTGGTCTTCCCAGACGCGCCCCTTCACCGTGTTCGGCATAACCGGCGAGAACGCGACCGTGAACGTCACCGCGAACTGGACCCCGAGCACACCGCTCTCGGAGACGCTGCGCCTCACCGTCACGAACGCCGAAAACGAGATTCTGGTCGACGAGGCGGGACCCAGCCCGCTCGCCGCGACGTTCCAGGCCTCGGCCGGCGAGTGTACGGCCTCCGTCGGAACCGATCCCCAACCCCTGGCCAGCGCGACCGTGGACCAGGAGATCGCCTACGCGATCCGCGGCCCCGTCGACGAACGCTGACCACCACGCACCCCGGTCGCTAGCCCTCCCCCGTGAGGGGTCGAGCAGGCCTCCGCGCCGGCTCCGGCGAGCCCGTCCCCGACTTGCGCATAGAGGCAAGCGCCTGCTCGGGAAAGCCGACGGGGCCTTCCCCTAACTATACGAATACGAGGCTCGTCGCCGCCCCCGTGGACGCGCCCCTGGCCGCCGAGCGCACGATCGTCGACGACCGGCAAAAGCTCGCCATCTGGGCCAACGGTGAGCGCCACGTCGTCGAACCGCCGATCCTGCCCTACTGCTGCGCGAAGACGCCGTTCGACGAGGGCCCGGTGCGGGAACGCCAGCTGACGCGCAAGGCCCTGTCCACGCCCGAACCCGCCGAGTGGACGAAGGCCATGACCCGATCATCTAGTCGCGGCACTACGTCCTCCGAGTCTGTGGAACGGCGCTCGCCGAAGCGCATATTGGCGGACAGCATAGCTCTTAGCCATGGGCGAGGCTCACGGGCTCGCGACGGCTCTGGAGGTCAGTGGTCGGCGCGGATCCGAGCGCCCACCTCGATCAGGCGCGGGGCGGGCTCGGTCTCCAACAACTCGGCCAGCCGGTCCCACGTCCACGCCAGCGTGCGTTCCTCGACGCTGGGATCGTCGACGACGAGTTCGTCGTCGTCCTGGCGGAGGACGAGCAGGAACGGCGGTCCATCGCCCGGGCCCGACACGATGACGGGGCGGCGAGCCGCGAGCGCGGTCTCGACGGTGACCGTGTCGGCGGCCTCGTGGACCTGGAGCCCGGCCGAGCGCGCCTCGTCCGGGACCTCGTCGGGCTCGGGCGTGTGCAGATGGACGTGGTAGCCCAGCCCCAGGGCACGGTGAGCCAGCGCGGCGGCCGTCCGCGTGGCCTCGATCCGCTCGACGAGCTGGGCGGCCTCCCGCCCGTCGAGCGCGGCGGCCGCCATCGCGAGCGTCGCCGGGCCGGTCTCCTCCTCGGCTGCCCCGATCGGCGACGGCACCGTCAGGTTCGCGAGCGCGGGCTGCACGGACCGGGGAACCCGCGGGAGCGGCTTGAGGCTTTCCCACGGCCAGCGCAGACCGGATGCGCCGGCCGGTTGTAACTCGATGCGAACCGTCGATGGTCTTTTCATCGACTCGGTGGATACGGAGCCGTGTCGAGGAACCGTTCGGGAGGCTCGGCCGGAGGAGCTCGTCGATCGATCGTCCCTCTCGTGCTGGCGATCGGTCTCGTCGCGATGACGATGGCGCCCGTCGCGGCCGCCGACCACCAGGACATCGTGATCAGCATCTCCGTCCCGGGGGGAATAGTATGCGTCGGGACGATCGAGGACGATCAGACGGTCGGTCAGGCGGACCGCCCCGGCCCGAACGCGACCGTGACGGTCCAGGGCGAACCCGTGGTCGCCTCCGAGGGCCCCGAGGGAAGCACGGTCTGGGTGAGCACGCCTTCGTTCGGCCTCGCCGTCGACGGGTCGGTCACCGCGGAGGCGACGACCCCGAGTGAGACGGTGTCGTCGACCACGGTCGTCGACCCCGTCTCCGTCGGTGTCTGCATCCGATAGCGACCGTCGCCCGAACAACCTTGAAGCCCCCGACCCCATGCCCGGCCACGGATGTCCTCGACCGTGGCCTGGACGCGGAAGCTGCTGCGCCACTACTACCGGCGCAACCCCGTCTACCTGCCGCCGCGGTTCGGCCGGCGGGAGTACGGGTTCCTGTTCGTGGGCCAGGACGGCATGAAGCGGCACACGACGTTCGCCACGCGAGAGGACATCGGCGAGTTCCTCGCCGAGCGCGGTCCCGCCCACGCCTACTACTCGGCCGCCTACTACGAGCAGCCCGAGGCCTCCCGCATGGACGACAAGGGCTGGCTGGGGGCGGATCTCATCTTCGACCTCGACGCCGACCACATGCCCGGGCACGAGGAGATGACGAAGGCCGAGATGCTCGAGCAGGTGCGCGTCGAGGCCCTCAAGGTCGCCGAGGAGTTCCTCGTCGGCCACTTCGGGTTCGATCCCGAGGACATGAAGATCGCGTTCAGCGGGGGACGAGGCTACCACATCCACGTCACCGACCCCGTCGTGCACGAGCTCGGCAGCGCCGAACGGCGCGAGATCGTGGACTACGTGACCGGGAACGGGATCGCCATCAGCCGGCTCGTGCGCCGGGAGACGTTCAGCACCGAGGAGGTGGCCGGCCACGTCGACGAGAAGCAGCGCTGGCGGTTGCCGGCGGTCGGCGACCCCGGGTGGGAGGGGCTGTTCGCCCGCGAACTCGTCGACCTGTTGGACGAGTGGCGGCAGCTGCCGCGCGAGGAGGCCCTCGAGGCGTTCGGCGACCTGCACGGCGTCGGCGACAAGCGGGCCGAGAGCCTGGTCGACCAGCTCGACGAGGACGCGATGGCGGCCGTGCGCGAGGGGCGGGTCGACAGCGTGCCGGCGCTGGCGAACAAGACCGTGATCGAGGCGGTGACCGACCGCGTCCGGCGGGCGGCGATCGGGGAAGCCGACGAGCCCGTGACCGCCGACGTGCACCGGCTGATCCGGTTGCCGGGCAGCCTTCACGGGCGCACGGGGCTGCGCGTGACGCCGTTGACGCTGGAAGGACTCAAGGACTTCGACCCGCTGGTGGACGCGATCGCGTTGCCCGCGAAACCCGTCACGCTGGAGCTCGAGGAGCCCGAGACCGGTCAGATCGGTGGCGAAAGCTACGATCTCCAGCCTGGCACGCACGAGGTGCCCGGCTACCTGGCCGCCTTCGTCGCCTGGCCCAGCGTAGGGACCACCAAGCCCGACCGACCCGTCGTCCGGGAGGGAGCCCCAGCGTGAGCGACGACGAGGACGGCGTCAGCTACGAGACGATCAAAAGCCACCTCGACCAGCAGAAGCGCTCCAACAAGCCGATCGAGGTCGCGGCGACGTTCTACGAGGAAGCCCAGGCCTACCTCGACCAGCTGCGGGAGGAGTACGAGGACGTGCACGCCCGCGATCCGGCCAGCAAGGAGGTGCAGATCCTGCGCGACGAGCTGTTCCGGGCCCGCGAGGCGCTCAACGACCTGTTCGACCTGCGCGCCAAGCGCATCCTCTCCCACACCTTGTCCGAGGACACCGAGATCGACGAGGCGGACCTGACGGCCGAGGAGCGGCTGCTGTTCGACAACGTGCAAGAGCAGGTGAGCAGGACCCGCGAGCAGGCGCTCGAGCGCGCCAAGCGCAGCAGCGAGCTCCGGGTCGTGCGCGTGCTCGAGGACATGCCCTCCTTCACCGGCGCCGATTTGCGCATCTACGACCTGGACGCGGAGGACATCGTGTCCCTGCCGGGCGAGACGGCCGAGCTGCTGATCGGCGAGGGCAAGGCCGCCGAGCTCGGCTAGGGCGCGGGACCCACGCGGGTCCGCTCGCGTCGAAGCTCGTCAGGCGGACATAGCCCTGCGCGAGGATCCAACAGCGTCTAAGGTCAGCAACGCTGGGGTCTGCGTTTCGGACGGATCGAAGATCCGTTCTCTCCCGAGGCGCCAGACGGTCGGCACCGGCGCCTCCGGACGCTGGCGACCCCAGTTTTCTTCCGGAGATCGGCGACACCGTTCGGTCTCCGGAGAGGCCGAAGCTCCGCTTCGGCCGGATTGCGAGGGTTCCTGCCGCCAGGCGAACCCTCCATCTTAACAGCGAAGATTTCTTTTCCCCGGTCGAGAGGCGGCTGGGCCCCGTCGAAAAGAAGATCTTCTATTCGACGAAGTCGCCCTTCGAGACGTCGGGCAGCTTGCGGAGGTCGGCGGCCTTGATCTCGAGCATGACGTCCTCGCTGCCGCCGCCGACGTACACCATGTCCTGGTCGAGCACGCGCTGGTCGATGAGCGTGCGGAGCGGGCGTTCGTGCCCGATGGGCGGTACGGCGCCGACGGGGTAGCCGGTGAAGGACTGGATCTCGTCGGGTTCGGCCAGGCGCACGTTCTCCTCGGCGTCGACGCTGACGTGGTCGGCGACCTTCTCGAGCGAGACGACGTCGGGGCCGCGCACCAGCACGACCACGGGCTCCTCGTCGGCGACCATGAGCACGATGCTCTTCCCGATCTGGTCGGCCTCCACATCGAGGGCGTCGGCTGCGGCTTGCACCGTGCTGGCATCCTGGAGCTGCGCGTGGAGGTCCGCCTGGATGCGGAGCTCCTCCGCTGTCCGTTCGACGTCCGAGGAGTCTCGCATCGCAGCAGCCGTACTCGTCGATGCGAGAAGAGGTCTTCGGTTGCCGCCCTCGCAGGCGGCTGGCGCTGGGCCCTCACTCCTCGACGAGCTCGGCTTCACGCTCGGCCAGCGACAGGCGGACGGATTCGAGATCGAGCACGGTCGGGTCGGCGTCGGGATCGACGATGACGAGCGGGACCTCGAGCTGGGATCGCAGCCGGCCGACGATGTCGTGCTCGCGCCAGGTCATCACGGTGTGCTTGCGTGGCGGCCCGAGCGCGACGGCGCCGCACGCGTGGCGGTCGACGAGCTCGGGGATCCGCTCGACGAAGTTGCCCGACTCCATGACGAGATCGATCCCGACGTCGCGACCGGCGGCGGTCGCTTGGAAGACCTCGGCGGCGCGCTCGCCCGCCCGTCGATCGTGGAGGGATGGGCGGGTGGGGATGTGGGCGAGCACGATGTTGGCGTCGAGGTGCTCGGCGAGGTCGATGATCGCGTCCGCCTTGCGGCGGGCCGGGCTGGGCCCGGACGTGGCCACGAGCAAGCGCCGAGGGCCCAACGTGGGTTGGCCCAGGTCCTGGGGGATCCCGGCCGCCGGCTCGTCCTGATCGGCCTTGTCGACCAGCGTGCGGTGGGGGTAGGGTACGGCGACACCGTTCTCCTCGAAGGCCTGCAGCGTGGCCTTGCGGAGGTCGGAGGCGATCTGGTAGCGGTTGCGTGTCTCCGAGGTGTGGCACCAAAGCTCCAGCTCGACGCCGCTGTCGCCGGCCTGCTGGACGAGGACGCGGGGTTCGGGGAACTCGAGCACGTGGTCGTGCTCGCGGGCGCCCTGCAGCATCAGGCGCTCGGCGAGGTCGACGTTGCTCTCGTAGCTGATCTCGACGGCGACCTCGATCCGCAGCTCGGGGTAGCCCTTGGTGAAGTTCCAGATCTCGCGCTCGTCCATCAGGCGGTTGGGGACGATCACGTACTCGCGGCGAGCGGTGAGTATGCGCGTCGAGCGCAGCCCGATCTCCTCGACGTCCCCCCAGTAGTCGCCGATCTGGATCCGGTCGCCGACCTCGAAGGGGCGGTCGGTGGCGAGCGCGATGCCGCCCATGATGTTGGCGACCGATTCGCGTAGGCCCAACGCCAGCCCGGCGCCGACGAGGCCGAGTGTGACGGCCAGGTCGAGGATGTTGATGCCGACGTAGGTCAACGAGAGGCCGATCCCCACGAACATCGTGAGCCCGAAGATCAGCCGGTCGGCGATCGAGGCGACCATCGGCCGCACCCGCTCCTCGGTCAAAAGGGTCCGGTCGAGGATCCAGACGATCCCTCGTGAGAGCAGGTAGAAGAGGACGAGGACGGCGACCAAGCGGGGGAACCGGTCGACGAACCAGGAGATCTCGCCCGGCGTCACCTCCAGCGGGCCGAAGAAGTACCGCTGGAGCCCCGTCACGAACCGGTCCCACAGGGAGCCCAGCGACACGGCGCCGTCCACCGTGCGGGGTCGGCAAAGACCTTCCGGGTTCGCCCCGCCCCGTCGGGTAGCGAGGGTCAGCTCGGAGACGTCACCGGGGGACCGACGCGCACAGCTTCTCCAGGGTCTCGAGGTTCTCCTTCTCGCCCAGTGCGACGAGCTGGTCACCGTGGCGCAGAGGCTCGCCGGGATCGGGGTTGAACGTCATCTCGCCTTCGGAGCCCTTGATCGCGACGACGATCACGCCGGTGCGGTTGTTGATGTCGCCCTCCTGCAGCGTCAGCCCGTCGAGCGGGCTGCCGTTCTCGACCTGGATCTCTTCCAGGCTGAGCTGTAGGTGGTCGCGGGGCGTGGCGAGCTCGGTGAACTCGACGACGCTGGGCTTGATGGCGACCTGCACGATGCGGTTGCCGGCCGCCTCGAAGGCGGAGACGACCTCGTCGGCTCCGCCGCGGCGCAGGTTCATCGCGGCCTTCTGATCGCTGGCCTGGGCGATCACCCGGATGTCCGGGTTGCTGTTCTTGGCGCTCATCGTGACGTACAGGTTGTCGGCGTCGGAGGGCAGCATCGCCAACAGCGAGTCGGCCCGGCGCACGCCGGCCCCCTCGAGCACGTCCTCCTCGGTGGCGTCCCCGATCAGGTAGGGGTGGCCGTCCTCCCGGAGCTCGGTCTCCCGGGCGGTGTCGGCCTCCACGATGCAGAAGTCCTCGCCGGCCTCCATGAGGCCGCGGACGACCGGTTGGGCCGTCTTGCCGTAGCCGCACACGATGTAGTGATCCTCGAGTTCCTCGAGCTCTCGTCGCATCCTTCGTCGCCCCAGCATGTCCGCGAGCTCGCCCTCGACCACCATCTGGCCGATGCTCGTGAACGCGTAGAACACGGTCCCGATGCCGGCGAGGATGAGGAAGCTCGCGAAGAAGCGCGCTTCGCCGGTCAAGGGCGGGTTCACCTCGCCGTAGCCGACCGTCGAGAGGGTGATGACGGTCATGAACGCGGCGTCGGAGAAGCTCCAACCCATCGCCATGAAGCCGCCCGTCCCGACGACGACCCAGAGCAACAGCAGGAGCGTGGGTGGCCACAGCCCGCCGCCGCGCACGGACGCCAGGTCGGCGATCTTCTCGCCGAGCCACGAGCCGTTGCCGGGCCGGTGATCGTCGCGATCGGGGTCGGCGATGGCGTCGTCCATGAGCGGTCTCCGTCGGCGGTCGGAACCGTCAGCGGCTCAGGCCGAGGTGCTGGGAAAAGCGTTCCGTCTCGTCCCCGGCCCGGGGGTCGGCGTCCTGCAGACGAACCCTGGTACGAAGCCTTATGCCGACCCGGCTCCTTGGATTGCCACCCTGGCTTCCAGGGGTGGCCTCCATGGTGGACGTGCGCCTGCTCGCGATGACCGACGACCCCGAAGAGCTCGTTTGCCGTTGCGCTCGCAACGACTACTACGACGGCAAGATCCCCGACGACGATTTCCCGACCGTCATGAACGGCGTCGGCGGGGACACGGTCGACGAGAAGCAGGCCACGCTCGTCAAGAAGCTCATGCTGCGGGGTCACTGGGGCGTCTTCGAGCACCCGCAGATGACGCTGTGGTTCCGCGTCTCTCGCTCGTGCATGGCGCAGATCACCCGCCACCGCCACGTCAGCTTCGACATCCAGTCGATGCGCTACGTCGACTTCTCCGAGGTCGACCCGACGAGCGAAGAGGACATCAAGCGCCCGCGGACCTGGGATCAGGAGAAGGTGTCCACGCGGGAGGGCACGCGAGCGATCGAGGGGCCGGTCGAGGAGCGCCGCGAGCTCATCGACGAGACCTACGAGCGGTGCGTGGAGGCCTACAACCAGCTCGTCGACGCCGGCATGCCGAAAGAGGACGCCCGCATGCTGTTGCCGATCGGGACGAAGGTCAACATCACGGCCAGCATGAACGTGCGCGCGGCCCTGCACATCATCAGCATGCGGGGGGCCGGCGACGCGCAGGCCGAGATCCAGGAGCTGGCCGACGGGGTCCGCGACGTGCTCGAGGAGCACATGCCGACGACGATGCGCATCTGGAACGAGAACCAGAAGGCGATCGAGCGGCAGCGCTTGTCGCCATAAGGGCAGAGAGCGGCGGGCCCGAGCCCTCAGATAGGAGCGAACAGACACCCAGGATGCACACGGCCAGGAAGCCTCGGACACAGAGGGGCCAGAGGACGACAGAGGTCGGCGACGGTGACTGGGGCCGTCGTTAAGTAGGAGGGGTTGGCAAGCCTTGCTCGTGGCTTATGTCCTCACCTGTTTCCTCCCTCAGCTCCAAGCCCGTGCGCGATGCCCGTGACCGTCCCTTCGGCCGCGTCGCCGGGTCCCAGGTCCAGCCCGACACGCGCGGGCCCTCCTGGCTCCTCGTCGAGCTCGCTCCGGAGGCCGCCGGGGAGCTGAACGGCGAGGGCCGGTTCTGCTGGCTCCCCTATGCGGCGGTGGGCGGCATCCGCCGGGATGCGGTCAGGTTGGCCGAAAGCGCCGGCCTGGTGCTCGAGGAGGTCGACGGACCGGTCTCGCGGCCGCAGCCCTAACCCTGATCGGTCGGCTCGACGGCGTCGGCGGACCGCCGGGCGCGCTCGCGAGCTTCGTCGGTGGAGTCGCCGCGAGCCACGGCCACACCCATCCGCCGGCCGGGGTAGGCTTCCGGCTTGCCGAACAGTCGCAGCTCGCTGGTGGGCACCGACAGCGCCTCGGCCACGCCGTCGTAGGCGGGCATCGCCAGCTCCTCGTCGGCGAGCACGACGGCGCTGGCCGCCGGCGAGGTCGCCTCGATCTCGGGGATCGGCAGGCCGAGGATCGCGCGGGCGTGCAGCTCGAACTGGCTGGCGGGCTGGGAGGCCAGCGTCACGAGCCCGGTGTCGTGCGGGCGCGGCGAGAGCTCGCTGAACAGGACCTCGCCGTCGTCGACGAAGAACTCGACGCCGAAGATGCCCCATCCGCCCAGGCCCTCGGTGACCTCCCGCGCCATCTCTTGGGCGTCGGCCAGGGCCTGATCGGGCAGATCCGCCGGCTGCCAGGATTCGCGGTAGTCGCCGTCGCCCTGCGTGTGGGCGACCGGCGGGCAAAAGCTCGTCCCGTCGGCGTGCTGCACGGTCAGCAGGGTGATCTCCCGATCGAAGTCGACCAGGTCCTCGACGATGACGCGCCCCGTGTCCGACCGGGTGCCTTCGACCGCCGTCGTCCACCCGTCCTCGATCTCGTCCTCGGTCTCGACCACGCTTTGGCCCTTGCCCGACGAGGACATCGTCGGTTTCACGACGACCGGCAGGCCGATCTCCTCGACGGCCTCGCTGTAGGCTTCGGGACCGTCGGCGAAGGCGTAGTCGCTCGTCGGCAGGCCCAGGTCGTCGGCGGCGAACTCGCGGATCCACTGGCGGTCCATCGTCAAACGGGTCGCTTTCGCGGTCGGGATGACGTTGTGGCCCTCGTCCTCGAGGGCCTGGAGCTCGTCGGTCGCGATCGCCTCGATCTCGGGCACGATCAGGTCCGGGTCCTCGCCTTCGACGATCTTGCGGACCTGGCCGGCGTCGGTCATGTCGATGACGTGCGATCGGTGGGCGACTTGCATCGCGGGCGCATTCTCGTAGCGGTCGACCGCGACGGTCTCGACGCCCAGCCGCTGGGCCTCGATCAACAGCTCCTTGCCCAGCTCCCCGGAGCCCAGCAGGAGCAGCTTCGTGGCGTTCCCGGCGCGCGGCGTTCCGAGCTGGTCGAGGTCCGAGGTGGGCATCACCGCCGCGACAGGGGTGGACGGTCAAAAGCCTGCCGGCAGCGGCGAACCGGACTAGGCGGGGGCGTGGCGCTCCTCCTCGAGCTCCTCGAACAGCGCCTCGACCTCGCGCTGGCGGATCGGCTTCTCCAGCACGTCGAAGGCGCCCAGGGCGACGAGCTGCCGCACGCGGCCATCCTGGGGGTCCAGCGCGGTCATCGGGACCAGACGCAGGTCGGGAGCCTCCTCCATGAGCACGGCGCCGATCTCCTCGCCGGGGATGTCGGGCAACACGAGGTCCAACAGCACCAGGTCGGGCGATCGAAGATCGCAGAACGTCAACGCGTCGCGAGCCGCGTCGACCTCGTGGATGTGGTCGGCGGGCACACCGATCTCCTCCAGGATGGCTCGGACCGTGTTCCGGACGCTCTCGGCGTCGTCGACGACGAGCACGTCCATCGCGACCGGTCGATCCCAACCCTGGCTCGGCATAAGCGAAGGTTGTCAGGTCCCCCTACATGCGGGCCTGTGTGCCCGAACATGTTCGGGACCAGCGCGGCCGAGCGGGCCTGCAGACGGGGGCTGTAAGGATAAGAAATGGGGGGGACCACCATGTACGCGAAGGGACGCCAGGGCACAAAGGCGAGCAGCTGCCGTGACAAAGCCGCCCGGCGGCGAGTACACAGGCCCTTCGTGGCCTTGGCGATCCTTCGTGTCCTTCGCGGCCCTGCTTAACGAGACAGTCCTCGCCATCTCCCTGGTCACGGTCGGATGCGCCGGCCCGGCCGGGGAGCAGGTCGAGGACGCCGAGGCGATGACGCTATCGCCCGGCACCGACGCCGGCATGCCGCTCGTCCTGAACGAGACCAACAACACCGAGGACGTCACCGTCTCGACGAGCGAGGCGGGCGTCGAGGCCTCCCTGTCCGAGCCCGGCGAGGACGCTCCCGAGGGCTTTGCCGGCTGGCTCACCGTGTCCGCCAGCAAGGATGCCGAGGACGGGCAGCGGATCATCGAGGTCAGCGTCGACGACGAGGAGCGCGAGCTCCCCGTCACCGTCGACGAGGCCGACGAGCCGGTCGAGATGGGCCAGACCGCCAACCTCACCTTCTCGGCTCGCACGCTCGAGGGCGAGCTCGTGCTGACGAACGACGCCAACGCGACCTCGGCCCCGATCCCGCAGGCGGCCTCCTTCCAGGAGCCCCGCAGCTTCGGTCCGACGTCGGTGCAGATCTCCCAGCGCAGCCAGCTTCCCACCGAGCTCGTGCAGGCGATCAACGGCTCCGAGGTCGGGCACAGCCTCACCGTCGAGGTGCCCGAGGTCTTCGGTCCCGAGAAGGTCGAGGATCAGACCGCCCGCGAGGAGACGATCGAGCGCGAGACGGAGATCCCCAACCAGCTCGACCTCCCCCGCCGCCAGGCCCAACAGCTGATCCCCCAGGACGCTCAGGAGGGCGACGAGGTCGACGTGCCCGTCACCCGGGACGGCCAAGGCGTCCCCTACGTGATCGAGAGTCTCGGTGAGCGCCAGGTGAGCCTCGCCATGGCCCTCGACGAGGGCGCCAACGTGACCCTCTACGAGGCCTGGCCCGACCAGGCTCAGGTGACCAACACCACCGGCGAGAACGCCACGATCCAGCTCTCGCCCGACGTTAAGGAAGGCCACACGCTCACCTGGAACGAGAACTGGGGCAACGTGACCGAGGTCACCTCCTACACGAACGAGACGATCGTCCTCCGCCACACCCCGGAGATCGGCACCACCTACGAGACGACCGACCGCCGCTCGCAGCAGGCGATCGAGACGGAGGTCGTCGACCTGACCGAGGATCAGGTCATCCTCGAGCAGACGAACCCGCACCCGCTCGCCGGGCAGACGATCGTCTTCGACGTCACGATCGAGAGCGCCCAGGACGCGCCTCAACAGCCCCGCCCCCCGCAACGACCGCAGCGCTGATGCCTCACCCGGGTGAGGCCGGCCGCTCGCGGGTGGCCCCAGCGGCCGCCTGCAGGCTCGGCCACGCGCTCGACGGGATCGAACCCGTGCTCGGCCGCCACCGGCCGGCGGGGGTCGAGGTCGCCTTGACGTCGTAGAGGACCCGCCGGCCCTCGGGCGTCTGGAGGGACTCGACGGCGACCACGTCGGTCCCGGCCGCCTCCACGATCCGCCGGCCAGTCTCGACGGCTTCCTCGGGCTGGGCGTCCTTGTCGCAGTGGGACCCTGGTCTGGGCAACGGGGCTGGCCTGGACAGCCGGTGGCGTCCCGAGACGCGGGGAAGATCGTTCGCGTCTCGGCAAAGGACGACCGCCGAGCGGTCGTCCGGACAGGCCTCCGCAGGTTCGATCACGAGAGCCGAAGGGGGGTGGCCCGGCTCTCGTGAGAGCCCGAGGGCGGCGAGGTCGCTCGCCTTCGGGCGGATCGCCAGGGCGCGGCGGCCACGGTTCGGGCCTTGGCGAGAGCAGGTCCGGCCGGAGGGAGGACGTGCGGAATCCTGCCCCCTGCATCGCAGGGTTCTTCCAACGCGCTGGGCTGGGCGTGCTTGTCGCAGGGGTACCCTAGTCTGGGCAACGGGGCTGGCCTTAAGAGCCGGTGGCGCAGGCCTCCGCAGGTTCGAATCCTGCCCCCTGCACTGACGGACTCGAGCCAAGGATGGCGGGGCAGGATGAGAACCCTGGTTCGATCCGGAGATTCGGCGGAGAAGGGGATGAATCTGCGGAGCGGCCGAACGAGCACCGCGAGTTCGGCCAGAATCCTGCCCCCTGCACTGACGAACTCGACGAGGGCCCGCACCCCCTTCCGAGGCCGTTTCGACGAGAGCATCGCCTCCCGAGGCGGTCTTCTCGGCTGAGACGAGCTGTGGGACAGGACCGAGAAGCGAAGGCTTATGAACGGAGCGCGCGTGGCCCTCGCATGGCCACCGGCAAGGTCGCGTTCTTCCACGATCGGAAGGGCTACGGTTTCATCGAGACGAGCAGTGCCGACGACGACGTTTTCTTCCACGCGGAGGACTTCGACGGCCCCGACCCCGAAGAAGGACAAGAGGTCGAGTTCGAGATCGAGCAAGCGGACCGCGGTCCCCGGGCAGTGAACCTCGAGTTCGCGTAGCGGCTCCTTCCGTCCGTCTCGGCCTTCCCGCCGGCCCCTCCCGGGTGCCCGGTGCGGCTCCCATCGAACATTTTTCGTTCCGAGGGCCTTGGCGTCTCTCGACAGGGTGAAAAAGACGGATCTTCGGCAACGAGGAAACCTCCTCGGGAGCGACCCAGCCGCCAGCGTCGCTGGTCTCGGGCGCGGTTGGATCCTCGCGCAAGGCTCCCTCGGCTTGACGGGCAGTGGTGTAAGTCCTGGCGTGGGGGGTCCGACGCCGGGAAACGAGATCCTCGGCGAGGAGGGGAACGGGGGTCCGGCGTCCGTCGGCCGGCGCCTTGGACTTCGTGGAGGACCATCCCCCCGGGCGACCGTCCGCGGCTTCGAGACCCCTCAGGCTTTCATAGCTCGGTTGCGGTGGCTCGCTCATGCGCGCGTTCGGCTTCGAACAGCACGGCGGTCCCGAGGTCCTCGAGCACTTCGAGGTCGACCGGCCCGAGCCTGGCCCTGGCGAGGTCCGGGTCAAGACGGAGGCGGTGGCTCTCAACCACCTGGACATCTGGGTGCGCGAGGGCTGGCCGGGTCTGGATCTCGAGCTCCCCCACGTCCTCGGCACGGACACGGCCGGCGTCGTCGCCGAGACCGGTCCCAACGTGCAGGGCCTCGACCGTGGCGACCCGGTCGTCGTCAACCCGGCCCTGTGGTGCGGGTTCTGCCGCGCTTGCGAGCGCGGCGAGCAGTCGCTTTGCGAGAACTTCACGATCCTCGGCGAGCACGTGCGCGGCAGCCTCTGTGAGGAGGTCGTGGTGCCGGCCCGCAACGTGCTCGTCCGACCGGGGCGCCTGGAGACCCACGAGGCGGCGGCCGTTCCGCTCGTGTTCCAGACCGCTTGGCGGATGGCCAACCGCGGCGACATCCGGCCCGACAACATCGTGTTCGTGCCGGGCGCCGGCGGCGGCGTCGCCACCGCCTCGATCCAGATCGCCAAGCACCTGGGCGCGCAGGTCATCGCTTCCACCAGCAGCGAGGAGAAGGCCGCCAAGGCCGAGAAGATCGGTGCCGACGACGTCGTCGACTACACCGAGGACGACTGGGGCGAGCAGGTGTACGACCTAACGCAGGGTGAAGGCGTCGACGTCGTGCTCGACAGCGTCGGCGAGGAGGTCTGGGCCGAAGCCCAGCGCTTCCTCACGGACGGCGGCGACCTCGTCTGCTGCGGCGCCACCAGCGGCCCCCAAGCGCAGCTGGATCTGCGCTACGTGTTCTACAACCAGCTGAGCTTCGTCGGATCCACGATGGCGTCCGCCAGCGAGTTCGACGAGATCATGAGCCTGGTCTTCAACGGCTGGATGGAGCCGATCGTCGACTCGACGTTCAGCTTCGAGGAGGCGAACAAAGCCTTCGAGTACCTGGAGGACGGCCGCCAGTTCGGCAAGGTCGTCGTCGAGACGGCCTGACGGATCGCGCCGTCACGGGACCTGGGTTCCGTCCTCCGCCCTCGGGGGATCGAACGTGGGCCAGGTGGCGATCTCGACCTGGCGCCCGGTGGTTTCCTCGAGGTTCGCCATCGAGAGGGCGAGGTTCGAGATCCCGACCGCACCCGGCGGGACCACGTGCAGCGTGACGATCGTCCCGACGGCGTCGCCCTCGGCGTCGATCACCGGGCTGCCCGAATCGCCGCCGGTCGGGGGCATGCCGAAGTGCGCCATGGTCGAGTCCTCGTTCTGCTGCAGCACGACGCCGGTCCGCGAGTCGCCGACGTTGGCGTCCTCGCCGGCGTCGCGGACGGGCGAGTTCGCGTACGGGTAGATCTGGGACCCCACGCTCGGCGGTTCGGCGATCCCCGTCGGTCCACCCCAGACGCGCAGCGCGGGATGCCCCTCGTCTCGGGCCTGATCGGGGATCTCGAGGAGGGCGAAGTCGTCCCAGTAGCCGGGATCGGAGGGCCGCGTCGTCGGGCACGTGAGCAGATCGAGGAGGGCGGCGTGGCTGCAGTGGGCCAGCCCGGCCTGGATCTGCCCGTCCGCGATGCCAACGGGATCGCCGAGGTCGAGGCCGCGCACGCAGTGGGCGGCGGTGCCGACGTAAAGCGTCCGATCGTCGGGGGTCGAGAAGACGAAGTTGCCGGTACAGATCGGCAGGCCCTGGACGTCGCGCTCGCCGAGCGTGACTCCGGGGCGGAACGTGGCCTCGTCGAGGTTGGGCCAGCCGGGGTCGACGGTGTCGTTGCCGGCCTCGGGGACGAGCGTGGGGACATCGGGGGCCTCGGGGTTGGCTTGCACGGTCAACGTGGCCGTGAAGGCGACCGGCTCGGCGGCCGCCTCAGGTGTGCGTGGTCCCCCGTCGTGAACGCAGGGGTCGCCTCCGGTCGGCGCTTGCTGTTGGGGGCACCGCGTGACGTGGACGCTCCAGTTCGTCGGCTCCTCCCGAGCGAGCGCGGAGACTCCACAGCTCGCCTGTTCCTCGCCGGCGTCCTGGCAGAGGAACGTCGTGTCGGGGGCGTCCAACTGCGTGGCCAGCGCCGCCGGGCTCTCCAAGGCCAGCTCGGCCTCGACGGTGTAGGCGGTCGTCGTGGGGACCTCGATGGCCGCCTGCTTGCCCAGCGAGGTGTTCGCGGAGGCGAGGCGCTCGTTGGCGGCGGGCAGCTCGTCCTCCCAGGTGAACACGATCGTCGAGTCGTTCACGCGCTCGCGATCGGCGCCCTCCATCGAGAGGTTGCCCAGCCGGGGCTCGTCCTCGTCCGTGTCGTTCCCGGCGTCGCCGTCGTCGGCTGATTCGTTCGCCGTAGCGTTGTGATCGGTGGGGGCGGGCTCGGGATCGGCCTCCCCAGTTCTGTTGGACCCAGCGTACCTCTCCCCGTCGGCGTTGGCGTCCTCCTGGTCTGTCGTCTCCTCGGACGCGAGGGGATTGACAGGAGCACGAACGTCCAGAGGAGGGCCCCCGGCGCCTCCGGCAACGATCAGGACAGCCAGGCCCAGGGCCAGCAGGCGTCGGTACATGCCCTGGGGTGGGTGTGTGGGCTGTTGAGTCGTGAGGCCACGGGGTTAAAATTTCACGATCCGCCGTTGCGTTTCGAGGTTCGACGCGTCCGATCGCTGATGGTCGGCGCCTCGCCCAGTCGCGCCTCGATCTCGGCTTGCCGGTCCTCGTGGCTGCGCTTCTTCTTCAGCAGCCGCTCGGCCTGCGGGTTCAGGGACGTCGGGCAGCGTTGGCAGTTGACGGTGCCCAGCTCGCCCTCGATCCGCTGGATCTTCTCCTCGAGGCGCCGGTACTCGCGCTCGAGGGTTTCGCGCTCGTACTCGTCGGGCTCGTCCAGGCCGAGCCACCGCTTGACCGTCGCGAACACCACGTCGTGGTCCTCCTAAGGCCTCTTCAACTCTCGCTTGAACGGCTCAGTCCCGGCGCCGGGCCTGCCCGCCGGTCTTCGGGGGCCCGCCGAGCTTGGTCTCGACCTCGTCCTGGCGCTTGCGGAGCTTGCGCATCTCGTCGATCAAGCGCCGCGCCTTCGGGTTCTGCTTCTTCTTGCTCTTGGCGGTGGGCGTGTCCTCGAGCTCGCGCTCGCGGCGCTGGATCTTGCGTTCCAGGCGTTTGTACTCGCGCTTCAGGGCCTCGCGCTCGTAGCCTTCGGCTTCGTCCACGAGCCCGAGCCACTGCTTGAGCTTCCCGAGCACCACCCCAAGCAGGCCGGCGGATGCGCCTTGAAGGTTGCGCCTTGCACCCGCCCACCCCCGGCTGGGCCGCTCGGGGCTGGCGGCGTGGGGAGCCAGGGCCTCGTCTTCCCCTAACCTCCCGAGGCCCTCATCCGAGCGGCGATGACGCCGTTGATCACGAGCTCGACGCCGCCCTCGGCGCCCTCGACCTCGACGTGTTCCTGGGGGGCCGCCGCCGGCAGCACGGCCTGGCCCTCGGTCGCGTTGAGGTAGGCGTCCGGCGTCTCGAAGTCCAGCGGGATCAGCCGGTAGGCCTGGCGCTTGACGTAGGGGATGGGCTGACCTTCGGCTCGCGTCGTGATCGTGACGCGGTCCCCCGGCTCGAGGTCCGTGTTCTCCTGCAGCGCCTGGCGGTGGAGGCCGAGCGCGTCCTCCGGCAGCTCCTCGGAGAACCCACCGAGCACCGTCAGGTAGGCGTGCCGCGTGGTCTCGACGGGCCAAGGCAGGCCGCCGAACTGGTAACCGTCGATCTGGTCGGGGTCCGAACACCAGGCCCCACTCGTTCGACGCTCGCCGTCGGGGTTCCGGGGCAGCTCCATCGCGTGGTATTGTCTTGCACGGACGGGTTAAGGGTTTCGAAAAGCCTCCGAGTTCTTTCCGCACGAACGCCACATCGGGCTGATAGCACGATGTTGGTTCGTCATACGTCCGAAACGGGGGGCCGAGCCGGCCGACGGCGGTGGCCGGAGGTGCGCTGGCAGTCCGGGCACCAGAACGTGATCCGATCCCACTCGCCGACCCGAGCGCGTTCGACGTCGGCCCCGCAACCGGGGCACTCGCTGGCCCGGTAGATCCGACGACCCCCCTGGTTCGGGTAGGGACCGCCGCGCTCGTACCAGGCCTCGGTCACGGAGATCGCCTCCTCCAAGACCCGCTGGCGATCGCGCTCGGGGATCTCGCAGGCGGGCGTCCTCGGGTGGACGCATGCGTTGTACAGCGCCTCGTTCTTGATGATGTTGCCCACGCCGCCGAACACCGACTGGTCCAACAGCACGCTGGCGACCACGTCCTCTCGGGCCGCCAGCGCCTGCAGCGCCCGCGCCTGATCGAAACAGGGCTTGAGCACGTCGCCGGTGGGATCGAGCTCGTTCGCGAGCTGGTCGGGCTCCCAGACCTTCGCCGAGCAGTTGTAGGTGGAGAACTCGTCCTCCTCGCAACGCAAGGAGAGGCGCGGCGGCTGGTCCTCGCGCCGCTCGTTGACCCGGTAGGTCCCGTACATGTAGAAGTGGAACACGACCGCGGGCCCGTCGGTCTCGATCACCAGCCGCTTCTTGACGGGACGGACGGTCTCGATCGCGCGGCCGGCGAGCTGTTCGATCGGCTGGCGGGCGTTGCCGGCGACCTCCTGGATGCGCTGGCCCTCCAACGGCGACAGCCGGTCGGCCAGCGCGTGGATCGGGGGTCCCTCCATCGGGGATCGACTCCCGGCAGGCTCTCCTCCCTGTTAACCCGTGTGGGAACGGCCTTCCCCGCCGCCTGGGCCAGCCCAGGTCTCGCGGCCGAGCCACTTATCACGGGCCCACGGCCTCCCCTCGTCGAAGCCCGCATGCCCGTGCACGACAGCATCCTCGACACCGTCGGCCGGACGCCGCTGGTCCGCCTGGACGAGGTCGTGGCCGAGGGGCCCGAGGTCCTGGCCAAGGTCGAGAGCTTCAACCCTGGCGGCAGCGTGAAGGACCGGATCGGTCGCTCGATGATCGAGGCCGCCGAGGAGGCCGGCGATCTCGAGCCCGGCGGCACGATCGTCGAGAGCACCAGCGGCAACACCGGGATCGGGCTCGCCATCGCGGCCACGCAGATGGGCTATGATGTCGTGTTCACGATGCCGGACAAGATGGCGGTCGAGAAGGAGCGCATGCTGCGCGCCTACGGCGCCGACGTCATCCGCTGCCCGACCGGCGTCGAGGCCGAGGACCCCCGCTCGTACTACTCCGTCGCCGAACGGATGGCCGAGGACCTGGACAACGCCATCTACGTCAACCAGTACTACAACGAGGCCAACCCCGAGGCCCACGTCCGCTCGACGGGGCCGGAGATCTGGGAGGCCACCGACGGCGAGGTCACCCACTTCGTCGCGGGCGTCGGCACCGGCGGCACGATCTCGGGCACCTCGCGGTTCCTGAAGGATCAGGACCCCAGCCTGACGACGATCGGGGTCGACCCCGAGGGCTCGATCCTCGCCCACAAGCACGAGACCGGCGAGACCGAGCCCGATCTGGCCGAACCCTACCTCACCGAGGGCATCGGCGAGGACCTGGTCCCCTCGACGGTCTGGTTCGAGGAGATCGACGAGTTCGTGCGCACCGACGACGAGGAGAGCTTCGCCATGGCTCGCCGCCTGGCCAAAGAGGAAGGCATCCTCAACGGCTCCTCGTGCGGGTCCGCCGTCGTCGGCGTCAACCGCGCGATCGAGCAGGGCCTCATCGACGACGACGCCACGGTCGTCGTCATCCTGCCGGACACCGGCGAACGCTACCTCTCCACCGCCTACGACGAAGCCTGGCTGCGCGGCAAGGGCCTCATCGAACCGGCCGAGACCGTCGGCGAGGCGGCCGCGACCCCGATCCCGAAGGTCACCCCCGACGACGGGCTCGAGGCGATCTTGCGCGTGGCTCAAGCCCGCGAGGTCCCCAGCGTGCCCGTCGTCGAGGACGACGAGGTGCTGGGCCTGGTCGTGCTCGACGAGGTGTACGGCGAGCTGCTGCAGTCCACCCGACCGCGCGAGCGCAACGCCCACCAGCTGGCCAGCCAGACGCCGCCCAGCGTCGACGCCGACACCCCGCTGGGCTCGGCCGTCGCCACGCTGTCCAAGGAGCACACGCTCGTCGTGACCGACGAGGGCACCCCCCACGGCCTCCTGACGCGCGAGGCCGCGCTCCGCCACATGGGCCGCCTGTAAGCCGAGGTGGTCGCCTGGCCCTCAAGGACCGCGTCCTGGCTGAGATCGACCGCGAGGGCCCGATGACGTGCGCCCGGTTCATGGAGCTGGCCCTCTACGACGACGAGACGGGCTACTACATGGTCGACGAGGTGCGAGCCGGGCGCGAGTGGGTGACCGCGCCCACGCTGTCGCCGATCTTCGGCCGCGTGCTCGCCCGGCTCGTCGAACCCGGGCTGACCGGCCGCCAGGCACCGATGCTCGTCGAAGCCGGCACCGGCGGCGGCGAGCTCGTCCGCGACCTCGCCTACGGCCTCCACGACGAGGCCCCCGACGTGTTCGGCGACCTCGAGCTGGTACCCGTCGACCGCAGCCCGAGCGCCCGCCAACGCTGCCGGGACACGCTCGAGGAGGCCGGCATCGACCTCGCCGACGTCGACCTGCGGGACACGCTGCCGGAACGGGTCGAGGGCGTGCTCGTCACGAACGAGCTGCTGGATGCCCTCCCCACGCACGTCTGCCAGCACACCGAGCAGGGCCTGGCCGAGATCCACCTCGAACCCGGCGACCCCACGCTGGCCCCCACGCTGCGCGGCCCCTCCCAAGAGGCGATCATGGAGCTGGCGAGCCGCTTCCAGACCCAGCTCGAGCCCGGGTTGCGCTTCGAAGCGCCGCTGGCCGCCTACGACTGGTACCGGGAAGCCGCCTCGCGCCTCGACGAGGGCCTCATCGTCACCGTCGACTACGGCGCCCGGCGCCGCAAGCTGCTCGAAGACCACCCCAAGGGCACGATCCACGCCTACCGGCAGGGCCAACGCGTCGAGGAGTTCTGGTACGACCCTGGCCGCATGGACCTCACCTACCGCGTCCCGTTCGACGAGATCGCCCGGGTCGGCGAGGAGGAAGGCCTCCAGACGCTCGTCTACGGCTCCCAAGGTCGCGTGTTGACCGATCTGGGCATCCGCGAGATGGCCAGCGAGGTCGGTGCCGGCGCCCCGCTGGCCGCCAAGAAGCTCGTCGACCCCGACGGCGCCGGCGGCACGTTCCGCGTGCTCGTGCAAGGCCGCGGCGTCGATCCCGACCGGCTGCCTCTCGCCTCACGATAGGGGCTCGAGGGAGGGCTTGGCCGGCCCAGGAGAGGCTTGTCTGTTCATCGTGAACAACCGACGAACCATCCTCCCGGACGTGGTTGGTCAAGGTGGAGTGGAGCCCCGTGTACATCGAACCCGACGATTCGGACGAGGAGACCAAGACCGTGAAGGTGAAGCTGCCCGCCGACCTCTACCTCAAGCTGCACAGCTTGAAGGTCCTCGAGGGCGGCACGATCAGCGAGCGCGTCGAGACGGCTCTCGACTCGCACTTCGAGGGCACGCCCTTCGCGGATCTGGAAGGCTAGACTGCCGGCCGTGCTTGGGTTAAGCTCTCGCTCGGCCTCAGGTGCGTGAAGGCAAGGAGCCGAGATGAGGGAGGGGCCGCAGGCCCTTTCGAATCGCAGGCGACACCGCCTGAGGGACGGAAGCCTCGCTTCGTCCAGGCAGTCACCTCCCGAGGGCGACCCCCTGGGCGTCGGCCCGAGCCCCTCCGTCCATCGAGCTTCCATCGAAGAGCGGAGAGAGCCGAGAGCGTGCTCCTTCTGGCCGACAGGCCTTCCACTGGCTCAGGCCGACGCCAGAGGCGGGTAACCCTTTTGCCCGCTGGTGGCCATCCCCACCCCGATGCCCCGACTGTTCGTCGGCGTACCCGCCCCCGGCTCGCTGGATCTCTCCGGCGTCCGGGGCAGCCTCGAGGACGAGGGTGGCGTCAAGCTCGTCGACCCCGCCAACTACCACGTCACGCTGGCCTTCCTCGGGGATACCCCCGAGGGCCGGGTCGACGCCGCGCTGCAAGCGATCCGCGAGGTCGTCGAAGGCACCGGCGCCCACGAGGGCCGCGCTCGCGGCCTCGGGGCCTTCCCGAGCGAGGAGAACGCCAGCGTCGTCTGGACCGGCATCGAGGAGACCGAGCTGGACCCGCTGGCCAACGGCATCCGCGAGAGGCTGCGCTCGCGCTCGATCGACGTCGACGACCGCAACGACTTCCACCCCCACCTCACCCTCGGGCGGCTGCGCGACAAGCGCGACATGACCCACCTGCTCGAACCGCACGCCTCCACCGACTTCGGCGGCTTCCCCGTCGAGCAGGTCCACCTCTACGAATCCACCCTCACGCCTGAAGGCCCGGAGTACGAGATCCGCGGCACCGCCGAGCTGGGGTGACCCGATGGGCGAGGACTGGCGAGCGCGCGTCCTCTACGAGATCGAGCCGACACCAGCGGAGGATCAGGCCGTCCAAGAGGACGCCCGTGCCCTGGAGAACGCCGTCGAGGCGTTCCTCGAGGAGAAGGGCTGGACGGGCGAGGCCCGCGTCGAGGGATCGCTGGCCAAGGGCACCTACCTCGCCGGCGACGCCGACATGGACTGCTTCGTCGCCTTCCCCCCCGACGTCGACCGCGCCGAGCTCGAGCGCCGAGCCCGCGCCATGGGTGGGATCCTGCCCGACGCCGTCGTCGCCTACGCTGAACACCCCTACGCCGAGGGCACCTGGCGCGGCCAGGACACCGAGATCGTCCCCTGCTACGACCTCGACGACGCCAGCCAGCTCAAGTCCGCCGTCGACCGCACCCGGTTCCACACCAACTACGTCAACGAACGCCTCGACGACGGGACCCGCCGCGAGACCCGGCTGTCGAAGGCCTTCCTCCGCGGCGTCGAGGTCTACGGCGCCGAGGAGAGCGTGCTCGGCTTCTCCGGGTACCTCGCCGAGCTGCTCGTGCTCGGCCTCGGCGGGTTCGAGGACGTGCTCGCCTGGGCCCGCGAGGGCTTCCCCCACCCGCTGGAACCCGGCCCCGAGGCCCAGCGCCGCTTCGAGGAGGACCCCCTGGTCGTCGTCGACCCCGTCGACCCGACCCGGAACGCGGCCGCCGCCGTGGCCCGCTCGTCGCTGGTCCGCCTGCGCGAGGCCGCGGCCGCCTTCTGGGCCGATCCCGGCCCCCGGTTCTTCGGCGACCCCCCCCAGCCTCGCCTCGAGCCCGAGGAGGCCCACGATCGCTGCCAGGCCCGGGGGACCCGACCGCTGGCGGTCGAGATCCCGACCCCCGACGAGGAGCTGGCCGACCCCGTGCACGCCCAGCTGCGCCGGGCGTTGACCTTGGCCGTCGAGGAGATCGAACGCAAACAGGTCCCCGTCGCCGCCAGCGCCCTCCACGTCGAGACCGACGACGAGGGCCGCCCCGAAACCGGCTGGCTGCTCGTCGAGGCCGAGGAGCAACCGCTCCAGGAACCGCTGCTCCACGAGGGCCCGCCGGTCCACGTCGGCGACCACGCCGACAGCTTCCGCGAATCCTGGGAGGACGAGCCCCGTGCCGCCGGGCCCGTGTTCGAGGAGGACGGCCACCTGTTCGTCCGCATCGAACGCGAGGCCGTCAGCCTGATGACGATCGTCGAGCCCCACTTGCGCGGCGCGAAGGCGGGCAAGGTCGTCGACCGAGCGATCGAGGACGACGCCGTGCTGGCCCTCGAGGGACCCCAGGCCGTCGCTCGCGCTCCCGAGGAGCCGCTGGGGCGGCTGCTGGACCGTCGCCCTCCGTGGGAACGAGCCTCACAGTAGGCCGACGCCGGCCGCCAGGTAGGCGCCCGCGCCGGCGACGACCAGCAGGACGAGCAAGGCCGCCAACGCCCGCAGCGTCGGCCGGACCCTGGAGCCCGCGCCCGCATGACCCGTGTTGCGTGACATGGACGGAACTGGACGCCCGTGGTACAAGGGACCGCCGCAAGCGTTCCCTCGCCCCCGAACAGATGCGGTCCCGCGCTGGCTGGGCCTCGGACCGAAGGGCCGCTTGGCCGCTGGTGCCCTCCGGCCCAGAACGATCCGAGTCCGTCACCGGCCCGCCCGGCCTCGGCCGGAGGCTTTACAACCCCCAGTCGCTTGCGCGAGCCGCGCATGGCCATGGCCGAGGCCGCCGAGAACGAGGAAGTGGACCCGGAAGGCGAAGAGGAGGTCCAGCTTCCCGAGCCCGACTTCGACGATGTCGACCACATGCAGGAGGAGGTCGAGAAGGGCAAGCTGGCGGTCATGAACACCGGCTACGGCATCTTCCTCGCCGCGATCACGGTCGTCGTCCAGTCCCTGTACACCGTCGACTGGAAGGTCGGCTGGATCGTGCTCGCGGCCGGCGTCAGCCTGCTGAGCTACGTCTACCGGCTCGGCGGTGTGCGCTCCCACGAGTGGGGCGCCAAGGAGTGGCTGGCCCGCTACGTCACCCTGTTCTTCACGTACCTGGCGTTCTGGTACATCTTCTCGAACCCGCCGTTCGTGTAGGCGAGAGGGCCCGGCGAGAGCCTTGGATCCGCCTCGACCCGGTGAAAGCGCCCGATGGAGGGAGGTCGAGCCGCCCGAGACGTGGAGCGGCCGCTGGCCGACCGTCGTGGGTCTGTCCGTGATCTCGGTCCCTCCCCGCGGTGCCGAGGCGCTGATCTGCTCCTTCGGCTTCCCCCCTTCGTGGCCCACGTCGAGGTCACCCGCGAACGCGAGCTCGCCCACCCGCTCGAGGCCTGCTACGACTGGTTGACCACCGACGTGGGCAGCGACCCGGCCCGCGCCGGGGCGGTCATCGAGGCGCGAGACGTGGTCACCGAGGACGAAAAGGCGGGCCAGACCGAGCTGGCCGACCGCATCAGCGCGCTCGGCTTCCAGCGCCAGGTCCGCACGATCGTCGACCTCGACCCGCCCGACACCTGGCGGGCCCGCGTCTTCGAGAGCACCGACGACGCGCCCGACGTGTTCACCTACGAGCTGGAGCCGGTGACCGAGGACCGCACCCGGCTGAGGGCCACCTACCGCTTCGAGGGGCTCGACGGGCTCGAGACCCTGCTCGTGCGCTTGCTCTCCCCGGTGGTCCGCCGGCGTCTGGACCGGATGTGGGACGGCTTCGAGCAGGCGATGGACCGCGAGCTGGACCGCGAGCACGTCGTCTGAGCCCGGCCCCTCCTACGAGCCCACCCTTATACGAGAGCGATGCCTTGGGGCCGGCGATGATCGAGAAGGTTGCCGTGCTGGGAGCCGGGACGATGGGCGCCGGCATCGCCCAGGCGTGCGCGCAAAGCGAGTTGGAGGTCACCCTGCGAGACGTCGAGCAAAGCTACCTCGAGTCCGGGATCAAGCGGTTGCGGCAACCGCTCGAGGAGCGCGTCGAGAAGGGCAAGACCGACCGCGAGACCGTCGACGCGATCTTCGCTCGCATCACGACGACGACGGACCTGCAGGAGGCCGTCGAGGACGTCGACCTCGTGATCGAGGCGGTGCCCGAGGAACTCGAGATCAAGCACGAGGTCTTCAGCGAGGTCGAGGAGCACGCCGACGAGGACACGATCTTCGCCACGAACACCAGCTCCCTGCGGGTGTCGGACATCGCAGAGGCGACCGACCGGGCCGACCGGTTCGGCGGTTTGCACTTCTTCTACCCTGCCCAGATCAACAAGCTGCTCGAGGTCGTCGCCCACGAGGGCACCAGCGAGGCGACGCTCGAGGCGCTCGAGCGGTTCGGCACCGCGATCGGCAAGATCGCCGTCGAGACGGCCGATCGGGCCGGCTTCTGCGTGAACCGCTTCTTCGTGCCCTGGGTCAACGAGGCCGTGCGGATGCTCGACGAGGGCGTGGCCGACGTGCCCACGATCGAGGCCGCCGCAACGGACGCCTTCGACGTCCCGATGGGCCCGTTCGAGCTGATGAACGAGACCGGCGTCGCCATCAGCCTGCACGCCCAGCGCTCCCTGCACGGGGCCTTCGGCGACTTCTACGAGCCCGCCCGGGGCCTCGTCGAGCAGGTCGAACAGGAGAAGGGCGACTGGGAGATCCACGGCGAGCCCGACGAGGACCGCATCGCCGACGTGCAGCGACGCCTGAAGGCCGTCGCCTACGGCGTCAGCGCCCAACTCGTCGACGAAGGCGTCGCCACGCCCGTCGACACCGACAAGGGCGCCGTCGTCGGTCTGCGCTGGTCCAAAGGCCCCTTCGCGATGATGAACGAGGACGGTATCGAGCAGGCCCGCGACACCGTCGCCGCGCTCGGCGACGAGTTCGGCCGCTCGTTCCCCGTGCCGACCCTCCTCGAGGAGAAGGCCGAGGCCGGCGAGGGCTTCGATCTCCCCACCGTCGGGCTCGAGCTCAAGGACGAGGCCGCGTTGGTCCGCATCCAGCACCCGGCCACGCGCAACGCCTTGTCCACGCGCGTGCTCGAGGACCTGGAAGCCCGCATCGAGGAGGCCGAGACCACCGACGCCCGCGCCATCGTTCTCACCGGCGAGGGCACCACGTTCGTCTCCGGCGCCGACATCGCCGAGATGAAGGACAAAACGCCCCAGGGGGCCCGCGACTACGCCGAGCTCGGGCAACGCGTCAGCCAGCGGCTGGAGGACTCCCCGCTTGTGACGATCGCCGCCATCAACGGGTACGCCTTCGGCGGCGGCCTCGAGATCGCGCTCGCCTGCGATCTGATCTACGTGGCCGAGGACGCCACCTTGGGCCTGCCGGAGACCAGCCTGGGCATCCAGCCGGGCTTCGGCGGCACCCAGCGCCTGCCCGTCCACGTCGGCGTGCAGTGCGCCAAGGAGCTGATCTTCACCGCCGACCGGATCTCGGGACCTGTCGCCGACGACATCGGGCTGGCTCGCAACGTGTTCAAGCGCGCCGAGCTGCTGCCCGAGGCGCTCGCCATCGTCGACCGCGTCGCGCAGAACGCTCCGCTGGCCGTCGAGGCGGCCAAGCGCTCGATCGAGCGCGGCATCGACGTCGACCAGGAGACCGGGCTCGCCTTCGAGCTCGAATCCAGCTCCAAGCTGTTCGGCACCGACGACCAGGTCGAGGGCATGGAAGCCTTCGTGGAGCGCCGCGAGCCCGACTTCACCGGCGAATAGCAGCTCACAGAGGCACGGAGCTCCCCGCGGCGCAGACCGGCGCAAGCGGTTCGGCGAAACCAGTCCGGCAGTCTAAGGCTCCGGTTCGGGTCCGCGGTGGACGCTCATCCCTTGCGTGATGTGCCGCCAGTGGACGAGGACCTCGCTGGCGGCGGTCCACACGCTGAGGGGCTTGGGGTGGATGCTCCACGTCTCGTCGGCGAGTCGGTCGACGGAGCTGGTGTAGGAGCCGGAGGGGAACCCGCCGAGGACGAGGCACACGTGGTCGTGTTCGCCGGCGTGCCAGGCCAGCTTCTCGGCCGGGTCGGTCGCCTGGCCCTCGGGGTCGAGCGCGATCACGCGGTCGGCGTCGATGCGGTCGAGCACGGCGGCCAGCGGGGCCGGCTTGGCCAGCTGCATCAACGGGTCGCGGTCGGGCGGGCCGACCTCGCCTTCGGCGAACAGTTGGCCCATCAGGCCCTTGAAGCGCGGGTAGGCGCGGATGATGCGCGTGGCGGGATCGATGCGGACGTGCTCGTCGTTGCGGGTGTGGATGTGCGTCTGCAGGCCGCCCTCGAGGTTCAGGGCGGAGTCGAGCGCGTTCAACAGGAACAGGTGTGCCAGGTCGGGCCGTCCGCGGCCCTCGCGCTCGTCGAGATCGTGCTCGTCCATCGCCCAGTGGTGGATGCTGGCGTCCAGCAGCATCCGCTCGGGGTCGACGTCCTTGCGCTGGGCGGGCTTGGTCACGGTCGGGTGGTCGCGCAGCGGCTCGGGCACGGGCTCGAGCTCGCTGTCCGCGAGGACGAGGGAGAGCACGGGTGGGCAATCCCCGCATCTGCCATCATCCTTGGTCCCCGCCGGGAGGCGCGCTGTAAGGATAAGAAACGGGGGGGGACCACCAAGTACGCGAGGGGACGCCAGGGCACAACGGGGAGCAGCTGCCGTGACAAGGCCGCCCGGCGGCGAGTCACAGGCCCGTCGTGGCCTTGGCGATCCTTCGTGTCCTTCGCGGCCCCTGCTTAACGAGACAGCCGGCCGGTGGGCAAGAGGGCGCCGGCGCCGCCGCGGCCCCGGTCTTCATATAGGACGGCGCCTGCTGGGCCCGCCGTGCCCGTCGAGCGCACCTGCCACCTGTGCAGCTCCCCGATCCGCGAGGGCGTCGCCTACACGCGGACGGGCGCCTTGGACGAGGGCCATCGTCGCCTGTACGTGCACGCCGAGTGCTACTTCGAGCACGTTCCCGAGGATCGGCGAGACGACTACTGGCGCGAGCTGTCCAGCCAGCTCGCCCAGGGCTCCTCCCTCGGCACGGGGGCCTCGGTCACCACCCAGTCCAGCGCGCGAGCACGCACCGACGGCGGCTCCGAGCCCAAGCGACCCACGGCGATCGAGGTCGACGGCCTCGCCAAAACCTACCCGGACGGGACCCAGGCCGTGCGCTCGGTCTCGTTCACCGTGCAAGAGGGGGAGGTGTTCGGCGTACTGGGCCCCAACGGCGCCGGCAAGTCCACCCTGATCGGCATGCTCGGCACGCTCGTCGAACCAAGCCAGGGCCAAGGCACCGTCGCCGGCGTCGACGTCCGCGAGGATCCCGACCAGCTCAAGCCCAGGCTCGGGTTCGCGATGCAGGACGTCGGGGTCGACGAGCTGGCCACCGGCCGCGAGTTCCTGCACCTGCAGGGCCGCCTGTACGGCCTCTCCAAGCAGCAGACCCGCGAACGCAGTGACGAGCTGTTGGCGATCTTCGACCTCGAGGACGCCGCCGACCGCCGCATCGAGAGCTACTCCGGCGGCATGCAACGCCGCGTGGACCTCGCCGGCGCCTTGATCCACGAACCCGAGATCGTGTTCCTCGACGAGCCGACCGAGGGCCTCGACCCCCGCGGTCGCCGGGAGATGTGGCACCTCCTCGAGGACCTGAACGAGCGGCTGGGCGCCACGATCCTCCTCAGCACCCACTACATGGAGGAAGCCGACGCCCTGTGCGACCGCCTGGCGATCATGGACGAGGGCCGCATCGTCGCCCGCGGCCGCCCCGAGGAGCTGAAAGCCACCGTCGGACCCGCCTCGATCCAGCTGCGATGGACGCCCGAGCGCACGCCCGAGGCTCTCGACGAGGCGCGGGAGCTCATACAGAGTCGAGGCGTCGCCGAGCGGCTGCAACGCTCCGGCGACCAGCTGTACGTCTACGTCCACGACCCGCCGCGAGCGATCCCGGGCCTGTTGCGCCGGCTCGGGGCCGCCGACCTCGCCCCGGATAGCCTCTCCGTCGAGGAGGCCAGCCTCGACGACGTCTACCTCGCCTACACCGGACGCTCGCTCGA
The DNA here is from genome assembly GCA_003009755.1 of Thermoplasmatales archaeon SW_10_69_26. Classification (GTDB taxonomy): domain Archaea; phylum Thermoplasmatota; class SW-10-69-26; order SW-10-69-26; family SW-10-69-26; genus SW-10-69-26. Next base: position 71,862 of record PXUB01000029.1, read on the forward strand.
GCAGGCCGAGCAAGCCCAGGAGGGGTCGGGGTGAGCCAGCTGTGGAAGCCGACCTGGCAGCTCACCCGCCGCGCGCTCGTCCAGTTCCCGCGCATCCCGACCGTGCTCGTCTTCTCGATGATCCCGCCCCTCGTCCAGTTCCTGCTGTTCGGCTCGATCTTCGGTGACCTGCCCGACCAGCTGGCGACCTTCCCCACAGACAACTACCACGCCTACCTGGCCCCGGCGATCGTGTTCTTCACCACGATCATCGGTGTCGCCAACGCCGGCATGGCGCTCGTGCGCGACTTCCGCAACGGCTACTTCCGCAAGCTGTTGCTGGCGCCGATCAACAAGTGGGCGATCCTGTTGGGGCGGCTGCTGGCAGACGGCGTCCGCGTCTACGTCCAGGCCGGCTTGATCTTGCTGCTGGCCTTGGCCTTCGACGCCTCCGTCGTCACCGGCGTCGCCGGCGCGCTCGTCATGCTCGCCATCTCGACGCTGTTCAGCTTGTTCACCGTCGGCGTGCTGGTGGCCAACGTCGGCCTGCGCACGAAGAACGAGGAGGCGGTCCAGTCGATCTTCCCCGTCTTCTTCATCGGCATCTTCCTGACGACCGCCTTCCTTCCGAAGGCCAGCATCGGCTCCGACCTCGTCAAGACCTTGATCGATGCCAACCCCGCCGAGTACGTGATCCGGCCGATGCGCGAGCTGATGCTCGTCGGCTGGGACCCAAGCGGGTTGCTGCTGGCCGCCGGCATCACGGTCGCCTCCGCCGTCGTCGGCGTGGCGATCACGGCGCTGAACTTCCAGACCGTGTACGAGTGACCGGGTCGGCCTCAGCCCGGGTCCCCGCGGCAGGCGGACCCGGACCACGGCGCCTGAGGGGTCGGTGTCCTCCTCGACCTCGCCGCCCAGGCGCGCGACCAGGCGCCCTGCCAGGGACAGGCCGCCGCCCGTGGGCGACCGCTCGCGGTCGTCGAAGACATCCATCCTCCCCTCGTCCGGCACGCCGGGGCCATCGTCCTCGATCCAGAGGCCGCCCGGCTGTCGGCCTCACCGGTGACCGTCCCAGCGATCGTCCGCGTCTCGTCGAGCAGGTCGACCGCTTCCAGCGCGTTGCCCTGCATCACCTGGGCCTGGTCTCGGACCTCCTCCGGCCCAGGCGGGTCCTCACCCGGGTCCGCTTCGAGGAGACCGGCGGTGCTCGAGACGGCCGCCAGGCGGTTGCGACGGTCGCGAGGGATCACGCTGTCGACCAACGGCTCGAGCCAACGCCTCGCGATCGAGGACGACCCCGTTCGGCCGACAACAGAGGGTCGGCTCGAGCGGCCGCGATGAGGGCGGTCCCCGGGGCCCGGTCAGCGCATCCGTCCACCCAGCCGTTCGACGACGGCCTGCTTCAGCGTGCGGCGGGTCTGCTGGGCGCCGCGCGCCATCAGCACGGTGCCGGAGGCCTGCCCGGCGATCGACTGCGGGATCGAGCCGTACAGCGCTTGCGCGACGAGGTTGCGGCCGGTCACGCCCACGCACACGGTGTCGACGTCTGCGACGGCGTCCAGCAGCGTGCCGGAGACGTCCTCGGCCACGCGCACGTCGGCCTCGTACTCGTCCTCGCCGATCGCGGCCACCTCGGCCACGTCCTCGATGATCGCTCGCCCGTCGGCCTCGGGGTCGTCATCGTCGTCCTCGGTCGCCGGTTGCACGTTCAGCAACCGCAGCGGGGCGTCGAACGAGCGAGCCAGCTGGACGGCGTGGCGGGCCGCGGCCGGAGCGTTGTCGCCGCGCCCGGCCAGGGCCACGATCTCGTCGACGTCGCGCGGGTTGCGGACCAGCGTCACCTCGCAGGGCGCCCGCTCGAGGATCGGGTCCACGGTCGTGCCGAACACGACGTCGCGCCGTCGCCGCGGCGTCCAGCCCAGCATGACCTGGTCGGCGTCCTCGTCCTCGATGACGTCGAGCAGCGCCTCCGGCGCCGAGCGGCCGATCAGGGCCCGCGTGCGGACCGGGATGTCCAACCGCTCGCCGGCCTCGCGCGCCCGCTCGAGCAGGTGCTGTTGCAGCTGGACGCGCTTCTCCTCGGCCTCGGCCTCTTGCGTCAAGGAGGTCTGCGGGGGGACCTCTTGAACGTTGACGGCCACGACCTCGGCCTCCTGCCCGGTGCCGGCCGAGCTGGCCGCGGCGACGCGCAGCAGCATGTCCTCGGTGGCTGGGTTCGCGACCGGGACGACGACCGTGTAGCGGTCGGTGGCCTCCTCGCCCTCGCGGGCCTCGGGCGCGATCGCCTCGCCCAGCAGGCTGTCCACCTCGGCCCGGTCGCGGGCGTAGAAGACGTACCATGCGACCCCGATCGCGACGATGCCGGCGCCGGTCAGCTGGACGACCAACCGCATCTGCACGATCACGCCGATGCAGGCCAGGAAGCCCAGGGCCGGAACGATCGGGTACAACAGCGAGGGGATCGCGAAATCCGGCTCGTAGTTCTCGGGCCCGGCCTCGCGGAGCACGATGACGCTGACGTGCACCAGCGCGTACGTGACGAGGTACATGAACGCGGCCACGTCCGCCAGCGTGCTGATCGGGACGGGGCCGGCGATGAGGATCAAGATCACGACGCCGGTCGTCATGATCGCTCGGTAGGGGGTGCGGAAGGTGTCGTGGATGCGGTTCAGCCAGTCGGCCAGGATCTTGTCCCGGCCCATGGCGAAGTTCACGCGGGCCGCGGAGAGGATCGAAGCGTTGGCAGAGGACACCGTGGCGAGAACGGCGCCGACGATCATCGCCAGCGACCCGGCGTCACCGAGGAACTGGCGGGCGACGTCGGCGACCGGGATCTCGGAGGCTTCCAGCGCGTCGACCGGCAGGATGCCCGTCGAGACGAGCATGACGAGCACGTACAGCAGCGTCGGCGTCACGACGGCCGCGATCATCGACAGCGGCAGGTTGCGAGCCGGGTCCTCGATCTCCTCGGCCGAGGTGGCGATCACCTCGAACCCAATGAAGCTCACGAACACGGTCCCGGCCGTCAAGCCGACGGCGCTCCAGCCGTGGGGGTTGAACGGCGTCAACAGCGAGGTGTCGAGGATCGATAGCCCGAACGCGATGAAGCCCACGATCATCACGACGAGCAGGATGACGATCACGTTCTGCAAGGAGCCGGTCTCCTTGACGCCGCGGTAGTTCACGATCGTCAACAGGGCCGCCATCGCCAACGCCGACCCGATCACGGGCAACACGGGGCTGAGCCCGGCCAGGTACTGGCCGAAGCCCAACATGTAGAACGCTGTGGCGAACATGAGCCCGCCCCACATCCCCCAGCCGACGATCGACCCGGCCAAGCCGCCCAGGGCCTGGTTCACGTAGTAGTAGCTGCCGCCGGCCTTCGGCATGCCGGTCGCAAGCTCGGAGAGGGACAACGCGGCCAGCAGGGCCACGACCCCGCCCAGCGCGAAGGAGACCATGCTGGCGGGTCCGGCCTGGCCGGCCACGATGCCGGGCAGGACGAAGATCCCCGCCCCGATCATGGTGCCGAGACCGAGCGTGTAGGCTTCCAGGAAGCCGAGGTCGCGTGCGAGCTCGGGTTCGCTCATCGTGCATCCCACCGACCGCGCGGTCGAGGCCCGCTCGGGCGGGGAACGAGCGACGCCACGTCGGCCAAGGGATAAGTTCGTTGGCACCGCGAGGCCTTACCTCGAGGGGGACAGCCTTCATCGGGGACGGCGCCGCTGACGGCCACGATGACGGCGAGCTTGCTCGAGCGCGTGCTGGTGCCCGTGGCCAACGAGGAGGACACCGAAGCCACGTGCGCGGCGATCGAGCCCTACCTCGACGAGATCGGCGAGATCGTGCTGGTGCACGTCGTCGAGCAGACGCCCGGCTACATGGACCACGGTTCGCCGGAGGCCCTCGCCGAGGACGCCCAGCGGTTCCTCGCGATGGCCCGACGCGAGCTCAGCGAGGACACCGTCGTCCGCGCCGAGGTGCGCTACGGAGACGACGTGGCTGCCGAGATCGCCGACGAGGCTGACGAGGTCGAGGCGACCGCGATCGTGTTCCATCCGCGGGACAAGGGCCTGCTGGCTCAGCTCGTCGACGGCGACCACGAGGGCCAGCTGATCCGCGCCGGCCCGGTGCCCGTGATCGCGCTCACTCGGTCGGCCCGCTGACCTGGCTACCCTCGCAGGTAGCTTGCTCCGTTCACGTCGAGCACGGCGCCGGTCGTGAACGGGCACTCCTCGCTGGCGAGGAACGCGACCGCGGCCGCGATCTCCTCGGGGCGTGCGACCCGATCCATCGGGCTCTGGGCCCGGATCGCGTCCCCTTGCTCGCCCTCGAGCACCTGCTCGACCATCGGCGTCCTCACGAACCCGGGGGCCACCGCCGCCACGCGGATGCCCTGCTCGCCCAGCTTCCTGGCCAACGATCCCGTCAGCGAGCTCAGGCCGGCCTTGCTGGCGCCGTAGGCGGGCGCGTCGGGTTCGCCGCGGTAGGCGCCCCGCGAGGAGACGTTGACGATGGCGCCTTGGCCGTCGGCGAGCTCGTCCTGGGCCAGGAACGACAGGTGGGCCGGCGCCGCCAGGTTCAACGCCAGCGTGCGCTCGAAGTCCTCCCGCCACCGCGCGTAGGACACCTCGTCGGGCGGATGCTCGACGAAGCGGCCGGCGTTGTTGACGAGGACCTCGAGCCCGCCCCATCGAGTCTGGACGCGATCGATCAGCTCCTCGGGGCCGGTCTCCTGCATCACGTCGACGTGGAGCACCTCGTGCTCGCCGGGCAGCTCGTCGGCCAGCTCGTCGGCTTCCTCGGCTCGGCTGTACGTGTGCAGGCCCACGCGGGCGCCTTCCTCGGCCAGCCGGCGGGCGATCGCTTCCCCGATCCCGCCGGTGGCTCCCGTCACCAAAGCTCGCTGCTCCTCGAAGCGCATCGCGCCGGGCAAGCAGGGCCCCGGTTAAGGCCCCATCGACGCCGGCTTCGGTGGCGGCCGAACGCATCCGGGGTTTACATGGTGCTCGGCGGGTACGTGGGCGCGATGCGGAACCACCACGTGCTGCTCGCGGCCGCGTTGCTCCTCGTCCCGCTGGCCGGCTGCATCGACGGAGCCCAGGGCGCTCCCGAGGGGGCGGTCGCGTTCGAGACGATCGACCGAGGCCCAAACTCGGGCATCGAGGAGGAGCGCACCGTCGTCGTCCGCGACCAGGCGGCCTTCGAGGACCTGTGGGCCGAGCACCAGGCCAACCGGTCCGGCGAGCCCGACGTCCCGAGCGTCGACTTCGACGAGCAGGTCGTCGCGGCGATCTTCAAGGGCGAGAGCCCCGACGGTTGCCACGGCGCCCAGATCGAGAACGTGACCGGGGACGGGGACCAGATCACCGTGTCGGGCGCCTTCTTCGAGGTCACCGACGCCTACTGCACCCAGCAGATCACGCACCCGTTCCACATCGTCGCCTTCGACCGGTACGACGCCGAGACCACGTTCGCCATCCGAGAAGAGACCCGCCAGCAGGGCAACGGCACCGATGGCGACAACGGCACCGACGAGGGGGCCGCCGACCAGGGCAGCTACACGTGCCGCGAGCCCGGCCCAACGGACGCCTCGACGACCGGCGCCAACGTGACGTTCGCGACGATCGAGGGGGGCGAGCAGTCCGGCATCGAGCAGCCCTGCGTCACGGTCGCCCGCAACGAGACCGCCTGGCGGGACCTCTGGCGCGACCACTACCCGACCTCGACGGCCGACGACGAACGCCCCGAGGTCGACTTCGACGAGAGCATCGTTGCGGCGATCTTCAAGGGTGAAAGCCCCGACGCCTGCCACGGCGCCGAGATCGAGGAGGTCACCCCCGAGGGCCAGGACCTCGTCGTCCACGGCGTCTTCTACGTCGTCGAGGACCAGGCCTGCGCCGAGGTCGTCACCTACCCGTACCACATCGTCGAGCTCGAGCGCCCCGAGGGCGGTCTCGTTTTCGACGTCCGCGAGGAGACGCGCCAAGGCTAGACTGCCGGCTGTGCTTGGGTTAGGCTCTCGCCGCCCTCAGGCGGTGAAAGCGCGGAGCCGAGACGAAGGTTCGCCCGGATCGAAGATCCGGACTCTCGCGAGGATCCGCC
>PXUB01000030.1 GCA_003009755.1 Thermoplasmatales archaeon SW_10_69_26
GGTGAACATTTCCTGGCCAACCGCTCGTAGGGGGAGACCGTGGGACCGGAAATGTTCTGGTGCGCCGGTCTGAGGCGGGCAATCTTGCTGTACGAATCGAAGATCCGTACGCAGCCGAGACCGGTCTGCGTGGCAGACCGGTGCTCGGCCGTTGTCGCCCCCTGAGATCTCGCCCGTCCGGGCGATCTTAGCCGCGCCCGGATCCCTGATCCGGGCCGTGTCCGTCGACAACCCACAGGGGGTTTCCTTCCTCGGGCTCCGCGACCTTGCCTCGCTCAGACCGGCGCGAGAGCTTAAGCAAAACACCTCCGGCAGTCTAGTTCAGCCGGCCCACCATCTCCTCGACGACGTCCATGCCGCGATGCCAGAACTCGGCGCTGGTGATGTCCAGGTCCTTCTCGGCCAACAGCTCCTCGGGGTCCCGGGAGCCGCCGGCGCGCAGGATGTCGATCACGTCCTCGGCGAAGCTGAGGTCCTGCTGGTAGCGCTGGTAGAGGCTCAAGGACAACAGCGCGCCGAAGCTGTAGCTGGAGACGTAGAACGGCGAGCTGTTGAAGTGCGGGATCATCAGCCACTCCTTGGCGAAGAAGTCCGGCACCTCGAGGTCGCCGAACTGCTCGTCCAGCAGCTCGCGGTAGGCCTCGTCCAGCTGTCGGGTGGGGGCACCCTCGGCCACGAGCTCGTGCGCGCGGCGCTCGAACCGGGCGAAGTACGCCTGACGCTGGATCGTGGCGTACAAGTCGACGACGCGGTAGGCCCTCAAGGCGTCGGCGACCTCCGGGTTCTCGTCGACCAGGTGGTGGTGCAGCAGCAGCTCGCTGAAGACGCTGGCCGTCTCGGCGAGGGGCAAGGGCGCCGAGGACACCAGCGGGTGTCGGTCGCTGGCCAGCGCGCTGTGCACCGCGTGACCCAGCTCGTGTGCCATCGTGGACACCGACCGGGCGTCGTCGGTGTGGTTCAGCAAGACGTAAGGCGTCATCTCGGTCTGCGGCGTCGCGCAGAACGCGCCACCGCGCTTGGTCTCGGCTGGGAACGCGTCCACGTGCTCGGCCGCGAACACCTGGCGCGTGGCCTGGGCGAACTCCCCGTGGAAGCCCTCGTGCACGTCGAGCACGAGCTCGCGCGCCTGATCGAACGGGATGTCGAGCATGTCCTCCTCGACGGGCGCGTAGATGTCCCGCCGGTCGAAGGGGTCGCCGACCTCGTCGGCCTTCCAGGCGAAGAAATCCTGCCAGAGGTCGCGCCGCTCCACGCAGACGTCGATCATCTCGTCCACGACCTCGTCCCGGACGGCGTTGGCCAGGTTGCGCGGCGTCTCCGGGCGCGGGTAGCCCCGGTGCTTGTTGTTCTCCGTCGTCCAGTCGCGCACGATGTTGCGGTACAGGTGGCTCAACAGCGACTCGTGCTCGCCGTACTGCTCGTACAGCTCGTCGTAGGCGGCCCGCCGGATCTCCGGGTCGGCGTCGTAGATGCGGCGCTTGACCTGGCTGCGGGACACCTCCTCACCGGTCTGGGGGTCCTCGAACGTCAACGAGGACTCGAGGATCTCGCGCGCCTGCTTCAGCGCGCCGACCCCGGCGTCGTCCTTGTCGGCGATGATCTCCTCGATCTCCTCCGGCAGGCGGTACTCGCGCCCGCGTCGGAGATCGCGGACATAGTAGGCCAGCTCGGGATCCTCGGGCGTGACCTGCTTGACCTCCTCGTCGTCGAGGCCCTTCAGCCAGTGCGTGAAGAACCGCGTGCGGTTGCGGGCCTCGGTCCCCGCCTGTCGGGCCCGCTCCATGAACGTGCGCGCCTCGTCGTCGGTCGTGTCCTGGGCGAACGCGAGCGAGCCGCGGTAGTACAGGCGCTTGGCGGTCTCGTGGAGCGCAGCCAACTCGTCGAGCACCTCGGCCACGTCCTCCCGGGAGAGCTCGTCGAGCTCGTCACGCCGCTGTTCGATCGAGGCCACGTGGTCCTCCAGCTTTTCGAAGAGAGGCGCGGTGTGCTCCTCGTCGAGGCTCTCGAGCACGTCGGAGAGGTCCCAGTCCACGACAGACCAACCGAGCGGGGCCCAGAGTAGGTTTCGGCTTCGGACCTCAACAGGCCGGCCGGTAGACGGTCGAAACGTCCGAGTTGGCTCCGATGCGTCTTCGGGTGGGGGAAGCTGGGGGTGTTCGCGGTTGGGGTCTTCTGGAGGCGACAGCTGGGGTTGCTCAGCCGCCTTCGCCGTCGGCGTGCCGGCCGGCAACCGCTCGCGGGCCGCCAACCGCTTCCTCGCGTTCTTCCTGCTGCTGATCGCCGGGAACCAGCTCGCCGAGACGTGCAGGGCGCTGGCCACGACCTCCGCGGCCCGCCTCACGTGGTTCCGGATCGCCTCGGTGCAGCGACGATGGCGCTCGGCCCAGACCTTCCAGAACGCCCTCTCACGCGTGCCCCGACGGACAGGGGGCGCCGACCGGGCGCGCAGGAAGCCCTGACGGATCCGCCCTCGCCAGGTTTATCCAGGGCTCGGCGGATCAGCTGATCGGAGGCTGGTTGACGTGGGAACGAACCGCTGGATGGCTGGTCTGGTCGCCGTTGTCCTCGTTACGGCGACGCTGCTCGCTGCGGCGACCGTCCAGGCCACGGGCCAAGACGGGGACGGCTTCGGAACGTTTGTCACCGACGGCGATGCATCGCCCGCCGTGACCACGACCGATCCCGACGGCATCTGCCGGATCGATTTCGGCAGCCCCGGTGCCGTGACCGACGACGCCTACTACCTCACGCCCGCACGATCCAACCCCGAGGACGGCGACGACGTGGAGGCGTCCGATCTCCGGCTCACCGGCTTCCAGGCCAACGGACCCGGATCGGTGGTCACGGACGCGGACACGACGGAGACGTCGGCCTCCTGCGTCGAGGACCCCGCCGGGTCCGGCGGCTCCGGGCCCATCGTGTACGCCTACATCGACGTCGAGGCCGACGGAAACCTCACCGACGAGGACTGGGTGTACGCTGGCGTCGCCGACGACCCCTCCATCGAGGCCTCCTCCGACGACGGCGAGCTGTGGATCCGCCTGACCCCCACCTCGGATCACGAGGCGGGCACGTTGGTCCTCGCGGGGGACGCCGACATCGTGAGATACGGCGACGGTCAGCCCCTCGATGCCGCCGAGCTCGGGTTCGCCGACCTGGACAGCGATGGAGCGTTCTCGGGTGAGGACACGGCTTACGTCTCCCCGGTGGCTCTCTCGGACGGCGACGACGTCCCGCGCTTCAGCGTTCGCCTCCACGGGACCGTGAACGGGACGCACGACCCGGATGGGGATGGCGTCCCGACCGAGGAGGACAACTGCCCGCAGACCGCGAACCCCGACCAGGTGGACACCGACGGCGACGGGCGCGGTGACGCCTGCGACCCCGACGACGACGGCGACGGCCTGCCCGACGAGGACGAGCGTTCCATCGGGACCGACCCCCTGGACCCCGACACCGACGACGACCGGTTGCCGGACGGTCCCGAGGTCGACGAGCACGAGACCGATCCGCTGCAACCGGACACCGACCTCGACGATCTGCAGGACGGCCGAGAGGTCCTCGACACCCGCACCGACCCCCTCGATCCGGACACCGACGGGGACCTCTACGAGGACTCCACCGAGATCGTCGAGGACAGCGACCCGCTCAACCCGCTGAGCGTCCCGCTGCCGATCGTCGAGTCCCCCTCCCCCGAGCCCACGCAGGGCGAGGAGATGCCCCTAGCGGACGAGAACCCGCCGCTGTTCTGAGGCGGGTCCCGCCAGGGACGAGCCGAGGGTTCACGGCAGGGACTATGCCATCGCCCACCACTGACCGCCTCGATGGCCTTCATCGACGTGATCGAACCCGACGAGGCCGAGCCCAGCTCCGAGCTGGCCGCCTTCTACGAGCGCGTCGGCGCCGAGCGCGGCAACGTCGCCAACGTGCACAGGGTCGCCAGCCTGCACCCGCCGCTGGCCGCGTCCCACCTCGATCTCTACATGTCACTCATGTACGACCGCGAGGCCGGCCTCGACCGCCGCCGGCGCGAGATGATCGCCGTCGCCGTCTCCCGCGCCAACGACTGCGGGTACTGCGTGACCCACCACAGCGAGGCCCTATCCAAGTACGAGGACGACGAGGCCCTCGTCGAGACCCTCGGCCGCGAGCCCACCGCAGCCGATCTCGACCCCGCCGACCGCGCGCTCGTCGACTTCGCGCTCCGCCTCACCGACGAGCCCGGCGCGATGGCGAGCACCCACGCCGAGGAGCTGCGCGAGCACGGATTCGACGACGAGGACATCCTCGCGGCGGCCGCCGTGACCAGCTACTTCAACTTCGTCAACCGGCTCAACCTCGGGCTCGGCGCCGAGCTCGAGGACGACGAGGATCGCGAGTACGATCACTGAGCCATCTGAGCCCAGCCCCAGACGTTTGTAGCCGGGGCCACACCTAGGGCCTCCGGATGCCCACTAGCCACCGGCTCGCGGCCGTCGCCTTCACCGAGGTGCCACCGTGCGGCGGATGATGCACGTCCTGGCGGCGCTCGTGTTCGCGCTCGGCCTCGCCCTCCTGCCGGCCGTCCTCACCGGCCGCCTGCCCGGGTCGCTCGCCGGACCGATCTACGTGACGTTGTTCTCGGCGACCGTGCTCGTCGGCTGGCTGGGCCAGGGGGAGGGCCACCCGGCGGTCCCCGCCACCGCGGCCGGCGTCCTCGCCGGTGGCCTCGGCTGGGGCTTCCTGCAGGGGACCACGATGGGTGACCCCGGGCAAGCCGTCGCCGGTGCCTGGTCGTCCACCGTCTCCGCGTTCGCGATCGAGACCACCTGGCCACTGCTGGTGGCCATCCCCGCTGGGCTCGTCGTCCTCGTCGGCGTGGCTCGCGGCGAGGGCCCGCTCCCGACCGAGGAGGGTACCCGGGGCCGGCTCGAGGATCTGCCGGGACGAGCCGACCTGTTCGGCGTGGCCGCGCTCGGGCTGGGCGTGGCCGGCACGCTGTTCGCCGGCTCGACGTTGCTGGAGAAGGTCGCCGTCGTCGCGCCGATCTTCGAGGAGTACGCCAAGCTCGGCGTCGCGTTGCTCGTCCTCGCCGCGCTCGGCCTGTCCAGCGGAGCCAGCGCCTACGCGCTCGGCATGCTGTCCGGGCTGGCGTTCGGGCTGCTCGAGCACGCCGTCACCTACCCGGGCGAGAGCCAGCTCATGCACGTCGTCCGCGGGCTGTTCCACGGGTTGGCGGCCGGTCTCAGCGGCCTGGTCTACGTCCGCCTGCGGGACCGCGAGCTGGCCCCCGGCACCGGCTGGTTCGCGATCGTGCCCGCCGCGATCGTCCACGCCGCCAACAACGTCTCGGCCGTGTTCCTCGCGTTCGCTCGCGCCACGCGAACCCTCCCCTCCGGTCCCGTGTCGGAGACCTTCAGCCTCGTCTTCGTGCTCGCGTTGCTCGCGCTGGCGGTTCGCGTCTGGGTCCGTCCGGGCCCCACGGTGGACGTGATCGAGGAGTGGTGGCACCGGCTCAACGGCGAGATCGACCGACCACGCGTCCTGAAAGCCGGCCCCTGAGGTCCCGCAGAGCTCACCTCGTGCGGAGGACGCGAGCCGCGAGCGGGCCGCGGCCGCCCTCGGAGCCGACCGTGTCCGCCGTGGCGTCCACGAAGCCCGCCTTCTCGGCCTGCGAGACGAGGACGTCGAGGTCCACGCCGCTGCTGATGTCCGTGATGCCGGGCGCCTCGTACACGTCGACCGTCTCGCCTTCACGCACGGCCCGGATCGAGCCCTCGGGACTCGGCGGCCGCTCGATCGGTCGGTCGAGCACGTACACGAGCCCGGGATCGACGACGCCTTGCAACTGAGCCAGCCAGCGCCGCAGATGCAGGTTCACCTCGTAGCGGTGACCGACGGGGACCTCGGGGAGGTGATCGTCCACGAACCGCGTCAGCTGCGGCGGGGCGTCCTCGAGCCGCTCTTTCGGGGTCCACGTGTCGCCGGGCGCGTCGACGTGGATCTCGCGCCAGCCCTCGCCCGTCCGTTCCAGCCAGTGGACAGGGAACGAGCCCAGCAGCTCGCGGGCGACGACGAACGCCGGCCCGGGCTCGGCGTCGCGTGGTGCAGACACGACCCGTCCGTCGACCCCGAACTCCTGCAGCAGGACGAGCAGCCGCGTGCGGCGCGCCAGCCGCGGCTCGACGAAGGTCACGTCGACGTCGGCTCGGATCCGCTCCGGCAGCGACCCCAGCAGGTAGCGGACGAGCAGACCGGCTCCCGGGCCGTGGTCGACCAGCCGGGGAGGATGGTGCTCGGCGAAGGAGACGAACGCCTGGGCCACGGGCTCGACGAGGTCGGCGACGAACCCGGGTCGGCTCGTCGGTCGATCGCCACGTCGGCGCAGATCCCGGCGGGTGTAGTAGCCGAGCTCGTCGGCGTACAGCGCCTCGGCCATGTAGTCGCGGAAGGGCATCGGGCCTCGGCCGGCGAGCCGGGAGGCCAGATCGGTGGTGAACTCGCCCTCGTCCGCGGACATCAGGGCCTCAGGCGGACGCGGCCAGCTCCTCGATCTCGTCGGGTTCGAGGCGGCGGAAGCCGTCCTCGGTGACGCGGGCGCCCTCGATCTCCTGGCGAGGCTCCTCGATCTGCTGATCCTCGGTCATGGCCTGGTAGCCGAGCGCGAGCGCTTCGTCGAGCGGGAGCTGGGTCTCGAAGTTGTCCTCCAGCTGCTCCATGACCTCCTCGCGTCGGCTGCCGAGCGCTCCGGCCTCGTACCCGATGAAGGCGCCGGAGGGATCGGTCTCGTAGAGCTTGGCCTCGTCGTTGATGCCGCCGATCAGCATGGAGACGCCGAAGGGGCGGGCACCGCCGGTCTGGGTGTAGCCGTGGATGCGCGTCGAGAGGTCTCGAGCGAGCGTCTCGACGTGCATCGGCTCCTCGTAGCGGATCTTGTTGCCGGCCGAGAGGTTGCGCGCCATGTCGACGAGCGTGCGAGCGTCGGCCACGAGGCCGCACGAGGCGGCCCCGATGTGGTCGTCGACGCGGAAGATCTTCTCGACGCTGTCCTGGATCGCAAGGCGGCTGGACTCCCGGCGGCCCGACAGGAAGCCGACCCCGTCCTCCGCCGTCACGCCCACGACGGTGCTGCCGCGCTTGACGACCTCGCGGGCGTACTCGACCTGGTAGATGCGACCGTTGGGGGAGAAGACGGTGGTCGCCCGGTCGTAGAGGTGCTGGGGTTGTTGCTGCACGACGGGCCTGTAGGCACGGGCCCATAATAAGCATCGGGGACGACCAACGGTCGCGGGTCGGTCCTCGCGGCCGCCGAGCGAGAAGGATCAGCGGTCGCCGGCGTCCTCGATCGTCCCGGCCAACGCCCACGGTCGGCTTCGGTCGGTCTCCTCCGGGCACGCGTCGTAGCAGACGTCGACGAACCCCGCCCACGGTTGGCCTTCCTCGTCGATGACGACGTCGATGAAGTCGCCGACGCCGTGGCAGCGGTCGTCCGCCGAGCACGGGCCCACGGCCAACGGGCTCCCTGCCTCGTTGACGCGGGTGGAGACCATCAGGGGGTCCTCGCCAGCGGCGTCCGTCGAGCGGACGAGGTAGCCGTTCCACCGAGCTGACGCGTTGGCGGCTTCCCCCTCGGGCGCCTGCGCGTCGGTCCCGTAGAAGGCCAACGCGATCTCCCCCTCGGGGCCGGCCGCGATGGTAGGGAAGCTGGCGGTCTCGACGTTCGGAGGTGAGACGACGCGTGCTGGGCCCCAGCTCGAGCCGCCGTCCGGGCTCGTCGCCATGTAGACGCGTCGGTCCTCGCCGACCCAGGATGCGTAGGCCACGCCGCCAGCGCCCACCGCCACGGCGACCTCGTGATCTGGGACCCCCGATCCGGGATGCTCCCAGGTCCCGACCTCCTCGGAGACGACGACCCGTTCCCAAGTGATCCCGTCGTCGTCGCTGAGGGCGACCGTCGGCTGACCGCAATCGCTGCGGGGGAGCAGCAGTCGGCCGTCCGGTGTGGCGGTCCCGTGTCCCGTCGCCGAGCTGCAGAAGGGCTGGGTCGGGTCCGTCTGATAGACGAGCGGGCTCAGGGGCCCGAACGTTGCCCCTCCGTCGACGCTGGTCGCGCAGGCCGTGTCGACCACGCGGTTGACGCAATAGTGGACGAGGTTGGGGTACCCGACGGGCTCCAGGGTGACCGGCTCCGAGGTCCAGACGGTCGGATGGTCCTGCGAACCCGGCGGTTGCCCGCAACCGACGGGGTTGTGGAGCCACGTGGAGCCCCCGTCGTCGCTCGTGCTCATCGTCGAACACGCGGCTCCCTGGAGATGGGCCAGGAAGATCCGCCCGGTCTCCGCGTCGACGTGGACGAACGGGTCGTTCGTCTGCGGGGGGAACGACGCTTCCCCGGCGATCCGGGGGGTGCCATCGTGCCAGGAGTCACCCCCGTCGGTGCTCACGCGGAGGTAGCCCCAATCGGGGACCTTCGGCAGGGTCCGGCTGTAGGCCAGCAGACCCTCGGGGCCGGCACCCAACGTCGGCTCCAAGGCCTCCGTCTCCGTCTCCAGGCTCGACGTCTCCCCCGGCTGCGGTTCGACCGGGATCGCGACGCCTCGGAGGAAGCTATCGCTGTCCCGTGGGTCCTGCACGGGGGTCGGGTCGCCGTCCGCGGGGCCGGGGCGATAGATCTCCGTCCCGTTCGGAGGGGCCGCGGGCGTCGCCTCGGCAGCGCCTCCTGGTTCGACGGGACCGGGGGAGCCTCCCAGGCAACCTGCGAGGAGGACCACGCCCACGATCACGCAAAGCGAACGGATCGGCATCGACGGGGACGCGAGCGCGCACCGATCCATCGAGGTCCACGTCCCCGTTGGTCGCTCACCGGCCATATGTCTTCGGTCCCGCCTCGAACGGGTGAACGTGGGTCATGCGGAAAAAGCCCCAGCATCCAGTTCGAACGACGACTCTTACGTACGAGCCGCCGTCTACCCGCCTCGGAGCTCGAAACTCCATGAAACGGACGATCGCTGCTTTGGGGATCTGTGCGCTGTCTGTTGGCTAGCTTCGCTCCTGCGAGTTCCGCGGCCTCGATGGAGGCAGAGGAGGACTCGGTTACCGTCGAAACGACCACGGCCGTCGGTGCTCCGCTCGGCATCACTGTCGGTGGATCCGAGGACCGGGTGTCGTTCGAAGTGGTCTACGATGGCGAACGCGCAGCCGTGGGCTGTGACACCATCAGCGAGTGCGTCGACGAACTGATCGTGATCGGTGGCGACCTCGCCGACATCGTGCTGCAACTCGCGTCCGACATCATCCAGGCGGTCAAGGACGCGTGCGGTCACTACTGCGATCGCATCGTCGATCCCCCGCCGGTCGAGCACATCATCGACGTCTAGGTCGTCAAGGCCTAGTTCCTGCTAGGGGCTGGGTAGCCGTCGCGAGCGGCGGGATCTCCCGCCGCGCTTCCTCTCCTTCTTTCCTACCCTGACCTGAAGATGAGATCCCCCGGTGCGGGGAGTAGTCCCCGTTCTGTTGCCCGATCGCGAGGATCGGACGGCGGCATTCGTCTGTGCGTCCCACTTGCCCCTCGCCGCGGACACCTCGACGGGGCGGTTCGGACTTGCTCCGGGGAGCCCGGCACGTTTCATCCGTTCCACCGTCGTCGTCGGGGGCTTTCCCCCGTCATCCCGTGACGGTGGCGGTGTCGTTTCTGCTCCGGCTCGCGAGGTCTCCCCCACCCGGCCTTGTCGCCGGTCCCGGTCCTCGGTGAGCGGGGACCTTCCTCGGTTCGGACCGCGGCGAAGCCGCGGGAACCGTTGGCCGCCCTCCCGCTCCGGGGGATCCCCTGGTAGTCGGACCTGTGGTATAGCCGTTTCGTCCCGAACGGGTCAAGGCAGTGCCCCCGAGGATCGAGACGGCGCCTGGCCGTGGGTGTCCTCAGGCGAGCTCTCGCCGGTACCGCAGCCAGGCCAGCTCGCTCTCGCGCGCCCAGTCGTACGGTGCCGGTCCCTCCGCCTCGAACCCCAGCGAGGACAGCATCCCGCGCGAGGCCTCGTTCTTCGCCCACGTGACGGCGACGACCTCGCGCGCCCCGTCCTCCGCTGCCCGGTCGATCAACCGACGCCCGATCGCCTTGCCGAGCCCCTGGCCGCGCTCGAGCAGGTAAACGGCCCACCAGGCCCGGCCCTCCTCGATCGGGCCCAGACCGGCGAGACCGATCGTCTCACCCGTCCGTTGCACGTCGAAGATGGACCAACCCTCGTCCAGCCGACGGTGCCAGAGGCCGCCGATGGTCTCCATGGCCTCCTCGGGATCGTCCCGCTCGGTCCAGCCCATGCCTCGGCGCGTCTGCGGGTCACAGAACACGGTCGAGACGAGCGCCTCGAGCTCGGTCTCACCGGCGACGGGGGCCAGCGTCAGCTCGCCTTCGTCTTCCGGCATTGACGGCGCACGGCCTCCGCCAGCGTCAGCGCCCCCGTCGCGACCTTGCCCGCCAGCGTGCTGGAGATCGTGACGGCGCCGTCGGACTGCTTGCGGGAGCGGCGCTGGATCTCGCGGATCTCGCCCGGCGGCACGTCGATCGGCTGCTGGGTCTCCACGAGCTCGCCGGCGGTCATCGCGATTACGCGCGCGGCGACCTTGTCGCGCTCGCCAGCGACCCGCTGCCGCGGCGGCGAGCTGCTCGTCTCGTCCACGAGCTCGACCAGGTGGCCGGCCTCGAGCACGCCGTTCACGATGCGGTCGCGCAGCGTCTGGGCTCCGTGCCCGACGCGCACGACGACCTCGGCATCCTCGTACCGATCGGCCAGGGCCTTCACCTCGTCCACGACCCTCTCGGGGTCGGCGGTGGAGCGCGTGGAGATCACGTGCCCGTCGGCGATCACGGCCAGCCCGGGCCGTTCCCCGGGATCGATCCCGATGACCAGCCGACCCACGTCCTCCAGGCCCCGCAAGAGACGGATCGTCTCCTCGACCGTCGCCTGCGGCGTCGAGTGAACCACGATCCGGTCGTGGCGGACGTCACCGCGTTCCTCTGCTGTCGTGATGACGACGTCCACCTCGTCGGGGATCGGAGACCCCGGCGAGATGCTCTCGAACGCCAGCTCCTCGGCTTGGAGGCGCTGGGAGAGGTCGTGGTAGGCGGCGAAGTCCTCCGTCATCAGCGCGATGGGGGGATGCGCCACGGTACCACGATGGGTGCCCCCCTACCAAAAACCCCCTGGTCCAGGTCCCGTTCTGACGTGCATCCGTATATAAGCGGTCGGCGTGGCTGCCGGAGAGGCTTCTTCCGGCCACGCCGCCAGCTCCAGCCGTGGCCGTGATCGAAACCGGGATCGAGGCCCTCGACGAGCGCCTGGACGGGCTGCCGGCCGGCACCCTCGCGCAAGTCTACGGGCCCGCGGGTTCGGGCAAGTCCTCGCTCGCCCTAACGATCGCCCGCGAGGTGACGCCCTGCTGCCTCGTCCTCGCCGAGCGGCTGCACCGTCGGCGGGTCATCGAGGTGATCGAGCCGGTGGCCGAGGAGGTGCTCGTGGCGCGGCCCGGCGACCTGGCTGCCCAGGACGAGGCCCTGCAGAAGGCCAGCGACCTGCTCGCCGCAGGGCGCGTGCGAGCCGTCGTGCTCGACAGCCTCACCTTCCTCTACCGCTTCGCTCGCGGCTCGTCGACGGACGCGCTCGCGCGGTTGTTCGACGAGCTCGGCTGGCTGCACGAGGCGGCCCGCGAGGGCGGGGGTCTGGCCCTCGTCACCAACCAGGTCAAGGGCGGCCAGGACCCCCAGCCGATCGGCGGTCCGGGGGTGCGCCACGTCAGCGACGTCATCCTGCGCCTCGAGCAAAGCGAGGGGGCCTGGCGACGACTGGAGCTGGAGAAGCACCCGTTCGAGGCGGCCGGGTGCGCCTTCGACGTCAAGGTCACGCGGAACGGGCTACGGTGAGGCTACCGTGCGGTATCCTCCTCTCGCTGCCGCTCTGTGGAGGCTTTGTGTCTCGGTGGTTGGCTGCGTGTCCTCTGCCCATCTCTGTGCACTGCCGATTTCACGTCGTGACGGGAACACTGATACGGGGCCCTGCCAACGGTTCACACGATGCACGGGTTGGCGGTGTGGTTCGGAACGCTTGTCGCGGATGGCCCACTCGATCGCGTCACCGAGGTCCTCGGGAGCCTCGCCGGGGGCAGCCCCGGAGGCACTACGCCTGCTCCCCCGACCGGGACCGAGGTCGTGCCCGAGCTATCGGCTGGGATCGCGCTGGCTTCGTTCGCGATGACGGCGGCGAAGAACGTGCTCGAACACGACACACGCCAGAAGATGTTCGAGTACATCTGGGAAGCCGGGGCCGTCCACCTCCGCCAGCTGGCCCAGACCCTCGATCTGTCGACGACCAACGCCACCTGGCATCTCGACAAGCTCGTCGACGCGGACCTGATCGGCGAGGTCAAGGTCAACGGCTACCGCATGTACTACCCGCGCGGAGCCGGTCGCCTGCTCCGCGAGCAGTGCCTCGTCGCCGGGCAGATCCAAAGCGAGAACGCCCGGGCCATCATCGACTACGTCGCCGACAATCCCGGCAGCCACCAGCGCGCCATCGCTCGCGCGCTCGACGTCAACCACGGCACCGCCCGCTGGCATCTGTCCCGTCTCGAGGAGGCCGACCTGCTCGAGTCCCGTCAAGAGGGCCGCGTGACCGCCTACCGCCTCACGTCCCACGCCGAGCGCGTCCTCGACGAGCTTCCCCCCCGCCAGCTGCAAGAGGGCGTCCCGCTGGCCTGATCACTCGGGGCTGCCGTCCGCCGAGAGGTCGTCGCCGATCACGTGCCGCAGCCGCGAGCCCAGGCTGTCCCCGTGCGGGTCCGCGCAAGCGTCCTTCACCCAGTCGAAGATCGGCAACCGCTGGCTGTGCGCCTCGCCCTCCAGCTCGACCGCCAGGTTCTCGTCGCCCTCGACCCACTCGCCGCCCACCGACCGGATCAGGGTCTCGCCGACGTAGCCGCCGATCGACAGGTACAGGCTCGGGGTCAGGTCGTGGTCCTGCCTGTGGACCTCCGTGAGGAACACGTCCATGAGGGGGATCGAGCCCGGATCGAAGTCCAGGTGGAGGTCGAAATCGGCCTCGACCTTGGCCACGAACAGCGACACGACCTTCCCTAGCTGGTCCACCCGGTCCTCGACGCTCGGGAGTCCCCCGCCCTGGCCCCGTTGGCTCATCGAGAGGGACTCTCCAGGTTCCGTACTAAGGTCCTTGGTCACCTCCCCTCGGGGGCCGGTGACGTCCGTACGCAAGGGGGAGGAGGGTACCGGCCATCGGCCAGCGAGCAGAGCCCGGTCCGGGCGGCGCCGTCGCTGCCGCTGGGCGGGGGATCGACGCCGGAGGGAGGAGAGGAAGACGCGGGGCCGGCCCCCGCGTGCAGGACGGATGGACCCCGATCAGGCCGCCGCGGCCCCGGTCTCGGCGCCGTCGGGGACGGCCTCGGCATCCGGCTTCCCGATCACGTTGGCGCCCAGGTCCGTCAGGTAGTACTGGTTGGAGTTCTCGCGCTTGATCTCCATCAGCAGATCCGTCTTCAGCATCTTGCGCAAGTGCCAGCGGACCGTCCCGTGGTTCACATCGAGGGCACGGGCGATCTGGCGCTGGTGGGCGCCCGGCTCGGTGGCCACGTACTCGAGGACCGCCTGGGCGTTGTCGTTGCGCAGCACCGCGCTGGCCATCGCCTCACGCTTGGAGTCCTGACCGCCCTCGACCGGGTAGAACACCTTGTAGCCCTCCAGCTTCTTGCCGCGGACGAGATCGGCGTCCTCCAGCTTACGCAGGTGCCATAGCACGTTCGTCGTCGACAGATCCAGCTCGTCGGCGATCGCCCGCAAGTGCAGCCCCGGTTTGTCGTTCAACAGCTCGAAGATCCCGTTGCGGGTCTCGTTCTCGAGGACGTTCTCCCGCGTGACGAACTTCGCTCCCCCGCGGAACGCCAACCACGCCCCCAACCCGGCGACGGCGGCGCCCGCGAGGGCGCCCATGCCGAAGGCCGGATCGGACACCACATCCACTGGATCGGCCGGCAGCGGACCGGGTCCGTCGCTGCCGACACCGCCGTCGACTCCGGTGTCCGTCCCCGGTTCCGCGACCGCGACCGTCGCGAGTCCCACGACCGCCAAGATGACCATTACCGACGCGAGCCTGCGCATCATCCACACTCCCCCACCCCCCCTTTCTTAAGGCTTGCCGCACCGCACGGATGCCCAGTTCCGCGACCGAGGATCGGCCTGCGTCGGCTCGGCCCGCCCCCGGGGCCCTGGGGTCGGTTCGGGGCTTCTCGACGCAGCCTTTAGAACCCCCTCCCCCTTAACGCGAGACGGTGCGGATCGCAGACCTTCCCCTGGACCCCGAGATCCAGGACGTCTTCCAGACGGCCGGCTTCGACGAGCTGTACCCCAGCCAGGTCGAGGCCGCCCCGCTCGCGTGCGAGGGGAACAGCGTCGTGTGCGCTGTCCCGACGGCCAGCGGCAAGACGCTGGTCGCCCAGATGGCGCTGTTGCAGCAAGCCATGCAGGGCCGCAAAGGCATCTACATCGTGCCGCTGCGCGCCCTCGCCAGCGAGAAGCACCGCGAGCTGGAGGAGCTGGCCGAGCCGCTGGGCCTGAACGTCCGCCTGGCGATGGGCGACCTCGACGGTCCCACGCCCGACCTGGGCGACTTCGACGTCCTCGTGTGCACGAGCGAGAAGGCCGACTCGCTGCTGCGCTCGCGCTCGCACTGGCTCGACAAGCTCGGCTGCGTTGTAGCCGACGAGGTCCACCTGTTGCACGACCCCTCGCGCGGCCCGACGCTCGAGGTCCTGTTGACCCGGTTCCGCCACCTGATGCCCGACGCCCAGATCGTGGCCCTGTCCGCGACGGTCGAGAACAGCGTCGAGATCGCCGAGTGGCTCGACGCCGAGCACGTCAAATCCGACTGGCGGCCCGTCGACCTCAAAGAGGGCGTGCTGCACGACGGCGAGATCTGGTTCACCGACGACAGCACGCGCGAGGTCCCCGCGAAGACCGACCAGCTCGACGCCCTCGTCCAGGACACGCTCGACGAGGGCGGCCAGATCATCACGTTCGTCAACTCGCGCAAGCGCGCCGAGAGCGTCGCCGAACGCATCGGACCCCTCGTCCAAGAGCACCTCGACGCCGACAACGTGCAGGAGCTCACGGACGCGGCGGGCCGGCTGCGCGCCGGCCGCACCGATCCCGGCCAGGAACGCCTGGCCGAGATGATCGGCCAAGGCTCGGCCTTCCACCACGCCGGCCTCGACAACGACGACCGCACGCTCGTCGAGGATCGGTTCCTCGACCAGCACCTGCGCTTCGTCGCCGCCACGCCGACGCTGGCGGCCGGCCTCAACATGCCCGCCCGTCGCGTCGTCATCCTGGATCTGGACCGCTACGAGTCCAACCGCGGCCGCGTGCCGATCCCGGTGCTCGAGTACAAGCAGATGGCCGGCCGCGCCGGACGGCCCCAGTACGACCCCTACGGCGAGGCCGTCACGGTCGCCGACACGATGGACCGCCGCGAGGAGATCCAGTTCCGCTACCTGTTGGCCGACCCCGAGGCGATCGAGTCCAAGCTCGCCCAGGACTGGGCGCTGCGCGTCCACATCCTGGCCACGATCGCCAGCGGGTACGCCAGCACCGAGCAGGGCGTCCACGAGTTCGTCAAACGCACCTTCTACGCGCAGCAATCCGAGTCCTGGACCATCGAGCACCGCGTCGAGAAGACGCTGGACTTCCTGCGGGAGGAGAGCTTCGTCGAGGAGGACGACGGCCTCGAGGCCACCCGCTTCGGCTCGCTCACCTCCGAGCTGTACATCGACCCGGCCAGCGCCGTCATCCTGCGCCAGGGCGTCGAAGCCGCCCCCGTCGACCCGCATCCGATGCAGCTGTTGCACACCGTGTGCGCCACGCCCGACATGAACAACCTCTACATGCGGCGCTCGGACGTCGGTATCGAGGAGCGAGCCGTCGAGCTCGAGGACAAGGTGCTCGTGCCCTACCACGAGCGCGCCAGCTTCGAGGAGTATTGCTCGGAGGTCAAGACGGCGATGCTCCTCCACGACTGGATCGAGGAGAAGACCAACGAGCAGCTGTACGAGCGCTACGGCGCCTACAGCGGCGACGTCAACTACCGCGTCCAGGACACGCGCTGGCTGCTGCAGGCTGCTCAGGACCTGGCTCGGTTGTTCAACGACGACGCCGAGCGCCCGATCCACAAGCTCTCCTTGCGGGTCCGCCACGGCGCCAAGCAACAGCTGCTCCCGCTGCTCGAGCTCGAGGGCCTGGGGCGCTACCGCGCCCGGCAACTGTACAAACACGGCGTCAAGGACAAGGCCGACCTCACGGAGGCCGAGGCCCAACAGCTCGTCAACATCCGAGGCCTGGGGCCCAAGATCGTCGAACGCATCAAACGCCAGCTCGGCGAGGACGTCGGCGAGATGCCCGAACCCGACCGCGAACAGCCCGAGATGGAGGGGCAGATGCACCTTGGCCACTACGACGAGTGACCCTCGCGCTGGCCGCCCGAGGAAGGAAAGGGACGACGATCAGCGAGGGACGAACGCGTTCGAGGGGGAGGACGACAGCGCCGGCCAGCCCTTCGGGCGCCGACCTGAGGCGGGCGATCTCGGTGTCGCCGTCCGTCGGCAACCTGGGGTTGCCTTCCTCCGCCTCCTTGAGCTCACCTCGCTCAGCCCGCCGCGCGGAGGTCACTCGGCTGTGAGGGACGCGGCCGCCAACGGAACGCTCGACGCAGGAGGACGATGGAGATGACGGTGGAACCGATGGGCCAACTCGATCCGCTCGCCGACGAGATCGACACCCCGATCGTCGTCCAAGGTGCCCGCGGCACCGTCGAGCGCCCAGATCTCATCGATGCGCTGGCTCGCGCCAGCGGCGAGCACGCGGCCGACCTGCAGGCGTTCGCGCCCGAGACCGTGTACGGCGCCGCCCACCTGGAAGCCGCCGCACGGCGCGCTCTGCGAGCCCACGAGCAGGACCGCGCGATCGCCCGCGATCTGGCCGTCGAGGTGGCCTGCTATGCTGCCGGCACCGACCAGATCGACGACGCCCTCGCCGCCGTCGGCGTGCCGGCCGAGGCTCGAGCGGTGGCGATCTGCAGCCTCGGCCAGGCGGCCGAGCCGGCGCTCGAGCAAGCCCTCGCCGAGCTCGGACTCGAACGCGACGACAGCGTCGTCCAGCGCGAGGAGCAGGCCCTGGCCACGATCGGCATCAGCGAGCCCATGCGCGAGCACGTGCCAGAGGACGAATGGGGAGATCTGGCAATCGAGCAGGTGGCGCTGCTCGACGCCGAGCGGTGACGCTGGCGCGGGCACGGTGGACGCTGGGCACACACAGCCACAGCGGCTCGCAGGCACAGAGGAGGAAGGAACCCAGGGAAGACTGGGCAGATGGAGGCCAGATCGGGGCCCGTCGAGAGGGACGTCCAGCAGGTCGTGGTAGGGCTCAGGGGCCCCTCGCTTGCCCCCCCGGGGCTGGCCGACGCAGGCCTGTCCGTTCAGCCGCTGGCTCCCGCGCCGATCCGTCGAGCTGTCCTCTCCTCCTCTCGCCCGGCCTCCTTCCCCCGCGAAGCTTTCGGCTTCCCTCGGATCGCCGGGCGGGGTCCTCTGTCGCCGTGCTCGCTTCCCCGTTGCCCTTCCCGCATCTGCGCCTCAGGGTCGCTCTGGGCCTCTGTGAGCTCTAACCGTCAGCGCCCGTGGCGGGGCCTATTCCTCGCGGATGTCGCCGAAGCCGTCCTCGATCTCGTCCCCGGCGACGTCACCGACCGTGGCCTCGCCGGTGTCTTCACCACCGTCGGGCGGCCACGAGCTGGGCACGTCGCCTTCGGTGTCGGCCTCGTCGGGCTCCGTGAGCGTGTACCGCAGGCCGAACCAGAACAGCTTGGTGCTGCCGAGGGCGTCGGTGAACTCCAGCTCCTCACCCTCGGCGTCCCGCCAGGCGCGGGCGGCCTTCGTCAACAGCTTGTTGTCCTCGGCCGGAGCCACGTGCACGGGTTCGACCCGATCCACGTTGCCCTCTCCGATCTGGGCGAGCACCCGCTCGGTCACGACCTGCCGGATCTCCGGGATGTCGAGGACGTGCGTGTGGTTGACGATCTTGCCGATCTCGAGGTCCGGCTCGGTGGTCACGCCGGGGACGTGAGCCGGCATCAAGCAAAAGGGTTCGGGTGCCCCGGGACGTGGGCCCGGGGCCCGAGGGCCGATCGGCCCCTCGGTCTACGTGCCGGGGTCCTGCACGGCGTCGCGAGCCGTCTTCTCCGTGGCGAAGTACTCGTCCACGTCGCTTCGGTCCGGCTCGGCCGCCTTGCCCTCCAGCACGGCGAGGGCATCCTGCAGCGCGGCCGGCGTCGCGCCGCCGTAACCGACGACCGGGTACGCGGGCGCGTCGTCGGGCAGCTCCTTCCACGTGACCGGCGAGGTCACGCAGCCGGGGCAGTACGGGTTGCCGGCCGGGCCCCAGCGCTCGGATTCCCGTTGGCCCTCCTCGGTCGAGGCCTCGCCCGTCCAGTGGGTGTCGCCGTCGTGGCGGCCCTCGCTCGGGCGCGGCTCGGCGGTGTGCTTCACCAGCTTGCGGAGCTCGTCCAGGGTCAGGTCCCCGTCCTCGATCGGGCCGTCGACCGCCGCGCCGACGGAGCCCTCCGCGATCACGCCGTCCTCGACGCCGAGGCTCGCGTCGTCGAGCACGGTGCGCGCCTCCTGGACGAGGCGAGCGCCGATCCCGGCGGCGTACGGGGACGAGGCCGACGTGCAGCAAGCAAACGGCGTCGGGCCCGCGCCCTCGAGCTCGGTCGGACCGGCGGCGAGGCCGCGGTAGCCGTCGGCGACGAGGTGCGGGGGCGTGCCCTGCCAGTGGGCGACGTGCCCGTTGTCGTGAGCGCCGACCCAGACCACGTTCTCGCGCAGCGTCGGCTGGATCTGCGTCGGCCAGGGCGTGAACCCGAAGAAGCCGCCGGCGCCGTTGCCGGAGGCGAAGTAGACGAGGTGCTCGTCGGCCGCCTGCTCGATCTGCTCGGCCCCCTCCGAGCTGCGCGCGCTGTTCACCGGTTCGGGGACGAGCGAGCCCCAAGAGTTGGTCTGGACGTCGATCCAGTCCTGCTCGGCGGCCCACGCGACCTGCTCGCCGCCGGAGCTCTCGACCGAGACGATCCGGCAGTCCGGGCAAAGCGAGGTCCCCTCGCCAGCGAGGCGCGAGGCCGTCATCGTCCCGTGGCCGTGATCGTCGAGGATCGGCGTCTCCTCGCAGCGAGGTCCGTCGCCGCCCTGCGGATCGTTCACGTACGAAGCCGGCGCGGGCTCCACCGGCGGGCAGAACGTGCCGCCGTCGCCGGCCGAGATGGCGCCCACGATGCGCGTGCCCGGCACCCAGTACAACTGGTCCTCGGTCACGTTCTCCCAGACGTCGCTGTCGGCCTCGACGGCCTCCTCCCACGAGTCGGCGTCCAGCGTCAGGTTCAACGCCTGCGCGTCCTCGGGGTAGCCATCGATGTACTCGCTGGGGTGCGTGTACGCCAGCTCGGAGTCCTCGCGGAAGACCTCGTGGTAGGGGTTGATGCCCGTGTCGATGTGAGCCGCGACCGCCAGCGGTCGAGCCGCCGGGCCCTCGTCGGCGCCGGCCACCGAGCCGGTCCCGTTGCCACCATCGCCAGCCGTCTGCTCGTCGGTCTCGTTGCCGCTTGCCTGCGAGGGCGAGCCCTCGTCGGCGTCTCCGTCGTCGGAGCCGCTGTCGGCCTCGCCACCGTCGTCGGCGGCGTCCGATGCAGGATCGACGTCGTCCGAGGCTTGAGGGTCGAGCTGCTCGCCACCGTCGATGCAACCGGCCATCAGGCCGGCGCCGGCGACCAACGCGACCGCGAGGAGGAGTTCCGGGCGCACGCCCCCGAAGCGGAACCAGGGCCTCGTAAACGTTTGCCTCCCCCGGTGGGTGAACGAACGGTCGACGGGGGAGGGGAGGAGGGCAGCGGGCGGGCGAGGTGAGCGCCGGGGCGCGGTCGTGGGAGGGGACGAGAGGTGGAGGAAACGAGGGAACAGAGGTGGCACCAACGTGAGGCTGAGGCGAGCATCCGACCGTGCGGTATCCCCCGGCCAAGGATGCTCGCAGTTCGGGCGGATCGGAGATCCGCCTTCCTTCGAGGGTCGGACCCGTGTGGTCGCCGCCGGGTCAGCGACCCTCGAAGTTCGCCAGAATCGTGTGCTCGGTGTCGGTTCGGGCTTCTGCGAGCATCGGACCGCACGGTGGGCACCGGTCAACGATGCTCGCAGTTCGCACGGCCTCGGCGGTGGGCGTGGTCGGCCGTGCTCTCCCGAGAGACCGCCTTCTGCGGACGCGAGGTGCCCGAGGGGCTGCGGTCTCTCGGGATTCGTACCCCCGGCTACATCCTATCCTCTGTGGACGATGGCTGTGAGGATAGGATGTACGCGAGCATCCGACCGTGTGGTATCCCCCGGCCAAGGATGCTCGCAGTTCGCACGAACGCCCGGGCAAGTGGCACCCGGCGTTCGTGCTCTCCTCAGCTCCAGCTGTCGCTCTGTCGACCTGCTGGAGCTGAGGACGGTGGTTACCGGTGGTCGCTCGGGGTCTTCACATCAGGCCTCTGCGAGCATCGGACCGCACGGTGGGCACCGGTCAACGATGCTCGCAGTTCGTACGAACGTCGGCTCTCTCTCCACGAGGTCTGCAGAGCAGACGTTCGTACTCCCGCTACATCCTATCCTCTGTGAGGCTGTGGCTGTGAGGATAGGATGTAGCGGGCGCGCCGTGATTTGAACACGGGTCCTGGCCTCCGCAAGGCCGGAGGATATCCAAACTACCCTACGCGCCCGGGCTGCATCCGCCGAAGAGAAGGGACCCCTTCTTAGCCCTTTGCACGGCTCGGGTGAGCCTCGCACGGCGCTACAGCTCGTCGCGGATCAGGCCGACGACGAGGAGCAGCGAGGCCAGGGCCAGCAACGCCACGAGCAGGCCGACGGCGGCCACCCAGCCGGTCTGGTCGACCAGCGTCCCGGTCACGACGCTGCCGGAGGCTACCACGAGCCGGACGCGAGAGGGTCCCGTATGCTTTCCCCAGGGACCCAGCGCAGGGCCGACGAGCCTTCCGCCCTCAGCCGTCGGTGACCGGGTGGGCGACCGTGCTCGACAGCGCGTTCTCGGCCTGGCGGGAGTCCAGGCGGGTGTGCTGGACGACGACCGGGTGGTCGGCCTCGACGACGCTGGCGAAGGGCGTGGCCCTCGGGACCGGCTCGGGATCTCGCGCTCGTCGAACCGCAGGTGGCGGGTCCGATCGGCCCGCACCGTGGCCTCGTCGGGGCCCACCGGTTCGCGGTCGGGGAAGGGGATCGTCAGCTCGACCGAAGCATCCCGGTCGCCAGCGTCGAGGGGCAACGGTCTCGTGGCTGATCATCTCGGGTTCGGGCCCGTGGCTGCCCTCGGGGATGTAGCCTTCGGCGATCGCCCAGCGACGCTTGCCGATCACGGGATCCGACCCGAGGGCCCGCGGGGGCTTTGACAACCGACCGAGGCATACCTGTCGGCCCTCGCGAAGATGTCGGCCTGGCGTGATCTCAATACCCGATGCCTTGTGAGGGTTGGTCGTGGCCTATCGTCCGATCGCCGAGTACACCGCCATCGGGAATGACGACCGATGCGCGCTGGTCGATCGCCACGGCTCGATCGACTGGTGCTGTTTCCCCACCGTCGCCTCCCCGAGCGTGTTCGCTCGCATCCTCGACGACGAGGAGGGCGGCCACTTCTCGGTGCATCCCACGGCCACCTACGAGAGCGACCAGACCTACCTCGACTGGACCAACGTCCTCCAGACGGTGTTCCAGACCCGGACCGGCCGAGCCACCTTGACCGACTTCATGCCCGTCGGCGAACGCGGGAGCGTCCAGCGATCGATCTACCGCCAACTTCGCTGCGACGAAGGCCGGCTGGGGTTCGAGGCCGAGTTCAAGCCCCGCCCCGACTACGGCCGCGCCGAGACCAAGGTCAAACGACGACGCAACAGCATCGTCGCCGTCGGCGACGGGGACCGGCTGCACCTGCAGACGTGCGGCCCGATCCACCTCACCACCAGGGGCGACCGCGCCGTCGGGACCGGGACGATCGCCGAAGGCGAATCCGTCTGGTTCGTCGCCCAGCACGGACACTTCCAGAAGGTCACCGCCGAGGAATGCCACGAGCGCGAGGAGGCGACCGTCGAGCACTGGCGCGAGTGGACCGAGGGCCTGAAGCCGCGTGTCGACCAGATCGTCGGCGACGAGCCCTGGCAGGAGGAGATCGTGCGCTCGGCGCTCGTGCTCAAGCTGTTGATCCACGAGTCCAGCGGTGCGATCTACGCCGCGCCCACGACCTCCCTCCCGGAGGCCTACGGCGGCACGCGCAACTGGGACTACCGCTACAACTGGATCCGCGACGCGAAGTTCACCGTGCAGGTGCTCTACAACCTCGGCGAGACGAAGGAGGTCCAGGACTACTTCGACTGGTTCCGCGAGGTCAGCCACGAGGACCCCGAGCACATCCAGCCCGTCTACGGCGTGCACGGCGAACACGACCTGCCCGAGCACCAGCTCGACGACCTGGCCGGTCACCGGCACTCGCAACCGGTCCGCGTCGGCAACGAAGCCGCCAACCAGCACCAGCTCGACGTCTACGGCGCGATCGTGCAGGGCCTGTACGAGACGCTGATCCACGACGGCGGGCTCGACGGCGACGACTGGCGGTCGATCCGGTCGATCCTCAACCACGTCTGCAAGGTCTGGACGGAGCCCGACGAGGGGATCTGGGAGTTCCGCAAAGGGCCTCGCCACTACGTCCACTCCAAGCTGCTTTGCTGGGTGGCCCTCGACCGCGGCATCCGCATGGGCCGCCGCTACGACAAAGACGCCCCCTTGGGGCGATGGAGCAAGGAGAAGACCGAGATCCGCGAGGCGATCCTCGAGCACGGCTACAGCGAGGAAGCGAACACGTTCGTGCAGCACTTCGAGACCGACGACCTGCTCGACGCCACGGGGCTTTTGATCCCGATCTACGGCTTCCTCCCGACGAAGGACGAGCGCGTACAGAACACCATCCAGCGCGTCATCAGCCGGTTGCTGACCCCCGAGGGCCTCGTCTACCGGACACGGCAAGAGGCCGAGGCCGACGGCCGCGGCGCCTTCCTGATGTGCTCGTTCTGGCTGGTCAACGCGCTCGTCCTCGACGGCCGCGAAGAGAAGGCGCGCGAGATCTTCCAGGGGATCCTCAGCCACGTCGACCGGCCGACCCTGTTGGCCGAACGCATCGACCCCGACACGAGCGAGTTCCTCGGCAACTACCCGCAAGCGTTCAGCCACATCGGCCTGATCAACAGCGCGATCTACCTCTCCAGCGCCTCCAACGAGCGCAACCCCGAGCACGACCCCGTCGAGGACGGGCCCGACCTCACGCCCCTGTTCCGGATCTAAGGCTGCACGGCCTCGCCGGGCCGCTGCAGACAGGTCGTCATGACGTCGGCCTTCTCGTTCCGTGTGTCGACCCAGGCCGGCCAGGCGCACTCGACCGAGCTGTCGATCTCGATGTAGTCGCCGAGGAACGTGAACCCGCCCTGGTGCTTGCTGTAGGAGGGGTCGCTGGAGACGTCGGTCACCCGGGACTCCATCGACCAGGACTCGCCTCCGTCCACGCTGTAGCGGTGGTAGACGTCCAGCAGACGGTTGTCCTCGTCGTGGCGGCGGTCGTACCAGGACACGTCGACCACACCGTTGGGGTTGACGCTGATCGTCGGCAGGAACTGGTCGTTCTCGGTCGCGTCCTCGTTCAACGGGATCGGATCGCTCCACGTCTCGCCGCCGTCGCTGCTGCGCGTGAAGAACACGTCACGGTGCCCGTCAGGCGTGGCCGCGTACACCATGTACACGTTCCCGTCGTGGGGGCCTCCGGTCTCGTCGGCCTCCACCATGCAGATCTGCCCGCTGCGGTACTCGGCCTCCATGCCCTCGTCGACGGCGTGCACGACCTTCTCCCAGTCCCCGAAGCTCTCGCCGCCGTCGGTGCTCTTCGCCAGGTAGGGCCCCTCGCTCGTGCAACCGCTCACGTAGACGGTGCTCTGGGAGCCGGTGGCGACGAACAGCTGGCTCGGACTCGTGCTCTCGGCGGGCGTGTTGTTGAGCGCCTCGGGCGTGCTCAGGGACGTCGGGAGGTTGTCGAGCAGGACCGGGCCCTCCCAGGTCTCGCCCTGGTCGTTGGACTTGTAGACGAGGTTGCCGGGCGTGAAGATGCCGTCCCAGGCGACGTAGACGGTGCCGGTCTCCTGGTCGGCGGCGATCCACTGCCGGTCGTGGAAGTTGACGGGGAACGTGCCCGAATCGATGAGGGTGACGTCGCTGATCGTCTCGCCGCCGTCGTGGCTGACCATGACGCCGATGCTCACCCGGTTGAACGCGACGTCGTTCAGCCCGCTGCAGGGGACCGCGCCCGTTTCGTTGTTCACCGCGCACGTCGCCGTCTCGCCCAACGCGCTGCCCGTGACCGGGTCGCCCTGGTAGGCCAGGAAGGTGTAGTACATCGTGCCCTCGGGCCCGAACTCGACCACCGGATCGGACATGCACCAGTACTGGCTGGCCTCGTTGGCCTCGAAGGCCGAGCGGTTGTTCATCGCCAACCACGGCGAACCGGGCAGGTTGCGGCTGTCGAAGGTCTCCCCGCCGTCCTGCGTCACATAGATGCCGTCCCAGACGCAGTCGCCGGCCGACTCGGGGTAGTAGTCCTTGGCGCCGGCGACGACGTTGTCCGCGTCGGCCGGGTTGACGGCGACCGTGACCTCGTTGCCCTCGCGATCGGGCTCGTTCAGCGTGTCGTAGTTGCAGGACTGGTTCCCGCCGCGCTCGACGCACCGAGGTTCGGCGGCCACCAGCTCCTCGTCCTCGAGGACCGAGGCCTCCTCGAGGCTCTCGTCCTCGGCTCCGATGCAGCCAGCCAGCATCGGGGACACCAGAGCCAGCGCGAGCGCGACAGCGACGGTCGAACGCATCGGCCCTCCATCGCCGGGCAGCCCTTTGAAAGCTGCTGTGCAACAGGTCTCCGGGTCGTCCCATCGAGCCTGTGGTTTGTCCCTCAAACGCTTCACCCCACGTCCGGTCTCCCCTCGGTGAGTGATCCCGATGGCTTCGAAGACGCGCGCGATCCTCCTGGCTGTCGTGTTGTTGGGCGCCGGGCTGGCCGGGTGTGCAGAGACCGACGACACCGGCACCGACGACACGACCGATGACGAAGACACCGGGGACCGAGATACCGGCGACCGCGACACCGGGGAGCGGGACACGGGTGAGCGCGACATCGGTGACCAGAACCAGACCGATCGCAACGATACCGGTACCCAAGACGCCCAGATGCAGGACTACAACGAGACCTTCGAGGGCACGATCGACGGTGAGAACCACGAGGAGAACTTCACGTTCCCGGTCAACGACTCCCAGGCCAACCTCACGGTCGAAGCCAACCTGCAGGGTGACGCGGTCGACGACTTCGAGGCCACCGTCTGGGACGCCGAGATGGAAGAGGTCTGCACGGTCTCCGACAGCGGCACCGACGTGGGAACCGGCATGGGTGACGACGAAAGCCGCTGCGAAGAGGCGACCCAGAACATGGGGAACTACACCCTGCAGGTCTGGGGCAACTCCACCACCGAGGACGCCGACTACACGCTCAACGTGACCGTGGAGTACGGCGACCAGCAGACCACGACCGACGACACCGGCAACGGCGGCGACGATCGCCAGACCGATCCGCGGCAGACCGACGAGCGGCGGACCGGCGACGCGGACGGGTCCGACGACGGTATCTACAACTGAGCTCTCGGTCGGGCCGCCGTCGACACCCGACCCGGGCCGGGGCCCCAGGGGCCAGGGTCTGTCTTGCCCTCTGTTCTCATCGGCGACGGAGCGAGGGACACCGTCGCGCCGAGGCCACGCTGAGGCCGGATCGTCCACGGTCAGATGTTCGGGACGTCCACGCAGCGATCCCCGCGTGCGCTCGAGCCCGCTCGGCGAAGGAGACGTTCTTCCATCGAGGGTTGGACCCAAGCGATGGGAGCCGGGTCAACAACCCTCGAAGTTCGCCCGAACCGGGCGCTAGATGTCGGTTCGGGCTCCCGCGAGCGTCAGACCGTGTGGTATCCTCCGGCCAAGGATGCTCGCAGCTCGCACGAACGCCCGGGCAAGTGGCGCCGGGCGTTCGTGCTCTCCTCAGCTCCAGCTGTCGCTCTGTCGACCTGCTGGAGCTGAGGACGGGCGCGACGAGATTCGAACTCGTGTCCAAGGCTCCGGAAGCCCTAAGGATATCCAGACTACCCTACGCGCCCGAGCTGGCGAGCCATCGGGCCCTCGTATGAAAACGTGATGGCCGAGCTCAGAAGGCCCATCGCTCGGGAGGGCCGTCAGCACCCTCCGGCCGCGCCCGCTCTGGTCGGCCCGCCGTCCGGTTCCGGTGCCGCCCGGTTCACGCTGTGGCTGCCCGAGCGGGAGCCGCGCCCCGTCGACTAGGCCCGACCGGCAGCGTCGATGGCCCGATCGAGATCCTCGAGAAGGTCGTCGATGCTCTCGATGCCGACGCTCAACCGGATCAGCCCGTCCGTGATGCCAAGCTCGCGGCGGACGTCGGCCGGCACGCTGGCGTGCGTCATCTCGGCCGGGTGGTTGGCCAGCGACTCGACGGCGCCCAGCGACTCGGCGCAGTGGAACACCTCGACGAGCTCGAAGAACGCCTGCGCCCCGTCGAACCCGTTGGGCACCTCGAAGCTCACCATGCCACCGTAGCCGTCCATCTGGTCGGCGGCGACGTCGTGGTTGGGATGATCCTCGAAGCCCGGCCACAGCACCCGGTCGACATCGTCGCGCTCGCGCAGGTGCTCGGCGACGGCGCGCGCGTTCTCGCAGTGGCGATCCATGCGGACGCCCAACGTCTTGAGCCCACGCAGCACCTGGTAGCAATCGAACGGGCTCGGCACCGGCCCCATCGAGTTCTGGTCGAAGTGGATCTGCTCGCTGAGGGACTCGTCGTCCCACACGAGCGCCCCCCCGACCACGTCGCTGTGCCCACCCAGGTACTTGGTGGCGCTGTGCCAGACGATGTCGGCCCCCAGCTCGAGCGGGCTCTGCAGGTGCGGGCTGGCGAACGTGTTGTCGATCACGCTCACCGCGCCCACCCGATCGGCCTGCTCGGTCACCCGCTCGATGTCCACGATCTTCAACAGCGGGTTCGTCGGCGTCTCCGCGACGACGAGATCCGTGTCGTCCGTGATCGCCTGCCGGGCCGCCTTCGGATCGGCGAGGTCGGCGAACTCGACCTCGACGCCGAACGGGGCCAGGTTCTTCGTCAGATAGCGCCGGGTTCCGCCGTAGCAGTCCTCCTCGCACACGAGCCGGTCGCCGGCTTCCAGCAGGTGGCCCAACGCCGTGCACGCGGCCATGCCGCTGGCGTAGGCCGCCGCATCCACGCCGCCCTCCAGCTCCGCTAGCGCGTCCTCGAGCCGGGACCGCGTCGGGTTGTCGGTGCGTGAGTACTCGAACCCGCGATCCTCGCCCGGACCGTCTTGAGCGAACGTCGTCGACAGGTGGATCGGTGGCACCACAGCCCCGGTCTCGGGGTCGGGCTCGCTCCCGGCGTGCACGTAGCGGGTGGGCTTCCGCATGCAGCCCGAATGGGCCTCTGGGCATGAAAGGCGCGGTCCGACGGTGTGTGTCACAGGCCGAGGTGACCCAGGGTTTAGGGACCGCCAGGGACCCCATCTCGACGATGGAGAGCTTGGTCTGCCGGCTCCTGGCTGGAGCTGCCGTCGTCGCGGTGCTGGTCGTCGCCTCGCCTGCGAGCGCCGAGGAGGGGCCGAGCTTCGAGGATACCGTCATCCTGGAGGGTTCGCAGCTCGCGGACTGGGCCAGCGAGCACGGCCTCGAGGGCGAGGGCTCGGCCTCGGACCCCTATCGGCTCTCGCGCTGCTCCTTCGCCGCAGGCTTCGGCCTGGTCGACACCGAGGCTCACCTCCTGGTCGAGGATTGCACCATCGAAGGCCAGGGGGAGCTCGGGAACCGGTCGGAGGTCTGCGAGAGCTCTCGCTGCGGCGAGAACAGCGCCCTCCTCCTGGCCGGGGTCTCGAACGTGACCGTGCGCTCCAGCACGATGACCCACGACGGGTGGGAGGCCGTCGCGCTCGTCGGGGCCAGCGGCGTCGTGCTCGAGGGCAACACACTGCAGTCCCCGCGACTAGGCCTCCTCGCCGTCGAGAGCGCGAACAACACCGTCGAAGGCAACGTCCTCGACGGGAGCTTCCGCCTCGTGCGTTCCCAAGCGTCCCTCTTCACGGCCAACACCGTCCGATCCGACGGCCTCAAGGCGTCCGTGAAACACGGCGCGGGGAACACCTTGCAAGCGAACACAATCGCGGGCGAAACCCCCCTCGAGGTCCAGGGATCCCGAGCAACCGTGCTTCAGGGGAACGAGTTCGACGGCGGTGAGGTCGAGGTCCGTGTCGAGACAGGTCTCGGCGCAGGGATCTTCGCCCTCCCGACCGACGTCGAGCGACCGTCCGCCCCGGCCATCCCTGACCGGAGCAACCGCCTGGCCGACAATACGTTCACAGAGACGAGCGACCTGGAGTGCTCGCACGCCGACACCTGGCGGATCGTCGGGAACCGTTTCCTGGGAGCCGACGGTCCCTCGGTCACCCTTGCATGGGACTGCTCGATCGTTCTGGCTGACAACACGTTCGAGGCGGGCGACATCGGGGTCGAGGCGAAGGACACCCCCGGTCGGGTCGTCCTCGAGAACAACACGTTCCGCGACCAGGCCGAGCGGGGCGTCGTCCTCCGCCAAGGAGCCGACGGCGCGAGGGTCGCCAACAACACGTTCCACGGGCACCCCTCGGCCGGCCTGAGGGTCGAGAACGGCGACGACGTCGTCGTCGACGGGAACGAGTTCGAGGCCACCGACACCGCGATCCTCCTCCGGGGATCCAGGGGCACGGAGATCACCGGCAACGAGGTGAACGCGACCAGCGTCGGGCTCCACCTCGGCGATCGGACGTCCGGGATCGAGGTGACCGGCAACCACCTCTTCGCCGGGGCCAACGGCAGGTCGGGCTCCGCGATCGTCATCGACGAGGACGGCGCAGACGAGACGTTGGTCTACGACAACGTGATCGGTGACGGTGGCATCGGCGGGCAGCCGGGGCCGCGCGTGGAATGGAACGTCTCCGCGAGGGACGAGACCAACGTGATCGGCGGCCCCTCGGTCGGCGGCAACCACTGGTGCGCTCCAGGCAACTTCGACGCCGACCTCGACGGGTTCGGCGAGATCCCGGTCGGCCCCGACCTCGCCGACACCCTCCCGCTCGTCCCCTACCCCACGGTGACGCCGAAGTCTTGGCTGGTGTTCAGCTCCTTGGTGCTCCGCCCGACCGAGATCTGCCAGCCCTGATCGCGGGATCTACGAGCCTCTCGCATGCGGCTGCGGCCAGGCACAACGCTTTAACGCCGACGCCCCATGCTCAAGTCCCCTTTCGGGTACTCAAGGAGGCTTGACCATGAAGCGTGTCCTCACCGCGACCGTCCTGGCGGCGCTCGTGGCCCTGATGGGCCTGACCCCAACCGTCGCCTCCGCCGCCGAGACCAGTTCCACGACCGAGATCACCCTCCGCGCCGCCCCCGCCGGCCCCGTCGTGCCCAGCGTGTTCTTCGTGAACAACGAGGCCCAGTGGATCCACGACCCCGCCGAGGACGGCTCGCTCGACGACATCGACGGCGTGGCCGGTTGCCAGCTGTCCGTCACCGACGCGAACGGCAACGGCGCCGTCGACGGCGCCGACGTCCTCGACCGCGCCGAGGCGACCGGCTGCATCACCAGCTGGGACGGCCGCGACGACGCCAGTTGCACCGACGGCACCCCCGTCTTCGTCGCCGAGGTCGACGGCCTCGAGGAGGTCTTCCCCGCCACGTTCTGGGCCCTGCACCTCAACGGGCAGGCCGCCAGCGTCGGCGTCTGCGACCTCGCCCTCCAGGACGGCGACTCGCTCGGCTTCGTCTACGAGTGACGATGCGGCTCGCCTCGGTCGCGGTCCCCTTGGCTCTGCTCGCCCTCGCGGGGACAGCCGCAGCCTCGCACGCTCCTTTGTCGATCCCCCAGATAGCCGACGACGACCCCGTCGATCCCGCGTTACAGCGGCTGGCGGGCAACGTCTCCGCCGACGGCTGCGTCGACCAAGAGGGCTGCGTGACCGAGAAGACGAAGTGGGTCGCCACCACGGCGGCCCACCTGGGCGTCGATCCCAACGACTGGCCCGCCGACGGGGCCGCGATCGGCGGCTGGCTGCGCGCCAACGCCGACGACCTGGCCGACGAGCGGATGACGAACTGCCACGAGGACGAGAACCGCTCCCGCAGCGACTGCGCTCACCTGCGCGTGTTCAGCCGCGTCAAATCGATCCTCGCTTTCGAAGCCCTCGGCGAGGACGCCCGCAAGGTCCCCACGCCCGACGGTGGCCAACGCGACCTCGTGGCCGAGCTCCTGGAAGAGCACGACGGCAGCGAGTTCGGCCGCTCGGACTTGGCCAACGACGACGTCTGGGCGCTGATCGCCCTCAACGACGCCGGCTACGACGGGCCCGAGGTCGACGACGCCATCGACCGCATCGAGAGGGCCCAATCCGTCGACGGCGGCGTACCTCACGGCGAAGGCTCGCTGGCCACCGTCGACGTGACCGCCTCGGCCATCATGGCGTTGGCTGCCCACGACCGCACCGACACGATCGAGGCCGCGCTCGGCTACCTCGCCGACGAACGGATCGACGAGGGTGTCCGACGCGCCTGCTGGCCGCTCTCCTCAGCGTTCGGGGGCGACCCCAACGTCGAGAGCACCGCCCGCGTCGTCCAGGCCCTGCGAGCCGCCGGCGAGGACCCGCTCGCCTGGGGCGTCGACGGCCAGACGCCGACCGAGTGCCTGCTCACGTTCCAGACCGGATCGGGCGATTTCAAGCACGCCGGGAACAGCCGGACCACGATCATGTCGACCCAACAGGCGCTGGGCGGGCTCTCATGGCGGCCCTGGGGCACCCTCGAGGGCCCGGCCGAGCCCCTGACCGTCACCGACGAGGCCACCGTCGGCGAGGAGCACACCGCCACCGTGCCCGACGCGCAGCTGCGACTCGGCACCGACGCCACCGCTCAGCACACCTGGACGCCCGAGGAACCCGGCCAGAGCGTCTTCCACGGCTTCACCAGCGACCACCGCCCGCTCGAGCTCGTCGTCGACGTGCA
The DNA here is from genome assembly GCA_003009755.1 of Thermoplasmatales archaeon SW_10_69_26. Classification (GTDB taxonomy): domain Archaea; phylum Thermoplasmatota; class SW-10-69-26; order SW-10-69-26; family SW-10-69-26; genus SW-10-69-26. Next base: position 31,291 of record PXUB01000030.1, read on the forward strand.
GGAGGCCTCCGACGACGGCGCGAGCAGCTCCTCGACATCCTCGTCGGGCTCGTCCAGCCCCGACGACGACGGCTCCACCGGATCCACCGAGGGATCGGCCCCCACGGCCCACCTCGAAGCGCCCGCTCGGGCCGAGCGCAACGTCACCCTCACGGTGAACGTCAGTGCCGACCCCGCCCAAGCCGCCGTCACCGGGTTCCGCCTCGAGATCCCTGGCTACACCTCCACCGACTGGCGGCCCAACGGAAGCTTCCAGGTCACGCTCACCGACCTCGGCGAACACGCCCTCCGAGCGTGGGCTCGCGATGCCGACGGCCACGTCTCCGACCCCGCCGAAGCCACGATTACCGCCCGGGACGCCCAGCCCCGCCTGTCCCTCGAGGGTCCCACCGTCGTGAACCGCTCGACCCGGGCGACCCTCACCGCCCACGCCCACGACCCCGACGGACCGACCCCGAACGTCACCTGGACCGGCCCCGGGGGCGACCACCAGCAGGGCGCCCAGGCCACCATCTCGTTCGCAGATCCGGGCCGACACGCGGTCCACGCCCAGGCCCGCGACGAGGCCAACAACACTGCCAACGCGACCTGGACCGTGCACGCCCGCAACCGAGCCCCGACGAACCTCACCGTCACCCCAGCCGGGCTCGAAGCCAACACGACCGCCGTCCTCGAGGCCGACGCCATCGACCCCGACGGTGACGCCATCGAGATCGCCTGGCGTCTGGCCGACGAAGACGAGCCCTCATCCTGGGGCGGCCAACGCCACCTCGAGACCGGTCCGCCCGGCGAACGCGAACTCGTCGTCAACGTCTCGGACGCCCACGGCGGCTGGACGCGGGCCCGCCTAAAACTGCCCGTCCGCGAACAACCTGGCGACGAGCCCCGCTCGCCGATCACCAACCTGACCACCGACGCCCCCACACCCGACCCCTCGCCGGCCCTGGCCACCGAGTCCGACCCGGCCACCGTCTCCCTCCCCGATCGGATCACCCTGCCCGCCAACACCAGCCGCGTGCTGCACCTCGAGGCCCACAGCCCGACCCAGGACGTCGTGAACGTCACCGTCCGACTCGAGGAGTCCCTGCCCGTCCGCGGCACAGACGAAGCGAGGGCCCTGATCCCCGAGCTTTCGCCGGGCACCTACGAGCTCACCGCCCGCGCCGCCGACCCCGCCGGCTGGGGTCCCTGGACGAACGCGACCCTCGTCGTCGAACCCACCCCCCGGGAACCGATCGAACCCACCCGCTCGACCCCGGCCGAGACCTCGCTCGGGCTCGTTGCCACGCTGGTCGCGCTGCTCCTCGCCGGGAGGCGACGACCGTGAGCACGGCCCGCCTGGCCCTGACGATCGCGCTCGCCACCCTCGTTCTGGCCCCCGGCTGCATCACGTTCGACGGTGAGGCCGAGATCCAAGCCCGCGTCCTCGTCACCGAGGACGTGGGCACCCAGCCCCTCCACGACGAGAACCTCACCCTCCGTCAGGGCGCCTCGGCCATGGACGCGCTGCGCCAGGTCGCCCAGACCGAGACCAGCCACGGCGGCGGCTTCGTCGAAGCCATCGACGGCAAGGCCAGCCAGTACCCGGACGAGAAGGTCGACTGGTTCTACCACGTGAACACGAAGCTGGCCGGCGTCGGCGCCGCCCAGTACACCCTCGAGGACGGTGACGCGGTCGTCTTCGACTACCGCCACTGGGAGCGCACCATGCACCTCCCGCACCTGCTCACCGGGCTCGACGACTGGCCCGCCGACCTCACCGAGCCCCGCTTCGACCGCGAGGCTTTCACCGAGCGCCAGAACGACGCGGACCAGCGCGCGAACCTCTACGCCCACGTCAACGGCACCTCCGTCACCGTCCTCGATCCCACAGGCGAGCCCGCTCGCACGCTCGAGGCGCCCTGGCTGCTCGCCCACGCCGTCGCCGGTCCCACCGACCAACCCCGCGTCCTGCTCGTCGCCAGCGGGGATGCCGGCCGCGCCCTCGTCGACGAGCTCGCCCAGACCCGACCCACCGGGGTCGGCGCCGTCGTCACCCCCAACGCCACCCAGGAGGTGCCCGCCGGATGAAGCTCGGCTCGGCCAACGCCCTCCGATTGACCGCCGGCGTGGCCCTCGCCGCCACCGCGATGCTTCTCACGCATCCCGCCTCCGTCGTCGCCAGCCTCCTACTGGCGCTCGTGCTCGCCTGGCGCGTGGATCTCTTCGCCCGAGCCCGCGCGCTCGCCGTCGCCGCGGGCACGATCGGACTCGCCGTCCTCGCCTTAAACGCCGCCTTCGCCTGGCAAGGCGCGAGGGTCCTCTGGGAAGCCCCGTTCCGCATCACCTGGCTGGGCCGACCCCGGCTCACGCTCGAGGCGATGGCCTGGGGCGCCACGGCCGGCGTCCAGCTGACCACCACCGTGCTCGCCCTCGCCGCCGCCACCGTCGCCGTCCCCCCCGAGGCCCTCAACCGCGCCATGGAGCGGCTGGGCCTGCCACCCAGCCTGGCCCGCGCCGGCGGCCTGGCCCTGCGCCTGGTCCCCGACACGGCTCAGGATGCCCGCTCCATGCGCGAGGCCCTGCGGACCCGCGGCGTCGACACGTCCACGATCCGCGGCGCCACGCAGACCCTCGTCCCGCTGACCGCCCGCTCGCTCGACCGCGCCGCCGTCGCCGAGGAGGCCCTGCTCGTGCGCGGCTACGACGCCGACGACCGCCGCACCGGCTGGCCGCCGGCCGCCTACCTCGCCCTCGCCGCCGCCACCGTCGCCGGCCTCGTCGCCTTCCTCGGCCCGGGGCGGCCGAGCTTCTACCCCACCGTGAGCCTCCCGCTCGATCCCGCCAGCCTCGCCCTCGTCGGCCTCGCGCTGGCGATCCCCGTGTTCCTCGTCGGGAGGGTGCCCCGATGCTCGAACTAGGCGACCTTCGCTTCGCCCACCACGGCCGCGAGCCCGTCGTCGACGGGTTCGATCTCGCCGTGCCCGCCGGCGAAACCCACCTGCTCGAGGGCCCCTCCGGCTCCGGCAAATCCACCCTGCTGCGCATCGCCGCCGGCCTCATCCCCCGCATCCAGGGCGGCCGCATCGCCGGCCAGGCCCGCCTCGGGGGGCGACCTGTCAGGCAGATCCCGCCCGCCGAGATGCCCGAGACGATCGGCTGGGTGCCCCAGGACCCCGAGGAGAGCTTCGCCGCCCGCACCGTCGACCGCGAGCTCGCCCAGCTGGCGCGCAACCTCGACCTCGCCGACCCCCGCGCCGCGATCGATCGCGCCCTCGCGGTCCTCGACGCCGCGCACCTCGTCGACCGCGAGATCGAGCAGCTCTCCGGCGGCGAAGCGGCCCGCGTGAGCCTCGCCGCCGCCGGCCTCGGTTCGCCCCAGGCCCTCGTCCTCGACGAGCCCACCGCCCAACTGGACTCCGAGGGCCGCAAGCGAGCCCGCGCCTGGATCGACGACCACCGCGCCCGCGGCGCCAGCGTGCTCGCCGCCGAGCACGCTCCCCACCCCCTCGACCCCGACCGGGTTCACCGCCTGGGGGCCGGAGCCGAGCCCGACCCGGCCACGTGGCTGCCCGAGGCGCCCCGAGGCCCCGCACAGGCCCGCCTCGACGGCGCCACTGCCTGCTTCGACGACGCTCGCGTGGGCCCACTGGACCTGGCCGTCCATCCTGGGGAGGTCGTCTGCCTGACCGGTCCCAACGGCGCCGGCAAGACGACCGCGCTCCACCTGCTGTGCGGGCTCGAGGAACCCGACCGCGGCCAGGCGCGCCTGGGCGAACACCGACCGGCCGATCTCTCGGCCGAACAGCTGGCCCGCTCGGTCGGCATCGCCTTCCAACACCCCGCCTGGCACATCACCCAAGACACCGTCCGCCAGGAGGTCGCCCTCACCGCCGACACCCTCGAGATCGCCCTGGCCCCGCAGGAAAAGCTAACGCGCCTGGGCCTGGCCGGTTACGCCGAGGAACACCCCTGGGATCTCTCCGGCGGCGAACGCCAACGCCTGGCCGTCGCCACCGCCAGCGCCCACGACCCCCCGGTCCTGCTGCTCGACGAACCGACCCGCGGGCTCGATCGAGCCAGTCTCGGCGACCTCGCCGACCTGCTGGCCGCCCGCGTCGAAGCCGGCGCCGCCACGATCGTCGCCAGCCACCACTCCTGGATGCACGAGCTCGCCCACCGCACCGTCCCGCTCGAGGGAGGGTCCGCGTGAGCCGGCTGCACCGCGTCGCGCTCGGCGCCACGATCGGGACGCTGGCCGCTCTCTCCCGCATCCCCTTCGCCGTCATCCCCAACGTCCAGCCCGCCTCGGCCCTCGTCATCCTCGCCGGCGCCGTGCTCGGCTGGCGCGTGGGCCTGTTGGCCGGCGTCGTCGTCCCGCTCGTCTCCAACGCCGTGCTCGGCCACGGGCCCTGGACCCTCTTCCAGGCGATCGGCTGGGGCGGCATGGGCGCCCTCGCTGCCCTGCTCGGCGACCGACCGCGGCGCTGGCCGCTGGCCGCCTTCGGCATCGTGGCGGGCCTCGCCTACGGCGTCCTCATGGACGCCTGGGTCTGGCTGGCCGGCGTCCGCCCGCTGGCCTGGCGCACCCTGTTGCCCGTGCTGGCCCGCGGGGTCCCGATGAACCTCGCCCACGCCGGCGGCAACGCCCTCATCCTGTGGATCGTCGGCCCGCGGCTGGCGACCCTGTTCCGCCGCGCCCGCAACCGTCGACGCGTGGTCGCCTTCGACGCCGACCCCGACGACGTGGAGGTCTCCTGATGGCCCTCGTGCCGACCACCGACGAACCCGATCGCGACCGGCCGTCGCCGCGAGCGCCCGCCCGTCTCCCCGCCGAGGGACGCCGCGGCCTCCGGCAGGCCCTCGAGGACGCGCTCGGCCGATCGGCCGACCGGGTGCTGTTGGCGGGGACCGTGACCGACGCCATCGCCGCCCTCGGTGCCGGGCTGTGGACGCCCGCCCACGCCACCCCATCCCTACCGAGGGCGCCCAGGCCCGGCTGGGTCGGGGACGAGCTGGGCCTCACCTTGCACGCCATCCCCTCCTGGCATCTCGCGGAGGGCCGAGCCGTCGCCGACGAGGAGCTGGTCGACCCTTCGCCGCGCCGACGGGAACGAGCCGCGCGCTTGGCCGCGGCCGCCGCTGGGGCCCGCCGCCACGGCGCCCGGACGGTGCTCGCCGGCGCCGGAGCCGCCCCGATCCACGCCGCTGGCCTCACCCTGGACCAGGCCCGCGCCTGCATCGAGCGCTACGATCTCGAGCTCGTCACCCCGCTTGCCGACCCAACCGTCCAGACCCGCCTTCACGAGGCGGCGGTCGCCTCGGCCCGCTGGCTGGGTCTCTCGTGGCCGGCATGGCCGCTGCGGGAAGCCATGGTCGACCACCTGGGCGCACGGCTGGCGTGGCCGAGGGCCGGCCTGGGCCAAGCTGGGCCTGGAAAGTGAGTCACCGTGACAAGGAGATCGGGGAAGCCGCAGGCGGCGGGGCCGATCCGCGGTGGGGGTCGGAGGGACCGAGGCGATCGGTGAGCCGGGCTCAGAAGCCGTGCTCGGGGGCAGGCGTGGCGCCGGCCGGGGCGGCGGTCTCGTGGGTCACGTTCTCCGGCTTGGAGACGTTCTCCGGTTCCCAAGCCCACAGGCGAAGGACCTCGTCGAGGCTGACCAAGCCCTCCTCGAGCGTGACCAGACGGCCACCCTCCTGCTCCGTGTAAACGCCCTTCTCGGTGAAGCGCTTGGAGATCTCGCCGGTGTTGATCGTGACCTCGGCCCAGCCGCGGTCGTTCATCGTCGTCTTCATCGTGACGGAAGAGAGCTTGAGCCAGCTGTCGTCGAAATCCTCGACGACGCCCTTCAGCGAACGCTCGTCGTTCATCACGACGATGACGCGCTCGCCTTCGAGCTCCTCGAGCTCCTCCATCATCAAGTCCGAGCTGTCTCGGGCCATCGAACGGTCCCATCGCCGGTCCTCTGATAACCGTTTCCCCGGTCCTCTCCGGGGTTCTCACCGGTTCTCGGGATCAGTAGTGGCCGACGTACTCGAACAGGAACACGATCTCGCCGGACAACAGCGACACCATCCACAGCCCGGCGAACGCGGCCGTCCACCGCTGGTGCTCGGCGAAGACGTTCCGGCCCTGGCGATGCCCTCGCCAGGCGAGGAAGCTGAACACCAGCAGGCCGACGAACATCGCAAGCGACAGCGCTCCGTGCCCCGCCAGCGTGGCCACCATCCAATCCGCGTGGTGGGTGCCGTGGTCGTGGGTGAACAGCCGCGAGGTCATGTAGGAGATGTTGAACAGGACCTCGTAGGCGATCGCCGCGCCCAGCACGCGGCCGGCGAACTCGCCGTATTCGATCGCCCGGTGGAAGACGTAGAACACGGCGGCCGTCACCGCCAGCTCGGTCAAGGCGGTGAACGTCGAGAACCACGGGATGGCATCCATCGCGGCCACCCACGCGGCCCCCCCACCTCAAGGTTGCACGACCCCCTCGACATGTCTACCTGACGGGGTGGATGGCGCTGACGCCGTTGCTTTAAGGGAAGCCTGTCTTGCGCCACCGCGATGAAGGGCGAGTTCACGATCGGCCACGTCCGGTCGATCCCGATCAAGATCCACTGGACGCTCATCCTGTTCCTCCCGGTCCTGGCGTTCATCCTCTCCTCGCAGCTCGAGAACGTGCGCGAGTTGCCGCTCGTCGGTCTCGATCCTACCCCTCTGTTGACGCCCGAGGGCCGCATCTACGCCGGCATCGTCGTCGCCATCGGGCTCTTCGTCAGCGTCCTCTTGCACGAGCTCGGCCACGCCGTCGTCGCCATGGCCGAGGGCGTCGAGGTCCAGCAGATCACCCTGTGGATCCTCGGCGGCCTCGCGATGCTGAAAGGCATCACGAAGGACCCCAAGGCCGAGGCCAAGATCGCGCTCGCCGGCCCGGCCGTCTCGCTGGCTCTCGGCGCGATCCCCCTGACCGTGTTCGCGTTCGTCGACCCTGGCCCCTTCATCACGTTCCCCGCCCTCTACCTGGGCTACCTGAACGTCACGCTGGCCGTATTCAACATGCTGCCCGCGTTCCCGCTCGACGGCGGGCGCGTGCTGCGAGCCCTGCTCGGCTTCCGCATGAGCTTCGCCAAGGCCACCAACGTCGCCTCGACCGTCGGCAAAGGCATGGCCGTGCTCATGGGCCTGGGCGGGCTCTTCGGCGGCAGCTTCCTGCTCATCTTCGTCGCCCTGTTCGTCTACATGGCGGCCAGCCAGGAGGCCAAGGGCGTCGAGCTCTTCGACGCGCTCGAGCGCGTCGCCGTCCGCCAGATCATGGACACCGAGGTCCCGGCCGTCCGCCCCGACGCCCACGTCGACGACCTCGTGGCCATGATGCTGCAGACCCAGGCCACCGGCTTCCCCGTCGTCGCCGACGACACCGTGCTCGGCGTCGTCACGCTCGAGGACATCCAGTCGGTCCCCGAGGCCGAGCGCTCGCTGACCCGGATCGAGGACGTCATGACCACCGACGTCGACACCGTCACGCCGGCCGAGCGCGCCTCCAACGCCATGCGCAAGATGATGGACGAGGATCTGGGCCGGTTGCTCGTCGTCGAGAACGGGCGCCTGGCCGGCGTGCTCACCCGCCGCAGCCTCATGCAGGCCTTCGAGATCCTGCAGATCCTCCCCCAGCGGGACCCCGACCTCGAGCGCCCGATGCCCCGCGGAACCGAGACCTCTGGCCCGTTCCGTTGGTAGGGCGGCATCAACGGGTTGTGGCGCGAGGTCGAGGCCTTCGCCGTCGGAGGTCAGGCGTCGAGACCCCATAGAAAGACGGAGAGTCGAACCTTTCAACGAAGGCGTCCGAACGTTGAAGGAGGCGTCGCGAGCCCGCGCCAGCCCGGGGTGGCCAACGGATGGCCAAGGCAGCGGGCAAGACGTGTTCGTGAACGCTTGATGACAACCCTGCAGGGAGGGGGTTGTTGCGATGAAGCTGATCCCCTCGATCCCGCTGACGATCCTCGTGGTCGTCGGGGGGAGCGCTGACCGCGGGCCTGGCGGCCGAAGCCAGCTCGCTCGACCAGCGCATCGAGGGCTTCGTCCCCGTCGACGACACCACCCTCCCCGAGGCCACGCAGGCCACCGGCCAAGCCGCCAACGGGACGATCGAGACCGTGGACCTGGCGATCGAGCCCGCCGGCCCCGGCACCGTGGACCTCGCCCAGCTTTCCACCGCCGGCGACGCCCACGCGGAGACGCTGGAGCCCCTCCGCGACGAGGACGGCTCGCTGGCGGAGGACCGTCTCACCGAGAGCGACCTCGCCCGCCTCACCGTCCACCTCGGCTCACCGATGCCGGGCGGCGAGGAGCGCACGATCGTCCTCGACCTCGGGTCGTCGACGGCCGAGATCACGGTCGGGGCGCCGAGGGCGATCGAGGACGGCTACACGCAGATGAGCATCGAGTGAGCGCGCTCAGGGCGACGGCGCGAACCCCTCGACCGAGCCGTCCCCCGCCAACGGCGCCCCGTCGATCTGGCGCGCGTACTGCGTCACCGTGTCCTCCCCGTCGGCCGGGAGCGAGGGCCAGGCGGCGTGGACGGCGCCGTCCGGTCCGATCGCCAGCTCGTTGACCTCCCGCAGCGAGTAGTCGCCCTCGTCGATCGGTTCGTCGTTGAGCTGGTGCACGGTGACACTGGGGTCCGAGGAGAGGCCATTTGTGATCGTCGCCAGCTCGTAGTCCCACCGTTGGGGATCCCCTTCGGTCGAGGCCTCCCGCCACGACACCGCGAGCTCACCGGCGTCGCCCGCGACGACCCACGGGATGATCTGCTCCTCGCCCGGATCGGGATCGACGACTTCGGGGGTGGTCCACGTCCGGCCGCCGTCCCCGCTGGTCGAGAGCACGATGCGATCGTCGAGCGTCGTGACCAGGTACAGGTTCCCCGCGTTGTCGTCGGCGATCACGGGGAAGACCGTCGTCTGCTCGTCGATCCCCGGGATGGAGGTGTGCTCCCAGGTGTCGCCCTCGTCCGGGGTGACCGACACGGCCACGCCCTGGCCTCCCGACGAGGTGCTGTAGGGGATCGCGATCTCGTCGCGGGCCTCGTTGACCACGAGCGGTCCCGAGGGGGAGATGAGGTTGCGTTCCTCGGTCCCGATCGGTCGCTCGACGGAGAAGGTCTCGCCGCCGTCCTCGCTCTTCGCGAGCACGAGGTTGCTGTCGGTGTTGGCCACCTCGCGGACGGCGCCGGTCGACAGCGACTGGGCGCTCACGTAGATCGCGCCCGTGTCGGCGTGCGTGTCGATCCACTGACGGTCGATCCCGGGGAAGGTGAAGATCGCCGGCGTCGAGGTCGGCCACGTCTCGCCGTGGTCCCCGCTGGCGACGAAGCCCGCGTTGCCCGCCCACAGGTCCGTCATGTACACCTCGTCGGCCGAACCAAGGGCGAGGTCGACGTCCCCGCCGCCGAAGCTGGCCCCATAGAGACCGCTCGGCAACGGATCGATCAGCTCGAAGCTCTGGCCACCGTCGAGGGAACCGAAGATCTGCGAGGCTCCGGTCGTGTCCTCCTGGCCATCGCTGACCGAGCCGGTGACACCGGGGATGCCGGCCACGTACACGCGACCCTCGCTGTCCACCTCGACCGCGGGCTCGGTCAGATCCCGCTCGTCGTCCACGACGATCGGATCGCTGAACACGGGATCTTGCCGCTCCTCGGTCGTCTGCCCTTCCAGCTCCCGGGCCGGGTCTTCGGCCGCGAGGCCCGCCACGCAACCGGCGGAGACCATCGCCAAGGCTACGAACGCCACGCCTCCCAAGCGCATACCGACCGACCACTCCTCGAACGCAAAAGAGTTGCCTCTGCGGGGGTGGGCGGGTGACGGATCCCGGGACCGGCCGCACTCGCTGGAGCGTCCACCTTGGACCCACAGCGCGCGTCAGGCCTCCATGCGGTTGAAGCTCCAGCCCCCGACGAGCGTGGCCAGCGCCGTGTAGCCGGCGAGCACGCCGAAGCTGGTGAGGTAGCTGAAGGCCTGCTGGCCGCCGACGAGCAGCGACCGCAGCGCGTCCACGCTGTAGGTCAGCGGGTTCACGTGCGTGAACCAGGTCAGCCACGTCGGCAGGTCGACGACCGGGAACAGGGCCCCCGAGAGGAAGAACATCGGGAACGCGATGAACGTGCTCGTGATGCGGAACCCCTCGAAGCTCTCGTAGAAGCTGCCCAGCGCCAGCCCGAAGCTCGTGTACAGCACGGCGGTCAACAGGATGACGGCGACGGCGGGCACGACGTTCAGCCAGAGGATGTCGACGAAGAACGTCGAGATGATCAACAGCAACGTCCCCTCGACGACGGCCTGCGTGGCGCCGCCGACGACCTTCCCCAAGAACACGATCGAGCGCGGCACCGGCGTGACGAGCACCGCCTTGAGGACGTCCATCTTGCGGTCCCAGACGATGTAGACGCCGTAGAAGATCGTCGTGAACATCAGGGCCTGGGCCACGATGCCCGGCACGATGAAGTCCAGATAGTTCAGCCCCGAGCCCAGGTCCGGCTTGAGGCCCCGCTCGATGCCGATGCCGACGATCGCGATCCACATGAACGGGGACACGATCGAGGCGACGAGGCGGGACCGTTCGCGGACGTACTGGGTCGCCTCGCGCCGCCACATGCCGACCAGGGGTCGCAGGTAGGGGATCTTCACGCGATCACTCCGCGCGCTTCATGCGCTGGTAGTCCTCGGTCCATCCGTCCCCCTCGGCCTCGCCCTGCCGCAGGTGCCGGCCCGTCAGCGACAGGAACACGTCCTGCAGCGTGGGCGTGGTCACCTCCAGGTGGTCGACCTCGTCCAGCGTGCGCAAGAACGCGGGCAGCTGGGCGACCTCGCCGGCCAGCTGCACGACGAAGGTCCCCTCGCCCTCGGCCTGCACGTCCTCGACGCCGGGCGCCTGAGCCAGCTCGTCCTCGCTCGTGCCGAGGGCCCTCAGGTGGACCACGGTGCCGCCCAGCTCTCGCTTGAGCGCCTCCGGGTCGTCCAGGGCCTGGATCTGGCCCTGGTCGATGACGGCGACCCGGTCGCACAGCGCATCGGCCTCGTCCATGTAGTGGGTCGTCATCAGCACGGTCGTCCCCTCCTCGCGCAGGGATCGGATGTACGCCCACAGCCGCTCGCGCGTCTGCGGATCCAGGCCCAGCGTCGGCTCGTCGAGGAACAGGACCTCGGGATCGTGCAACAGCCCGCGGGCGATCTCCAACCGACGCTTCATGCCGCCGCTGTACTGCTTGACCGGATCGTCGCCGCGGCCGGCCAGGTCCATCAGGTCCAGCAGCTCGTCGATGCGCTCGCGCGTCTGGCGACGGGAGACGTCGTAGAGCGCGGCGGACAGCTCGAGGTTCTCCCGCCCCGTGAGCAGGTTGTCGAGCGAGGGCTCCTGGAACACGAGCCCGATGCGCTCCCGGACACCCCGGGGGTCCTCGCCCACGTCGACGCCGGCGACCTCGGCCCGGCCGCTGGTCGCCTCCGTCAGGGTCGACAGGATCCGGATCAACGACGTCTTGCCGGCTCCGTTGGGGCCCAGCAGACCGAACACCTCGCCCTCGTCGACCGAGAACGAGACCCCGTCCACGGCGACCACGCCCTCCGGCGGGTCACCGTACACCTTACGAGCGTCGTCGACGCGGACCGCAGGCACGCTTGCGACAAGCCGCGTCGGCCTCTTCAAGCCGCGGGCTGCCGAGGATGCCACCGCCCTCGCTGGAACCCGCAACGTTCAAGGCCCTGCCGGCGGCCTCGCCACCGTGGACGCCCGAGCCGCCCTGCAGCCCGTCGTGTGGCTGTCCTCGTGGGAGTGGCTGGGGCCGGCGACCGCGGGCGCGGCCCTCGCGGGCCTGCTCGGCTACCTCGGTCTCGCCGGCTCGGCCCCCGGCCTAGCCCTGCTCGTGGCGACCGTGTCGTGGTTGGCCGCCATGCTGGGCCTCGTGTTGCTTGTCTCGCCGGCCGAGCGCAAGATCACCTTCGAACGGCAGCTCGAGGTCGTCGGCGCCCGCGTCCTCGCTGCGGTCTTGATCTACTTCGGAGTCGGCTTCCTCGCGCTCTACGGTCTCAACGCGCTGGCGCCCGAGCAAGCCCGCGTGCCGATCGCCTGGGAAGGCCCCCTCCTGCAACCCTGGGAGAACCCGTTCTTCCGACGGGTCACGTTCTGGCCTTTCTACGCGCTGGTGCTCCTCGGCTGCCAGGATCTGGTGCCGACGCCGCCCGGGGCGTGCTGAGCACGCAGACCCCCTCAGACGGCACAGAGACCAACCACAGAGGATAGCCTCCACAGAGAACACACGAGGACGCCCGGCGTGGAGAGGAGGGGAGTTGGGGATCGAGACGCCGCACAGGACCGGACCAACTCGCGGGGGCGCGCCTCGCGTCGACCGCCCCGAGGCCGCCTGGGGCTACGTCGCGCGGGCGAGGAGGATCGATCCGGCAAGGGCGGCGGCGCCGAAGCCGACGGCGATCCAGGGGATCTCGCCCTTCGCGACGGTGACCTCACCGGTCGCGTTCACCGTCGTCGTCTCGTTGCCCTCGCCGCTGGTGACGGACAGCTCGACGTCGTAGGTGCCTGGCTCGGCGAAGTCGTGCTCGACGGGGCTGCCGGTCGCCGTCGTCCCGTTGGGGCCAAGCGTCCAAGTGATCTCTGTCACGTTGCCGGTCAGCGCCTCCTCCCCCTCGGCCTCGAAGTAGCATCGAAGCTGCTGGCAGGTCGAGGAGAACGACAGCTCCTCGTCCTCTTGGGCGAGGACCGTCCCGGCCGACCCCAGCAGGGCCGAGCCGGCCAGCAGGGCGACGACGAGCCCGAGCTTCGCGGCGGAACGCATCGCAGCCCGCACGACCCTCCCCTTCCTAAACCCCCCGGACCCGCGTCGGGCTCAACGCTATAGGAGCCGGCCGCCTCTCGGCTCCCTGTGATCCACTGGATCGCGGTCGGGGTCGCCGTGCTGGCGACGATCCTGGGCCTGAGCCTGTGGCTCAACCGCAAGAAATCCACCGCCCACCTGTCGATCCGGTTGGCCGAGGCCTATCGCCAGGCCGGCGACTTCGAGACGGCTCGCGAGCTCTACGAGATCGCGCCCGATCTGGATCAAAACGTTGACCAGGCGCGTGAGGGCCAGCGCCGAGCCCGGGAGGAGGTGCGCCGACCGGTGCTCTCCGAGGCGCTGGTCGCCGCCGCTCGGCGGCGGTTGACCCAGGAGCGGGAGGAGGTGCAGGCCCACCTCGAGCGGGAGGGCATCGAGGTCGACCTGCCGCCGCTCCAGCGGCGCGGCTAGGAGGCGTCGGCGACGGTCACGTCGTCGACGAACCAGCCCTCGTAGTCGTTGGCCTGGCTATCCCGGGAGTCGAACACGAACCGCAGCTCGAGCGACGCGTCGGCGGGGAGGTCGTAGCTGGCCGACGTCCAGTTCGGCTGGTTGTCGTCGAGGCTGGTCCACTCGGCGATCGTCGTCCAGTCGTCGCCGGTGCGCTGCTCGACGCGCATGTGGTCGTAGCCGGAGCAGCTGATCAGACCGCAGCTCGTCGACTCCGTCTCCCACCGGTGCTCGAACGCGAGTTGGGGGCTTCGGGCGTCCGAGGTGTCGACCGAGAACGTGGCCGTGCCGTTCGTCTGGTCGCCGGTATCGTAGGTGCAGGTGTCGTCCTGGGTGTAGGCCAGGTGGTTGGGGCTGCTGTCGGCCGCGTGGCAGGCGTCCGTCACGTGCCACAGGCCGGAGAGGGCGAAGCTCTGCGCCGCGCCGTCGTCGAAGGTCTCCTCGAGGATCGCCCCCGACGTGGACCCGCTCACGGTGACGTCCGTCGTGGCGTCGTCCTGGGTGCCCTCGTCGTCGGTCACGGTCAGCGTCACCGTGTAGGTGCCCTCGGCCTCGTAGCTGTGGTCGACGACCTCGCCGGTCGCCGTGGTGCCGTCGCCCAGATCCCAGTCGTAGCTCGTGAGGTTCCCGTCTGCGTCGGTCGCGTTGCTGGCGTCGAAGGTGCAGTTCAGCTCGGTGCAGTCGGCGGTGAACGAGGCCTGCGGAGGCTCGTTCGTGTCCCCACCGACGGCGTCGAGCAGCGCGGCCGCGTCGACCTCGCCGTGGCCGAACTCGTTGTCGTGGCCGGCATCGCCGAGATCGCGCGCGGTGGTGTTCATCGCATCGCGCAGCTCGGTGTTCGTCAAGGACGGGTCGACGCTGAGCGCGAGCCCGGCGGCCCCGCTGACGTGGGGCGTGCTCATGCTCGTGCCGTCGAGCTGCGTGTAGCCGCCGTCGTTGTACGTCGACAGGATGTCGTCACCGGGAGCGGCGAGCTCGGCCTCGGGGCCCTGGCTGGAGAAGCTGCACTGCTGGCGGTCCGAGTCCGTGCAGGTCACGGCTACGACGCGCTCGCGGGCGGCCGGGTAGCCCACGCAGTCGCTGCATTGGCCGTCGTTGCCGGCCGCGGCGACGAGCAGGACGCCGCGCTCCCAGGCGTAGTCGACGGCCTGGCCGATCGTCGAGCTCGCCGAGCTCGAGCCCAGGCTCATCGAGATCACGTCGGCGCCGTTGTCGGTGCTCCAGGTGATCGCGTCCGCGATGTCCGAGGAGCTGCCGGTGCACTGCACGACCAGCGAGTCCGACAGCGCCTTCGCGACGAACAGGTTCACGCCGTCGGCGGTGCCGGCCACGCCGATGCCGTTGTCGGTGTTCGCCGACACGGTGCCGGCCACGTGGGTGCCGTGCCCGCAGCGGTCGTCGGCCGTGCCGTCGTCGCCGACGAAATCGCGCTGCTCGGCGACCGTGTTCTGCAGGTCCTCGTGGTCCTGGTCGATCCCGGTGTCGATCACGCTCACGTTGACGTCCGCGGATCCCAGCGTCGTGTCCCAGGCGGTGGGCGTCTGGATCTGCGGGAAGCCGTACTGCTCGTCGTAGCGTGGATCGTCGGGGGTGAACAGGGTGACGTAGGCGGTCGGATCCTCGCGCTCCACGTACTCGACGTTGTCGCGATGGCGATCCTCGAGGTGGAAGCTGGCCGGGTCCTCGAGCTCGACGACGGCGAACCCGATCGCGTCGTTGACGTCGAGCACGGTGTGGCCTCGCCATTCGTCGTCGTCGACGTCGGCCGCGGCCAGATCCGCGAAACCGACGATCCACCGGTCGCCGGCGGCGACGGGAGGACCTGCCGGGTCGGGTCCGGTGGCGGCGAGGCTGGCCGTCGGTACGAGCAACACGAGGGCGACGAGGAGAGCGGCGCGTTGGCTGGACAAGGCGGCCACGCGTGCAATGACGCCCCGTGATTTGAAGCCTCGTCCGTTCGACGGACGGTCGCAGCAGCGGTCAGAGTCGCAGGTTATCGGCGTGAGGGGGTCGGCCCTAGTGGGGGCGAGCTGAACCGTGGGGCTCCTTGCCTCCCGAGAGTCAACCCTCCTGGCCATCCTGGGAACAACGTATTCATGGGTGGAGCCTATGAATCAACGCCCTGCGAGGCCGATGAAGCATGGCCAACTTCCGTATCCTTAGGGAGCGCCTACGGATTGACCATACTGGCCCCCGAGAACGGTCGTTGCAAATTCAGTATGAAATCCAGAACACTAGTGACGAACACGAAGAGGAAGTTTTCCTCATTCTTGATGAGTATCTGCCAGGGTTGCAGGTGACGACGGGTTCCGGGAAGGAGCTAGCATATCTCCCGGATGAAATGGTCGAGGATCGTGTCGGCGATCAAGAGGAATTTATTCGAGATGCCGTGGGCGAGGACATCTTCGAAGAGGGGGATTTCGAAGATGCGAGAATCCTGCTAGTCGAGCTTGAGGATCCTCTCCCTCCAAACGAAGTCTTTGTCTTGAAACTCAACCACTTGGATGCCGTATCACCGCCTCAGGGCAGAGGATTGATTCGACAACCGCGATTTGAAGTGAGCGAAGCAAAGGGTCACGAAGGCCACGATACTTTCATCGAAATCCGGGGGCCGGATAGGAGTTTGATTTCTCCAGATCAGGAACAAGGCGACCCTGATTTCACTGCCCTAGATGGCTACCTACAAGCAAAGGCAGAAGGAGGGGCGGGGTTGGTCAGCTTCCAATACGAGGTTCGACCAAGGGCTGCAGAGAAGGTTTTGGTCCGTTCTTTCTTCTTGGCTCTGACTCTGTTGCCTGTTATCGTTCTTACCGCTGCCGGGGTCTTCCAGGGCGGCCCCTGGAAATTCACTCTCCTGGGGGAGCAGATGGGGATTTTCTCCCCTCAGCAACGGTTGAGGGAGACATTGGGTGCAGTTGGCTTGACCGGAACCATTGCGCTGATGGGGTTGACTCGGCCCCGTTGGGTCCAGCGGCTATACTTCCTCCTGCCGCTTGTCCTTTATCTAGCGCTCATCCTCTGGCGGTTTTCCCCATGAGTAAGGTTTATGTTTCAAGCTCCCCCATCTAGTGCCTGTGTCTGGAAGTGACGACCGGGAAAAGGCGCTGGAATCCACGGTAGTTCTCCGGACGCCCAAGACGCAGGAGCAGGCAGATTAACCGTCAAGCCTGATTTCTTGGCGGTAACGATTCGACGTTAGTGCTTCTCGGGGTGTCTCAGTAACCCCCTCTACGCCGCTGCCCCCAACTGCCCCGATCGTTTGAGCCGCTCGTTCGGCCGCGGCAGCATCTCCACAATGCCTCGCAACGCTTTGTTGAGGGCCCGCCCGAGGAACGGGCGGTGGTTGAAGCGGAATGTGAACGCGTCCAAGTACGGCTGCACGTTCCAGTCCTCCACGTAGGCGTGCACCCTATACAGCACGCGTTTGAGGTTGCTGAACACCGTGTGACTCCACGGCAGCACATCGTGCATCTGCTCGCCCTCCTCGCGATCGGGCTGGCGAACCTCGCGCTCGTAGGCCGCAAGCCCGTTGTAGCCGTCCCCGTTGTCCGTCCACTAACATCGAGCCTTCCTGCACGCGGACTCGCACGGTGGGGGCCAGGTTCTCGCCGCCGGCGCCGGGCACGCATTGCAGGTGCAGGTTGCCGGCTTCCTCGTCCTTGTTGTCGACGAGGGCGACCACGCACTGCTTGCTGGTGCCCCGGCCTGAGGAATCGTCCGGGCGCTTGCCGCCCACGTAGGTTTCATCGGCTTCCCCCACGCCGTCTAACGATCGCTGCTGGGCGCGTCTCAGGATGCGGTAGATCTTCTGGCGGATGTTGTGCGCGGTCTCCGCGTGCACGCCCAACGTGCGGGCGAGCTCGGGCTCCGTGATGCCCTTCTTGGTTTTGATGACGTGGTAGATGGCCAGGAACCAGGTCTGTAGGTCGAGTTTGGTGTCCTGGAGGATCGTGCCCGCGGTCACGCTGGTTTGCTTGCGGCACGCGTAGCACTCGAACACGTGGCGGGTCTGGATGAGGCCCCAGGGCTCGTCCTCGCCGCAATCCGGGCACGTGAAGCCGTCCTTGCCCCAGCGGTGCTCGCGGAGGTATTGCCAGCAGTCCTCCTCGGTGGGGTGTGTGTTGACGAATTCGGTCAGGCTGGGCAACGCGTCATCGGTCATGCTCCCGAAGATGGGCGATGGAGGGGTGTGGGTTCAGTCCGGGGTGGCTCGGTACCACTGACACAGGCCGAGAAGCACTTTCGACGTTTTACCGTCGAAGGTTTGCTCGGGAGACCTTGAATGCGATTAGCCACGCCGCGCCGCCTCACATCAAACTCTTATACGCCTCCCCCATATATCTGGCCTGCGCGGAAGCGTTGCGGGTGTAGTATAGTCTGGTAGTACACGGCCTTGCCATGGCCGTTGCGCGTGTTCAAATCACGCCACCCGCATCCTCTCTCGCGTTGATTCCTCAGGGACTCCCATCGCCAGGCTCGGCTGAGGGGCCGCTGGCGGTGTCGCGCTGCATCGGAATCCCTCCGAGGGAGCGTCACGTGCGGGTGGCGTGAGCGGACGGCCGGCCGCAGCCACCGCCGAGGGCGTGCGAATCGAGAGCATCCGTAGCCGACGCGACCGTGCGGCTCGATGCTCTCGAGTGGCCAGATCTGCGATCTGGTCGAATCTCAGGGCCGACGGCGGAAATCGCCCGTCGGTCCTGAAGCCACCCGCATCCTCTCTCGCGTCGAGTCCTCGGTTCGCACGGCCTTCGGCCGTGCTCTCGTGAGGGGGGTGTGCTCTGCGTGTGAAGAGGAGGCGGGGGGCCGGGGGAGACGCCACCGGCCCCCGTCGAGGCGCCGACGGGCACAGCTGGGAGGCAAGGTCCGTCGCGGTCGTAGGCGGGTCAGCGGTAGGGAGTCGCACTGCCCTCCGACGCCAAATCGTGACAACTAGTGTCACAGTATCAAGGTTGCGGTTCGGTCGCCTCGGGCGAGGTGCGTCGACCCGGCCCGCGGGGGCTGTGGGCCGACACGGAACGACTTAACTCCCGAGGCCCGTTCCCTGCCGCACGAGGGTCACGATGGCTGAGCCGAAGATCACGGTCGAGCCCCCGGGACCGGAAGCCAGGAAGGTGCTCGAGCGCGACGACGACGCGATCATCACGAACACGCGCACCACGCCCGTCGTCGCCGAGAGCGCCGACGGCTGGCTCGTCGAGGACGTCGACGGCAACCGCTTCCTCGACTTCTCCAGCGGGATCGCCGTCGTCAACACCGGCCACTGCCACCCCGGCGTGGTCGACGCCGTGCAGGACCAGGCCGAGGACCTGATGCACTTCGCCGGCACCGACTTCTACTACGACGCCCAGGTCAGCTACGCCGAGCGTCTGACCGAGCTCGCCCCCGTGCCCGACGGCAAGGTCTTCTACACCAACTCCGGGACCGAGGGCACCGAGGCCTCGATGAAGCTGGCCCGCCACAACACCGGCCGGCCCGGCTTCCTGGCCTTCCGGCAATGCTTCCACGGTCGCACGTTCGGCTCGCTGAGCCTGACGGCGAGCAAGGCCGAGCAGCGCCGCGGCTTCCAGCCGTTGCTGGCCGGCGTCTTCCACGTGCCCTTCCCGAACCCCTACCGCAACCCCTGGGACATCGACGGCTACGCAGAGCCCGACGAGCTCACCAACCGCGTCCTCGACCGCGTCGAGGAGCTGTTCGAGGGCCTGGCTCCGCCCGAGGACATCGCCGCCTTCTTCGCCGAACCGATCCAGGGCGAAGGCGGCTACGTCATGCCGCCGGAGGGCTTCTTCGGCCGGCTCGCGTCCCTGCTCGACGAGCACGGGATCTTGCTCGGCATCGACGAGGTGCAGACCGGCTTCGGCCGCACCGGCGAGCTGTTCGCCGCCGACCTCTTCGACGTCGAACCCGACCTCATCTGGCTGGCCAAGGGCATCGCCTCCGGCCTGCCGATGGGCGCCGTCGTCGCCCGCGAGGAGCTGGACTTCCCCTACAAGGGCGCCCACTCCAACACCTACGGCGGCAACCTCGTCGCCCTCTCGGCCGCCGAGGCCACCCTCGACGCCATCGAGGACGAGGACATGCTCGCCAACACCCGCGAGGTCGGCGACCACATGCGCGAGCGCCTCGAGGAGATCCAGGCCAAACACGAACCCATCGGCGACGTCCGCGGCGTCGGCCTCATGCAGGCCATCGACCTCGTCCAGGACCACGAGACGAGGGAACCGGCCAACCAGCTGCAAGGCAAGGTCGTGCAGGGCATGTTCAAGCGCGGCGTGCTCGTGCTACCCTGCGGGTCCAGCTCGATCCGGTTCATCCCACCCCTGAACGTCGACCGGTCCTCGGTGGACGCGGCCGTCGAGGTGCTTGAGGAAACCTTGAAGGCGGTGTGAGGTCCCCCACCCATGGTGTCCGTCCCCGCTCGCCGCCTGCTGCTGGTCGTCGCGGTCCTCCTCGTGGTCGTGCCGGCCGTCGACGCCGTGCGCGTGCTCGACAGCCCCGGCCAGCTGCCGGACCGCGTCCACGGCTACGGCACCGCGCAGATCGACGACGAAAGCTACCTCGTCGGCGGCGGGCGCGGGCAAGGCTACATCGACGAGATCACGCTCCTCCGCGCGGACGGGACCGCCGATACGGTCGCCAGCCTGCCCACCGCGCTGAAATCCCCGGCCGCAGCCGCCCACGAGGGCCAGGTGTACGTCTTCGGCGGCGCCCAAGCCTCCGCCAGCGACGACCTGCCGGAGACGACGAGCGCGATCCACCGCTTCGATCCGCAGACCGGCGAGGCGACCCGGATCACGGGCGTCTCCCTGCCCGACCCCGTCGCCGCCGCCTCCGCGGTGACGATCGACGACCGGATCTACGTGCTCGGCGGGCTCTCGATCCAACCCAACGAGGACCCGCAGGTCGACTTCCACCCGTGGGTGGCAGCCTTCGACCCCGAGCAGGAGACGATCACCCAACTCGACGCCGAGCTGCCCACCGGACGGGCCCAGGCCAGCGCCCTCGCCGTCGACGGCGAGATCGTGTACCTGGGCGGCCACGCGGAGGCCGGCGAGGACACCTGCCCCGGGCAAGCTTCCACCTGCTTCGTGCCCGACGTCCTCACGCTCGACCCCGAGGCCGACACCCTCACGAAGATCGGCGAGCTGGACGAGCCGCTGCGCTGGACGGCCGCCATCGAGCACGAGGGCACCGCCTACGTCCTGGGCGGTTGCAGCGCCAACTGCGATCCCCACCGCGGCTCGGCCGCGATCCAGACCGTCGATCCCGCGACGGGCGAGACCGCGACCCTGCCGGTCACGATGCCGCTCACCGGCGGCCGCAACGGCGCCTTCCTCCACGGTGACGAAGCCTGGGTCCCCGGCGGCGTGCGCGCCACCCAGAACGGCACCGAGGACCACGCCACCGTCCTCCGCGTCGAGCTGGGGCCGACCCGGTCGTGGGCACCCACGAACCTCTCCGCCGAGGCCGTGCCCGGCGGCATCCGCCTCGACTGGGAGCCCCCCGAGTACGACGGCGGCAGCCCCGTCGAGGGCTACATCGTCGAGCGCTCGCGCGGGGCCCGCGAACCCGTGCGCCTCGACGCTGTCTCCGACACCCGGTTCCGCGACACCAACGCCAGCCAGGGCACCACCTACACCTACCAGATCCGCGCCGAGAACCCCCACGGGGTCAGCGCCCCCAGCGGCGGCGTGGACGTGCGAGCCACCCAGACGCCCCAGGCGCCGGCCGTGACCGCCCAAGGGGGCGACGGGAAGCTCGTCGTGCAGTGGAGCCCGCCCGACGACACCGGCGGCCTCGACATCGAGTCCTACCGCGTGTTCGCCTACGCCCCCGACAGCGATGCCGACCTCGAACGCTGTGCCTCCGCCTGCTGGGGCACCGTCTCCGAGTCCGCCACGCGCGCCTCGATCACCTCCGTCCAGGACGAACCGGTCGAGAACGGCGCCACCTACGAGATCCGGGTCCAAGCCCGCAACGGGAACGGGTGGGGTCAACCCTCCGATCCCCAGCAGGTCCAACCCCGTCCCGTGCCCGAGGCGCCCACCGAGCTGACGGCGCGGGCCGACGAGGGCTCGGGCCAGGTCGAGCTCGGCTGGCAACCGCCCGCGGAGGACGTCGACGGCTACGCCGTCTACCGCGGGCCGGCGCTCGACGAGCTCGAGCTGTTGACCCGCTCCAGCGACACCGAGCACACCGACGGCGACGGCGTTCCCCGCGGCCAGACGGTCGTGTACGCCGTGGCGGCTCGCAACGGCGACGCCGAGAGCCCGCTCGGCCAGCCCGCGCGCGCCGTGTTCGCGACGCCGCCGGGCGAGGTGGCCGATCTCTCGGCGCGCTGGACCGGCTCCCACGTCCACGTCTCGTGGTCCCCGCCGAACGAGACCGGCGGCGAACCGCTGCAGGCCTACGAGGTCGCCCGCACCCGCGGCGCCATGGACCCCGAGGAGGCCGACGCCGAGATCCAGCGCACCGCCGTGGAGCGCTACCGGGACAGCAACCCGCCGCGCGGCAAGCCCGTGTCCTACCACGTGCGCGCCGTGACCGACGCCGGCGAGGGGCCCTGGGAGTTCCGCCAGGTCCGCGTCCCGCTGACGCAGGACAGCCGCCCGCCGGTGCCGGCGCTGGCCGCCCACCCCGGCCAGGTCGACGTCGGCGGCCGGGTCGTGTTCGACGCCAGCGGGAGCCAGGACGACGAGGGCATCGTCGCCTACAACTTCACGTTCGGCGACGGCGACGGCACCGGCTGGCGCTCGAGCCCCCGCGTGACGTACAACTACGAGGAGCAGGGCGTCTACGAGGCCACCGTCACCGTGCGGGACGCCAGCGGGCTGCAGGCCGCCAGCCAGGCCACGATCGCCGTCGGCCCGCCGGAGGACGATGGATCCCAGGAGCCCGTCGGCGGCGACGTCAACCAGACGGTCGGCGAGACCGACGACGCGCCGATCCCGGCGCTGGCGGCGTTGCTCGGCTTGGCCGCGGCCGCGCGGCTGGCTCGCCGGTCGTGACCTCGGTCCTCAGGCGAGCTCGTCGAAGCCGATCTCGCCCTCGATGTAGGATGCCAGGTTCCCAGCCAGCGCGTCCACCGGCACCCGGACCTGCTCGGTCGAGTCCCGGTCGCGCACCGTGACCTCGCCCTCCTCGAGCGTCTCGTGGTCCACGGTCACGCACACCGGCGTGCCCGCCTCGTCCATGCGAGCATACCGGCGCCCGATCGAGCCGCCCTCGTCGTAGTTGGTGACCAGGCCCGCCCGCTTGAGCTCGGTCTCAATCTCGCGGGCGCGCTCGGGCAGCCCGTCCTTGCTGACGAGCGGGAACACGCCCACGTCCAAGGGGGACAGCTCGCGCGGCAGGGACAGCGTGTCCACGTCGCCGGTCGTGTCCCAGTTGTGCTCGAGCACCGCGTACAGGATCCGGTCGACGCCGTAGGAGGGCTCGATGACGTGCGGGAACACCCACTCGCCCTCCTGGCGATCGGTCTCCTCGACGAGCTCGTAGGCCTCGGCGGGCACCTCGATGTCCTCGCCGTCGACCTCGACCGTGACGGCCTGGCTGGGGTCCACGCCGTCGGCATCGCGCTTGCGCAGCGCCTCGGCCACGGTGCCGGCCTGGCCCTTGAACTCGGGGCCGAGCAGGCTCATGTCCGGTTCCAGCCGGGAGATCTCGCGCTCGATCGCCTCCTCGAAGCGGCGGAACACCTTCATCCGCTCGCCGCTCTCCCGCTCGTGGCTTTCGAGGTCGTAGCAGCCGCGGTCGGCGATGCCGACGCACTCGACCCAGCCGTACCGAGCGGACGCGAACTCGGCGTCCCAGCAATCCGTCGCGTAGTGTGCCATCTCGTCGGACTCGTGCTGGCGGAACCGCAGCCGCTCGCGGTCGACGCCGGCGTCGGTGAGCACCTGCTGGGTGCGACCGACGAAGTAGGCCACCATCTCGTTCGCGATCGTGCCCGCCTCGACGGCCTCCGCCAGCGTCGTCGTCACCGGCTCGCCCTCGGCCGGCACGAGATCGACCTCCAGGCCCGCCACGTGGTCGAAGTCGTCGTGGGTCTTGTCGTCGGGATCCACGAACACCTCGGCCTCGGCCTGCCAGAACTCCCGCAGACGGACCAGACCCTGGCGGGGCGAGATCTCGTTCCGGTAGGCCCGACCGATCTGGACGGCGCCGAAGGGCACCTGCTCGCGAGCGTACCGGTACAACCACTGCGAGTTGACGAACAGGCCCTGGGCGGTCTCGGGCCGCAGGAAGCCGCTGTCGCCGTCGCCGGGCCCGATCCGGGTGCTGAACATCAGGTTGAACGGGCCCACCTCGGCCGTGCCGGGGGACACGGTCTCCTCGCAGCCCAGGCAGGTCAACCGCTCGTCGAGAACGATCTCGCCGGCGGCGTCCTCCACGCGGATCCCGCCGGGGCGGACGCCGATCTCGTGGTCGTCGGCCTGCCAGGTAAGCTGCTGGGTGCCCTCGTCGAACTGCGGGTGTTCGCCGCTGAGCAGGGCCTCGATGTCCTCGGGGCCCGGTTCACGCTCGGCGGCCTCGATGATCGAGTGCACCTTCCGGTGCACCTCCTCGTAGAGCTTGGTCCACCCGTGCTCGTCGGCGACGGGCTCGAGCTGCTCGACGACGCGCATCCACTCCTCCTCGAGGTAGTGGTCGCCGCGGAAGGCCGTCCCGCACGACAGGCACTCGACGAGGGTGTCGTCGAACTGGTCGAGGTGGCCGCTGGCTTCGAACACGGCCTCGGGGGCGACGGTCGGGGTGGAGACCTCGCCGAAGCCCTCCTCGACGACGTAGTACTGCCGCCAGAGATCCTCGAAGTTGCGCTTGAGGCCCTGGCCGAGGGGACCGTAGTCGTAGAGGCCGGCGACGCCTCCGTACAGGTCGTAGGCGGGCTTGAGGAAGCCGCGCCGCTTCAGCATCGCCATCAGCTCGACGGTCTCCTCGGGTGGGTCCTCGTCGGCCATCGAAGGCGCGATGCGACCGCTTGGAAAAAGGGTTGCGTCCTCGGCGGGGGGACAAGTGATGGATGGGGGCCGGGCGGGCCACAGGGGTGGTCGGTCGTCGAACCAGGGGTGAGTGGGCTGGGGGCCCGGCGCCCGACCCCGGGGATGAGCGGGAAGCGGGCGCCTCAGTCGAACTTGTAGGCGCTGCCGACGTTCATCGGTTCCTTGGCGATCGTGGACATGATGCTGGCCACGCGGACGAGACCTTCGAGGTTCATCTTCTCGGACACGGGGATCGACCTACCCCATGCTCCCTCAGGGGGGTTATGAACGAGATGTGGTACAGCCGTTGAACAGGGGGAGGCCGGGGCGGAGACGGAGGGCTCTGTGACCTCTCGTTCCTCTCCCCTCCTCTGCTTGGGCGAGGTTTTTAGCCCCGAGCCGGTTAGCTGGCTTCGATGGCCGGCCAGGAGGACGTCGAGCAGTTCCTCTGGGACCTCGAGCGGGAGCTGGCGCACCTCGACGGGGAGGAGCGACAGGAGCTGGTCAAGGAGGCCGAGGATCGGCTGCACGAGGTCGCCACGGCGATCGCCGAGGGCGAGGACGCCGACCGCGTCCGCTGGTTCCACTACGTGCAAGCCACGGCCGAGATCGGCCCGCCCGAGCGCCTGGCGGCCGAGCTCACCGGCGAACCGCTGCCGGACGACAGCCAGCGCCACGTCAAGCTCTGGGCGGCCGCCGGCGCGCTGGTCCTCGCCGTCGTCGGCATCGCCGCCTTCGCTTGGTTCACCACGGGAACGCTCGTCCCGCTCGACGACTGGAGCGGGCAGGGCGAGGACCTGACCGAGCGCCGGACGTTCACGTTCGACGTGGCTCCCGAGGCGGACTCGGTGTTCCTCAGCCTCTCGTTCACGCCCACGCGCGACGGATCTACCGCCCAAATCACGGTGCTGGACGGTGACGCCGACGTCGTCTACGAGGCCGAAGCCTCGACCCAGCGCCAGATCCAGGACTCCGAGTTCCTGCAGGGGAGCTCGGGGACGTGGCGCGTGATCGTCGACTTCCAGTCCTACCACGGCCCCTGGAGCCTCGAAGCCCAACAGGAGATCGACTGATCTGGGGGGACTGGGGGAGCCCGGGACCGGGGGGAGCGGGGGAGCCTCCCCGGGGCGACAACCTAGGCCGTGGGCAACGCTTAATAGGGGGGACTTGGAGAGCTACGTTCGTCGCCGAAGGGGCGGCGGTGAGCGGCCATGTACATCGAACCAGAGAAAGACGAGGACGAACAAGAGATCCGCGAGATGAAGGTCCGTATCCCCAGTGACTTCTACATGAAGCTTCACTCGCTGAAGCTTCTGACTGGGAAACAGATCTCCGAGGCGGTGACCGAAGCTCTCGACATGTACTTCACCGAGGAGAGCTTCAACAAGCGGGTCGAGAAGAACTCCTAGCTCCGGGTGCAGCATGGGCTCCGGCAGGGGTGGCGGAGCCGACCACGGCGATCCGGGGACGAGACCGAACGCGTGACGCCGGTCCCCAGGGGCCGCGTCCTGTTCCTTTCCTCTTCCGAGCCGCGGCAAGCCACGGCTCAATCGCTGGCAGCGTCGGCGTCCACTTCGACGGTGAGCGTCGCGTTGCCGGGTGCATCGTGCCCGAGGACATGCCAGCCTTGCGTGAGGAGCTGGGCTATGCCTCCGTCGACCAGCCCGATCTCGTCGTCAAGGCTCGGGCATCCACGCAGACGCCCACCGTCGACGAAGCGGTCGAGCTCACGGCCGAGACCGAGGGCCTGCCGATCGATGCCGCCGAGATCACATGGGACGTCAATGGGACCACGCACGAGGGCCCCGCCGTCGAGACGAGCTTCGCCGACGCCGGCGCGCACCCGGTCACCGTGGAGGCCTCGGGCCCTAACGGGACGCAGGCGACCGACGCCATCGAGATCCAGGTCCAAGCCAACCAGCCGCCCGAGGCCGCCGTGAGCATCGACGCCGAGCAGCTGCAAGCCGGGGAGACCGTCGCGATCCGCGCCGAGGCGTCCACCGATCCCGACGGCGACGAGCTCACCTACGAGTGGCGGGTCGACGACGAACCCGTCGACGCCGGCCCGGTCCTCGAGACCAAGCTCCGCGCCGGCCCCCACATCGTAGCGGTGACGGTCACCGACGGCTACGCCGAGGACACCGCCGAGCGAACGTTCGCCGTCGACGATCGGTTCCGCCACCAGGCCAACCTGTCGCTGACGGACAGCTCCACGCAGTTCCCCGTCTCCGTCGCCGACGGTCTCGCCGAGGCCGAGATCACCCTCACCCACTCGACGACGCAGGGGGCGGACACCGTCAACCTCACGCTGCAGGACGACGACGGGGCGGCGATCGCCAACGTCGTCACCGATCCCGAACCCGGCAGCGACGAGGCCCGGGCCCAGCTCGTGCTCGATGGGGGCCAGCTCGCCGCCGAACCGCACACCCTGATCGTCGAGCTCGACCAGGGCTCGGAAACGATGGCCACCATCGAAGGAGTTTTCACCTACTCGCCGTTACCCTCGACTCCCGGATAGGCAGGTGGCCTCTTGGCCTCCGACGAGGACGAGGACATCGACGACGTCGACGAGGAGCTCGCCCGCATCGAGGAGCAACTGCAGGAGCTCGATCGGAAGGCGAGCCCGGAGGCTCCGGACCCCGAGCCCGAGGACGTCGACGCTCCCGCCCCCGAGGAAGCCTTCGAGGGCGAACCCGACGTCGACGAGGACGACGGCCGCCTGTCCCAGCTTTTCGACCGCTTCCGCGCCGACGACGACGAGCCCACCGACGAGACGTCGGGGGACGCCGACGAGGGGGATGGCGGCGGGCTCGGTTTCTTCTCCGACGACGAGGACACCGACCCCGACGAGACCGACGACTCGCCCACCGACGAGGCCTCCCCGGCCGACACCGACACGGTGCCCGACGAGGACGGCTCCCGGCAGACCGAGGACCCGGTCGTCGACGACGATCCCCGCGGGGACGCCAGCGAGGAGCCTGTCGACGAACCCGACGAGGAGCCGGGCTCCGCGGACGAGATCGACGAGGCCGACGACACCGGGACCGACGAGGAGGACGCCGACGACGACGGCTTCCTCGGTGGCCTGACCTCCCGCTTCGCCTCGGACGAGGAACCCGAGGACGAGCAAGCCGAGGTCGAAGACGCCGAAGCCGACGGGACCGACGCCGACGACGAAGCGGACGATGGGTCCACCGGCCCCTTCGGCCTCCTCTCCGGCTCCGACGACGAGAACGAGGACGAGGAGACCGAACGCGACGAGCCGGCCGAGAACCCCGAGCCGTCCGACGACGCCAACGAAGACGACGAGGCGACCGTGGCCCCCGCGGCCGCCACGGCCGGCGACGCCGAGGACGACCCAACCGACGATGGTGCCGACCCCCCCGAGGAGCCGGCCACCGCCGCCTCCGAGGACGAGGAGGACGAGAAGCCACGGGCCTCCGCCCTCCTGGCTCGCTTCCAAGGCGGCTCGGGCGACCCCGACGATCCCGCGGCCGAGGACGAGGACGACGACGATGGTGGCGGGATCCTCGTCCCCGCCCTGATCGCCATCCTGCTGCTGGCCGGCTTGGCCGCCGGCGCCTACTTCCTGGTTCCCGGATCCTCGACCGGCGACGACCTCGACGCCGCGCTGGTCGCCGACTCCTTCACCGACGACGGCGGCAGCTACGTCGCCACCACCGGCGAGCCGATCACGCTCGACGCCACCGCCAGCACAGGCTCGATCGACAGCTACGTCTGGAGCTTCGGCGACGGCAGCGAGGAGACGACGAACGAGCCCACCGTCGAACACACCTACCGGGAGCGCGGCACGTACACGGTCGAGCTCGCCGTCGAGAACGGCGACGGTCAGGCCGAGACCACGATCGAGGTGACGGTCGTCGACCCGCCGAGCGCCACGGCCAGCGCCCGCCTCGGCGGCGAGGCCGTCGCCGAGCCCGGCACGGTCGGCAACAACGTGTTCGTCGGCGACGGCCTCACCCTCGATGCCAGCGCCTCCAGCGCCGATCCCGACCGGTCGCTGTCCGGCTACGAGTGGGACGTCGACGGCGACGGCGAGACCGACGCCAACGGCCCCAACGTCGAAGTCACCCTGGACGATGTGGGCCGCTGGACGCCGACCCTCACCGTCCGCGACGACCTCGGCAACGAGGACACGACGAGCCTGCCGGTGCACGTCTCCGACCGACGCACCCTCGAGGACACGCTGGGCCCCAGCTCCACCGAGGCCGACACCGACTCCTACCCCCTCCAGGTCGATCTCGGCCGGCAACAGGCCCGCCCGATCCAGCTCGGGCTCGAGCTCACCTACAACGCCTCCGGCAACGACACCGGCGACGTCCCCGTCCAACCGATGGTCGAGCCGGATCTGGACCTCAACGTCACCGACCCCGAGGGGACCGTCTTCCAGGCCGACGACGACGAGGGCGAGGGCGCCGAGTCCCTGACCGTCGCCGGCGAGGATCTGGCCAACCTCGGCGAGTGGAACGTCACCGTCGCCCAAGACAGCCAGAACGCCGGCACGGCCAGCGAGGCCGAGTACGAGCTGACGATCCGCCGCCTGTACTGAGCGGGCCGACGGTCGGCCCTGGCAGTCACCTTCATAGGTGGGGAGTCCGTGGCCTACCTAGATGAGCGAGGACCGCAGCTGGCTGGACTACTACACCAGCCCGTGGCTGGGGTTGGCCCTGCTGCTGACGGGCTTGTCGCTCGGAACCTGGGCTTCCGGGCTCGTCACTCCCGTGCAGGACACTGTGGACTACCTGATCACCGGACTGAACACAGCTGCTCCGTACATCATCCTCTTCACCGTTCTCCCCGCGCTCGTCGACCTCTTCGATACGGCGGGCGGACGGGCTCCGCTCATCGTGCTCCTCCTCTTCCTCGGCTCGTCGGTGACCGCTGGCCTCTTCGGGCTTGCCGTCTCCGGCTTGGCCTTCCAGCTCCCGCTGGCGGGTGGCAGCGGAGGGGGCTTCCTGAGCGTTCTCGTCGAGAACCTGACGCAGCTGTCGGCGGCTCCTGCGATCATCGCCGTCTTCTGGGCCTTCGCCAGCGCGATCGTCCTCCACCTCCTGATCGTGGTCGACCGGAAGACCGCTGACGATGGGCTGTTGGCCGGCGTCGTCGGGCCGCTGGGGTACTTCGCCCGTCAGACGCGACGGATCTTCTTGATCATCTTCGAAAAGGGAGTGGATCGCTTGGGGGGCCTGCTCGAGTACACGATCCCGATCCTCCTCTTCTCGATCGGGACCTACGTCCCCGTCTCCGTCCAAGATGCATCACAACGGGCCGCCGAGGCCAGCGAGGGTTTCAACGCCGTCGCCTGGTACCTGGGAACGGCCGCGCTGGTCGCCGGGGCCACCCTCGTGTTCCTGGCGCTCGTCGGCGTCCTGGCCATCAAGCTCGCCGGTCGTGACCCCGGCAGGGCGTTCCGCGAGTACGTGGTCCCCGTCTACGCCTTCGCCTGGTCGTCGGTCTCCAGCACCGCCACGATCCCGATCAACCTCGAGAAGGCCGACGAGGGGCTCGACGCCCGGGAGTCCACGCGCGGGTTCGTCATCCCGCTTGGCGCCACGATCAACCTCGACGGCACGCTCATCGCTTCGATGCTCATCACGCCCGTCGTCGCGGAAGCGATCGGACTGGGCCTCACCTTCCCCGAGCTGGCCGCCACGCTGCTCCCGCTGCTCGTCATGACCGTCGGCGCCCCCGGGCTCCCCGCCGGCATGTCGTTCCTCGCGCCACCCGTCATCGCGGCCGTGCTCGGCCTCTCCGGCGCCGTCGAAGAGGCCTTCATCGGGGTCTGGTTCGCGTTCAGCCTCGGCCTGGCCGACCAGTTCCGCACCGGCGTCAACAGCGTCAACAACGGCTTCATCACGCTGATCGCCGAGCGCATCCTCTACGGCCCGCCCAGCGAGGTCGACACGACGACCGCCGAGGACCCCGAGCCGACGCCGGCGTGAGGCGGGGTTCGCGGCGGACGACCCAGAGGCACCCTTGGGGTATCCCGATGCAGACCAAGGCAGCTGACGTCCGCCGATCGGGCCAACCCGGTGGTGGGGGAACCCAGGCGAGCTACCCGTCGAGGAACTTCTCCATCGTCCACTCGGCGTGCTCGAGGCCGGCGTCCTCGTACATCTGTTCGACCTCGGGCAGCCACGAGAGGACGTCCACGCGGTAGTAGGGGAGGTCCTTGCCCTCGAACCAGGCTTCGGCAGCCTGCAACAGCATGCGGCCCACGCCCTTGCCGCGGTGACCCTCCTTGACGAAGTGGCCGTAGACGTGGCCGTGCTTGGAGACCTTGAACACCGGGTGACCGCCGGTGATGCGGGCTTCGATCACGCCGACGAGCTCCTCGTCGTCCTCGGCGACGAACAGGGTGGCGTGCTCGGCGTCGACCATCCGGTTCAGGAAGTAGTCCCGCCACTTCCCGTAGGCGCCCTCGCGGGCCTCGTAGCGGTCGTCTGTGGGCGCCAGGAAGCCGACGAAGCTCTTCCAGAGGTCCACG
Organism: Thermoplasmatales archaeon SW_10_69_26; assembly: GCA_003009755.1. Lineage (GTDB taxonomy): Archaea > Thermoplasmatota > SW-10-69-26 > SW-10-69-26 > SW-10-69-26 > SW-10-69-26. The sequence continues at coordinate 62,091 of PXUB01000030.1, forward strand.
ATATCGTCGGCGTCTGCTTCCTCGGCGGGACGGACGATGACCGACACGCCGTCGGCAACCGGACGCCCCGTCAAGAGGTTACCGGAGCTTCGACGTGCCCGTCGACGGCGACCGCGCCGACACGGGCCCGGCGACGGTAGCTCTGCGCGAGGATTCAACCGCGCCTAAGATCGGTAACACTGGGGCCTAGGCCGCTGGCGAGGGGGGTTTCTTTCTTCGCGACCGTTTTTCTTTGTCCCCCTCGCCAGGCGAGAAGGCCCCGTAGAAAGAAAGAGGGTCGAAGAGAGGAAGAACGAGCGGACGAGGGGGCGAGGATCCGATGAAGAGGTGTTGCCGAGGTGTTGCCGAACCCACACACGCCCGGCCTCGTCCGCTTCACGCCCAACGTCCCCGCGGGCCCATATCAATCGTCTCGTGAAGCCGTATTCGCGTCGTCGAACAGGCGTTGGTCGGGCCTGTCAGGCGATGTGGCGGGTCGCCTGCGGGTCGGCGGCACGCGTACCCGACGGCTGCCCCGTCGAGGCGGACAGAGGGAGCTCGCGGGCGGGGCCGGCTCCCTCAGCGCGTGGGTCCGACGGACTGACGGGTCCCGTGAAAGATAAGCCTCTTATCAACCGGCACCGGTAGTTGGCCTGATGACAGGCCCGGGGGTGCGGATGCCCGACGCGGGGGACGAGCCGGCGTTGCGGAAGACGATCCGGCAGCGGCTCGCCGACACGCGATCGCGGACGCTGGCGTTCCTGGACGCGATGCAGGACGAGCACCTCCACGGGCAACCCGAGCCCACGATGGGGGTCCCTGCCTGGGACGTCGGCCACATCGGCTGCTTCGAGCACCGCTGGCTCGTCGACGAGCTCGGCGGCGAGGAGGTCGAGCCCGAGCTGCTGGCGCTGTTCGATCCCATCGAGCATCCCCGCAGCGAGCGTGGCGGGATCGAGATCGGCTCCCGGGAGGAACTGTTGGGCTTCCTGGCGGACGTGCGCTCGGCCAGCCTCGCCAGGCTGGAGGAGACACAGCTCGACGGGAGCCAGCGGCTGACCCGCGACGGGTTCGTGCACGACATGGTCGTCCGCCACGAGGACCAGCACCGCGAGACGGTGCTGGCGACCCTCCAGATGTTCGGCGGATCCGACACCGAGCCCTACGAGCTGCCCGACCCACGCGAGCTGCCCGAGGCCTCGCGGGACGTCGACGGCATGGTCGAGGTGCCCGAGACGACGTTCACGCTGGGCGCCCAGCCCCAGGTGGGCACCTACGATGCCGAGTGGCCCGTCCAGGAGGTCGACCTCGACGCCTTCGCGATCGATCGCGCCCCGGTGACGAACGCCGAGTTCCTCGCCTTCGTCGAGGACGGCGGTTACGACGATCCCGAGCACTGGAGCGAGGATGGCTGGATGATCCGGGAAGCCCTCGACCGGGAGCACCCCAAGTACTGGACGCACACCGGCGAGGGTTGGCGCGTGCGCCGCTACGACCGGACCCAACCCCTCCCACCCGAGGAACCCGTCGTGCACGTCAGCTACTACGAGGCCGAGGCCTACGCGAACTGGGCCGGCAAGCGTCTGCCCACGGAGGCCGAGTGGGAGGCAGCCGCCGGCGTCGACCCCGACACCGGCACCAAGCACCGGTTCCCGTGGGGCGAGGAGGCCTGGACGGCCGGCAAGGCCAACCTCGGGCAGCGCTCGGGCCGCCCGGCGCCGGTCGGCGCCTATCCCGAGGGGGTCTCCCCGGCCGGCTGCCACCAGATGGTCGGCGACGTCTGGGAGTGGACCTCGACCGAGTTCACCGGCTACCCCGGGTTCGAGGCGTTCCCCTACCCCGAGTACGCCGCCGAGCACGTAGACCACGGGTTCCAAGTGTTGCGCGGCGGCTCGTGGGCTACGATGCCGTCCTGCGCGCACGTCACCTTCCGCAACTGGCACCAGCCGGACCACCAGCAGATCTTCGCCGGCTTCCGCTGCGCGAGGGACCTCGCGTGAGCGAACCCGACACGCTTGGCGAGGCCGTCCGTCGGGGCTTCACCGCCGATCCCAAGCGCGTCAACTCGCGCTGGCTGTACGACGATCGCGGCTCGCGGCTGTTCGAGGAGATCACCGAGCTCCCCGAGTACTACCTCACCGACTGCGAGCGCGAGATCTTCCGCGAGCACGCGGACGACGTCGTCGACCGATGCCCGCCGGGGACCGAGCTCGTCGAGCTGGGGGCCGGCAGCGCCGAGAAGACCCGCCACCTGTTGTCGGCCCTCAAGCGACGCCAAGGGTCCACCACGTACGGCCCGATCGACATCAGTCGCGAAGCCCTCGACATGGCCGTCCAGCGGTTCGCCGACGACGACGCGATCGAGGTCCACCCGATCGAGGCCAGCTTCACCGAGGGGCTGGCCAAGCTCGGCCACGACCCCGCGACCCCGCGCCTCATCGCGTTCATCGGGTCCAGCATCGGCAACATGACGCCCGAGGCCCAGCGGTCGCTTCTCCGGGAGGTCCGCCGCCACCTGGGCGAGGAGGACCGGTTCCTGCTCGGCACCGACCTCCGCAAGGACGAGGCCCCGATGCTTTCGGCCTACGACGACAGCCAGGGCGTCACCGCCGAGTTCACGCTGAACCTGCTGCGCCGCGTCAACCGCGAGCTCGACGCCGAGTTCGACCTCGGCGCCTTCGAGCACGTCGTCCGCTTCGACGAGGAGAAGAGCGCGATCGAGAGCTACCTGGAGAGCCAGCGCGACCAGACCATCGCGATCGACGCGATTGATCTCACCGTGACCTTCGACGAGGGCGAGCGGATCCACGTCGAGGACGCCTACAAGTACACCGACGAGATGCTGGCCGCTCTCTTCGCGGACACCGGGCTCGAGCGGCGGGCGAGCTGGATCGACGAGGACGGCTGGTTCGCGGTGCACCTGCTGGCCGCCGACGAGCGCTGACCGCTCACATCCCAGGTCGGCGCACCAGCGCGAGAGCGCCCACGCTGGCCACGGCCACACCGAACGCCAGGCCAGCGTCGGGCAGGAACGGGATCGCCGTCGCCTCGACGACCGGGCAGCGCTGGGCCTCGCCTGCCGGGTTCTTGGCCGTCACCTCGTAGCGGTACGTCGTGCCCGCCTCGGTCGTCGTGTCGACGTAGGTCGTCGCCTCCAGCTCGGCGACAGCCTCCCGGTCCCCGTCGGTCGGCGTCCGGTGGACGTGGTAGCTGTCCGCCTCGGTCGGGGCGTTCCACGAGAGACGGATCGGTCCATCCTGGGTGGCCTGGGCCTGCAGGTCCCTGGGGCAGGTCGGCCGCCGACGGTCGTGGACCGTGACCGTGGCGTGATCGCAGGGGTAGCCCTGGTCTCGCGAGCCCTCGAGGATCTGCGTCACGAAGTAGTGGTAGGCCTGTCCCACCTCGACGTCCGTGTCCCGGTAGTCGGTGGCGTTCGGGGTGGGTCGGGCGACCGCCTGGAAGTCCCGCGTGCCGGCCGGCGCCCGCTCGACGACGTGCGCCAGCTCGTGCTCGTCCGCGAACGGTTCCTCGGCCCACTCCACGACCACGGCTCCACCCTCGACGCGGGCCGTCACCGTCTCGGGCGCCTGGCACCCGTGCGGGTCCTCGCCCGGCAGCGGCCAGACGAACCCCTCGCAGACCGTGTAGGTGACGCGCGAGACGTTCGTGGAGTGACCATCGCCCATCTTCGCCGTGAACCACTGCTCGCCGGCCTCGACGTGGCTGTGCCGCTCGAGGGGACCGATCCGGACGTCGAAGGTGCCGTTGGCGTTCTCGGCCCCCTGGGCCTCGACCGCGGTGTGGACGTGCCGGTCCTCGCGACGGTCGTGGACGACCTGGATCGTCACGTTGGCGTGGCTCATCCGGTGCCCTTCGATCCAGAACTGGCAGGAGAGATCCTCGCTCGGCGGGCCGTCCTCGGTGTCGTGGAACGTCAGCTGGCCGTGCTCGTCGCTCGTGTGGGCGGCCCCCGCACCCGCCAGGGTGACGATCGCGGCCAACATCGCCAGGCCCGCGACGGCGATCGTGGGCCCGGCGAGCCGCCACCGGTCGGCATCCCTCGCATACATCGGCGAGGCACGGTTCTCGGCCGTGCTTGAAGGAGTCTGAGGGACAGGCCCCGGCCAAGCGGGCGCCAGGCCCGGCTAGGCTCGCTTAGGGCGTCCAGGCGCCGGTGAGCACGGCGACGGTGCTCTCGTCCCCGTCGAGCCGGCCCTCGGCCCGCAACCGCCGGATGCCGGCCAGCGTCGTCGCCGCGGAGGCCTCCGCCAGCAGGCCGTGGGCGTGCAGGTCCGCCATCGCCTCGCGCGTGGCCTCCTCGGGCACGCTGAGCGCGGTGCCCCCGCTGGACCGAAGGGCTTCGACGATCTGCTCGTCGCGGGGCGGCTCGGGCACGAGCAGCCCGTCGGCGAAGCGGTTGTCCCCGTCGACGTCGCCGTCGAACCGCTGCGCGATGGGATCGATCCCGGCCGCCTGCACGGCGACCAGGCGCGGCATCGCGTCGATCGCGCCGCCGGCCTTGAGCCGTGCCAGGCCCCGCTGGAGGCCGAGCACGACCGAGCCCATCGCGGCCGGCGCCACCACCGTGTCGGGCGCGGTCTCGTGTTGACGCACGATCTCGAGCGCGATCGTCGAGCAGCCCTGCACGAACCACGGCGGGTAGGTGTGGCTGGCGTAGTAGGCGTCCTCTCCCTGGCCCGCCTCGGCGGCGGCCTCGGTCACCTCGCGGCGGGGGCCCTCGACGACCTCGACGTCGGCGCCCAGCGTCCGCATCCGCTCGCGTTTGGCGTCGGTCACGTGCTCGGGCGAGAACACGGTGCAGGAGAGGCCCGCGTGGGCGGCGTAGGCGGCCACCGCGGCGCCGGCGTTGCCCGAGGAGTCCTCGGTCACGCGGCGAGCCCCCAGCGCCTGCGCAGCGCCGACGAGCACGCTGGCGCCGCGATCCTTGAACGAGCCGGTCGGGTTGGCGCCCTCCACCTTGAAGCTGGCGCCCAGCTCGTCCACGTCGACGAGCGGCGTCCACCCCTCGCCCAACGAGATCCGCCGCCGAGCGGGCGCGACCGCGCCGAAGACGTCCTCGCGGCTCGCCCAGGCCTGCAGCTCGTCGGCCCCGATCGCGTCCCCGGCATCGGGCGGGTCGAGGGCGCCCCCGCACCCGCACCGGCTTCGCTCCACCGGGTGGGCCTGACCGCAATCGATGCAGACGAGCTCGTCCATCGCCGAGCCAACACCGCTGGGGCTGTTCAAAGCGACGGTCCCTCCCCCCGACCCCGGGTCCCCGGCCGGGTGGCCCCCTGTCACCTCGCGGCCTGGCGTCCACACTTTTAACAATAGGGGAAGCCTCAACCCCAGGGGATGGAGGTTCTCTCGCGCGACGAGCTCTCCCGCGAACGAGAGAACGAGCTCCGTTCAGCGGGGGCCACCGTGGACGCGACCGGGCGCTGGCTGCGCGTGCCCGAATCCACGCCCGACACGGTGGATCGACCGGTGATCGAGCTGGCGGCCTCGGACTTCCACACCACGGCCTACGTTCCAGAGGAGGCGCTCGACGACGTGAGCGACGTCCTCGAGGACAGCCGCTGGCGGGAGACCGACGACCCCGAGGTCTTCCAAGCCGGCGTCTACCGTCTCAGTCGCGGGCACAGGGCCCTCCGCGACACCGGGGTCCCGGTCTTCTGGCGGCGTGGCGACACGCGCGAGGAGCTGTCCTTCGAGCTGCGGCACTTCCAGGAGCGCGCCGGCGGCGACGTGATGGTGCTCCTCGAGCGCTACGATCCCGACCACTGGCTCGTCGAGCGCGTCGTCTCCAACGCCAAGCAGACCTGGTACCGCGAGGAGGGCCTGCTCATGGTGGGCCCGCCCGCCTACAACAAGACGATCGCCGAGCTCGCCGCGCGCGGCGCCAGCTGCGTCTACGAGCCCGATCTCGTCGACCGCGCCGAGGGCGAGGGCGTCGACACCGACACCGACGTCAAGCTCCGCGTCGCCAAGGACATGGTCGCCAACCCCTGCCGCTTCCGCATCATCGAGGGATCGATGACGATGGCCAAGGGCCTGGCCGACCGTCTGAACGAGGTCGGCGAACGCGAGGAGGACCAGTGGCTGGTCCCCCGCGAGGAGGCCGTCCCCCTCGTCGACGATCTGCGCGAGCGCGGCATCGAGATGGTGACCCGCCGCCTGGACGGTCGACGCACCGACTACGAGCACTGGCGGCCCGACCTCCCGATGGACCGCGGCCCCGGGCGCCCGAAGGAGCGCGACCCGGTCGATCTCGAGCTGGAGGAGCCCGTGCCGGATCTGCAGGCCCACACGGTGCTCGACGACCACCAGCGCCGCGGCGTGGCCTACATCCGCGGACGCGACTACCGCTGCGTCGTCGGCGACGAGATGGGCCTGGGCAAGACGTTGACCAGCCTCTCGGCCGCCCAGTACCTCGAGGGACCCACGCTCGTCGTCTGCCCCTCGAACGCTCGCCCGGTCTGGCCGCGCGAGATCGAGAAGTGGATCGAGGCCGACGACCGCGTCCTCTCGCCCGGCGACGACGTCGAGGAAGCCATGGCGCAGATGCAGGGCGCGGACCCGCCCGACTACGCGATCGTCAGCTACGACGGCATGGATCGCTTCTACGACGTGATCGAGGAGACGGACTGGTCGCTGGTCATCATCGACGAGGCCCACTACCTCCGCAACCGACGCACCAAGCGCGTCCAGCTCGCTCGGGAGCTGTTGCTCGACGTCCCACGCCGGGTCCTGTTGACCGGGACCCCGCTGATGAACGATCCCAGCGAGCTCCGGTCGCTTCTGTACTTCGTGCATCCCGACGAGTGGGAGGACGCCTCCTGGTTCCGCCGCCGGTTCAAGAAGCCCTGGGAGCGCGGCACGCCCGAGGTCCGCGAACAGGTCGTCGAGCGCCTGCACGAGTACCTCGACGACGTCATGGTCCGCCGCGTCAAGTCCGACATCTTCCGCCAGCTGCCCGACAAGGCCACCCACGTCCACCAGGTCGACCTCACGCCCGGCTGGCGGCGCGAGTACCGCGAGGAGGAGCAACAGTACGCCGAGGAGCACGAGGCCAGCTCCGACGCGCTGGGGTCCCTACAGCGCCTCAACCGGCTTCGACAGCTCGCCGTCAACGGCAAGCTCGAGGACGTCATCCCGCACATCGAGCGCCTGCTCGCCAAGGACGAGAAGGTCGTCGTGTTCGGGTTCTTCCTCTCCGGGCTCCGCACCCTCGAGGAGGCCTTCGACGACCGCGAGCCCGCTTGGCTCACCGGCAGCTCGTCCGACAAGCAGCGCAAGCAGGCCGTCCAGCGGTTCCAATCCGACCCCGACTGCCAGCTGTTCCTCGGCCAGATCAACGCCGCCGGGCAGGCGATCACGCTCACCGCCGCCCGCCACGTCGTGTTCCTCGACCTCGTGTGGAATCCCAGCGTGATGCGCCAAGCGATGGACCGCGTGCACCGCCGCGGCCAGGAGGACAGCGTGCACGTGCACTTCTTCGTGACCGAGGACACGATCGAGGAGGACATCCGGACCGTGCTCGAGGAGAAGGCCCGGCTCGTGGACGCCGTCGTCGACGACGCCGCGTTCCGCGACATGGACGCCGTCCACTGGGAGATCACCGAGCGCCTGCTCGACCGCCGCGGCGACGATCAGGGCGAGTGAAGCTCGCGCACCACGTGCGCGACCTCCCAATCGGTGCCGCCCTCGTCGAGGCTGGCCTGCCCCTCGTAGGTGCCGGTCACGAGGTCCCCGTCGGCCAGCTCGCTCGTCCACGACAGCTCGACGCCTCCACCGTAGACGCCGGCCACCGAGGACTCGATCACCGTCGCGGCCGGGCTGGCGAGCTGGACGTCCAGGCTGCCGGGCCCGGTCGTCGCCATCGGTCCGGCGGGCCGAGCCACCAGGCCCGCCTGCACCGGTGCCTGCGCCTGCTCGAAGGTCCACGAGACGTCCTCACCGGACGAGACCGTGTTCCACGAGCCCTGGGTCGTCTCGGTCGGGACGACGTCCAGGGGCGCCTGCGGCGGGTTGGACGCGTTGACGGGACGGACCGCGATCGAGCTCGCGGCCACGCCGGTCGTCTCCCCGCCAGGTGTGACGAGCACGGTGTAGGTCCCCGCGGCGTCGGCACCGACGGGCCGGCTGACGACGCCCGAGCGCGGTTCCAGCTGCTCGCGCTCGCCCGAGGGGCCCCACACGTTCACCGCGCCGAGCGAGGCACCCTCGGCCGCCTCGAGGGCGAACCCGCCGCTGGTCTCCGTGACCGGGACCGCCGTCGGGACGCCGGCGAGGGTGGCATCGCCGTGAGCCGTGATCGTGGCCTCGAGCGTGTACTCCTGCTCGGGGCTCTCGCCGCTGGTGTCCGCCTGCACGAGGGCGACGACGGACCCAACGTTGCCCGTGCGAGCCAGCGAGGCCTCCATCCAGATCGTGTCCTGCTCGAAGCTCTTCACGTAGTGGGTATCGTAGACCTCGACGTTCTCGAACAGCCACTCCCCGTTGAGTTGGGTCGTCTCACCGCTGTACTCGATCGTGACGTTCACGGTGACGGGGACGCCGGTCGGGACCTCGGGGGTGAGATCGTGCTCGCGCGTGTCCGCTCCGCGCAGGCTGCCGCCGGCGAAGGCGCCATCCCCGGTCGTGAACGTGCCCGTCTGGGAGATCCTGGCCGTCTGCGAGGGCGCCTCGAACGCCAACCGGGCCTCGGCGCTGGCGTTGGCTGCCTCCCGCTGTGTGGGATCGTCGGCCTCCGCCTGCGTCTGATCCAACGCCTCCTCGTCGCCGCCCACGCCCAGGCATCCCGCCGCCAGCGCCACCAGTGCCAAGGCGGCCGCGAGCCCGAGCCGCCGCGCTCGCCATCCTCCCATGAGAAACGATGACGCGCCAGCGTCTGGTTAAGCGTTGGGGGTGCCGGGGGCCCGGCTGTCTCGTTAAGCGGGGCCGCGAAGGACACGAAGGATCGCCAAGGCCACGAAGGGCCTGTGTACTCGCCGCCGGGCGGCTCTGTCACGGCAGCTGCTCTACTTTGTGCCCTGGCGTCCCCTCGCGTACTTGGTGGTCTCCCCCCGTTTCTCATCCTTACAGCGCGGCCGTGGGCTCGGCTGGCGGCCTCACGGATCGATGAGGGCGAAGCTACCGGCGCCGGGCGACCATCTCCTCCAGGCGGAGGACGTGGCCGTTGTTGACCTCGACGTACGTCGTCGCGTACACGCCGGCGTCGATCTCGTCCTTGGGGGGACGGGCGACCTCGAGGACATCGCGGCCCTCCAGCCGATCCTCGGTCGTCAGCGCCTCGAAGTCCCCCTCGGCGCCGATCGGCTCGGTGTCGTGCTCGGGCAGGTCCTCGCGAGCGGCCGGCTGATCGGGGCCCGGGGCCGGCTCCTCCTCGTCCTCGAGGTGGTCGGGATGCCCACCCATGAGCAGCACGACCTCCACGACGAGCAGGATCACCAGCACGACGAGCCCGCCGATCGCGATCTGGCCGACGGTGAGGCTCTCGTGGATCGAGCTGGGGTCCAAGATCCGTGCCCCGAACAGCAGGACGATCACGATCGTGGCGACCGCGACCACGGGGATCGCGACGAGCCACCAGTTGAACCCCTGGCCGGATCCGGTCGCCTCGTCGGCGTCGGCGTTGCCGTCTTCGGCCATGATGGGAGACTCCTTGAGACCTGGTGAATTCAGGAGGCTTCTTTAGCCCTTTCGGTGCCGGACGAGGGACCCGATCGGCCCGTCGAGCCCGACAAACCGCAGGAAGGGCACTCGATCGTATCCCCCCGACGAGGGGGATCGAACACGCTGTCACATCGGGGGCAACGGACCAGCTCGGGGTTGACCTCCCCGGTCTCGAAGTCGGCGTCCGGCCACGCGTAGAGCAGGGCCAGGCCGACCAGGCACACCGCCTCGACGGCGATCGCCACCCACAGCAGGGTCGCCTCCTGCCAGATCCAGAAGGTCACGATCGCGCCGAGGAACGCGGCCACGGCTGCAGCCGTCAAGACCCCACCCAGCAGGCGTTCGTCGAGATCCACGTGCGTCCACCTTCACGTCCAACGGCGGTTCAGGCCGAGCACGCCGAGCGCGACGGCCGTCGCCGTCAGGACCGTGAGCAGGGTCCATTCGGGGATGAAGTTGTCGCCTTCGACCTCGTCCCCCTGGACGGAGAACGCGTGCGCCGAGTCCGCCGTTTTCGGTCCCTCGTCGGTGACCGCGGAGAGGCTGATCTCGTAGTCGCCGCGCTCCTCGGGCGCCTGGAAGGTGCCCTCCCAGCTGGATCCGCCGACGTTCTCGAGCTCGACCCGCTGGACGACCTCGCCACCCGAGGTGATGTTCGCCCAGGCGCGGCGGACGTTGCCGTCGATCTGCACCCGGAACGTCGTCTCCTGGTTCGGCGAGAGCACGTCCTGGCCGTCCTCCTCGCGCGTGTCCTGCAGCTCGGGCGAGGAGAACGTCTCGCCGAGGTTGCGGACGGTCACGTTGACCTCGTCCGCGGCGAAGTTCTGCCCGTCGAGCACGAACACCTGCAGCGTGACGTCGCCGTTCGGCAGCGCGGTCGTGTCCAGGCGGTAGGAGCCGCGGTTCGGGATGTCCTGCGCCTCGGGGATCTCCTGGAACGTTCCGCCCGGCTGCTTGTAGAACAGGCTGATCCGCAGCTCGTCGGTGGGCGTCTCGGCGTCCGTCGCCGTCCAGGCAGCCTGCGTGGTCCCGGTGATCGTGTCGCCCTCCGCCGGACGGTCGAACGCCACGCTCGGCACGCTGTCGCCGGCGGTGAAGTTCTTCTCCGTGCTCGAGCGCACGTTGCCGAAGATGTCGGTCGCCTCGACGGTGAAGCGGACCGTGGCGCCCTCCTGGAAGGCCTGGTCGGTGCGCTGGTTGAACAGACGCACGCTCCACGTGCCGTCCTCCTCCTCGAGCGCCAGGGTCTGATCGGGGCCGTCGTCGACGTTGTAGACGGCCTCGACCTTCTGCACCTCGGCGTCCTCGGTCACGTTCGCGAACACGACCTCGCGCGGCTTGCCGGGCTCGGCGAACACCTCGATCGAGGGGCCCAGCTGGTCGAACAGGACCGGCTGCTGCCGCTCGTCGCCGGTGTTGCCGACGGCGTCCTCGGCGACGACCGAGATCTGGTAGACGCCGTGCCCGTCGACGACCTCGTCGAACTCCTGCAGGCGCAGGGTCCCCTCGCCGCCGGCGAGCGTGATCGTCTGGCTGGCGCCCGAGTCGGCGTGCGTGACGGTGACCTCCGTCTGACCGGCTCCGGAGGCGCCGTCGGTGACCGAGACGTCGATGTCGGTCGGGAGACCGATGACTTGTCGGTCGCCGCGCTGGATGGCCGGCCCCATCTCCAGCTCGGCCGAGGGCCCCTCGGCGTCGACCTGGAACTGGTGACGGAGGGTGTCGCTCTCCTGCGGCGGCTCGGAGACGTCGGCCGCCTCCAGCGTCACGTCGACGGTCGACCCCGACGCGAAGCTCTCGGGAGGGTCGTACTTGACGCGGTAGCAGTCCTCGCAATCGTCGATCGGCGAGATCTCGGCCTCGTCGGTCACGTCCTCGCCGTTGACGCCGAAGCTGATCGAGCTCTTGTTGACGCCTTGACCGAAGTCGACGACGTCGGCCCGGATCGTCGGTTCGGCCGGTCCATAGGTGCCCTCGGCCGGTCCGCGGACGTCGGGCGAGAACTTCTGGGCCTGCGGCGGCAGGTTGTCCTTGACCTGCAACTCGCCGGCGGCGGTCGACTGCTTGCCGGTGTAGTCCTCGACGGTCACGTCGTAGGTCCAGGTGCCGACGTCGACCTCGGTGGCGTTCACGGGGCCGTAGACCCAGCGATCCTGGGTCTCGTTGTAGGTCATGTCCAGCGCGCCGGTCGCCCCGGAGGTGGGTCGGTCGATGCGGAGCGTCGGCGGCTGCACGGCCGTGTCGTCGGAGACGTCGGCCACCCACGTGATGGGTCCGCCGACCTCCTGGGTGCCGTTCGGGATCGTGCGGAAGTCCACGATCGTCGGTGCTTGGGTGTCGTTGACGGCGACGGAGACGTCTTGGCCGCGTGTCACCTGGTCGGCGAAGTCGGTGACGGCCAGGCGAACCGTGTACGTGCCGCCGCGGTCGAAGAACTCGGCGTCCGGACCGACCGCGACGTTGGCCTCGTAGGTGCCGTTGCGGGTCGTCTGATCGTCGATCTGGTCGACCGGCAAGGGAGCGTCGACGAACTCGTCGGCGCCGGGCTTGCGGATCTCGAGGCTCACGTTCTCGACGCGGAGGGCATCGCGCGCGTCGGCGCGGGCCGTCACCTCGTCGCCGGGGTCGACGGCGGTGGGACTGACGCTTGCGTTCGAGAGCAGCGGCTCCGTGTTACCGTTCTCGTTCACGCGATCGGCGATCTCGCCGACCCGGCCCTCGGTCGTGTTGCGTCCGAAGTTGTCGCTCACGTGGTAGTCGACGTCGAACTCGCCGACCCAGTCGAGGTCCAGGTCCTGGTCGGAGCTGTTGGCGTAGTACCACTGCCAGCTCTCCGTCTTGGTCTCGGTCTCGTCGCCTTCGGTGTCGCACCCACCGCCGGTGCGTTGGTCGGTGCCGGTCGCCGTGTCGACCCGGCAGTGCTCGATCATCTCGACGTCGAGCCAGGCGGCCGTCGTCCCGTTCGGGCGGACGACCTCGACGCTCGTGTTCTCGGCGACGGCCTCGTCCGAGAGCTCGGTGCCGTTGATCGACGCGGTGATGTTGAACCGGTTGTCGGGCTCGTCGGCGGAGCCGCGGTACCGGGGCGGGTCGGAGCCGAAGCTCGCCTCGCCGTTGACGCGGAAGCCGTCCCCGCCGGGCGGATCGATCTCGATCTCGGTCGGCAGCGAGGTGAGATCGAACTGCATGCCGTCGGAGACCGTCGTGTGCTCGGTGTCCTCGGCGCGGACCTTGAAGACGTAGCGATCGGGATCGCCCTGGATGGTCGTCGTGACCTCCCAGATGGCGCGGTCGTCCTCGTTGCGCTCCATCTGGAGCTCGGAGAACTCCTCGCCGGTCGCGTTCGTGAAGTTGGCCGGGGCCCCGTCCGGCGTCTCGAAGACCGCCGTCACGCCGTCCTCCTTGAGGGAACCGTCGGCTTCGTCCTTGCTGTTGAGGATCTCGGCTTGGAAGGTGACGTTGTTGCCCTCCTGGACCTGGGGGACCTGACTGCTGCCGTCGTCCCCGTCGATCGAGGTGGACTCGATGTTCGGCGCGTTCTGGTCGACGAACACGAGATCCAGGCACCAGGTGTTGTCGGCGTTGTCGGGCTGCCGGCCGCACTCCTGGTGCTCGTTGAGCTCACCGATCTCGCCGGCCTCTGGGCGCGGCGTGGGCGGGGAATCGTAGTTGTCCGGGTGGTCCAGGCGGACCATGATGCGCTGCTCGCCGCCCTCGTCGTTGGCGTTGACGACGAGCTGTTGATCCCACAGGTCCTGGGAGCCTTGCGTGGACGAGGGGATCGCGTACTCGCTGTTGTCGACGTCCTCGGCGTCGACGTCACGGTCGAAGCGCTCGATCCGTTGCCCTTGGAACCAGATGGAGGCCCGCCATCCGTTGTCGCGGAGATCCTCCTTGGCGGCGTCCGACTCCAGGAGGTTCTCGTCGCCGCTGTTCTGGAACTCGGGCTGGAGCTTGATATCCGAATCCACCGGACAGGGCTCCTCCTCCGTGCAGTCGCTCACGGTCCCGTTCCCGGTGTCGACGAAGAGGTTGTGCTCGACGAACTCGAGGTCGACGCCGCGGAGCTGCAGGGACCGCTGACCGGCGTTGTTGTTCTCGTTGGATTCGGGGATGGCGCCCTCGCCGTCGAGGTCCTCGTCGGCGATGGCCTTCAGGAAGAACTGGCCGGCGCGCTTGAGGCGGTCGAAGGCGGTGACCTGCGTGGAGGTTTGGGTGCTGGGTTGGATGACCTCCTCGCTGTCCTTGTCGTAGATGCCGGCGTCGGTCCGGTTGGCGTAGATCGTGGTTTGGCTGGTGTCGAGGGGTTCGCCGTCTTGTTCGGCGCGGGTCTCGGTGTGGAGGTTGGTCTCCAGGGGAGCGCCGAAGCGGTAGGAACAGGGGTATTCGGTGTCGGGGTCGTCAGTCCGTTGGATCCACTGGCAAGTGGGTCCATCGGAGGATCCGGTGTACTTGTAGGTGTCGTAGGTGCGCGTGTCCCGCTCATCGGGCTCGTAGTCGCTGTCGTCGCTGTCGAAGCTGGATCGGTTGGCGAACTCGCCGTCGTCCCGGGCACCGTTGGGGTTCCAGTTGGGGTAGCTGCCCTCGTTGGTGATCCCGATATCGAATTTGGCGGAGTCGTCGCCGGTGTAGGAGGTGCGGCGGTCGTCCTTGTCGGTCACCCAGTTCACGTCGTTGTTGTCGACGAGCAGGTCGGGGCGTTGGTCGACGACGATGACGCGTTCGGCCGCGATGCAGGCTGCACCGCCGGCCCCGCAGTTGTCGAGGTTGCCGAACCCGCTGTCTGTCGTGTCGCCCTCGTTGTTGGTGTCGGCGTCGATGTCGAAGACGAGGAACCGGACGCGGTGTTCGCCGGGGTTGTCTTGGACGCCGTCGACGCTGATCGTATCCGAGAGGCTGATACTCGCGGTGCACTTCTGGCTCGGCTGGAGGCTGTTGGGCTTCTCCGCGGAACTGCTATCGGGGCAGTCGAGCCCGCGCGTAGGATAGTTGTGGGCCGCACCGCTGCGGTCCTGGTAGGCTTGGTCGTCCTTCAGGTCGTGGTCGCCGTGCAGGTATTGGATCTGCAATCGCAGCTCGTCGCTATCAACGGACGAGTAGCCCTGGCAACTGTTGTCGTCGGCCAGCCGGTTCTCGACCGTGACGTCGAACTGGATGTCCACGCCGGGCTTGGCGAAGACCGCTTGCTCGCCTGTGATCTGCAGATCGTCGCCGGCTCCACCGGTGGGCACGGCCTCGATGTCGGTGATCCACAATGGGTTCTCAGCGTGGTCGCAATCACCCACCAGCCCCTCCTGGGCCTGGGCATCCTCGTCGGACATGGTGACGAGGGGGACGAGGAGGCTGAGGGCAGCGACGAGGACGAGCGCGCGGCGGGCGTTGATGACGCGAGACACGGTTCCACCTGCGAAGGGAGGGCAACCGCCACGCCCGACGGGAGGCGCTTAAAGGTTGCCCTGCCCGATAGGCAGACCGGTGATGCTTGAACGTTTCGGTACGCGCCCTGTCCAGTCGGACGGTCGCTCCCCCTCCCCTCCCCTCCGTCGAGGGAGGGAAGGGGGCGGAGAGGAGGTCAGAGGCGAACTAGCCACCGAAGTCGCCCTTGCTGCCTTCCATGCCGAAGGAGAAGTGCTCGGTGTAGGGGCCGACGAGATCGTCCTCGATCTGGATGCCGCTGACGGTTCCCGAGGACAGGTAGACGACGGCGAACGTCGCCCCGCCGGGCACGGGGGTGTCGCAGTCGTCCTTGCTCTCCTGGCCTTCGCCGGCGTCCACGTCGCCCTTCAGGTCGTAGGCGGGGCCCGGGCCGTAGAACGCCACGCGGTAGTTGTGATCCCGCGGCTGCAGGATCGGGATGCCGACGAAGTTCTCACGGTCCTCGACCGGGTCGAGGCGTTCGATGCAGAAGCTCTCCACGTCGGCCGCCGTCTTGCAGGGAAGGTCGACGACGTAGGCGTCCTGGCCGTTCGTCCAGTCCTGCAGCGAGATCCCCCCGATCGTCGCCGGGGCGAAGCCCTGGTCGAACAGCTGCAGGTACAGGGTCTGGCTGGCGCGGATGTTCTGGTTCACGCCGGGGTGGGACGCGGCGACGTACCCGCGGTCGAAGAACTCCATCTCCTTCTCGCAGGGGCCCACATCGTGGTCGGCGGCGGCCGGCGTCGCAGGCAGCGTGACGGCGACGAGCGCGAGCGCCAGCAGCGCCGTCACGGCACGGTTCGTGATCGTGGTCATCGGTCGTCAGCCTCCGTGTAGGGTGAGGTGTCGGCGGGGGGCATCATCAGCACGGGGTCGTCACCGAGACGGGGTGAACCGGTGCAGACCACGCTCATCCTTGGCCCTCCATGATCGAGGTACCCAGCAGCCGGTTGACGCGTTGCTCGAACGGTCCGGAGCCGGGCATCTCGGGGGATTGCCCGATGCCGAGCGGGAGACCGATGCCCTCGCCGGCGCAGTACAGCACGTCGCTGGGGCCACCGATCCACTCATCCAAGTGGAACGGCTGATCGGGCTGCTGCTGGATCTGCTTGTTGTCGCGGAGGATGAACTGCTCGCCTTCGCCTTCGGCGATCTCGACCTCCGTGGTGATCTTGGCTTCCTCGCCCGTGAGGCCCGTCGCGGCTTGCGGGTACACAGCGACGATGTAGGAGTCGTCGGGGGCCAGATCGATGCTCATCTGGGTCGAGCCTCCGGCGCCGGCGGCTCGCTGGGTCTGTGATGCCTTCTGCAGGATGCGGAACGCGTAGCCCAGGCCCTCGCCCTGTTCGGGGTACAGGTCCTCGACGAGGTGCTGGGGGCAGTTCGGCGTCATCCCGGTCCCGTCCTCCTGGACGCGGAACACGTCCATCGCGGCGACGACCGGGCCCTCGACGGTCACGGTGACCTCGTAGGGGAGGTCGCCCACGGAGGTCCCGGGCGTGATGGATAGCCAGGTGATCTTCTCCTCTCGCTCCGTGTCGGCGCCGTTGAGGGCAAGGCCCGCCGGCACGGTGGGGACGTCGTCGTTGCCGGTCTCCTCGCGGAGGGAATCGTCCTCTCCCCAGTAGCCTTGATCCACGTAAGCGTCGTCTTCGACGACGATCTCGTCCCTGTAGGGGATGTCCGAGGTGATCTCGTGGTTCGGGTTGTCGTCACCTTCGGTGTGGAATTCGTCACCGTCGTCCCGGGCTGTCGATGCCGTGTGGGCGAGCGCAGGCGTCATCCCGACGAGCAGGACGACGGCGACGCCCAACGTTGCAAGCCTCACGCGTAGTCACCTCTTCCGTCGACGACCAGTTCACCCAGCGCTACTTAAAGCTTCACGCGTCACGCCGACGGAGAAGCACCCCCAGCCGGGGGCAGGTTCCCCTTGAGACCCGTGCCGAGAGCGCAAACGCTTTTATACCGTGCCGGCTACCATTCCAACGTGCGGGAGAAGCTCGTCGAACGCGTTCGCGGCATGATGGCCCAAGCGGGCTTCGCTGTGTCGGAGCCGCTCAGCCATCGCCCGATCAGCTTCGACTTCCTCGCGCGCCGGGACGAGAACTTCTACATCCTGAAGGTCCTGACCAACATCGACTCCCTGAGCGAGGAGGTCGCGCGCGAGATGCGCATCCTCGCTCGCTTCCTCAACGGCCGGCCGCTGCTGGTCGGGATGAAGGCATCCAGCGCCCCGCTGGAGGCCGGCGCCGTCTACGTCCGCCACGGCATCCCGATCCTCTCCGTCGAGGGCCTCAAGGACTACCTCATCGAGGGCGCGCCCCCGATGGCCTTCGCAGCTCCGGGCGGCTTCTGCGTGAAGCTCGACGGCGAGAAGCTCCACGCGATCCGGCAGGACGAGAACCTGTCCCTCGGCCAGCTGGCCGACGTCGCCGGCGTCTCCCGGCGCACGATCAGCATGTACGAGGACGGCATGAGCGCCACCGTCGAGGCTGCCCTCCGCCTCGAGGAGTTCCTCGAGCGCCCGCTGATCCGCCCGATCGACCCCTTCGCCCGCACCGAGGACGACGAGGAGCCGGCCGAGCCGAACGAGATCGAGGACGTCTCCGACCCGTACACGCGCTCGATCTTCGACCTGCTCTCCGAGATGGGGTTCGGCATCGTGCCCACCGGGCGCAGCCCCTTCCACGGCATCGGGCTCGTCGACCCGGCCGAGTACGACCCCTCGGACCCCAACGAGGCGCTGCTCCTCACGGCCGCCTCCAAGAGCCGAAGCGTCGAGGACCGCGCGGCGCTGCTGCGCAGCGTGTCAACGATCTGCGAGCGCACCGCCCTGTTCATCACCGGCGACGACAAGGAGGGCCCCCACGGGACCGCGTTCGTCAAGAAGGAGAAGCTCGACCGCTTCGACGAGGTCGAGGGTCTCGTCGAGCTCGCTCGCGAGAGAGGCGAGAGCGGCGACGAGGACGAGTGACGAACCGACGCGGGCGCGGTTGGCTCGGGGCACACAGAGATAAACAGGCACAGAGACACAGAGACCGGGCCGAGGGGGGGACGCCAGAAGCTTCAGAGCGCGACGCGTTCGACCCCGTCGACGAGCTGAGGCACGTTGAAGTTGATCAAGAGCCCGAGAGGTGCATTCGCCATCTCGAGGTACGTCAAAACCTGGCTCTTGAAGACCGGGTGGAGGTCCTCGGCGGCCTTGACCTCGACGACGAGGCGTTCGTCGATCGAGAGATCGATCCTGTAGGAGGCCTCCAGTTCTCGCACGCGGAACCGAGCTGGGATCGTCACCTCCCGAGCGACCGAGAGCCCTGTATCCTCCAAGGCTTCCGCGAGGCATTCGACGTAGACCCTCTCGAGGAGACCGGGCCCGAGTTCCCTGTGAACCTCGATCGCAGCTCCGATCACGTCCCGACTCAGGGCGTTCAACGTAAGGGCCGGCTCCTCGGCGGTCGTGGCCGAACCTGACCGTCGTCCCTCGTCAGGGCTCTCCGGAACTGACACCGTCTCTGCGTGCCCCTCTCGTGGATCCCCCGATACCGTCCCTCCGAGGTCCCTGGATCCCGTGCAACGCCTACGTTCCTCTGTGGCTCCGTGACTCGGTGCCTCTGTGTGCCCAGCGGCGACCGCAACCGCGGACCGCTCGGTCCGTCCACTAGGGCTGCTCGCCGCTCCAGATCTTCACGTCGCCCTCCGGCTTGGCGATGCAGGTGAGCACGTAGTCCTCCTGCTCCTCGTCGGAGAGCACCTGGCCCTCGCTCTGGTCGGGCGCGGCGCCCTCCCACTTCGCCGAGCAGCTCACGCAGGAGCCGGCCCGGCAGTCGAAGGGCAGGTCGTCGAAGCCGTGCCGCTCGGCGGCGTCGAGGATCGACTCGTCCTCGTAGACGGGGATCGCGGCGTTCTGCTTGACGAGCTCGACGCGGTGGGCGTCGTCGGGGATGTCGAACTCCTCGAACTCCTCCTCGCCGCCCACGTCCACGTCGGCGAGATCGACCCCGCCCTCGCGCGTCTCCATGCGCTCGGCCACGAGGTCGTGCACCGTGACCACGTCGACGCCGGCGTCGTCGAGCACGTAGGCCAGGTCGGTGCAACCGACCAGGACCGTGCCCGACAGCTCGGTCTGCGCCTTCGTCGTCAGGGCCTCGGTCTGGTTGGGATTCACGAGCGCGTACGCGCGATCGGGGATCAGCGTGTCCCCGATGTCGGCCACCTCGGCCTCCACGTCGGGCAGGAACTCGGCGAGGTCCTCGAGCGCGGCGCGCTCGCTGTCCTTGGCGAACGGCGAGTGGAGGATCGTGGCCTCGATCGTCTCGAAGCCCTCCTCGTCCTCATCGCCGCCGTCGGCGTCCTCGCTCTCTTCGTCGGCGTCTTGGTCGGCCTCGCTGTCCTCGTCCCCGGCGGCGTCCTCGTCGTCGGCTTCGGCGTCCTGGTCGTCGCCTTGGCCTTGGAAGGTCAGCCGGCCGGCCTTGGCGAGGCTGGCGGTGACCTCGGTCGCGGTGAGGATCCGAGGCGAGTATCCCTCGTGGTCGGTGTCCGCGAGCAGGTCGTCGAGGCGTCGGCGGAGGACGTCGGCGTCCTCGCTGGACAGCGTGACCAGGGTCGAGGGACGCTCGCCGTCGAGCAGGTCCATCGCCTCGTCGATCAGCTGGCTCGTCTGCTGGGAGGCTTCGGCGAAGGCGCCCAGACGGTAGGGCACGGTGCCGAGGTGGACCTCGTCCTCGCCGAGCGTGGTGAACCCGAACCCGGCGTTCTGGAAGGCGTTGAAGACGCTCAGCGCGTCGTCGGTTCGATCGAAGGCGGCCTGGTCGCCGGTGACGAGCAGCGTCGTCGTGTCGACACCGCTCGGGACGGCGCTGGGCAGCCAGTCGCCGCGCGTCTCGGGGTCCTCGCCGAGCACGTTGTCGGTTTCCTCGAGGTCGTCGACGACGTCCTGCACGCGGGGGTCGAGCCCGCAGGCGGCCTGGCCGGCCTCGCGGACGGCCTCGATCGTCCCCAGGATCGGCGTGCCGTTCTGGCTGTTGTCCTCGTAGGTCGGCACGGCCGGCAGCGACAGCGCGTGCGAGACCATCTGCTCGGTGGGCTCGTTGCCCTCGATGATGGCTCGGGCGCTGGCGACGACGCCGCGCGGCAGCTGGGTGTCGAAGCGGACCGCGCGCACGATC
Source organism: Thermoplasmatales archaeon SW_10_69_26 (assembly GCA_003009755.1). Taxonomy (GTDB): domain Archaea; phylum Thermoplasmatota; class SW-10-69-26; order SW-10-69-26; family SW-10-69-26; genus SW-10-69-26. The sequence continues at coordinate 82,328 of PXUB01000030.1, forward strand.
GAGCGGGGGCGCTCCTGCTCGAAGCTGATGCCTCGGTGCAGCTCGCCGGTGCGGTTCGTGTGGCCTTGGCGCGAGCAGCGCTGGACGCCGTCGGTCAGGCTGCCGAGCCGCTTGGACAGCCGGCGGCCGTACACGCTGTTGAGCGCCCGGTTGGAGGGCTCCATCGAGGAGCCGCGCCGGTGGTCGTACTGGGCGCGGGCGCTCTTCAGCATGAGGTTGCCGGGCACGACGGCGGCGCTCGTCGGGATGAACGGGATCCCCTTGACGCCGGCCGCCAGCACCTTGCCCGGGTTCATGATGTTCTCCGGGTCGTTGGCCGTCTTCCAGGACGACAGACGCTCGACGCGGTCCTTGCCGAGCACGTCCTTGCCCTCGCCCGGCGTCAACAGGCCGGGCGCGACGGCGGAGCCGCCGGCGGACTTGACCGCGTCGAGGAACGCCAGCCGGTTGCCCCAGGCCAGCGGCCAGCTGGGCAGCCGGCGGTCGCCGAGCACGTTGAGCACGAGGGTGAACTCGTCGGGGCCGCTGGCGATGGCCCAGATGGACCACTCGCGGGCCTCGACGGCTTCCATACCGGCTTGCCAAGCCTCGGTGAGATCCTCGCGCGAGCACTTGGCCTTCGCGACGAGGAGCGAGGGACCGTAGCGCTGGAAGTTGCGCTGCTGGTAGCGGCGCTCCCACTCCCAGCTGGCCTTGTCCTCCTCGACCCACTCACCGTCGAGCGTGTCGACGCGGGCCTCGAGGTCGGGCACGAGCTCCTCGGCCTTCTCGTCCTCGATCGTGTGGATGACGACGTAGCTGTCCTTGGGGAGGGCCCGAGCGGTCTCGGGCTCCATCTTGAGGTCGACGTGGCGGGGCCCGAGGATGTGGACGTGCCGGATGCCGTCGTGGGGGAGGCCGCCGATGTAGCTCTCGGCGCCGGCGATCGAGTCGAAGGCCGCTGCCGTCGGGTGCGTGTCGGTGCGCTCCTCGAGCCGGAGCTCGACCTCGGTGACGAACCCGGTCGAGCCTTGGCAGCCCTCGGTCAGATCGAGGCCTTCGCCGCGACGGTTCTCGAGGTCCAGGCTCGTCGACAGCACCTCGGCCTCGACCACGTTGTCGCGGATCGAGCCGGAGGTGTACGAACCGAACCCGGCCTTGCCCATCGCCAGCGCGCCGCCGACCGTGGAGTAGGGGGCCTCGATCGGTTCGGCGCGGGCGCGCAGCCCGTGCTCGGCGAGCTTCTCGTCGAGATCGGCCCAGGTCAGGCCGGCGCGGACGCGGGCCTGCATGGCGTCCTCGTCGACCTCGAGCACGTCGTCGAAGCCGCGCATGTCGGCCACGATGCCGCCCTCGACGGGCACGGCGCCGCCGTGGACGCTGGTCCCGCCGCCGCGGGGGACGACGGGGATCTGGTTGTTGCGGGCGAACTCGATCAGCTCGAGCAGCTCACCCTGCGAGCGCGGGAGCACGACGGCGCCCGGCGTGCGCTTCACGAGCGCGTCGACGGAGCCCGGGTAGGACACCGAGTCCTCGGCGTAGGCTTCGCAGACGACCGGGTCGCTGCTCGCGTAGGTGCGCTCGTCCCGGACCGCGGCGCGGTGCTCGCCCTCGCGGACCCGGTTGAACATCCAAAGCAGCTCGTTCTCCTGGCCTTCGGTCAACCCCTCCTGGAGGGGCGAGTATCGACGGGCGGCCTTGAGCGGGTGCATCAGCAGGTCCAGGAGCTTCATCGGGGCCCTCGCGAGCGCAAGCCACTCGGTGTATTAAAGCCTCGGTGGCGTGGGGGAGGACATGCTGGGGCCCGCTGGGCCCCGGTCGGATCGTGATCGCCCTACCGTGGGAGGCCGGGCGGCCGTAGGGGAACCGGGCTCTGCTGGGGCAGTTGGCCGTTCTCGATCAGCGGCCACGTCTTGAGCTCGAGCTCCAGGCGGGTGTGGTTCTCCGCGAACGCGACGGCCTTCATCATGGGGACGAGGCCGTTCTCCGCGGGTGCCCCGCCGAGCGAGGTGTTGCCCGAGGTGAAGTTGGGGGTTATCTCGAGGGTCTTCACGAGGCCGATGGCGTGCCCCTCGTGGTCGATCACGGGGCTGCCGGAGTCGGCGGGGATGGCCGTCGTGTTGAAGCGGGCGAAGTGCTGCCACGGCGTCCGCTCGGCCAGGTATCCCTCGCGGGGATCGAGGTTGTCGGGAGGGGTCCCGCGGACGGCAGGGTCCGGCTCGCGGAAGGACGAGTTGCCGTAGCTCATCACCTTCATCTCGGGAGCTGGAGCCTCGCCAAGGTCGGTCGGGCCGCCGAAGTGCTCCATCGCGGGGTGGACGAGGTCGCGGGCCTCCTCCGGGATCCGCACGAGGGCGAAGTCGTTCCGGTCGGTCCGTTGCTCGTCCTCGTAGCCGTGGCGTTCGGCGGTGGCGAAGCTGTTGTACGCCAGCGTCCCCTCGGCGATGCCGCCGCCGATCGACACGGGATCGCCGGCCTGCAGGCCGGCGTCGTCGAAACAATGCGCGGCCGTGCCCAGGTACAGCGTCCGGTTGTCCGAGCTCGAGAACAAGAAGTTCGCGGTGCATCCCCACGCACCGACCGCCACGGGTCGCGTCGGAGGGCCGATGCCGACGCCCGGCCGGATCCGGGCCTCTTCGATCGGAGGCCAGCCGGGATCGTAGCGACCGTCGGTCGTGGTCTCCTCTCCGGACGCGGTCCGGTTCCCCTCGGCCGTCGCGTTCGTCGCCTCGTCGTCGGACCCCGTGCCGTTCGGCCCCCGGTCCTCGGTGGTCTCGCCTTCATCGGATCGGTTGGCCTCGTTCCCGGCGGACCCGTTGCCGGTGTCGTTGGCGGGGGGCTGCAAGCCGGTGGCGTTGCCCGGCTCGGTGGAGGTCTCGCCGGCGGGCGAAAGCTCTTCGCCGCCCGCCAGGCAGCCGGCGGCCGCCGCCGCAAGCAGCAACGGGGTCGCGAGGAGCAGGATCCTGCGTGGATCGGCCATCGCGGATCGATGCGGCTGGGCGCGGGAAAGCCTGGTGGCCACGTCGGCAAAACTCGCCGCCTAGACTGCCGGACGTTATCTGCGTGCCTCTCGCCGTCCTCAGGAGGTCGAAAGCTATGAGCCAAGACGACGGAATGCCGGAGGCATTTCGAGGTCGACGGCGACGACGCTTGCGGGAGCGGCGAGGGCGTTCCCGTCGGCGTCGGCCTGCTGAGGGCGGCCCCTCGGGCGGCGGCCTGAGCGGCCAATCTCATCGTCGGCCTGCATCGGGAACCCGCAGAGGGGTTCCCTGCTTCGGCCTCCTTGACCTTGCCTCGCCCCCTCGCACGGGCTTGCGCCCCTACTCTCGGAAGACCGTGGCCGGTCTCCCGAGACCGCCGCGAGATGGTAGGCACATCGAGTCCGGCAGGCTAGGTTTCCAGGTAGGGCATCAGGCTCTCGAGCCCCTCGATGCCGTGCACCGGGCCCATCGCGGGCACGACCGCGACCGGGCCCGAGCGCTCCTGCAGGCGAGCGATGCCGTCCATGTGGACGCGAGCCAGGCGCGCATAGTGGTCGAGCAGCGCGCGCTCGTCGCCCTCGGCCTCGCCGTCCTCCAGCGGTGGGTACACGCGGTTGGCGATCGCGAAGTTCGTCGACAGGCCGATCTCGCTCACCCGCTCGTGCAGGTCGATCGCCTCGGAGACCGAGCCCTCGTCGGCCATCGACACCAGTCCCAGCCCGGTGCGGGACTCGTCGCCGAGCAACCGCTCCATGCGGTCGACCCGGTCCTCCATCTCGTAGAACATCTCCTCGAACTGGATCATGAACTCGGACAAGGCCTCGAGGTAGTCCTCGCTCGTCCAACGGGAGAGGAACTTGGCGATGCGGCCGCCGGCGGCGGAGAAGATCTTGCTCGGTTGGAAGGCGATCTTGGTGAAGCCGGACTCGAACACGCGCTTGAGCCGCCGGTTGACGGTGAGGAAGTCGATGCCGTGCTGGGCGGGCGGCGTGTCGACGATGATCAGATCGTAGTCGTGGCGGACGTGGTACTCGTGCAGCAGGCCCATCGCCGCGAACTCCTCGCTGCCGACGAGCGCGCTCGACAGCTGCTGGTAGAAGGGCGAGTCGAGGATGCGCTCGAGCCGGTCGGGCGAGGGGGCATACCGGGTCACCATCTCGTCGAGGGCCTTCTTCGTGTCCACCATGACCGCGTCCAAGCCGTCGCGCACGTGACTGATCTCGTGGCCCAGCTCGAGGCCGAGCGCGGTCGCCAGCCGCTTGGCGGGATCGATCGTGACGACGAGCGTGTCCTGATCCGAGCTGGCCATCACGCCCAGCGTCGCCGACAGCGTCGTCTTGCCGACGCCGCCGGGACCGAGCACGGCCACGACCTCGCGTCGGTCCAGCGTGCGCTGCAGGGCGCGGTTGGCGTTCACGGGAACCCCTCCACGAACGTCGAGACCTCCTCGGCCAGGTCCGGCCGCCCGGGCAGGCTGGGGACGACGCGGCAGGGGACCTCGCGGCTCTCGAGCTCGTCGAGCCAGCGCTCGGCCTCCTCGCGCTCGGCCGCCAGCAGGGACAAGGCGTCCTCGGGCCCGATCGAGCCGACCGTGGGCCCGTCGCCGGCGCGGGTCGAGGACCGCGGCGAGGGCTTGGGCCGGGGCCCCAGCTTGCCGACGTCGAAGGGGATCGGCGGCGGCATGCGGTTCAAGATCACGCCCGACACCGGGAAGCCCTCGCGTTGCAGGTTGTCGGCCAGCTCCATCGTCTCGCGCGCCGGCAGCTCCTCGGGGAGGGCCACGAGCACGATCTCGGTGTGCTCGGGATCGGTCAGCATGTCGTCCACGTCGGCCAGCCGCTGGGAGACCTTGCCGGTCGTGACGCGCTCGAGCTTGCGGGGAGCCTGCAGGAAGTGCAGGCCGTGGCCGGTGGCGGGACCGTCGACGACGACGCGGTCGTTGCGGCGCGCCAGGAAGTCGTACAGGTGGTTCAGCACCGCCGCCTCCTTGATGCCCGGCGCGATCTCGAGGAACGACTCGAAGGCGGGATGGCCGGTGACCATCCGGGTCAAGGGGCCAAGCGGCACCAGGCTTTGCACCTGCTCGTGCAGCAGCGCCTCGGGGTCCAGCACCTGGACCGAGAGGTTGTGCACCCGCTCGTCGGGGACCTGGGTGGAGGGCTGGGTGTGCAACAGCGCCGTGGACCGCTCCTCGGCGAGGTTCAACGCGAGGGCGCGTCCGATCGTGGTCCGACCGGTGCCGCCCTTCCCCAGCAGGATCGTGACCCGCGCCACGAGCCAGCAACCGAGAAGGTCCTCTTCAGTTCCCGGGTGAACGGGGAAGAAACCAAACGGAGGACGGCCGGGGCAACCGGTCCCAGAGGGACGCCGACGGTGGCAGCTGGGCGTATCGATGGAGGCGGCGACGATCCCCCAGGCCCCCGGCAGCGGGGCATGCCCGCCGCCAGCTCACCCGGCCGCGCTCCCGGGAGGCTCTGGCGGTCCGCCGCTGGTCTCCTCCATCCGCTTCCGTCATCGTTCTCCCCCGCCCTTCCGCCGTCCCCTCTGAGGCTGTGGTCGCTGCCCGTCCCTTCCCCCTCTGTGGTATCCGATCTGGCTGTTCGTCTCTGTGGTCGGGTTCGCCACTCTGCGCCCTCCCTCCGCGCAACGTTTCATGAACCCCGACGTCTTGCGGTCGCCGTGGACCTGGCGGGTCTCAGCCGGCGGCTGCGTGACACGCGCCTGCTGATCGGGGTCGTCCTCGTCAACCTCGTCGGGATCGCGTACGGGTTCGTCTACTACGTGCCGCAGTTCGCCCTCACGCCGGGGCTCCTGTGGCCGCTGGTGCCCGACAGCCCCATGGCGGTCCTGTTGATGACGGTCGGCTTGGCGTTCGTGCTCGCCGGGCGCTGGCGCCCCTGGGTGAACCTGCTGGGCGCAGCCGCCATGGCCAAGGTCGGCCTCTGGACCGCCTTCGTGCTGCTGGCGTTCCCCGAGCACTTCGGCTTCTCGCTGTTGCCCGATCTCGGCTGCGAGACCGGGCTCCTCGGATGCGGGAACCTGAACACGGTCCTGTTCTACAGCCACCTGGGCATGGCCTTGGAGGCGCTGGTCGTCGCCGACCTGCTGCCCCGGGAGCCCGGCGGGTTCCTGGCGGTGGGCGGCCTGCTCGTGGCCCACGATATCCTCGACTACGCCTGGCCGGCCGACCACGTCGGCCGCGGCTGCGAGGGGATCTTCCCGCACACGGTCCCGTGCACGAACGTCGAGCTCACCTTCGCCGTCACGGTCGGGCTCACCCTGGCCACGATGGCCGGCCTGTGGTGGATGAGCCGGTGGGCGAGCTCGCCGGTCGAGCCCTAGGCCTCGATCGCGGGCACGTCGGCCCCGCCGGCTCGCCACAGCCGCCAGGCCGCCACCGGAAGGGCGGCGGCCTTGAGCACGGGTTCGACGAGATCGAACCAATGCCGTTCGAGCTGGGGGATGTCCTGGCTCAACCGGTCGGCCAGCCGACGGTTCGACAGGTAAGCCATGGCGCCGCCGACGTTGTAATCGAACTGCTTGCCGGCCACGGCCCGGTAGGTGTCGAGCCGCGTCAGGTCGTGGTGGACCCAGGCCTCCTCGACGAGCGTGCCCTCGAAGCCAGCCCGCGCCGCGCGCAGGGCCAGATCCCAGTCCTCGCCACCCATCGCCAGCCGCTCGTCGAAGCCGTCCACGTCGGCGAACACGCGCCGATGCCAGGCGCTGTTGCCCATCGGGATGCGGGTCGGGTCCTCGCGCGCGGCCGCGTACAATCGGCGCTCCTTGAGCGCCATCAGATCCAGCTCGGTCTCGGGCCGCGTGGGGCCGCCGGCCCAGTCGGCCTCGCCCGCTTCGACCGGGGCCACGAGCGCCGACAGCCACCCCTCGGGCGCGCGCTGGTCGGTGTCGAGGAACGCCAAGATATCGCCTTCGGCGGCCTGCAGGGCGAGGTTGCGCGCGCGGGCCACGCTGGCGCCGGCCTCGTGCACGGTGCGGGCGCCGTGCTCGTCGGCCCAGCCTGCCAGCTTCTCGCGGAACTGCGGGTCGCGGCTGCCGTCGGCGATCACGATCTCGGCCGGGGGCCGGTCTTGCTCGCTCACGCTGGCCAGCGTCGACCGGATGCGAGGGTCCTCGTACTGGGTGAGGACGAGGCTCACCTCGCTCATCGCCGGGCCTCCCCAGCGACGTCGGCGTACAGCTGCTCGAAGCGGCCCACGATGCGCTCCCAGTCGTAGCGGTCCGCGATCGACGGGTTCTCCTCGCCGTGACCGGCTCGCAGGGTCTCGATCGAGCGGGCCAAGCCCTCGGCGTCGTCGGCGACGAGCACCTGGGCCCCGGCGTCGACGAGCTCGGGGATGACGCCGACCTCGCGAGCCACGACCGGCAGCCCGCAAGCCATCGCCTCCAGGTAGACGAGCCCGAAGCCCTCGTTGGTGGAGGCGCTGGCGAACACGTCGGCCGCGTGGTACAGCGAGCGCAGGTCCTCGCGCGGGATGCGGCCCAGCAGGTGCACGCGGTCGCCGAGGCCGTGCTCGCGGATGCGCTCCTCGATGGCCCCGCGGTGGCCCTGGTCGCCGCCGGCGAGGGCGAGGTGGATGTCCTCGAGCTCGGCGAGCGCGTCGACGAGCGTCACCACGTCCTTGTGCTCCCACAAGCCGCCGGCGAACACGGCGAGATCGGCCTCGGCCGGCAGCTCGTAGCGCTCGCGGACGTCGCCGGCCTCACCGTTGGCCCACCAGCCCGCGTCGACGCCGTTCGGGATCCGCACGAGGTGGTCCCCGATCCCGTCGGCGAGGTTCAGGTCCCGGAGGTCACGTCGGTGAACTCCGTCGGGCAGTACACCCACCGCTGGGCCAGCTCGTCCGGGAACGGGAACAGGGCCAGGTGCGTGAACACCTTCGAGTGGTAGGTCATCACGACGTCCCAGCGGTCGTCGGCCAGCCCGTCCATCACCCACCGACGGTAGGCCAGGGCGCCCCTCGGGGAGGCCTCGAACCCGTGCACGGGCACGCCCTCCACCGTGTCCCCTCGATCCCGGTGGGCGGAGGTGGCGACCTCGACCTCGTGGCCGCGCTCGGTCAGGCCCTCGGACAGCCGCCGGACGACGGCCTCCGAGCCCCCGGTGTCGGGCGGGTAGGCGTGCACGGTGTGCAGGATGCGCACGCTCCCCCAAGCAGCGGGCAGGGCACATAAATTCAGCATCTTGGCCCCGCCGCTGCGCCCACCGGAAAAGGCCAGCTTTATGACCGCGCCTGGGGATGCCCCGCCGATGGCGGACCCCCGGTCGGCGCTGCTTGGGCTTGTGCTGGTAACCGTGTCCCTCACGGGATGCATGGGCTTCGATCCCCCGCAGACCGGGTGCTCGGCCCAGCACGTCTACGCCGACCGGCTCGTCCTCAAGCAAGAGGGCCTCTACCGAGCGCTGGGCGAGGCCACCGATCGCGCCAACGCGACCGCCGACGCCAACTACGATCGCCAGCTGCAGGGCACCTGGAACGGGACCCGCGGCGTCGTCGAGGTCGTGCGCGTCGACGACCGCGTCCACGGCCACTACGAAGCCTCGCCGGACGCCGACCCCTCCCTGCTCGTCCAGGATTCAGCGCTGGCCACCTACGGACCCTTGACGCTGGACCGCGTCGACTGGACCCCGACCGACAGCGAGGACGGCACGATCACCGTCACCGCGCCGGCCTCCGCGGGCGGTTCGCACACGCTGGCGATGACGTTCGCGACGTCGAACACGACCGAGGAGGAGGCGGCCAGCTACGTCCGCACGCTGCACGAGGCCCTGTTCCCGCACCACGACTACGGGCCCCTGGACGATGGCTCGTTCTCGCGCGCCTGGCTGGGCACCTACGAGATCGCGCCGCCGGGCCCGGTGCACGGGGACGTGTTGCTCACCACGCTCATCGACGAGGGCCAGCTGCAGGCCCGTCAGGCCCCGTTCGCGGACCTCGTGTTCCCGCACACGCTCGGCACCGTCCACCTGCAGGGCGAGGACGTGGGCCCCTACGTCGGCACGATCGACGTCCGGCTGGCTCACGACGTCCGCGCCGTCGCCGTCGGCACCGAGCCGACCCTCGTGCTCGAGGCCACCCCCGGCGACCGCGGCTACGTCTCCAACCTCGGCTCGGCCGATCTCGGCGCCCAGCAGCTGCGCGAGACGGCCAACGAGACCTTCGCCACCATCGACGGGCTCCCCCAGCTCGAGCTGGACGACGCCGACTACGAGGATGGCGGCCAGGCCTCCGCGGGCGCCGACACCGATTGCACCCCGATGCAGGCGCTGGGCGAGCCGCTCACGACCGGGCCCAGCTGACGAGGGGGAGCGCTCGCGGCGGGCCCAGACCGGTAAGCCTCTTCACGGCGAAACGTGTGCGCCGGCGCCGTGGCCACGCCGCGCACCCAGATGGACGTCGGCCAGGCGGTCGCCGCCTGGGAGAAGATCGCGCAAAGCTTCTCCGAGACGCGGAACCGTCCCTGGGACCAGGTCGTCGACTTCCTGGAGACGCTGCCCGAGGACGCCACGCTCGTCGACGTCGCCTGCGGGAACGGCCGCCACGGCGTCATCGCCCGCAAGATGGGCATGCGCGTCATCGGGGTCGACGCCTCGCTCGAGCTGGCCGACATCGCCCGCGAGCGCTTGGCCGAGGCCGGCGACAAGGACGCCTCGCAGGCCGACGCCGTCGGCGGCTCGGCCATGAACCTGCCGCTGGCCCGCAACAGCGTCGACCACGGCCTGTTCATCGCGGCCCTCCACAACATCCCCGGACGAGAAGGTCGCGTGCAGGCCCTGCGCGAGCTGCGGCGCGTGCTGCGACCGCGAGGGATGGCGCTCGTCAGCGTCTGGGCGCGCTGGCAGGATCGCTTCGCCGACCACTACGTCAAAGAGCTGCTCCGCCACGTGCCCCGCAAGCTGCGCTACGGGGACGAGGCGCCGGAGTTCGGCGACATCCTGATCCCCTGGCAGGGCGACGAGATGCGCTTCTACCACCTGATGAGCCTGCGCGAGACGATCCTCACCTGCAAGCAGGCCGGCCTGTTCATCCGCGACGCCTGGAGCGAGAAGCTCGCCAGCCAGTGGCTGCCCGACAACCACTTCGTCGTCGTCGAGAAGCCGCAGAACGTCGACGGCGCGTGACCGGCTACCGGAGCGGCTTGATGCACAGATCGACCGGTGCGCAGGTGCGCGGATCGCTGACGCGTCCGTCCTCGCCAGCGAACGTCAGCGTCGCCTCGTGCGTCGTCTCCTCGACGTGGATCCCTGCGTCCGCTGTCGCCGTGTAGGTCGTCTGGTGGTAGGTCCACGTCTCGCCGACCTCGGGGACCTCGTCGACGACGCTGACCTGCTCGGGGTCCTCGATCGAGGCGACGAGCCGAGCAGGGAGCTTTGCCTCGTGGCCGTCCTTCTGGACGGCGTAGACCTCGTAGCGATCGAAATCGCGGTCTTCATAGGGCTCCCAATGGACCGTCGCGCTCGTCCCGTCCACGGTCGGCGTCTCGACGGCGGCGAGGTCGATCATCGTGTAGTTGCGGTAGGCGCTGGCGGTGTTCGCCGCGTTGTCCTCCGCGTCGGCTCGCACGTCGAACCAGGCTCGGCCGTCGTCCGCATGCGACCAGCGGCACTCCTCCGGCGTCCCGAGGTTCTCGCAGGCGATCGGCCGCTCGTCACCGGCGAGGGGTCCGATCGAGCGATTGTAGGGTTGGACCTCCCACACCCCAGCTGCGGCCGGGCCCGGGTCCTCGGTTCGGAGCTCGACGGTCAGCTCACCCAACGCGTACGCGCGGTCACCTCCGATGCCCGGCGTCGGGGAAGCGACGGGGATGGTCTCGCCGGAGGCGAGCTGCAACGTGGCGGCGGCCGGGTGCGCGAACCCGGGCTCGGGGGCCTGCGTGTCGAGCCAGGCGCAGTTCATCGTGCTCGCCGGCCCCACTTGGCCCGCCGTATCGACGGCGGCGACCTCGATGCAGATCTTCCCGTCCATCGGCGCTTGAGCTTCGTAGGTCCGCTCGTCGGGCTCCGTCGCGGCTTCGTACACGGTCCCATCATCGCCGAGGTGGTGTTCGGTGATCTCGTAGGCCGCCACGCCGTGGTCGTCGGTCGCTGGGGCCCACGTCCACGAGGGCGGTGTGTTGACGTTCCGCTCGAAATCGCGAGCGTGGAACGGGGTCTGGAGGGTGACGTCCGACACCTCGGTGGGCGGGTCGTCCTCGCCGTCGTGGTCGGCCGGTGCCGGCGGAGCGAGGGAGATCGCCGAACCCAGGAGGAGGACGAGTGCGGCCAAGCAGCGCGATCTCATGCCGAACCCCTCAGGGGACCGGACGATGCGGTGGTCGGGGACGGAGCCTCACAGCCACCCCAGACAACTGCAGGTATGATTCAGCCTCCAACGGGTCAACGATCCCGCCGAGGTATCAACGTTGGCCTTGCCGGCGCTGCACCCGCCCGCAAGGTCGGTTGGCGGACGATCACATCCCCGTCCGCGGCTCCCCACCGCGGGCGGTCATCATGATCGCGCCGCTGACCAGCATCACCGCCGCGAGCGCGACCATGCCCGCATCCCAGCTCATGCCGCCGGCCATCGGCATCCCGTCGGGACCGCCCGTCCAGGCCAGCCACGCCTGGTTGCCCAACATGAGGAGCGCCCAGACCATCATCAGCGGTCCGCTGGCCGCGCCCAGCCGCTCGTGCGCCCGGGTCAAAAGCGCCAGCCCGTGGACGAGGACGATCGCTCCCAGCGCCAGCATGAGCCACGCCCCGCCGGTCATCCCCGTCCCCGTCGTCGCGACGTAGACGGAGTACAGCCCGGAGACGACAGCGATGGCGCTGCCGTACCACCGCATCAACGACCGGCCCGGCTCGACGGGTCCATCCATGGCGGCTGGGCCGACCACGGCGCCCCAGATCGTGAAACCCCGTCAACGAGGTCCTGTGGACGCTGGCGAGCCCGTCGGCCGCCAACCGTCGGCTTGGGGCCTCCGGAGATGCAGGCGGCTGGGTCGGCGCCTCCGGCTCCCGCCGACTCCTGCTTCTGGACGGTTCGAGCCGGCCCGTTCGCCGTTGCCTGTCAAGCGGAGATCGCCCTGCGCGAAGGTCCAACCACGTCCAAGACCAGGGCCATCGGGGCCTGGGTCACTGCCGACCCCCGTTTCCTCTTTCGCGACCGTTTCTCTTTTCCGGGGGTCGGCAGGCGTCGAGGCCCCGTTGAAAAGAGAAAGGGTCCAGGGTAAGCGCTTATGTGCTGGCCTTCCATCGTCCGCCGCCGTGGCCAACGAGGGTGCCTCCGAGACCGGACCGACGACGCCGCTGGCCGCCCTCCACGAGGACCGGGGGGCCAAGTTCACGTCCTTCGCGGGATGGCAGATGCCCTTGCAGTTCACGTCCATCCTCGACGAGCACGAGGCCGTGCGGGAGCGCGTCGGCGTGTTCGACGTCTCCCACATGGGGAACCTCGAGGTCCCCGACACGCAAGCCGAGGAGCTGGCCTCGGCCCTCGGGGCCGACGTCACCGAGCTCGCCGCCGAGCGGGCCCGCTACACGCTCGTCCTCGAGGACGAGGGCACGATCCTCGACGACGTGATCGTCTTCCACCGCGGCGACCGCTTCCACGTGGTCCCCAACGCGGGACGCAACGAGGTCGTCGGGAACCGGCTCGAAGACCAAGGCTGCGGCGTCGCGGACCTCACCCGCGACCGATGCATCCTGGCGCTCCAGGGCCCGGAGGTGCACGAGACCCTCGAGGAGGCCACCGGGCTCGAGCATCCCGGCCGGTTCCGCCTGACCGAGCTGCCCGAGCAGGAAGGCTTCGTCTCCGGCACCGGCTACACCGGCGAGGAGGGCGTCGAGTTCGTCGTCGACCCCGAGCACGCCAAAGCCCTGTGGTCCGACCTGGTGGACGCCGGCGCCGACCCCGCCGGGCTCGGCGCCCGCGACACCCTGCGCCTGGAGAAGGGCTTCCCGCTGGCGGGCAACGAGTTCGACCCGCCAGTCACGCCGGTCGAAGCCCAGATGCTGTGGGCGATCGATCTCGAGCACGACTTCGTCGGTCGTAGCGAGGTCGTCACCCGACGCGAGGCCGGCCCCGAGCGCCTGCTCACCGGCGTCAAGCTGCAGGAGAAGGGCATCCCTCGGCGGGACTGCCCGGTCCTGCAGGACGGCGACCGCGTCGGCCGCATCAGCTCCGGCACGATGAGCCCCTCCCTGGGCGTCGGCATCGGGCTGGCGTACCTCGAGCCCGAGGTCGCCGAGGAGGGCACCGAGATCGCCGTCGAGGTCCGCGAGCGCGAGCTCTCCGCCCTGATCGAGGAGGCACCGTTCCTGTGAGCCGAGACAACGGCAGCCAAACCCTGGCACCGACCGATCTGTTGGAGGCCTGAACGTGGGATTCGACACACCCGAGGACGTCCGTTACACCGAGGAGCACGAGTGGATCAAGGACGAGGGCGACGGCGAAGCCCGCATCGGCATCACCGACTTCGCCCAGGACCAGCTCACCGACGTCGTCTACGTCGATCTGCCCTTCACCGAGGAGGAGTTCGACCAAGGCGACGCCATGATGGTCGTCGAATCGGTGAAAAGCGTCTCCGACGTCTACGCGCCCGTCGACTGCACCGTGACGGACATCAACGAGGAGCTGGAGACCGCGCCCGAGCTCGTCAACGAGGACCCCTACGGCGACGGCTGGATGGCCCTCGTCGAGCTCGACGATCCCTCCCAACTCGACGAGCTCATGGACGCCGAGGACTACCGCGAGTTCACCGAGAACGAGGCCTAACCCATGCACCTCCCCGAGGCCGGGCAGATCGACGACATGCTCGCCGACGTCGGGCTCGACGCCGAGCAGCTGTTCAGCGACGTTCCCCAGCCCGTCCGCCGACGCCTGGACATCCCCGAAGGCAAGCCCGACCGCGAGGTCGAGCAAGAGATCACCTCGACCCTCGCCGAGAACACGACCGTCCAAGAGCGGCCCGGGCTGCTGGGCGGCGGCAGCTACGACCACTGGATCCCGCCCGAGACCCGGTTCCTCTCCACGCGCGGGGAGCTGCTCACCTCCTACACCCCCTACCAGGCCGAGATCAACCAGGGCCTGCTGCAGGCGCTGTTCGAGTTCCAGACGCTCTCGGCGCGCCTGCTGGAGCTCGACGTCGCGAACAACGGCCTCTACGACGGCGCCAGCGCCGCCGGCGAGGCCTGCCTGATGGCGCTGCGCGTCGGCCGCGGCACCCGCGTGCTCGTGCCCGAGCACCTCCCCGACCAACGCGCCTCGATCGTCGAGAACTACGTCGACGGCGCTGGCGGCACGATCGAACGCATCCCGACCGATCCCGCGACGGGCACGGTCGACGTCGACGCCCTGCAGGCCATGCTGGACGACGACGTCGGCTGCGTCCACGTCGAGAACCCCAACGCGCTCGGCTGCCTGGAACCGATGGACGCCATCGGGGACGTCACCGACGACGCCGGTGCCACGTTCACCGCCAACGTGCCCGAGGTCACCGCGCTCGGCCTGCTGCACGGACCGGGCCACCACGGCGCCGACATCGCCACCGCCGAGGGCCAACCGCTGGCCCTGCCGCCCAGCTACGGCGGCCCCTCCCTGGGCCTGTTCGCGGCCCGGAAAAAACACCTGCGCAAGATGCCGGGCCGCATCACCGGCAAGACCGAGGACGAGGACGAGCGCGACGCCTACTGCCTGACGCTGCAGACCCGCGAGCAGCACATCCGCCGGTCGCGCGCCACGAGCAACATCTGCACCAACCAGTCCTTCCTCGCGCTCATGTTCACCGTCACGCTCGGCACGCTCGGCGAGACCGGGTTCCGCAACATGGCCGAGACGAACGCCGCCCGCGCCCGCCAGGCTCGCCAACGCCTGGCCGAGGCCGGCGCCGAGATCCCCTACGCCGACTCCCACCACTACAACGAGTTCCTCTTCGAGGTCCCCGGCGACCGCGATCTCTTCCTCCAGCGCGCCCGAGAGCGCGGCGTCGAGGCCGGCATCCCCGCCGAGCGCGTGCTCGGCCACGGCCACGACGGCATCGTCGCCTGCGTGACCGAGACCGTGCCCGACGACGCGATCGACACCGTCGTCGAGACCGTCCAGGAGGTCGTATGATGCCCGACGAAGACCGAGGCTTCCGGCAGGCCTACTGGGACGAGCCCACGCTGTTCGACCTCGACGAGGGCCCCCAGCCCAGCGACCAGTTCCCCGAGGGCGCCGACCACGGCCTGCCCGAGGACCTGACCCGCGAGGACGCCGGCGTGCCGACCGTGATGCGCTCGCGCGTCACGCGGCACTTCACGCGGCTGGCGCAGATGACCTACGGCGTCGACACCGGCACGTACCCGCTGGGGTCGTGCACGATGAAGTACAACGCCAAGGCCGCCGAGCTGCTCGCCCAGGACGAGGGCCTCCTGCACGCCCACCCGCTGCAGCGCGAGGAGGACGTCCAGGGCATCCTCGAGCTGCTGTACGACCTCGGCGACCGCCTGCGCGAGATCGCCGGCCTCGACGCCGTCACCTTGCAACCGGCGGCCGGCGCCCAAGGCGAGTTCGTCGCCATGCGCATGGTGCGCGCCTACTTCGAGGATCGCGGCGAGCTCGGCGAGGACAGCCGCTGCGAGGTCGTCATCCCCGACAGCGCCCACGGCACCAACCCGGCCAGCGCCGCCATGGCCGGCTTCGACGTGCTCGAGATCCCCTCCGGCGACGACGGCTGCGTGGACCTGAGCGCGCTCGAGGACGCCCTCTCCGAGCGCACCGCGGCCTTCATGCTCACCAACCCCAACACGCTGGGCCTCTTCGAGCAGAACGTCGAGAAGATCGCCGAGATGGTGCACGACGTCGGCGCCAAGCTGTACTACGACGGCGCCAACCTCAACGCGATCCTCGGTGTCACCTCGCCCGGCGCCATGGGGTTCGATCTGGCCCACTTCAACGTCCACAAGACGTTCGCCACGCCCCACGGCGGCGGCGGACCCGGCGCGGGCCCGGTCGCCTGCACCGACGAACTGGAACCCTACCTGCCGGTGCCCCGCATCACCCGCGACCCCGAGGCCGAGCCCGAGCACCGCCTCGACTGGGAGCGCGAGGACTCGATCGGTGCCGTGCGCGGCTTCCACGGCAACGTCGGCGTGCTCGTGCGCGCGGCGGCCTACATCCTGATGCACGGCAGCGACGGCCTGGCCGACAACACCCGGCGCGCCGTCGCCAACGCCAACTACGTCCACCAGCGCATCAAGGACGCCTACCCGGCCCCCGGCGGCGACCTGAAGAAGCACGAGTTCGTCGCCAGCGCCGCCGACCTCGAGGAGACGAAAGGCATCACGGCCAAGGACGTAGCCAAGCGCCTGCTCGACCACGGCATCCACGCCCCGCAGACCTACTGGCCGATGGTCGTCGACGAGGCCTTGATGATCGAGCCCACCGAGACCGAGAGCCGCGAGGAGCTGGACGCCTTCGTCGACGCGCTGTTGTCGATCGCCGACGAGGACCCCGAGACGGTCACCTCGGCCCCGCACACGACGGCGCTGTCCCGCGTCGACGACGTCGGGGCGGCCCGCAACCCGATCCTCACCTGGGACCAGGCCAACGACGAGTAGGTTCGCCACCGTCCCGGGAGAACCCTCATCGGGTAGGGGACGGATCACGGCCTCGATGGATCCGGACAAGGCCCAGCGCCTGCTTTCGTTCCTCACTGCCCTCGGCTTCGCGATGGCGATCCTCGGCGCCGTCGGCGAGCTGCTGGGTTGGTGGAACGACGTCGGGCAGGCCCTCATGGTGCTCGGTGCGCTCGTCGGCGTCGTCGTGGGCGCCGCCAGCGTGACGGCCGGCTCGACGAACACCCAGGTCCGTCGCGTGCGCGAGGGCGTGGACGCGGCCCGCGTCCGCCTGGGGTCGATGGACGGCAGGCTCGACGCGGTCCACGGCAAGCTGGACTCGATGGACGGGAAGCTGGACAGGCTCGACGAGCTCGACGTGATCGAAGCCGAGCTGAACGCCCAGACCGGCGCACTCGACCGCCAGATCCAGGTCCTCGAGGAGATCCGAGACACCGTCTGAGCAGGCGGGCGAGGCGTCTTCGGTCCCGCGGACCTGGCGCTGGACGAGGGCCAAGGCTTTCGGGCAGGCCCGCCTAGAGCCGCCCGATGTCGGAGCGGCAGCGGATCGGCCTCATCCTGAACCCGATCGCCGGCATGGGCGGCCCCGTCGCCCTCAAGGGCACCGACGACGCCATCGCGGAGGCCCGAGCCCGCGGCGCCGAGCCCGTCTCGCCCGGCCGCGCTCGCCGGTTCCTCGACGTCTTGGACGTCCAGGCCGAGATCCTCACCTGCTCGGGCCCGATGGGCGCCGACGTCTGCACCGAGGCCGGGTTCGAGCCGACGATCGTGCTCGGGGTCCGCGAGCCGACCACGCCCGACGACACCGAGGCCGCCGCCCGCCGCCTGCTGGACGAGGGCGTGGACCTGCTCGTGTTCGTCGGCGGCGACGGCACCGCCGTCGACATCGCGCAAGCCATCGACCACGAGGTCCCCGTGCTGGGCGTCCCCGGTGGCGTCAAGATGAACAGCGCCGTCTTCGGTGAGACGCCCGAGCGCGCCGCCCGCGCCGTCCACGACGCTCTCGCCGGGCGAACCCCGATCCACACCGTCGACGTCGTCGAGGTCGACGAGGACCGCCTGCGCGAGGGCGAGATCGAGCGCGTCGAGCTCGGCTCCCTGCGCGTCCCCGATCACCGCAACCTGCAAGCCGGCAAGGCAGCCTCCGGCGGCGGGCTGGCCCCGATCGTCGAGGCCGGCCGCGAGCTCGCCCAGCCCGGCACCCGGCTCGTGCTCGGTCCGGGCTCGACGGTGAACGCGATCGAGGACGAGCTCCTCGGCGAGGGCCAGGGCACGCTGCTCGGCGTCGACCTCGTCACGGTCGACGAGGACGGGAGGGCCGAGCTGGCGATCGCCGACGCCACGGCCGAGGACCTGGCCGACGAGGACGAGGCCCTGATCGTCGTCTCACCGATCGGCGGCCAAGGCTTCGTCGTCGGCCGGGGCAACCAGCAGCTGTCGCCCGGCCTGCTCACCCGGGTCGGCTGGGACAACGTCCGCGTCGTCGCCACGCCCACGAAGCTGAACGAGCTGGAGGCCCTGCGCGCCGACACCGGCGACCGTGACCTCGACGAGCGGGCGCCGGCCTACGTCGACGTCCTCACGGGCCCCGGCTTCCGCACGCGCAAGCGGTTGATCGCCGGGACCGAAAGTGCCCGCCGGCGATGATGGACGACCCGGGCCCATCGTCCCGACGTGGGGGATCGGGCGGTGGCCTCGAGCGGAGCTCTCGAACCCCGGCCCGCTCGGGTCG
>PXUB01000031.1:0-28904 GCA_003009755.1 Thermoplasmatales archaeon SW_10_69_26
GGCGCTGGACTACCAGACTCCAAGCGAAGTGTACCTGGCAGGGTTGATCACAGAGGAGGGCGTGTACAGGCTCGTCAACGAGGTCCCTGGATAGTACACGACCGTCGACGCGGGCCCGGGAAACATTTATTTCTCGTCAAACGAACCGAGACCCGTAGCTGAATCCATGACCCCGGGCTTGCAACCCGACGAGCTCGCGGGGCGTCCTCGGATCATCGTCGTCGCCCTCGCCCTCGTGCTCGTCTCGGCCGCGACGCCAGCCGCGATCGGCTCGGACGTCGGGCCCTCGCACGTCCACGAGGCGCCGCTGGTGGACGTCGAGGGCGGACCGGGAGAGGAGTTCGGCTCCGCCGTCGCCGTCGAGGGGGACACCGTCGTCGTCGGCAGCGGAACGCCGAGCACGGGACCGCCCGGCGAGGCCCAGGTCTTCACTCGCGATCAGCCGGGCGTGTGGACCGAGACGACCGAGCTGGTTCCCCGCTCCGGCAACCGGAGCTCGGCCTACGGGATGGACATCGCCCTCTCCGGCGACACGGCGATCGTGGGCGACCCCGGCGCCGAGCCCGGGGGCCTGCGGCACGCGGGCGCCGTCCACGTCTTCGAACGCGGCCCCGACGGAAGCTGGGACCACCAGGCTCGCCTGACCGCCGCGGACGGTCGCGCCGGTGACGCGCTCGGGTGGAGCCTCGCGCTCGAGGGAAGACGAGCCCTGGCGGGAGCGATCGGCGACACGAACGCCAACGGGCACTCCGCAGGGAGCGTCTACGGCTTCTCGGCCAACGAGACCGGCGCCTGGAGCCAGGACGCCAAGATCCTGGCCTCCTCGGGGAGCCCCGAGGACAACTTCGGCGCGACCGTGGCCTTAGACGGATCCGTCGGCCTCGCGAGCAACTCCATGACGCACGGGCTCGGCGCCGGCCGGGTCAGCGTGCTCGAGGCCCGGACCGACGGCAACTGGACCGAGGTGGACCAGCTGCTCGACGGCGGCGGGGACAGGCTCGTCTCCGCGGACGTGCTCGCGATCGACGACCGGACGGTCCTCGTCGCCTCGCCGGGAGCCGAGGGCTTCCACGTCTTCACCGAGACCGCGCCCGGGGACTGGAGCGAGTCGAGGTTCGTGACCTCCGAGGCCGGGTTCCTGCTCTTCGGCTGGTCGATCGCGCTCGAGAACGGCACGGCCGTCGTGGGCACGAACCCGGGCGGCCGCATCGGCACGGCGAGCAACGCGCCCGGGAGCGCGTTCGTCTACGAGCGCAACGCGACGGGCGGGTGGGACAGCGTCGAGCGACTGCGTTCGCTGACCCCGCTACCGCAGGAGAGGTTCGGTTGGTCGGTCGGCATCGATCGGGGAACGATCGTCGTCGGCGAGCCACACGACGCGAACGCGAACGGCCAGCGGGCCGGCGGCGCCTGGGTCTTGCGTCCCGTGGCGTCGCCGTGACGACGTCGGCGCCCGACGGGGCCGGGCCTGGCGCAGGCACCGCGGGGCTACTCGAAGATCCGCTCGATCATCCAGTCGGGGTCGAACGGGATCAGGTCGTCGTAGCCTTCGCCGACGCCGAGGTAGGCGACGGGTTTGCCGACGGCGTGGGCGATCGACAAGGCGGCGCCGCCCTTGGCGTCGGTGTCGACCTTGGTCAGGACGCTGGCGTCGACGCCGACGGCCTTGTCGAACTCCTTGGCCTGCTCGATGGCGTCGTTGCCGGCCAGCGAGTCGCCGACGAAGATCGTGAGATCGGGGTCGGCGACGCGGTCGATCTTGGCCAGCTCGTCCATGAGGTTGCTGTCGGTCTGCATGCGGCCGGCCGTGTCGACGAGCACGAGGTCCTTCTTCCGGGACTCGGCGTGGTCGATGGCGTCGAAGGCCACGGCCGCGGCGTCGGAGCCGGGCTCGTGGTTGACGACGCGGACGCCCAGCTTGTCCCCGTGCTGCTTGAGCTGCTCGATGGCGCCGGCGCGGTAGGTGTCACCGGCGGCGAGGACGCTGGAGAAGCCCAGCTCCTTCATGCGGTGAGCCACGCGGGCGATCGTCGTCGTCTTGCCGGTCCCGTTGACGCCGACGAACATGACCGTGAGCGGTCTCTCGTCCTCGGTGAGCAGCCACTCGTCGAACTTGAAGCTTCGACCCTCGAGCAGGGAGCGGATCGCGGACGTCAGCTCGCTCTCGACGGCTTGGGGGACCTCGCTTTTCGCGTCGACCCGGATGCGAGGCAGCCGCCTCTCCATCTCGTCGCGCAGCTCGCGGGCGACCTCCTGGGCGACGTCGGCTTCCAGGAGGACGAGCTCGAGGTCCCACAGCAGGTCCTCGACCCGTTCGGGATCGATCTGGTAACCGCCTTGTTCGACCTCAGGTTCCGGCTCGGGCTCCGGCTCGGGCTGTGGTTCGGGTTCCGCGGCCGGTTCGGTGTCGAGCTCGGGGGACGAGGTCTCCGCCTCGGCGGCGGGCTCGTCCTCTTCCCCCTCTTCGAGCTCGGCGAGCTCGGCCTCGAGTTCGGCCTCGAGCTCGTCCTCGCTCTTCTGGAGGTCCTCGGTGGAGACGCTGGCGTCCTCGGCCTCCTCGCCGACGTCCGTGATGCGCTCCGTGAGGTCGTCGAAGGCGCCCACGGCCCTCACCCAGCGCCTTGGGGACCGCCGGGTGGGCCGCCGCCCTGACCCCGGCCTTGGGCCTGGGCTTGCTGTTGCTGCATCTGGGAGACGACCTGCTCGAGCTCCTGCTGGAGCTCTTCGAGTTCGGCATCGACCTCTTCGAGGGCGTCCTCGGCCTCGTCCTCGCGGCCGTCGAGGCGCTCGATCGCCGTCTCGGGCGGCTCCTCGGCGAGCACGCCGTTGCCGAGCGGGGCGAGCACGGCCTCGGGGTCCTCGATGCGGGCGTGCACGTAGGCACCGCTGCCGAGGGGGAGGAGGACCGTCTCGTCCGGCTCGGCGTTGCCGATCGTCTCGATCGCGTCCTTCGTCTCGTGCAGCTGCGTGAGCAGCTGGTTGATCTGTTCCTTCTGCTCCTCGAGCTCCTGGACCTGTTCCTGGAGCTGCTGAGCGACCTGCATCTGTTGTTGACGTTGAGGTTGAGCCATGATCAAGCCTCCTGTTTGTCCAGCTTGTAGCGGACGGTCGGGTCTTCGACCTCGTCGGGGTCGGGCTGGGAAACCTGGTCGATGTCGACCTGGGTCCGTCGCACGCGGTGCTTCGAGCCGAGCACGGAGAAGGTCCACTCGCGGGCCTCCTCCGTGGTGTCGGCTAGCGTCTCCAGCGTGAACGGGTGCATCTCCCCGCCCATCTGGAATTCCCCGGAGACGCGGTAAGGCTGCATTGGGGTTCGCCGGCCATAGCGGCCTCCCCTATAAAGAGGCTGGCCGCGGAGCCACGCGTCGACGAGGCGTGGGGCGTCCGCCCGCGGGACCCCTGTACGGCGAGACGAGATGGCAGCTCCAGCCCGTAACCCCTATCAACGAGCGGTGTTGTCGCGGCGGCGATGCGTACCCGTCGGTTGCTCCTCACGTTCGTGCTCGCCCTCCTGTTGGCGAGCCCCGTCGCGCTCGCCCAGGATGGCCTGTCGGTCTCGAGCGAGGCTCGCTCCGGGGATCAGGCCCTCGAGGACGCGTCCCCGCTCGAGCCCGGCGATCCGGTAACGATCCACGCGAACGTGACCACGCCCGAGGACGATCGCGAGTGGCGGGCCACGCTCAACGCCAGCCTCGACGGCGAGACGAACGACTCAACCCAGCAGACCTGGACGGGCGCCCAGGCGACCGAGCTGACCACCAACTTCGAAGCCCCGGACAACGAGGACGACCCGCACTTCGTCGAGTGGACGCTCGTCGTCGAATCGCGAGCCTCCGGCGAGGAGACGTGGACCGAGGAGGACCGAACCGAACGCAAGGTCGGGTTCCAGGTCCGCCAGCCGGCACCGCCGCCGAACGCGGAGAACGTCACGGTCACCGTCGAGACCGCCGGCGGGGACGCGATCCACGAGCTGGGCAACCTCTCACCCAACGAGGAGGTCATCCTCGAGGCCGACGTCGAGCTCCCCGAGCGCGAGAACAACGAGTGGAACGTGACGGCCAGCGTCTTCGTCGACGACAGCCGGGTGGCCACCGGGCAACAGCAGGCCAGCTCCAGCGACACGCTGTCCTTCCCGCTGCAGTTCAACGCGCCCGGCGAGGAGGGCGCCCACGACGTCCGCTGGCAGGTCGTCGTCGAGTACCGCGACACCGGCGACGAGGAGTGGACGAGCCTGACCACGCGCGAGGACACGGCCACGGTCTCTGTCGAGCGGCTGGCGCCCGAGCCCGGTCCCGACATCCCCTGGCTGTGGATCTTGATCGCGGGCGCGGTGGTCGTCGGCGGCGGAGCCGGCGCCTACTACCTGTTCCGCCCACCCAAGCAGATCAAGGGCGAGCCGCGCAGCCAGGCCATGCAGGACCTCGAAGGCGAGGAGCAAACCGTCGAGACCCAGGAGCCCGAGGTTCACCCGCAGGTCAAGATCCTCGAGGCGCGCGCCGAGGATCTGCGCCGGATGATCGAGCTCGCTCGGGAACGCTACGAGGAGGGCGAGATCACCGAGCACCAGTTCGAGCAGATCAAGGAGCGCAAGGAGGCCGACCTGGAGGAGGTCGAGGCCGAGATCGAGGAGTACCGGCAGGAAGGCGGCCAGCAGTAGAGCGATCGAGGGGGAGCGCTCCAGGAGAGCGCGGAGCCTTCACGCAGAGGCTCGAAGCCTCAAGTGACGGCCAGCGACGGGGGTCCGGCTGGGGGTTGGACCAGCTGGACCCCACCTGGTCTCCTCGACTCTGGGCGAGGGCTCTGCGACCCCTGTCTCCTCGATGCCCGCCGCCATCGGAATCCACGGCCCTTAAGTACGACCAACGCTCCTTCGCGGGCGAGGGATTAGGATGGGATTGTTCTTCGACAGGGACGCCAACGGTTCCGACGCTTCGCTGGCCGACCAGGAGTTCATCGACCTCCGCGACCACGACGCGCCCACCGGCGGCAGTGCCGACGTGAACGTGCGCGTCGCCGAGATGCGTCAGGTCGAGGACCTCAAGGCGATCAGCGGTCTCGTCTACGAGGGTGACATGCTCATGGTCGACTTCTCGCCGCTCGAGGACGACGAGGTCGCGATGCAGCGCATCACGAAGGAGTTCAAGCGCATCGCCGACGACGTCGGTGGCGACGTGGCTGGCTTCGGCGAGCACACGCTGATCGTGGCTCCCGAGGGCGTCGACATCGACCGCCGCAAGGTCCGCGTCCAGAACTAGTCCGCGATCGCGGGCAGGGCAGCCAAGACGGCCGCAGCGGCTGCCACGACGAGCAAGCTGATCGAGGCCTCCCACCGGATCGGCTGTGGCCCGTTGAGCGCCAGCGCTGCTCCGGTCAACGTCGCGCCCAACGCCACGCTGCCCGGGATCCAGATCTTGAAGAACCGCGGGGCCAGCGTCAGCTTGGCCCGCCACGTCGTGGCCCACATGTGGCCCCAATCCACGGCGTCGCTCTCCTCGGCTGCACGCTCCAGCACCGCCTGGACATCGTCGGGGTCCGCATCCAGGCGACGAGCTAGGCGGTCGACGGTCTGCGGGGTCTCGTCCAGGGCTCGCAGGACGCCCTCGCGATCGAGCGCGGTCAGCCGGACCACTCCCTGAGCGAGGCCTGCGAGGGCCGGCCCGCCAGCTCGTCCTCGTCCTCGCCGAAGTAGGAGAGGACGCGGTGAGCCGCCGGGACGACCTGCTTGTCGATGTAGTAGTCGGCGTCGAGCTCCTCGTCCTCGGCCAGGAAGTCGATCAGGCGGGCGCGCTCGCTGACGAGGTCCCCGTCGTCGACGATGACGTACCCGATCTTGGACCCGATCGGGGCCTCGAAGCCCTCCTCCTGCTCGCGGGCCCGCTGCACGGCCATGGCGTGGGGCTGTTTGGAGCTGTAGTCCTCGGGGTCCATCGTGAGCGTCTTGTGGATGAGCAGGTCCTCGAGGGGGACCTCGCCGTCGCGCAGGGCCTGAACGGCGTCCTTGGCGAAGCGGGTGGCCTCGTCGGGGTTCTGGTCGGACAACAGCGTGTCGATCACGGTCTGTTGGACGTCCTTGGCGTACTCGCACCAGTCGCCGCGGCGGACCTCGAGCCCGCGCACGACCGTGTCGCCCTCGAGCGTGCGGCCGGCGTAGCGTTTCTTGGCGCCGGTGAAGAACAGCGTGTCGAAGCGGGCTTCGACCTCGAGCTCGATCGGCAGCTCCTCGTTGACGGCGTCGATGAAGGCCTCGACGGCCTCGTCCTCGCCGACCATGACGCTGTCGGTGTCGCCGTACAGCACCTCGAGCCCCATCTCGTCGGCCATGTCGACGGCGCGTTGGATGAAGTGCCGGCCCCAGGCGGTCGTGGCTTCGGCGCAAGGCACCGACTGCCAGCGGGCGCCCGACCAGCCCATGTAGCCGTAGAAGGCGTTCGTGAGGACCTTGATCGCCTGCTCCTCGACCGCGAGGTTCTTGCGCTGCTGCGTGCCGGGGCTCAGGTCGGCCATCTCCTCCTTGAGGTCCCCGCGCTGGTCGATGAGCTGCTGGAGCAACCGCTTGAAGAAGCCGTCGGGTTCGGCGCGGAACCGGTGGTCGACCTCGGGGGCCTCGTAGGCGTCCACGTCCACGTCGACGCCAGGCGGGACGTAGGTGTCCGGGGAGACGTTGTGCGCGACCATGATCGAGGGGTACATCGACGAGAAGTCGAGGTAGACGACGTCCTCGTGGATGCCGGCCGGGGGCTCGAGCACGACGCCGCCCTCGTAGTCGGCGCTGCCCTGGTGGGCGCGCTTGTCGGGCGCCAGGACGTTGCGTCGGTGGGCCTCGGCCAGCAGGTACCAGTCGGCCTGCCGGCCCCGCCCCATGCGCGAGCCGTCGGAGAGGTCCTGGTAGGTCCGCTGGCAGAGGCCCCGTTGCAGCGGGAGCAGGTTCTCGGCGATGCCGAGCGCCATGAGGGCGTCGTCCTCTGCGTAGGCGAGCAGCTCCTCGCGCCGGTCGGCATCGTCCCAGATCTCGGCCATGTTGGCCGAGTCGAGACCGTCGTGGTCGCCCTCGTCGACGCCCAGGTGCTCGGCCACGCGCTCGAGGGTCTGCACCTTGACGTCCGGCAGGTCGCGTTGGGCCATCTGGTAGCCGTCGACGTTGCCGCGCCCGGTGACCGTGACCGCCTTGTCGCGCCCGGCCTGCCGGATCTCGGGGGTGGATCCATCGCGACCGACCTGGACCTCGATGCCGTGCTCCTCGGCGCGGTCGACGAGGTAGGGCCAGTCGAAGTTGTCGCCGTTGTAGGTCACGAGCACGTCGGGGTCGCGCTCGCGGATCGTGCGCGCCAGGTCCTGGACGAGCTCGCGGTCGGAGGCCTCGTCGGGCTTGGTGAGCACCTCGGTGTAGCCGTCGTCGCCAGCGATCGAGGCGACGACGATCGGGTCCGAGCTGGCGTCGGGCGTGACGTGCGGGTTGTAAACCTCGAGGTCGAAGGCCAGAAGGTCCAGGTCGACCGCGGCCTCGAGGTCTTGCTCGATCGCGTCCACCTCCATCGCGCCGGGGACCTCGTCGCTCTCGGTCGCCTCGATCCGGGTCCAGGCGAGCGGGCGCACGTCTCGGTCGACCATGAACCGGTTGACGAAGAGGACGTCGTCCTCGCGTGTGGACGCGACGGCATCCATCGATCGGAACTTGCGCCGCAAGGCGGGCACGTTGCCCGGATGGTGCGCGACGACGCGCACGGCCTCGAGCTCCGCGAGGTCCTCGCTGCGCGTGACGACCTCGCAGCGCTCGGGTGCGATCTCACCGGCCGTGGTGCGCTGCAGCGTGTGCGCGAGCTTGTCCGCCTCGGCGCTCTCGGCAGGGACGGCGTAGAAGTACGGCTCGAAGTCGGACACGAGCGCGGTGTGCGTGTCCTGCTCGCCCGCGAGCCACAAGCGCGGCCAGGCGCGGCCGTTCACCGTGACGTAGTCGACGGTGAGCAGCGTGCCCTCGATCGTGTGCGTGGCTTCCGAGCCCGCCTGCTCCGGCATCGAGCCCAGCTAGGGGCTTCCACGTATAGAGGTGGCGTCGGAGGTCGCGGCCGGCCTCACCCGGAGCTGTTCGTCGCGTTCCCGCCGGCGTCTGCGGACGTGTAGCGGACGACGTACTGCTCTTGGCCGATGATCGGCTGGTTGAAGCCGCGGTCGCTGGGCTCGCCGTTGGCGAGGATCTCGAAGGAACCCTCGCCGTTGGCGACGTACTCCTCGCCCTGGTCGGTCACGATCTTGTCCTGCGTGACGGTCCACCCGAGCGTCTCGAACAGGCAGCCCAACGTCGGCCGCGTCTCGTGCACGTGGACCATGGCGCCGTTGGCGTCCTGCCGACCGTTCTCGAAGTGGACGCGCGGGTCGGCGAGCTGGTACCGCTGGGCGGAGAAGTCGTAGGGTTCCTCGCTGTCGAGGTAGACCTCGAGGCGCGCGTGTTCGTGCTCTTGGGTACCGGTGAACACCTCGTCGCACGAGATGACCTCCCCCTGGGCGGAGGCTCCGTCGTCGAAGAAGCCGGCCTGGTTGGCGGCGACGATGCCACCGAAGACCAGCAAGACTCCGGCGAAGAGAGCGATCAGACCCAAGTTCCCGCTGACGAAGCTCTCGCCTCCGGAGGGCGAGGCCGGTCCTTTACCACCAGGCAACCACGTTCACCTCTACGGTAGGCTCGGTAGCGGACGGTCCTACATCAAGCTTCCCGTGTGGGTTGAGGTCCAGGCCGCCCACCTCACGCCAGCGCACCCTGGTGGCGGTAGGCCATGTAATAGGTGAGGGCGGCGAACCCGAGGATGCCGGGCAGGGGCAACACGATGAACATCTCGCTGGCGCGGTAGATGTAGCCGCTGACGGCGACGATCGCGTACACCAGGAACACGGGCAAGGTGGCCAGGCCGGCGCGGACGTGGCGGCGGAACCCGTCCAGCCAGGCGGCCTCCTCCTCGAGCGCGACCTCGAAGCTGGCCTGCTCGCCCTCGTCGAGATCGTTCCCGTGCACCCGGCCGCGGTGCAGCGCGAGATCGCGAGCCTCCCGGAAGCCTTCCCCGCACCGCGAGCAGCGGACGGGTTCGGCCATCAGCCGGCACCTCCCAGCGCGCCGACGCCGGAAGCGGCCAGCCAGAGGCCGACGACCGTGTAGACGACCATGAGGATGGTGACCGGGAGCTCGCTTTTCAGGGCCTGGACGCGACTGGCGAAGGATCCGAAGGCGACCTCGTGGGCGCCGACGACGGCGAGCACGTGCGCGAGCACGACGAGGGTCATCTGGAAGGCGACGATGCGCGTCCCCCAGGCGGCCGGGATCGTCCAGGCCACGGCCTCGGCCGGGCCAAGGGCGAGGGGGTCGGACAGCGTCTCCCACAGCAACGGGAGGGCCTCGTAGAGGTAGGGGCCGGCGTGGGCGAGGTGGTAGCCGGCGGCGATCGGCACAAGGCCCACCGCCAAGCGGGCCCCGACGCGGCCCAGCGGGCGAAGGGAGCCGGCCACGCGCCGGGCGGCCTCGGCGCAGGCCCAGAAGGCTGCGAGGAACAGGGCCAACCCGAGGACCAGCAGCCCGAGGTGGGCCAGGGTCCCCCCGCCCAGGCGCGCGATCCCGGCTCGACCGGGCGGGGTGGCGAGGAACCCGTCGAAGTTGACCCCGTACAAGAGCACGATCAGGAAGCTGGCCCCGGCCGCGCCGCGGGCCTGCTTGTCGCCCATGCGAGCCAGCGGGTTGGTGATCTGGACGCCCTCGTCCGTCAGCTGGAGGGGAGCCATCGTGGACCACCATGCGAACACGCGGTCGAACACCTCGACCTCGGCCAGCCAGACCCGCGAGCCGAACACCATCATGCCGAGCACGGTGAAGGCGCTGTAGGCGATCGCCAGGCGGGCGAGCACGATGGCGTCCTGGCCAGGGGTGACGATCTCGAGGCCGACGAGCGCCACGAGCAGGATCACGGACGGCCAGGCGCCGACCTCGCGTGGGTAGCGGTAGGGGCGCTCGTCGGCTCGCAGGGTCTCGGCGACGCCGGCCAGGGCGCGGAACGGGCTGACGAGCAGCCAGAGGTTGCCGACGAGGTAGCAGACCAGCGGCAGGGCGGTCCACGTGCCCAGCCAGACCAACCGCGGGCCAGCCCAGCCGAAGTTCCACGGGCTCAGCCCGGGCGCGAGCACGCCCAGCCAGAGGATCAAACCGGCCACGCGGGCGACGCCGACGAGGCCTCGGGGCAGGCCGGTCACGTCGCCGGGACCGATCGGTTCGGCCTCGCCGGGGTTCCGTGGGTCCGATCGGGTGAGGAAGACGCCGACGAGGGCGAAGGACAAGGCCACGACGCCGGCGCCGGCGACCCACACGATCCAGATCGGGAGGCTGGCGGCCGACACGTCGGCCCCCGTGCCGCCGGCGTGCGCGAGGGCCGGCATCGCCACGGCCACCAGGCTGAGGACGGCGGCGAGGACGGGAGGCCGGTCCCTCGCGGGCATCGCGGCACCGGTTAGGGGCGGGCCCATATCAGGCTGTCGGGACCGGCGGGGTCGGCTGGGCCTGCTTGGGGTCGCCCTCGCGGACCCGACGGGTTTTTCGTGGGGGAGCCCGGCTGGCGGGCCCGTGGTCGCAGGCACGTCGACCTCCGAGCCGACGAGGGCCGAGAGCGTGGGCGCCGTCGTCGAGCTCGTCCGCCCCGGCAACGTCGTCATGGCGGGCGTGGGCGCGATCGTTGGGGCCCTCGTCGCTGCCGGTCCCGGCGCCTGGCTCAGCGTGGCCGCCGCCGCGCTGGCGACCGCGCTCGTGACGGCCGGCGGCAACGCGGTGAACGACGTCACCGATCGCCGGATCGACGAGCGCGCCCACCCGGGACGACCGATCCCCTCGGGGCGGTTGTCGGCCAAGGCGGCCAGCGCGATCGCGGCCGCGGCCTTCGCCCTCGCGTTGGGGCTGGCCGCCGGGGTGTCGTGGCCGCTGGTGGCCGTCGTCGCGGCGGCCCAAGTCCTGTTGATCGGGTACGAGGGCCTGTGGAAGGCCCGTGGGTTGGTCGGCAACGTCGTGGTCGCGAGCCTCGTGGGGGCGACGTTCGTCGCCGGCGCGGTGGCCGTCGGCCGCGTGACGCCGCCCGTGGGCTTTTTAGCTGGCTTGGCCTTCTTGGCGAACGTGGCTCGGGAAGTCTGGGGTTGGCGAGCGCGTTGACGCTCGGCGCCGTCGGGCTCTCCGTGCTGGCCTTGCTGGTCGAGTTCGGCGGCTGGGTGTTCGCTCTCGTCGTCGGCCTCGCCGATGCCGTGTTCCTGGCGGCCGTGTTCGCCCAGACCCCGGCCCGGGCCCAACGGCTGTCCAAGCGAGCCATGCTGGCCGCCCTGGTCGCTTTCGCCCTTGGTGGAACGCTATGACCGTCTGGTCCGAGCTCACGCGCGATCGAGACAACCGCCCGCTGCACGCCACGTTGATCGACCCCGCCTCGACCCCGGGTGAGGAGGCTCGCCCGATCGCCGAGGCCGCCGCCGACGCCGGCAGCGACCTGTTCCTGCTCGGCGGGTCCACGGACGTCTCCAAGTCCGACGTCCAGGAGTGTGTGGAGGCGATCGAGGAGGTGGCCGAGGTGCCCGTGTTCCTGTTCCCCTCCGGGTCCGACCAGTTCGCGCCCGGTCTCGACGGTCTGTTGTTCACGCTGACGGTGAACTCGACGCGGCCCGAGCTCATCGTCGAGGAGCCGGCCAAGGGGGCGACCCCGGTCCGCAAGTCGGGCCTGGAGGCCGTGACGACGGCCTACGTGATCGTCGAGCCCGGCATGACGGTCGGCGAGGTCGCCGAGGCCAACCTCGTCACGCGCGACATCGAGGGCTGCCAGCGCGCCGCCCGGTATGCATCCCTGGCCGACGTGCTCGGCCTCGACGCGATCTACCTCGAGGCCGGCAGCGGCGCGCCCGATCCCGTGCCCGAGGACATGATCGAGGCCGCCGCCGAGCCCGACGTCCCCATGATCGTCGGGGGCGGCATCCGTTCGCCCGAGGCCGCCGCCGAGGCGGCCCGCGCGGGAGCAGACCTGATCGTGACGGGCACGCTGGCCGAGGACGGGGACCTCGAGGAGCTCGAGGCCCTCATCGAGCGGCTGGGCAAGGTACAGGGTTGAGCCACCAGCGGCCCCGAGCGGCCGAGGTTGTTCCGGCGAATCCAGTCATACACCTAAGTATGAGGAACTCATATTGTTGAGTATGATCGACCTCGAGGCGAAGGTCGGCGCTCGGGGCCAGGCCGTGATCCCGAAGCCGATCCGAGACCAGATGGGCATCCAACCGGGGGACCAGGTCTCGTTCCGCATCGAGGACGGACGGATCGTCGTCGAGAAGGTCGACCCCGACGAGCTGTTGGACGAGTTCCTCTCAGCCTACGAGAAACGCCAGCTCCCCGAGGACGTCGACTGGGATCGCGAGCATGGGTCCCAGTACGACCAGCGCTTCGATCGCGCCCGTCAGGAGGACTGACGGTGCGCTACTTGGATGCGAACGTGTTCGTGTTCGCGGTCCTCGACGAAGGACCCCGCGGCGAGAGAGCCCGCGCGCTCCTACGAAAGGTCGTCGGAGAGGATGGCCGAGCTGCAACGTCCACGCTTGCGATCGACGAGGTCGTCTGGAGCCTCCAGGGCGAAGGGCCACGCGATGTCGCGATCCAGGAGGGCCAGCGCCTGATGGACTTGCCCAACCTGGAGGTGTTCGATGTCACCGCCGAGGACACGTTCGATGCTCTGAGTTTGATGGAGGACGAGGACACGCTGGATCCACGAGACGCGATCCACGCCGCCGTCGCCATCAACCACGGCATCTTCACCGTCGTCTCCGACGATCCCGACCTCGACGGTCTGCCCGACGTGGAACGTCAGGGACTCGTGGAGACGGCCAATTGAGGCCGTTCCTACCGCCAGCCGGGGGTTCCGGACACCGGTCACGCCCCACGCCACAGCCCAAGGTTCATCCGACGCCGAGCCCAATAGCACGGCGGAGGCTCACCGGTGCGGAGGCTGGCGATCGCAGCGCTGACGGTCGCGATGCTCGTCGTCCCGGCCACCCAGAGCCTCGGCTCGACCGACGACGTCCGTCTCGAGCCGGACGCAGACGCACGGCCGGTGATCCGCGACAGCATCCACGTCCACGGCGACGACGAGCTGGCCAACCACAGCGCCGTCCGGGACGGCAACGGGACCGCCGAGGACCCCTATCGCATCGCCGACTGGGTGCTCCTCCAGGACGAGGTTCCTCTCCTCCGATCAGAGCACCCGGGCCTCTGGCTCGACGGCACCACCGACCACGTGCTCGTCGAGAACCTCGTCCTCACTCCCGGCTACGCCCAGATCGCGGTCCATCTCGACGGAGCCGAGAACGTCACCCTCCGGGACGTCTGGATCCAGGGAGCCGCCACGGGGCTCCTCGTCGAAGACAGTGAAACCGTTGACATCGATCGGTTGCTCGTCGACCCTCCTCGTGGCTATCCGCTCGGCTTCGATCGGGCGATCCGCGTCTTCAAAAGCCACGACATCACCGTCGCTAACGCCCACGTGGACCACGCCGACAACCCGCTGTGGATCGACGCCAACGAGGGGGTCCGCGTCGAGGACTCGACGTTCCGCTCGGAGGGCTTCCTCGGGGATAGCCCCGACTGGGGCGGCAGCCCGCTTTCCAACTCCACCGACGTCACGATCGCCCGGTCCCTGTTCAACAACACCGGGTTCTGGCCCCAGCACGAGATGGAAGAGGTGAGGTTCGCCTACAACGAGTTCGTCGCAGGCCCCTATTTTTTGAGCGGATTGAGCCACGAGACCACGATCGCGACCGGGGAGGTTTGTGGCAACCTCGTCCGGAACGCTACCGCGATCAGTCAGCCCGCTGTCGATCTCGACCTGAACGGAGGATCGTCCGTCTCGGTCCGAGGGAACGTGATCGTGGACAACGTTGAGGGGGTCCTTGTCCGCGAAGTCGACCAGGCGTCCGTCCGGCGGAACGTCGTCGTCGGCAACTCGGAGTTCGGCGTCGCCGTCAACAGCGAGGATGCCGACGTGCAAGACAACAGCGTCCACGGGAACGGCGAGGTGATCTTCGCCTACCCAGCCGATGCTCGCCACAATTGGTGGGGGGACCCTGAGGGCCCGAACGTGAACGGGACGAACCCCGATGCTGGACAGCTCGTGAACATCTGGGCGGACGTCGAGTTCGATCCTTGGCTGACCTCAGACCCCCGATCGGCGGAACCCGCCGAGGTCGGGCCGGCTGCGGTCGATTGCGGCCTTCCCCAGGGCCCGGCCGGGGTCGATGCCGAGCCGAACCTGACCGCCCGCATCGAGGCCACGGCCGAAACCATCGTGGCCGCCGAGGAGCCACTGGGGCCATGGCCGGTGGACGCCAAGGCCGAAGCTGAGGCCTCGGCAGATGTGGGCCCGATCCCGGTCCCGCAGCCGACGCGGGATCGGTGACGGAGGGCCCGGGATGGGTGTGGACCCAGCTTAGGGCCCGACGTCGCGACGGCGGATCTTCTCGATGTCGTGGTCGTCGGTCTCGATCTTGACGACCGCGCGGTTGGCCGCGACGAGGATCTTGTCGAGCCCGATCTCCTCGCTGACCTGGGCCGGGAACGTGACGTGCACGTCCAGCTTGCGGCCATCGATCTCGAACGGTTGCTCGATCGTGACGGGGCCCTTGGGTGGGCCGGTCTCGTCGCCGGCGTCCGGGTCGGGAGCGTCGACCTCGACCACGCTTATTCTCCCTTGAACTCGGGCTGGCGGTTCTCGGTGAACGCCTCGAGACCCTCCTGGAGGTCGTGGCTCTCGGCGATCTCGCTCATGCCTTCGAGCACGAGGCCGAAGCCCTCCTCGAGGCTGGTCTCCATGCCCTTGTTGATGGCCTCCTTGGCCTTCGAGACGGCCAGCGGGCTGGCGCGCACGCTGACGCGTTTGGCCATGTCCATCGAGGCGCGGACCTCGTCCCCGTCGGGCACGACCTTGTTCACCAGACCGATGCGTTGGGCCTGCTGGGCGTTGATCATCTGGCCGGTGTAGATGAGCTCTTTAGCCTTGGCCGTGCCCACGATGCGGGGCAGGCGGAGCACGCCACCCCACGCCGGGACGAGGCCCAGCGTGGTCTCGGGAGCGCCGAAGCGGGCGCGGTCGCTGGAGAAGCGCAGATCGCACGCCAGCGACAGCTCGAGCCCGCCGCCGAGGCAGAGGTTGTTGACGGCGGCGATCACGGGATGCTCGAACGTGTGGATCTTCTGGAACACCTCGGTGCCCAGCTTGACGTTCGAGGCGGCGTCCTCGGGGCTCATCTGGCTCATCTCGTTGACGTCGGCACCGGCGCAGAAGGCGTCGTTGCCGGAGCCGGTGATGACGACGGCGTGGACGTCGTCGTTGCCCTCCAGTTCGTCGAACGTGCCGTCGAGGGCCTTCAGCATGCCCTGCGAGAGCGCGTTGACGGGCGGGTTGTCTAGGGTGAGCTTGGCGATCGGTCCGTCGATGTCGGTTCGAACGAGGTCGTCACTCATGGGGATCCTCCCTGGGAACGTCACTCGGAGTACTCGTAGAAGCCCCGGCCGGATTTCTTCCCGAGCCGGCCGAGCTCGTACAGCTTGTCGATGATCTGCGGTTCGCGCTGGTAACCGGCCTGGCCTTGCTCCTTGAGGCCTTCCTGGACGTGGTGGACGACGTCGATGCCGACGTGGTCGGCGAGCTCGAGCGGGCCCATCGGCCAGCCGAGTCCAGTTTTGACGGCCTTGTCGATGTCGGTCTTGGAGGCCTTGCCCTCCTCGTAGATGAGGAAGGCCTCGGATTGGGCGCGGGCCAGGATCCGGTTGGCGATGAAGCCGGGGGTCTCCTCGACCTCGACCGGCTGCATCGGGTAGCGGTGGTTGTTCAGCTCCTCGGCGAAGTTCATCACGTTCTCGACGACGCTGTCGTGCGTCTCGAGCGCGGGAACGATCTCGACGAGCGGGAGCTGCTGGGGCGGGTTGAAGAAGTGCATGCCCAGCACCTTCTGCCGACGATCCTCGACGCCGGCGCTGATCTCGGTGATGGACAGCACGCTCGTGTTCGTGCAAAGGGGCACGTGGCGTTCGGTGGCCTCTTCGAGGTCGGCGAAGACCTGCTGTTTGACGTCCATGTCCTCGACGACGGCCTCGATGACGATGTCGACGTCCTCGAAGTCGTCGTAGTCCGTCGTCGGTTGGATGCGCTCGTAGATCCGGTCGGCGCGCTCGCGATCGTAGGTGGGCGATTCGACCTCGCGGATCGTCTCCTTCTGATCGTCGGTGAGATCGATCCGGTACTCGTCCTCGATCTCCTCGATCGCCTGGTCGGCCTTGGTCTCGTGGTAGTCGACGAGGTCGTCGAGGATGCCCTCGATGGTCTGCATCCCCTGCTTGACCTGTTGCTCGTCGACGTCTTTCATCACGACCTCGTGCCCGTTGACAGCCATCAACTCGGCGATGCGGGCACCCATCGTTCCGGCGCCCACGACACCGACCTTCTCGACGAACATCATAGAGAGACCACCGAGCCATACTCCTAAGCCGCCATCCGTTGATAAAGGGTTCCCCACTGGCTTCTACGCTGCGGAGTAGTAGAAGCAAGAGCGGCCGGCGTGTGCCTCGACGGGGACCGACCTTGGGACCTCCAGGTTCACGACGACCGGATGTTCCGCCGGGGGGTCGCCGAAGGCAACCTGGGCCTGGGCGAGAGCTACATGGACGCTTGATGGGACTGCTGGGGCTGGACGAGTTCATCTGCCGCGTCCAACGCGAACGCCTCGACGAGACGGTCCAGCCTGACCCGGCGATGCTGGCCAGCGTGGCCAAGGCCAAGCTGGCGAACCCGCAACGCCAGGACCGGGCCTGGGAGGTCGGCGCCGAGCACTACGATCTCGGCAACGACCTCTGCGAGGCGATGCTGGCCGAGCGGATGAACGACAGCCGAGCCTGCTGGCGGGACGCGGACACCCTCGGCGAGGCGCCGCAGGATCGAGGGCGGCTACGAGCCGATCCGGTGACGCATGGGGCATCGGTCACCACAGCTGGTTGGTCAGGCAGAAGACGCTGCCGCCGGCCTTGCGGAACTCGCTCGTGTCGACGGGGTGCACCGTGTAGCCCTCGGCGGTCAGCCGGTCGATCGTGGTCGTGTTGGCCTGGTCGATGATCACGTTGTCGCCGTCGGGGCAGTGGAGGTTGGCGGCGAAGCTCGCGCGCGCCTCCCGCCTCGGGGACCGCCCTCGCCGCTCCCGCAAGCGTCGTCGCCGTCGACCTCGCAATGCCCTCCGGGCATGTCGCGAGGATCCCTGTCGTCTTGGCTCCTAGCTTTCGACCTCCTGAGGGCGGCGAGAGGTACGCAGATACCGTCCGGCAGTCTAGAACTCGGGGTCGGCCAGCTCGAGCCCGACCACGGGCGCGTCCGAGATCTCGGCGACGGCCCTCCAGGCTTCGCGGGCGGTGCGGTCGCCGGTGCCGGCGAGCACCAGCCGCCGGTCCCGCAGCCAGAGGAGGTCGCCGCCGCACTCGAAGGGGGCCACCCCGTCCGGGAGCGGGGTCGACCGGTAGCCGAGGACCTGCAGGTGATCGGCGACGACCGGGACCTCGCCGCGTCGCCCCTCCTAGCGCATCCATCCAGGAATGAAGGAGGCCTCGCCGTCGGTGGGGTCGGGGTAGGGGAAGGCTGTGCTGCGACAGAAGACGAGGTCGGGCAGGCCGGGCTCGGGCTCGACGACGGTCGTGGCGAAGCCCAGCGACTCGTAGGTGGCCTTCAGCTGGCGCCACTGGTCGCGAGCCCGCTTGGCGTCGACGTCGTGGAGGTGGCCGGCTTCGTCCGTGGTGTGCGGGTTGTCCTGGCGCGTGACGGCGAAGTGGCACGGGTCGGCGAGCAGGACCCGCTCGCGGCCCGGTAGCGAGGCGAGCCCGTCGAGCCGGTCCGGCGCGTCGCCAGGCTGTTCGATGACTCCGGCCTGCGTCACGCTCGTGGCGAGCGGTCCCGTGGCCTCGAGCCTGATGGCCCGGGAGGGGCGTCAGGGAGGTCCGTTGTAGCAGCCGCTCGTGCACTCGACGGTGTAGTTGGTGGCAGCGTCCACGGAGAGAGCCTCGACGGAGAACTGCGGGGAGCCGCAGGGCGAGGTGACCTCGACCGTGGCGGGCTCGCCCGGCTCGGCGACGGCGGTCACGGTCTGGGCGTCGGCGTCGCCGCCGACGTGGTCGGCGTGGATGGCCAGTCGAGCGTCGAGGTGCGTCTCGTCGAGCTCGCTGGGCACGGCCAGCGTGAGCGTGTGATCGACGGTCACGGGGAGGCACCAGGACCGCCAGTCGTCCTCGGTGTCGTCGTGGGCGATCCCGTGGTAGACGGTCGACCCGCGGGCGTGGTCCTCGTGCGAGACGAGGCCGATCCCCTGTGCAGGCAGCCCCGCGAGGACCAACGCTGCGATCAGCAAGGAAACCCCCAAGCCCTTCGTTCGCATGGGAGACGAAGGGTTCGGCGGACGCTTAAGGCTTCGGACCTCACGCCAGCCCGACGAGGTAGGCGAGGCCGGCCATGGCGCCCCAGCTGACGAGGGGGACGGTGAGGTTGTCCTCGCCGGGCAGGGTCTCGACGAGCATGCCGACGATCGTGCCGAGGAGCACGATCCAGATGAGGTGCAGGGGGAGGGTGACCTCGCCGGTGAAGCTGGGTCGGTCGAAGGGGAGGTGGTAGACGTTGGCGAGCATGAGCGCCCAGGGGTAGGCGGCGCCGAGGCCGGCGCCGGTGCCCTCGAGGGACTTGTCGGGGTTCCACGGGATGGGGATCGATCCGTAGGCTTTGCCGATGAGGGCGCTGGCGGCGTCGCCGATGCCGAGGATGGCGTAGGCGGCGAACGCGATCGAGAGGGGGACGGTGAGCGCGTCGCCGAGCACGGCGACGAGGATGAGGCCGCCGACGAAGTAGAAGGGCGCCCGCGGGAAATCCTCCTC
Organism: Thermoplasmatales archaeon SW_10_69_26; assembly: GCA_003009755.1. GTDB lineage: Archaea > Thermoplasmatota > SW-10-69-26 > SW-10-69-26 > SW-10-69-26 > SW-10-69-26. The sequence goes on from PXUB01000031.1 coordinate 18,941, forward strand.
GGGGCGCATCGTCTCGTCCATCGTCCGGGCGAGGGCGCGCTGGCCTTCGCCGACGGGGCCCTCGAGCTGTTCGCCGCGGTCGTCGAGGTACCAGACGAGCGTGATGAGGGCGAGGCCGAGCAGGGCGACGAGGACGCCGACCAGGAGGTCGAACAGCAAGAGGAAGGGCACGGCGAGCACGGCGGCGCTCGCGTGCAGGATCTTGCGCTTGACCTCCAGGTCCACGCCCTCACCTCTCCAGGAGCTCGCCCGCGGCCGAGCGGGGCGTGAGCTTGCGGCCCATCACGTCCTCGACGAACCCTTCGAACCGGCGGGTGCCTTCCTCGCTCCCGAGGACGCGTTCGGTGACGCGTTCCTTCATGAGCGAGACGATCTCGTGCTCGGCGCGTTCGCGGCGGCGCTCGTCCAGCTCGCCCGTGGTCTCCAGGTGCTCGCGGTGGCCCTCGTAGGCCGCGACGAGCTCGTCGACGCCGTCGCCGTTCTTGGCGATCGTCTCGACGATCGGGGGCCGCCAGGCATCGTCGTCGGCGTCCTCGAAGGCCAGGCGGAGGTGGGATTCGAGCTCGGCGACGGTCTGCTGGACGCCGTCGAGGTCGGCCTTGTTGACGGCGAAGACGTCGGCGATCTCCATGATGCCGGCCTTGATCGTCTGGATGTCGTCCCCGAGCCCGGGCACGGCGACGAGGGCGACGGTGTCGGCGGTGCGGACGATGTCGACCTCGCCTTGGCCGACGCCCATCGTCTCGATGACGACGACGTCCTTGCCCATCGCGTCGAGGATGCGGACGGCGTCGTGGATGGCGGGGGCGAGTCCGCCGAGCTTGCCGCGGGAGCCCATCGATCGGACGAAAACGTCGGGGTCGGTCGATCGGCGGCTCATGCGGATGCGGTCGGCGAGCACGGCACCGCCGGTGAACGGCGAGCTGGGGTCGACGGCGATGACGCCGACGGTGGCCTCGTCCTCGCGGTAGCTGTCGACGAGCTTGTCGACGAGCGTGGACTTGCCGCTGCCGGGCGGCCCGGTGACGCCTTGGATCTCGGCCGAACCGGTCTCGGGGTGGATGCGTTCGAGGGCGCGCCAGGCGCGATCGTCGCGGTCCTCGGCCCAGCTGATCAGGCGGGCGGCGGCGCGCGGGTTGCCGTCGAGGACGGCGTCGGCGACCTGCCCGGGATCGTCCATCAAGCGGCGACCTCTCGGATGCGCTCGATGATGCGCTTGGTGTTCGTCCCGGGCCCGAAGACGTCCTCGATGCCCTGTTCCTCGAGCTCCTCGATGTCGTCGTCGGGGATCGTGCCGCCGCCGAAGACGGTGATGTCGCCGGCTTGGCGGTCCTCGAGGTGCTCGACGACGCGGGGGAACAGGGCCATGTGAGCGCCGGACAGGCAGGACAAGGCGACGACGTCGACGTCCTCCTGCAGCGCCGCCTGCGCGATCTCCTCGGGGCTTTGGCGGAGGCCGGTGTAGATGACCTCCATCCCGGCGTCGCGGAGGGCGCGGGCGATGACCTTGGCACCGCGGTCGTGCCCATCCAGGCCGGGTTTGGCGACCAGGACGCGGATCTTGTCCTCGCTCATCGGACCACCTCGGCGTGGGTCGACCCGTCTCGGGTCGCTCGTCGGTCGGTGCGCGCGGGCGGACCTCGCGGACGTGGCATATCTCGACCAATGCGGAGGGTGGTTTTAAGCGTAAGCGCCCCCGCTGATGGACAGGAGTGCACACCAAAGTACTATATAGTTCACCGAATGGTGTCGTGGTGGATGCAGCGCGTCCCGATCGAGGACCCGCCCGACCCCGTCCAGTTGCTCGCCGAGCTGCGCGAGCACGGGGATGCCTTCCTGCTGCAGAGCGCGGAAGGCCCCCGCCGGCTGGCCCGCTACAGCTTCCTCGGGTTCCAGCCCCGAGCCCGGCTGCGCATCGACGGGGACGAGGCTCGCCTCGACGGGGACCCCCTCGAGGGCCGGCCCGCCGACGCGCCACGCCGCGTGCTCGACGGCCACCGCACCGACGAGGACGACGGCTACGCCTTCAACGGCGGGCTCGTCGGCTACCTCGGCTACGAGTACGCCGCCCAGCTCGAGGACCTGCCGAGGACGAGCCACCAAGGGACCGTGGGCCGGTTCCCCGACGCCGAGCTGGGCCTGTTCCTCGACGGCGTCATCTACGACCACGAACGGCGCAGCTGCTTCTACTTCACCCAAGACGAGGATCGCAGCCACGAGCTCCCCCTGACGGCGGCGCGCGAGGGCGATCCCGGATCAGGCTTCCAGATCGGGGAGCTGTCCTCCCAGCCACCCCGCAAGGATTACACCTCCACGGTGGCCGACCTGCAAGACTACGTACAGGAGGGCCACAGCTTCCAGACGGTGCTGTCGCGCAGCTTCGAGGCCAGCTTCGAGGGCTCCCCCGTCGACGCCTACGAGCAGCTGCTGGCGATCAACCCGAGCCCGTACATGTTCTTCCTCTCGTTCGACGACCGGGGCGTGTTCGGTGCCTCACCCGAGATGCTGGTCCGCGTCGAGGAGGGCCGCATCGAGACGGACCCGATCGCCGGCACGCGCCCGCTGGGCGACACGCCGGCCCAGACCCGCGCCTACGAGCGCGAGATGGTGACCAGCGAGAAGGAACGCGCCGAGCACGCGATGCTCGTCGACCTCGCCCGCAACGACGTCGGCAAGGTCGCCCAGCCGGGCACGGTCGAGGTCGAACAGCTCATGCAGGTGGAACGCTACAGCCACGTCCAGCACATGGTGTCCCGCGTAGGGGCCGACCTGGCCGAGGACGAGGACGGGCTCGACGCGTTGCAAGCCCTGTTCCCCGCCGGCACCGTGTCCGGCGCCCCCAAGGTCCGATCGATGGAGCTGATCGCCGAACTCGAACGCCAAGCCCGCGGTCCCTACGCCGGCTGCATCGGCTACCTGGGCCTCAACGGCAACGTCGACTCCGCGATCACGATCCGCTCGGCCTGGGCCCAAGACGGCACCGTCGAGATCCGCGCCGGGGCCGGCATCGTCGCCGACAGCGACCCCGAGCGCGAGTTCGAGGAGACCGAAGCCAAGGGCGAAGCCATGCTCGAGGCCCTGACCGGCAAGGGGGGCTGGACGTGACCGGCCCCCACGTCCTGGTGCTGGACAACTACGACTCGTTCACCTACAACCTCGTCCAGGCGATCGGCGCCCAAGGAGCCGAGGTGACGGTGAAGCGCAACGACGACGTCGATCTGGCCGGCATCGAGCGCCTCGACCCGGACGGCATCGTCATCTCGCCCGGCCCCGGCAACCCCGCCGACCCCGACTACTTCGGCGTCTGCCGGGACGCGTTGATCGAGCTGGGCCCCACGACGCCGATCCTCGGCGTGTGCCTGGGTATGCAAGGCTTCGTCCACCACTACGGCGGCGAGGTCGTCCAGGCCCCCCGGCTGATGCACGGCAAATCCTGCCAGGTCAGCCACGACGGGCAGGGGGTCTACGTCGACATCGACGACCCCTTCGAGGCGGGACGATACCACAGCCTGCTCGTCGAGGAGGGCTCGTTGCCCGCCGACATCGAGGCGACCGCGTCCAGCGACGAGGACGAGCTGATGGGCGTCCGCCACACCGAGCACCCGATCGAGGGCGTCCAGTTCCACCCCGAAAGCATCCTCACCCCCGCCGGAGACGACATCCTGCACAACTTCCTGGAGACGATCGAGAGATGAGCGAGGACCAAGCCCTACCCGAACTGAAACGCGTACTGCTCGGCGACCTCCTCGAGCAGTCCAGCGCCGAGGACCTGATGGCCGAGATGATGGCCGGCGAAGCCACCGAAGCCCAGATCGGCGCCTTCCTGGGCACCTACAAGCTGCGCCAACCGACGACCGGCGAGCTGGCCGGGTTCGCCCAAGCCATGCGCGAGGCCGGACGCTCGGTCGACCACGGCCTCGACCGACTGATGGACACCTGCGGCACCGGCGGCGCGCTCGTCAAGAGCTTCAACGTGAGCACGACGGCCGGCTTCATCGTCGCCGGCGCCGGCGTGCCCGTCGCCAAGCACGGCAACCGCAGCGTCACCAGCCCCTCCGGCAGCGCCGACGTGCTCGAGGCGCTGGGCGCCGACATCGAACTCGAGCCCGACGGCGTCGCCTCGCTGCTCGACAAGGTCGGGTTCGCCTTCCTGTTCGCTCCCACCTTCCACCCGGCGATGCGGTACGCCGCTGGCCCGCGCAGCGAGCTGGGCGTCCCGACGGTGTTCAACATCCTGGGCCCGCTCACCAACCCCTCCCGACCCACGCACCAGCTCGTCGGCGTCGGCCGCCCCGAGCTCGTGCGCGAGGTCGCCGAGACGATGAGCCTCGTCGGCATCGACGGCGTCGTCGTCCACGGCGCGCCCGGCTTCGACGAGGTCAGCATCGTCGGCCCGACCCGCTATGCTCGCGTGGAAGCCGGCGAGGTCACGACCGGCCACCTGACCCCCTCCGAGCTCGGCGTCGAGAGCGCCGACGTCAGCGAGGTCTCCGGCGTGCCGCCCGACCGAGCCGCCGACCTGCTCCGCGAGATCCTCGAAGGCCAAGAGGGCCCCCGCCTGGAGATGGTGGTCGCCGAGGCCGGCGTCGCCCTCTACGGGGCCGGCGAGGTCGACGATCCCGCCGCCGGCGTCGACCTGGCGCGCGAGGTCGTCGAGGATGGCCGCGCGATCGACACCCTGGAGCGCTACATCGAGGCCAGCAACGAGGTATGAGGCCCGTGTCAACCTCTCGCCGCCCTCGTGAGGTTCGAAGGCGAAGAAGGAACCGCAGCTCCCATCCTGATCGCATGCCGATGGGTCCTCAGTTCGGTCCAGGCCGGGGATGGACGGGACGAGGTCGGCCACCTCAGGGGACCGCCAGATGGTGACCAACGCATGTCTGGCACCTTGAGGAAGCTCGTCGACGCCACGCACGAGCGGCTGGCCGCCGGCTTCTACGATGAGCGCCCGGCCGAGCCGATCGAGCCCACCGGCTCGCTGGCCGACGCGATCGCCACCCACGATCCCGCGATCCGTCGACCCCGCCGAGCAAGCCCGTTGGTACGCCGAGGGCGGGGCCGCCGGCATCAGCGTCCTCACCGACCCCGACCACTTCGACGGATCGCTGGCCAACCTGCGCGAGGCCGGGGCCGCCGGACGGCCGCTGCTGATGAAAGACTTCCTCGTCGACGAGCGCCAGATCCAGGCCGCCGAGGCCTGGGGTGCCTCCGCCGTGCTCGCCATCGCCCGCCTGCCCCGCGAGGGCTACACCGACTACACGCTTAAGCAAGCCTGCCAGGACGCCCACGACCGCGGTCTCGAGATCCTGGCCGAGGTCGTCACCGCGGACGAACTCGAGCAGGCGCTGGCCGCTGGCGCCGACGCGATCGGCGTCAACGTGCGCGATCTGGACACGCTGGCCATCGATCCCGAACGCACCCGTCACCTGCTGGCCGACCGCCAGCTCCCGGTCCCGGCGCTCCACCTCAGCGACGTCGAGACGCGCGCGGACGTCGAGCAAGCCGTCGCCGACGGCGCCCACGGCGCGCTCGTCGGCACCTCTCTCATGGAAGCCGAGGACCCGACCCAACGTCTACGTGCCTTGCGCGGAGGACACCCATCGTGAACGTGAAGCTATGCGGGCTGCAGACCGAGGCCGACGTCGACGCCGCCATCGAGGCCGAGGCCACACACGGCGGCTTCATCGTGCAGGCCCCCGAAAGCCACCGCAACCTGGACCTGGGCGAGGCGGCCGACCTCGTGGACCAGGCCAGTGAGGAGCTGACGACCGTGATCGTGACCCCCAGCGACGAGCCTGATCGAGCCCGCGAAGCGATCGAGAAGACGTCCGCCGACGTGCTGCAGGCCAGCGGGGACATCGCGCCCGGAAAGCTGGCCGAGATCGGCGAGGACACCGACGCAGACATCTGGAAGGCCGTCGGCCTCACCGACGAGGCCCACGAGACGATCGCCGAGGTCGACCGCTACGCCGAGGCGGGGACCGACGCCGTCGTGCTCGACGCCCTGGAAGCCGGGTACGGCGGCCACGGCGAGCAGATCGACTGGGGCCACGCCAACCACGTCCGCCGGTCGATCGCGATCGGCACCGTGCTCGCCGGCGGGCTGACGATCGACAACGTCGCCGAGGCCGTGGAGACCGTCGACCCCTGGTGCGTCGACGTCTCCAGCGGCATCGAGACCGACGAAGCCAACGACCCCGACAAGATGCAAGCCTTCGTGCAAGCCGCCTGGGAGGCCCGGTCGTGAGCGACCCCGTCGACGAGCCCAAGGACGGCTACTTCCTCCACCACGGCGGCCGCTACGTGCCCGAGACGCTGTGGGCCGCGCTCGAGGAGCTGGGCCAGGCCCACGACGAGGCGATGGCCGATCGAGCCTTCCGCGAGGAGCTCGAGGGGATCTTCGCCGAGTACGGCGGCCGCCCGACCCCGCTGACGCACGCGCCCGGCCTCTCCGAGGAGATCGGGGCCGAGGTGTACCTCAAACGCGAGGACCTCGTCCACGGCGGCGCGCACAAGTTCAACAACGTGATGGCGCAGGCCCTGCTGGCGCGCCGGATGGGCAAATCCGAGATGATCGCCGAGACCGGCGCCGGCCAGCACGGCGTCGCGACCGCGATGGCCGGGGCCGCCCTCGACCTCGACGTCACCGTCTACATGGGCGCCAAGGACATCCAACGCCAACAGCTCAACGTCTTCCGAATGCGGTTGATGGGCGCCGACGTCGAACCCGTCGAGGCCGGCGCCGCCACCCTCAAGGACGCCGTCAACGAAGCCATGCGCACCTGGGTCGCCGACGTCGACGACGTGCACTACTGCCTGGGCAGCGTCGTCGGTCCCGACCCCTACCCGCGCATGGTGCGCGACTACCAGGCCGTCATCGGTCGCGAGCTGCGCGAGCAATCCCTCGAACAGACCGGTCGGATCCCGGACGCGGCGATCGCCTGCGTCGGCGGCGGCTCCAACGCGATGGGCACCTTCTACCCGCTGCGCCACGACGACACCCGCCTGATCGGGGTCGAAGCCGGCGGCGAAGGCACCGACACCGACGAGCACGCCGCCAGCCTCGTCGCCGGCGAGGAGGGCGTGCTGCACGGCGCCTTGTCCTACCTGCTGCAGGACGAGGACGGCCAAGTCACCGAGCCCCACTCCGTCAGCGCCGGGCTCGACTACCCGGCGGTGGGCCCCGAGCACGCCCACTACAAGGACACCGGCCGCGCCGAGTACGTCGCCGCCACCGACGAGGCCGCGCTCGCGGCGACCCGCTGGCTGTGCGAGACGGAAGGCATCCTGCCTGCGCTCGAGCCGGCCCACGCGCTGGCCTACCTCCGCGAAGCGGGGGACGAATTCGCGGAGGACGACGTCGTCGCGCTCACGCTGTCCGGCCGCGGCGACAAGGACGTGCACACGCTACGCGACGAGATGGACATGGGGGAGATCGCGTGACGCGGCTCGAGGGCGCGCTCGACGAGCCCGGCCTGGTGGCCTACCTCGTCGGTGACCACCCCGACCGCGAGCGGTTCCTCGCCTACGCCGACGCCCTCGTCGACGCCGGCGTCAGCGTGCTCGAGGTCGGCATCCCGTTCAGCGACCCGATCGCCGACGGGCCCACGATCCAGACCGCCGTCACCGAAGCCCTCGCCGAGGGCGTGCGCCCGCCCGACGTGATCGAGGCGATCGCCGAGCTGCGCGACCGCCACCCGCACGTGCCGATCGTCCCGATGACCTACACCAACATCGTCCACCGCATCGGCTACGATCGCTTCGACCAGCGGTTGACGGAGGCCGGCGCCGACGGCGCGATCCTGGCCGACCAGCCACCCGAGGCCGCCCGCCACAGCACCGGCCTGGACGAGCTCGATCAGGTGTTCCTGGCCTCGCCCGCCACCGACGACGAGCGGCTGGCGACGGTGACCCGGTCGACGCGCGGATTCCTCTACGTCGTCGGGCTCTTCGGCACGACCGGCGCCCGCGAGAGGCTGGATCCCCGCACGGTCGAGCTCGTCGAACGCGTGGCCCCGATCGCCGACGACCAGGGCACGCCCTTCGCCGTCGGGTTCGGCGTCTCCCGCGGCGACCACGCCCGCCACCTCGTCGAAGCCGGCGCCGACGGCGTCGTCGTCGGGTCCGCCTTCGTCGACGAGATCCTCGACCGCGAGGACCCCAAGGCCGTCGGCGACCTGGCGCGCGAGCTGGTCGCCGGCATCGAGGACGCAGGCAAGTGACCGGTCGCGAACCGCAACCCTTTCAACGAGCCGCCTTCCTGGGTTCCTTTGGGATGGGTGCATGCCCTTCGGCGTCTCGCAGGATTTCCTGAACCGGCTCGACGAGGGACAACGGCGAGGCTTGCTCGCGTTGATCCCACTCACGCTCGCCGGCCTAACCGGCGGCTTCGTCGCCGAGATGCTCGACCCCGGCCGCGTGGGGGCCTTCGTCTGGTCGTACGCAGGTAGCTTGGTCGCCGGGCTGGCCATCGGTGGCCTCGTCGGCTGGCGCGTCGTCCAGACGTGGGGCCAGAGCCTGCGCGAGAGCTGGACCGACTGGATGCACTCGGCGATCGGTGCCCCCGACATCGGCGAGACCGCCCAGCGCGCCGGCGCCCGCCACGTCACGATCGGTCGCGCCACCGGCGCGGGGCTCGTGGCCGCCAACGCCGCCGTCCTGATCGCCGCCTGGTTCCAGCTGCCGGCCTTCGCGCTGCTCGACGTTTACGGGGCCTTCGCCATCCTCACCGTCGCCGCCACCGGCCTGGCTATCGGAGCCCGGGCCGCGATCGGGCTCGCCGAAGCCTGGTGGTGCCGGGAGATCGAGGATCAGACGATGGACCTCGTCCGCGAGGGTCGTGTCGGGGTCTGGGGGATGCGGTGACGGAGGCGTGGGACCTGGGCTTATCACGAAACCCTTTAAAACACGGCGCTGCTACAGTGCAACGCCGAGGTCTTTCATGGTCGACCCTTGCCCAGAATGCGAGGAACGCGCCGTCGTCCCCATCCTGAATAACAAGTACAAGTGCAAGGAGTGCGACACGTACTTCGACTTGGCCGAACTGATGAAGTACAAGGACAGTTGACGGCCGGGCCGGTTCCACCCGAAACAGGGGATGCACTGGACGTTACTTTCGGGTACCCTGGGATGCTTTTCATACGGGAGGACCCTCTGCCGGCAGGGAGGTGTTCCCGCTGCCCTCCGACGAGGACATCGCTTCCACCATCGAAGAACTCGCCCGGAAGCTCGACGACGTTGACGAAGACGAGATCCGCGAGGAGTTGCAACGCTACCTCGATCACGGGGTCCCCTTGCACCAAGCCAAGCGCGACCTCGAGCAGACCCTACCCCAGCAAAGCTCCGAGGCTGGGGGGTCCACGGAACCGTCACCGACCGAGGACAAGCAGATCGGCGAGATCGGTATCGACGACGAGAACGTGAACGTGCGCGCCAAGGTCCTGTCCGTGACCGAGCGCGAGGTGACCGCCCGCGGCGAGGAGAAGACGATCTGGTCCGGCGAGCTCGGTGACGAGACCGGCGTCGTCGACTACACCTCCTGGCGCAACCTCGACATCGAGCCCGGCCAGGTGCTCGAGATCGAGGACGCCTACGTGACCGAGTGGCGGGACGCCCCCCAGATCAACGTCGGCGACCACGCCCAGGTCACCGAGATCGCCGACGACATCGAGGTGCCCGCCGACGCCCGCACGCCCTCGACCTCCGACGCCGATGTCGGCGACCTCGAGGCCGGCATGAGCGCGGTGTCGGTGACCGGGCGCGTGCTGTCGAAGGACAGCCGCGAGGTCACCGTCCGCGGCGACCCCCAGACCCTCTGGGAAGGCGAGATCGCCGACGAGAGCGGCCGTATCCCCTACACCGCGTGGGAGGACTTCGACTTCGCCGAAGGCGACATCCTCACCATCGACAACGCCTACGTCCGCAGCTTCCGCGGCCTGCCCCAGCTCAACTTCGGCGACAACGC